>JAEWAK010000027.1 GCA_023391695.1 Bacillota bacterium
GCTGCAGTACAATCGTAATCGGAGATCTGAAGGAGATCAAGCAGTCCATGGATTACAACAAGCTGTTTGTGCAGTTACCGGTTCGTATGCTGAAGGATATGGTTACCTATAAAGCAAAACTGCTTGGTATGAAAGTTATAACCGTCAGCGAAGCATACACCAGTGGATGCTCCGCCCTTGATATGGAACCCGTCAGCAGAGAGTACTATAATAAGAACCGGCGAATCAAACGTGGACAGTTCCTTACCGAGGCAGGGCTAACAATAAATGCGGACATCAATGGGAGCCTAAATATCTTAAGAAGATACCTTGCAACAAAAGAGATTCAAACATGTATTCCCAGACTGATAACCTCAGCGAGGGATAAGGGTTGTGTGGACAACCCAGTGAAGTTAAGGGTTGCCTAGCTCAGCAGCCAGGTGGAAACTTAAATACAGCTACTTCACAGAAGCCCCCACTTCAAATCGTAGATTAAGTGGTGGGTAATTCACCATATATTATAAATGGGAATGGATCAATGGGTTCCGTCGATAAACAGGATTACATTAGATATTCTTTAAATATAGCTAAATATAAGACAAAATAAGTATAAAGGTATAAATTCCGGTATACGGAGGGAGTTATTATGGGTAATGATGCGATAACCGTGTATGATATTGCAAAAGAAGCAGGTGTCTCTCCGGCAACTGTTTCCAGGGTGTTGACAAACAGCGCCAGAGTAAGTGAAGAAAAGAAAAAACGTGTACAGGAGATTATTAATAAGTATGACTTTGAGCCAAACAGTTTTGCCAGAAGTTTAAGCAAACAGGAGTCCAAAACAATCGGTATGATTGTCCCGGATATCAGAAATCCTTACTATTCAACCTTATTTGTAGAGTGTGAAATGGACGCTTCCAGATATGGATATAATATGATTTTATGTAATACCATTAATGAGATTTCTTCTGAAAGCGGCCATTTACATAACCTGTCTGAAAAACGGGTGGATGCGATTATACAGGTTGGCGGAAGCGTGGACGAAGTTCATCCGGATTCTGTTTATGTGAATCTTGTCAATAAGGTCTCAAAGAAGATTCCAATCGTAATAGCCGGCGAAATGGAAGGTGCCAATGTTTACCGGGTTATGACGGAAAAGACCCATGGGATGAAAGAATTGTTAGCATATTTAACCGGACTCGGGCACAAAGAGATTGCTTTCGTGGGCGGCCGTGATACGGTCATACCTACTTTGAGAAAAAGAGAAGCCTATGCGGAATTCTTTAAGGAAAAGGAAATTCCGGTCCGGAAAGAATATATAATAGAAACGGATTATTCCATTGAAGGCGGTTATGAAGGCGTACAGAAACTGTTTGCCTTAAAGGAACTCCCTACTGCCATTATTGCCATCAATGAGCTGGCTGCCATGGGTATATTCAAGGCAATTAATGAAAAGGGATTACGCATTCCGGAAGACATTTCGGTTGCGGGATATGATAACACCTATTTTTCGGAACTGACAACCCCCCAGTTAACCTGTATCAGTTATAATCTGGGGACTTATGCGCAAATTATTATGGAAACAATAATAAACATTAAAAATAAACAGGAAGATGGAAAGTTAAAATATGTCGGAACCAATTTGGCAGTACGCAGTTCCTGTAAAAAACCTGCTGATTAAAGCAGCTCTCAATAAGCTTGTTTCGAATGTTCATTATCCATTACAGAGGGTTATAATAAAATAACAGGTGAATACAAAAATAACTTGTATTCACCTGTTATTTTATTATAAAAAAGCGGCAGACCGTGGCTTTGATGTGTCCCTGGTGATCAAACCTTTTTATGGCAGCCTGATTCCGCAGCCTATTTGCGAGTTTGGTTATTGCGTTTGGTAATTGTGTCCGGGCTGGTTTTTGTAATTATATAAAAATACATAAAATATTTTATATAACCGTTGACATGTTCAAAAAATCTTGTTATTATATTGATAAGAAAGCGGTTTCAAATAATAAAATAAGACAATATGTACAAATCAATAAATTTTGGTAAATTTTTAACTAAAGTATTTTGCTGTATATATTAAATTAATAATATATTTTTTTGAGCTTTTATGAAATCGGTTTCAAATCTAATTGAAGGAGTGAGGACATGAAAAAAGACGGGCCAAAAAAGGGTGTAACCGGAATTGGCAGGCATTTGACATTTTGGCAGAAGGTGTATAAATACAGGGTGTTGCTCCTGATGTGTTTACCTGCTATTTTATTTTTCTTTGTTTTTTCTTATATACCTATGCCTGGTGTATACATAGCATTTACGAATTTTAATTATGCAAAAGGGATTTTTAAAAGTGATTTTGTCGGCTTTGATAACTTAAAATTTCTCTTTACCTCCGGTAAGATTACGGAGCTGACCAGAAATACCATTTTGTATAACGTTGCTTTTATTATATTTGGAAACACACTGCAGATCTTCGTCGCAATACTGCTTAATGAAATACGAAGCAAGTATTTTAAAAAAGTAACGCAGACACTCATGTTCCTGCCTTATTTTATATCGGCTGTATTAGTCGGCCTGCTTCTTTATAACCTTTTAAATTTTGACTACGGTTTTATTAACAGTGTCATTAAGATGTTTGGCGGTGACCCGGTTAAAGTGTATGCCAATAAGAATATTTGGCCGGTTATCATTGTACTGGTACACTTGTGGCAGCAGACAGGGTATGGGTCCGTTGTATATTTTGCGGCTATTATGGGTATTGACGCAGAGATGATTGAGGCTGCAAAAGTAGACGGCGTGAATGCTTTCCAAAAAATACGCTATATTATACTGCCTAATTTAAAGCCAACCATCATTATACTTTTACTGTTTTCTATGGGTTCCATTTTAAAAGGAAATTTCGGCCTGTTTTATAACATTATCGGCCCGTCAAATTCCATGCTGTTTCCGACGACGGATATCATTGAGACATTTGTGTACCGTTCCATGATGAATAATTTTAACTTTACTCAGGCAAGTGCCGTGGGGTTATATCAGTCCGTCTTTGGCTTTATCGTTGTTATGGTATGTAACGGGATTATTAAAAAGATTGATAATGATTATGCACTGTTTTAAGGGAGGAGGATACGGGAATGAATACAGTTCATAAGAACAAAATTAAATTAGATAAATCAGACCTGATCGTGAGGGGCTTCGCTTATATATTTATTTCATTGTTTGCAATTGCATGCCTTGTGCCGTTTGTTTTAATGATCTCCACATCCTTTAGTACTGAGAGCCTGATTACCAGGACGGGGTTTGCCCTTATACCAAAAGGATTTACACTGAATGCCTATAATCTGCTCATGCGGGATTCGGACCAGTTAGTGGGTGCATATGTGGTTACCATTGCCATGACTGCGGCCGGTACGGCACTTGGTTTATTCATTATTGCAATGACGGGCTATGCCCTGCAGAGAAAGGATTTTCCTTTCCGGAACCAGATATCCTTTTATATTTATTTTACTACTTTGTTTTCCGGAGGATTGGTTCCGTATTATTTACTGATATCAAAATATCTGGGGTTAAAGGATAATTATTTAGCCGTATTTTTGCCCCTTTTGATGTCACCCTGGCTCATAATACTGATGAAGAACTTTATTAAATCCATTCCTTTTGAAATAACAGAATCCGGGAAAATTGACGGTGCGGGCGATGTTGCCATATTTCTCCGACTTATTTTACCCATGTTAAAACCGGCACTTGCCACCATTGGTTTATTCCTGGCCTTATCCTACTGGAATGAATGGTATAATTCCATGCTGTTCCTGTCCTCCTCAGTGGAATACCGGCCTTTGCAATATCATTTATATAAAATCATTAATTCGGTTCAGGCTTTAAGGAGTTCTGTGGCAGGCACCAATGTACCGGTTACTTCCCTTCCCCTTGAAACATTAAAAATGGCAACCGCAGTAGTGGCAACCGGACCGATAATATTTTTGTATCCCTTTGTGCAGAAGTATTTTATAGCGGGTATAACGGTAGGTGCCGTAAAAGGTTAAGCGCATCCAGAAAAGGGCGATTGGTTTAGCGGGTGGGAATCCCGTACGGCAATTACTTGGTAAGAAAGGCCATTTACGGAACGGTCACATTCAACGGATGTTATCTTCGGAAAATACGAAGAATACATAGAAAATATTTTATTAAAATAGGAGGAAAGACTATGGGGAAAAAAATGAAAAAGTTATTTGGTTTGTTACTGGTGTTCTGTATGATATTTAATCTGACAGCTTGCGGCGGTAAGAACAAAGACGTATCTTCCGGCGGAGGAAATGAAGCTACAGCGGATACATCAGCCGGTGAAACAGGCGGGGCAGGAGACACCGGCCAGGAAACCGGAGCTGTCGATACTTCCGAGCATATTACCATCAAGTTTGTTGTATTGGGTGATAAACCGACCAACGGACAGTTTGAAACGGTTATGACGGAATTGAATAAGAAGCTGACAGAAAAAGCGAATGCGGAACTGGAATTGCAATGGGTTGAATGGGCGGATTGGCAGACCCAGTACAATTTACTGCTTGCATCCGGTGATTCTACCATTGACTTAATCGGCACGGCAACGGATTGGCTTGATGCATGGCCGAATGCAAAAAAAGGTGCATTTTTAGAATTGACGGAAGACCTGTTAAAGACCTATGCTCCCAAAACCTATGCCTCCGTTTCAAAAGAACACTGGGATATGTGTAAACTGAACGGCAAAATTTATCTTATACCGGAAGATAATTATGCCCAATGGACTAATCATGGATTTATGTACCGCGGTGACTGGGCAAAACAATTCGGCTTGACAAACGGAGTTCACAGTTTTCAGGAACTGGGACAATATTTTGCAGGTATTAAAGCAAATTACCCGGATGTAATTCCCTGGGATGCGGCAGCCAGCGGCCAGGCCTTTGGATCGCAGCTGGCGGGAGGATACTTCCAGTCCAATACGGGTACCTTATTTATAGACGGCCTGGATGTTCCTATATTCTATGGTGCTTCCAAGGATGACCTGTTTACCTTAGTATCCCCTTATATGGAAGGGCAGGAATATATCGATTTTGCTAAAATGATGAAAGAATGGGCAGATGCCGGCTACTGGAGGGAAGATGTCCTTAACTATACCGGAGATACCCGTGAGGAAATGTATGCGGGCCAGACCGGTGCCGACCAGCATCATACACAGACTTATTATACAACGGTTCGCCCCCAGATGGATATCAAACAACCGGGTTCCGAAGTACAGTTTTTCTCATTCTCAGAACCCAGCAAAAACCTGATGAACCTGGTTATCACCCACGGTGCATTAGCAGTCGGGGCAGCCTCCAAACATCCGGAGAGGGCATTAATGGTCTATGATTTACTCCGCAATGACGAAGAAATCTACCGCTTATTTAATTATGGCATAGACGGAGTTAATTATATCATTAATGACCAGGGGAAATTAGACCGTCCGGAAGGTTATGTGAAAGAAACAGATGAATTCTTTTCGAACTTCTGGTATGGAAGAAATGATGACCTGGAACTGGATAATGCAACCTGGTATGAAGGCAAGGATGCCATATTTGCAGACTATGCATCCTACGCAATTGACTATCCATATTCCCAGCTGGTATTTGATACCGATGATATTTCTTCCTATCTTGCCAATATGTCAAATGTATTTACAAGCTATGTTACGGCTATTGCATTTGGCAAAGCCGGTGATCCGGAACAAGCCGTATCTGATTTCAGGGCAGCGATGAAGGACGCCGGATATGATGAGGTTTATAAAGTCCTGCAGGAACAGTTGACGGCTTATAAGACTTATTTGGGAAAATAATTAATGAGGAAAAGGTTATTGATACCATATTGGGGAAATGGGAAGCCGTAAGAAAGAATGGGCTGTCAATATATGAACCGGGGAAGCAATGGGAAGTTATGATGAATTTATTGCAGCTTAACCGGCTCCCCATGAAACCAAGCTTATAAAATTATAGGAAACATAAATGAAAGCTGGAGGTAAATAGCCTTCAGCTTTCATTTATGTTTCCTGCCATAGGCGGGCTCTGACAGGTGAAAGTCCTGAACATGCCCGGGTAGTGATTTCCGCGTTTAGTGTTGTAGTATATTGGTTTTCATGGCTGATATGCCTGAAAATGATTTCTCGCAAAGATAGGTGCCGAGAGAGGTTTTTATATGATATGAAGAAGTGCAAATGGATATTCTGTCCTGTATACGGCAAAAAGCAAGATTGAAAATACAGGAATAAATTTTCGGACGGACGGGCTTCCAAATCCGGACGGATAAACGTAAGGGCAGGTTTATAAATTAAGAAAAGCATATGAATAGCGGTATCGGTTATATAATAGAATATAATAAGTAAGAAAAAAGGAATTAGGTATTGAAAAAGAATAAATTATTACAGTTATTCCGGTTTCGGGGAGCTATTTCGATTATTTACTATATCGCATTTCTTGCCCTGCTGTGGTATCTGATTATTCCTCATACCTCCATCTTTTATAGGAACAGTATATTTGAACCCTTTGCTAAACGGCTAAATAAGGAGGATATCACTCTGTTAAAGGGAGAGGAATTTAAGCTTCGTGTAATGAGCTTAAACAAAAGGTTAAGCTTTTCCTCTACTGACATTAAGGTGGCGGATGTCAATATATTCGGGACGGTAACCGCTTACCGGGTCGGCACTACCATAATTAAGGTAAAATATGGGAAGGAAGTATTAAAATGCAGGGTCCGGGTTATTGATATCAGCAAGGACAAATTAACGTTAAGGGCCGGTAAGAGCAGCAGACTGTCCGTAAAAGGAGCGTGGTTCGGAGTACGCTGGTATAGCAGTAATTCTTCCGTTGCCGTGGTAAGCCGGTTTGGGAAGGTCACTGCCATTTCCGGAGGAAGTGCCAGGATATATGGGAAAGTACGTGGCAAAACCGTAACCTGTATAGTTACGGTTAAGAACTGACATTTTAAAAGCTAATGAAAATTTTAATAGTTTTAATGAATTTTTAACTTTAAATATCGTTAAAAAATAGATATACTTATTTTAGCAGAGCAAACATGCTCTGCTAAAATAATAAGAAAAATAACTGTCCATATCCCAGGACGGTTATGAGGAATTATAAAAAATATAGGTATAATATTTATATTTTTTTAACAAAATCCTTACTATTTTTCCGATTATTTCACACCCTGTTCACAGAATATACATTATTTTTCAATAGAATAAAATGGAAAAGTTCTATATAGTAGGGATTAATTATCGTATGAAGGAGACTGAAGATGCAAAAAAAACTATTAAACCTATTACTTGCAGCTGTTATGCTGCTGCTTACTGTTGCAACTCCATTCAATGCAGCGCAGGCAGCTTCCGGTACAAATAATGCTGAGAAGGTAATTGATGCGCTGGGAATTATGAAAACGGATAAGGGAAGTACGAATTCCCCGGCGAATCAAGTTACAAGGGCTGAATTTGCTCAAATGCTGGTTAACATATCATCTTTAAAGGACCAGACATCAGCCAAAAGCAATGTATCTTTATTTAAGGATGTATCAAAAAGCCATTGGGCTTCCGGTTACATACAGGCGGCTATTAGCCAGGGATGGATGTCCGGTTATATAAACGGAAGTTTTAAACCGTCCCAGAGTGTTACACTGATTGAAGCCGTAAACGGTGTATTAAAAGTTTTAGGATATACCAACAGTGATTTTACCGGCAATATTTCCGCTGCCGAAATGGCTTTATATGATTCAAAGGATCTGGATAAAAATATTACAAAAACGAAAAATCAGGCCCTTACAAGAAATGACTGCATGAATCTGTTTTATAACACCTTAAAGACTACCACAAAAGACGGAAAAGTTTATGCGGAAGTTTTAGGATATACAGTGGATTCAAAAGGCGAAATCGATTATTTATCATTGGTTAATTCCAATCTGGAAGGGCCGGTCCTGGTTGACGGTGACTGGAAGGAAGAAATTCCGTTCCTGTTAGGCTCCGCTACTTTTTATAAGGACGGGACCCTGGGAACCATATCCGATGTCCAGCCCAATGATGTAGTTTATTATTCCGAGGATTTAAAATCAGTATGGGCATATGATAACAAGGTTACCGGTACGATCCAGTCTATCCAGCCAAACCGCCTGGCTCCGACCTCCGTTACGATAGGCGGAAAAGAATATACCTTGGGCTCCAATGATATGTCAATTGCATTTTCCTCCATCGGTAAAGTGGACGAAGGTGATATTGTCACTTTGGTATTAGGCAAGGATGATACGGTTGTGAATGTATTGAGCATCGACGAATACAATGCTACCATCACCGGAATTGTGCTCAATAGCGATGAACATGTAATAACCAATGATGACGACGAACTTGTAAGCACGAATTATGTAACCTTCGTAGATGCAAACGGCAACGAATACGAACAGGATTACGACATTACGGCATCTACTTATTCCGAAGGGGATCTGATTCGTGTGAAATATGACAACGGTATAGCTACCTTAAGCAAATACAGTATGGGAAGTATATCTTTTGGCGGCTATGATTTCTCAAGTGATGCAAGCAAGTTAGGCAGTTATGACCTGGCGGCCAATGTTAAAATTTTAGATTATTATGAAGGCAGCTATGCTACCGTAAAGCCATCCCGGCTGGCCGGCTTATCCTTGGGCGGGGCAACCGTTTATTATTATGAATTGAACAGTTCAGGAGATATTTCACAGCTCATTTTAAGTGATGTGACAGGAGATGTATACGATTACGGTATCTTATTAGGCATCAGCGGAAGTACCTCGGACACTATCTCCTTTGATTATAACATAAACGGCAGTACAGGCACTGCAACAGGTGATTTCTTTGATATTGAAGAAGGACCCAAGGGCTTCATATTTGATAATGATGATCCTACAAAGATCGAAAGCCTTGTTGACCTTAAAGAAGTAAAAGTAAAAGCCATTGGTGAAACGACCGTACAGGATACTACCGGGAAATACCAGTTGGCAGATGAAGTCGCCGTATTCTTCTATGATATCGGAAAATACACTGTGGCCGAATTAAGTGATGTATCCAATTTAAACAAATATAGATTAACTGCTTATTATGACAAGGATATGTCAACAGGCGGCAGGATTCGTGTAATCGTAGCTGAAAAAATCGATTAATCAGGGAGAAGAATAATATGAAATTTTTCAAAAAAAAGTCTGATTCACAGTCTGGGTCAGGACAATTAATAGTACAGAAAAAACCGAAATGGAAGAAGTTTATTAAAGTGGCAGCAATTCTAATTGTCCTTGTATTAATTGTCGGTGTGTTTTATAATCGTTTGCTTGCCAGGAATGTAAGCAGCACAGGCGCGGAAGCAGCTGCCCAGACAGCAAAGGTCGAGGCCAGGGATATTCAGAATATTTTATCCTCATCCGGCACCATCGAACCTCTGAATAAGTATGATGTGAAAACCTTGGTGGAAGGTGAAATTCTTTCCGCAGACTTTGAAGAAGGTGATCAGGTAAAAGAAGATGATGTATTATACCAGATCACCACGGATGATGTTGACAGTAAAATTAAGACCTCGAAAACTTCAGTACAAAGAGCAGAAGACGATTATGAGATTGCAAAAGATAATTATAAAAAAGCGGTAGATAAATATAATGATGCCCTGGCTGATTATAATGATGCGGAAGAAGACTACAGGGACTTAACAATTAAAACAAAAAAATCAGGTGTTGTAAAAAAATTATATGTGGAGGAAGGGGACACGGTACAGGCTGGAAGCCAGATAGCGGATATTTACGATAACAGTTCTATGTTATTGGAAGTTCCTTTCAATTCTTCCGACGTCAGTTCCTCCTTGATCGGCAAGAAAGCCCAGATTGAAATCGTTGACAGCAGCGAAACAATGGAAGGCAGGGTAACAAAGGTGAGCAGTATTGAAGACGTATTAAGCGGTAACCGGGTAGTTAAGACGGTAACGGTTGAAGTGAAAAATCCGGGCGGTTTAACAACCAGTACCACAGCTACGGCTTCCATCGGAGATTTATACAGCAGCGGTGAAGGAACTTTTACCGTCCTGGAAGAAAGTACGATTACTGCTGATAAGGCCGGTGAAATTAATACCTTAACCATTGAAGAAGGTGATAAAATATCTTCCGGAAATACGGTTATTATTTTAGAAAGCGATACCTATAAAGACCAGCTGGATTCCTATCAGAATGCACTGGATTCAGCCGAAGATGCTGTGGATAATGCTGAAAATTCATTAAAGGACGCTCAGGATAAAATTGATGATGCAAATGATTCCCTGGATGATGTGATTGATGAAAAAACAGATTACAGTATAACTGCTCCGATCTCCGGCCAGGTTGTCAGCAAGGATGTACTTTCTGGTGATACCATCAGCAGGGATTCCACTACAAAACTCTGTACGATTTATGATTTGTCTGCCGTAACCTTTGAAATGCAGGTGGATGAACTGGATGTTATGAAAGTAAAAGTAGGGCAGAAAGTAAACATAACCGCAGACGCGCTGGAAGGGGTTACTTTCACCGGGGAAGTTACCAATATCAGCCTGGAAAGTACGACGAATGAAGGTGTAACCCAGTATCCGGTCACAGTAAAAATTAATGAAGTCGGAGACTTATTGCCCGGGATGAACGTAACAGGCGAAATTATTTTAGATGAAGTGACAAATGTCTTGGCAATTCCAAGTGATGCATTAATGCGCGGTGATGTGGTATATGTAAAAGATCCTGCCGTAACGGAAGCAGTAGGGGATGTGCCTGCCGGCTTTAAAGAGGTTAAGGTCGAAACCGGATTAACCGACGGAGATTACATTGAGATTAAGAGCGGCTTAACCGGAGAGGAAGAAGTCTATGTAGTACGTAACGCATCCCAGGAAGGAATAACTATGCAGGGACAGTTCGGTCCGGCCCAGGGCGGCGGATATAATCAGGGCGGCGGACCCGGTCAAGGCGGCGGCCAGGGTGGTGCTCGCCAGGACAGCATGGGTACAAGGCCATAAGGGAGGTGTTTAGCATTGGATGAATTGAAAATAGAAGAAGAAAAGACGCCTCTTATAAATTTAATCGATATCTATAAGATTTACCAGATGGGTAATACGGAGGTACGTGCAAATAACGGAATTAATTTAAAAATATTTCATGGTGAATTTGTCGCTATTGTTGGTAAATCCGGCAGCGGTAAATCGACAATCATGAATATCATCGGTGCCCTGGACGTACCGACACAAGGGCAATATATCTTAAAAGGCCAGGATGTCAGTACCATGAAGGACGATGAACTTGCCGAAGTTAGAAATAAAACAATTGGATTTATTTTTCAACAGTATAACTTACTTACAAAACAGAATATGCTGGAAAATGTGGAACTGCCATTATTATATGCGGGAGTCAGTAAAGGAAAACGCAAGCAGCTGGCCATGGAGGCTTTGGCACGGGTAGGAATTGAAGATAAGTGGAAAAACATGCCAAATCAGCTTTCCGGCGGTCAGCAGCAAAGAGGTTCCATTGCCAGGGCATTGGCCGGTAATCCGTCCCTCATCCTTGCGGATGAGCCGACGGGTGCCTTGGATTCCAGAACCAGCCGTGAGGTTTTGGATTTCTTAAAAAAGCTAAATGAAGAAGGAAATACCATCGTTCTGATTACTCATGACCGCACCATTGCGGAGGAAGCTAAGCGTGTTGTAAAGATACATGATGGTCAGATCACCTTTGACGGTCCGGTAGAAGAATATAAAAGGAGCCAGCTATGAACCTAATCCAAGCATTTAAATTAGCAGGAAGAAGTATTGTCAGCAGTAAAATGCGCTCGTTTCTTACTATGCTGGGAATGATTATCGGTGTAACGTCGGTTATTACATTAATAGGTCTTATGAATGGCGTTACCAATTATGTTGTTTCTACTTTCGCCGATTTAGGGACCAATACCATTTCGGTATCGATAACCAATACGGATACAAGAAATGTAGATGTTGACGATGTTTATGAATTCGTAAAAGAAAACAGTTCCGTATTTCAGTCAGTCACCCCGAGCGTAAGCGGTAGGTATACGGTTAAAAACGGAACCGAGTCTTCCACAAGTACGGTAACCGGTGTCGGGGAAGATTTTAATACAATCAGCAATCTTGAATTAACGAGCGGGCGTTTTATCCAATATGCAGATATAAAAAACCGCTATCAGGGGTGCGTCATCGGAACTTATATAGTCGAGGAATTATTTGACGGTAATGCTGCACCGGGCTCGACCCTTAAAATTAACGGTCAGGTTTATACGGTACTTGGTATATTGGAGGAAAAGGGGGATTCAACACAAGGTTCAGCAGACGACTGTATATATATTCCCTATTCCAATGCAGTCAGACTGGCCAGATCCTCTAATATTTCAACTTATACCTTTACGGCGTTAGATGTGGATCATGTTGCTGCCGGAAAAGAGTTACTGGATAATTATCTTTACAATATCATGAAAGATGAAGATCTTTATAATATATCCACAATGGCAGAGTTACTGGATCAGGTAAATGAAATGACAGACATGTTATCCTCCATTCTTGGCGGTATCGCAGGAATTTCCCTTTTGGTAGCCGGAATCGGAATCATGAATATCATGCTGGTTTCCGTTGTAGAAAGAACGAAGGAAATCGGTATCCGCAAATCCCTGGGCGCTAAGAAACGTGATATAATGAGCCAGTTCGTAATTGAAGCCGCAACCATAAGTACAATTGGCGGTATTCTGGGAATTATTCTGGGATGGATTGCAACCGTAACCTTGGGTAATGTTTTTGGTTTGGACGCCGTACCAACCACAGGTTCCATTATCCTGGCTTTTGGCGTATCCGCAGGAATCGGTATCGGATTCGGATATATGCCGGCAAACAAAGCTGCAAAATTAAATCCTATCGATGCTTTAAGAAGCGAGTAAAAGTTGGTCTAAAATCCGCCTCCCTTGCTTAAAATAGTAATATATTATTTGGACGTGAGGATGTAAATGAAGAGATTTGGAGTACTACTGATAAGTCTTATCCTACTGATGAATCCTCTGTTCTGCATGAAAGTTTATGCAGCACCGGAGGATAACCAAATGAACATTACTTCCACCTCGGCTGTATTAATTGAAGGTTCTACCGGCCAGATCATTTATGAAAAAAATAAAGATGAAAAACTGAAACCGGCCAGTATCACTAAGATTATGACGCTGCTACTTATATTTGAAGCACTGGATGGCGGAAAGATCAAGCTTACAGATGAAGTTTCCGTAAGCGAATATGCGGCATCCATGGGCGGTTCCCAGGTTTACCTGGAGCCTTATGAAACCCAGACTGTAGACACCATGATTAAATGTATCAGCATCGCCAGTGCCAATGATGCTTCCGTAGCTATGGCAGAACTGATTGCCGGTTCGGAGGAAGAATTTGTCGCACGGATGAATGCAAGAGCAAAAGACCTGGGGATGTTAAATACGAATTTTGTCAACTGCTGCGGCCTGGATGAGGATAATCATTATTCGTCCGCCTATGATGTGGCTTTAATGTCCAGGGAACTGATTACAAAACATCCGGAGATCAGTAATTATTCCACCGTATGGATGGATACCATCATACATACGACCAAAAAAGGCCAAAGTGAATTCGGGTTAACCAATACCAACAAATTGATTAAGTATTATAACGGTATTACAGGGCTGAAAACAGGTTCGACCAGCCTTGCAAAATATTGTCTGTCCGCTACTGCCAAAAGGAACGGCATGGATCTGATTGCGGTAATTATGGCCGCACCGGAGACAAAGATCCGTTTTGCGGAAGCATCCAAGCTGTTGGATTACGGATTTGCCAACTGCAGTATATTTGCGGATGACAACCAGGATTTACAGGTAGTACCCATACCGGTTAAAAAAGGGGTTGCGGGTACGGTAAATTATAAAGTAAATGATAAATTTTCATACCTTTGCTTAAAAGGTGTCGATCCGGCCGGCATTACCAAAGAAGTTGCCATTTATGAAAACGTAACGGCACCAATTAAGGAAAATGATAAGGTCGGAGAGATTACATATAAATTAGGAGGCAGTAAAATCGGCACAGTGGACGTTGTAGCAGCGGAAAACGTAGAAAAGGCCAAATTTAAGGATTATTTCCTGCAGGCATTAAAAAAACTGCTTTTATAATGAAATATACCTGTGTTACTATAGACCATGGGTGAAGTCTGTGTTATAATTTATAACGGACTTTACCTGTGGTTTTGTAAATTATTGGATTCCACAAACTGGATTAGGTCAAGATGTCGCTGTGCCAGACGTCAACCATGCGGAGGATATCCTCATCCGGTATTTGTTAAGATGTTAGTACACCAGGCGGGAAACTTCCCTGACAGGTTATAAAATAAAATGGAGGTAGTTATGGATAGTAACATAATAGCCGTCGCAATTTTACTGTTATTCGTAATATATGTGTTTTACGAAAATCAAAATCTGGAAATTACTCATTACGATATCCGTTCAAACCGTATTCCAAAAGCATTCCACGGAGCCAGGATGGTTATATTGGCTGACCTTCATAATAATAAATATGGAAAAAATAATAAGACCTTACTCGATAAAATCAATGAAATTAATCCGGATTATATTCTGGTGGCGGGAGATATGATAGTAAGCAGTGAAACGGATCATTTCGAAGTTCCATATAGCCTGCTTTCGGCACTAGCCGGTAAATATCCTATCTATTATGGTTTAGGGAATCATGAACAGCGGCTGCTTCCCGCGGACAGCCCGGGGCATAAGAGTTATGGGGAATACCAGGATAACCTGCAGAAATTGGGCGTTCAGTTTTTAGATAACAGACAGACGGTGATACGCAAAGACGGCGAGGCCATTGCTTTAACCGGCTTATCCATTGGAATGGATTACTATAAAAAATTCAGGCAGCCGGAATTCACTCAGGCTTATATGCAGAAATTAGTAGGAATTCCAGAAAATAAATGTTATAATATATTAATTGCACATAATCCTGTTTACTTTTCCTTTTACAAAGAATGGGGTGCGGATCTGGTCTTATCCGGGCATTTACACGGCGGTATTATAAGGCTGCCGGGTTTAGGGGGCTTCATATCGCCTCAATATAAGTTTATGCCTCACTATGATGCAGGAATGTTCCAGGAAGATGAAAAAATAATGTTAGTATCCAGAGGTCTGGGGCTGCACACAATAAAACTGAGGATCCATAACCGGCCCGAATTAATGGTGGTAACCCTGAACCGGCAGAAATAAAAATAACGTTACTATTCAGTCATAGCTGCTGGGTTGTGCTGAATAGTAACAAATAAACAAACAGAGGTGTCACAATGAAAATACAGCTAATAAGATTGTTTGCCGCATTATTTGCAGGGGGATTTGTAATGATTTTGCATGAATTCCCAAAGGCTTTTATTTATAACAGATTAAATCCCAATCAGGATCAGAAGAGAAAACGCAATATATATAAACTCCATCATTATATTGATCCTATCGGTATTATATTATGTATTACCAATCAGGCAGGGTTTTCAAAACCCTATATGTACCGTATTAAAGATAAAAGGACTAATTTGATCCTTGGTATTACGGGACTGGTCACCTTACTGTTGATATTTATGGCCAGCATGACGGTCCTGCGGTTTGGAATCGGCATTGATTCCAATTTATATTATTCGGAAACCATTAATATTTTTGAATTAATCCTGCAATTTATTATAGTGTATATCGCAATAATCAGCATCAGTATGTTTATTGTCAATTTATTTCCCGTATCCACTTTTGATATAGGGTTATGTATTGCGGGTATATCACCTTCAAAATACTTTTTAATTATCCAAAATGATTATTTTATAAAAATGATTCTGTTATTCGTTATTATGTTTCAGTTTATTACCAGTTTCAGTACCCTTATAATGACATCATTTTTATAAAAAAGCTGCCTGTGGCTATTTGGTACTGTTTGATAGTTACGTTACGGCTGCTTAACAAAAATTAACAGAGAAGGACAACCTATGAGTATATCAGTAAAATTAGAGGCGTTTGAAGGACCTTTGGATCTTCTGCTACATCTGATTGATAAAAATAAAATAAATATCCATGACATACCCATTGTTGAAATAACCGAACAATATATGGAATACATCCGGCATATGGAGACAAAAGACCTTGATGTAATGAGCGAATTCCTGGTAATGGCAGCCACTTTGATCAATATCAAATCCCAGATGCTGTTACCGAAAGATGAATCGAAAGAGGAAGAGGAGCAGGATCCCAGACAGGAGTTAGTCGAGCGTCTATTGGAATATAAGATGTATAAGTATATTTCCATGGATCTAAAGGACCGGGAACTGGATGCGGCTAAAATCATATTTAAGGATTCAACCATTCCGAAAGAAATTGCAGATTATAAGGAAGATATTGATACGGCCAGTTTGCTGTCCGATTTAACCCTGGCTAAATTACATAAAATTTTTGAATCCGTCGTAAAAAAACAGGTAGATAAAATTGATCCCATCCGAAGTAAGTTTGGTCGGATAGAGAAGGAAGAAATTAACCTGTCTGAAAAAATAGAGTCAATCCAGAGATACGGACTTACCCATAAAATGTTTAGTTTCCGGGGGCTTCTTATGGCCCAGTCCGGTAAAATGGAAATCATCGTAACTTTTTTGGGCGTATTGGAATTAATAAAAGTCGGACAGGTTGAAATAAAACAGGATAATCTGTTTGATGATATTATTATCACATTTACAGGCAGTGAAATAACAGAATTGGATGAAAATTTGGTTTTAAATTAGTGTAATAACAAGGTTGGAGGAATTATGGAGATAAAGAGACTGGAAGCAGCTATTGAGGCTATATTATTTACCATGGGGGAAGCAGTGGAATTAGAACGAATCGCAGCGGCAGTCGAGCATGATGCAGATACAACCAGAAAGATTATCCGTAATATGATGGATGAATACGAAGGGGAAGACAGGGGGATCCGGATTATAGAACTGGACGGGGCTTTTCAGATGTGTACCAAGGCAGAGATGTATGAGGCCATTATTAAAATTGCCCACGTTCCCAAAAAGCATGTTTTAACCGATGTTTTGTTAGAAACCTTATCCATTATAGCTTACAAGCAGCCAATCACGAAACTGGAAATCGAGGCAATCCGTGGAGTAAAATCTGATCATGCCGTGAATAAATTAATCGAATATAACTTAGTCTGCGAAGTAGGAAGAATGGATGCGCCGGGAAGACCTATCCTGTTTGGTACTACGGAGGATTTCCTAAGGAGCTTTGGGATACAGTCACTGGAGGATCTGCCGGTGGTAAATCCGGAAAAAATAGAAGATTTCAAACTCGAGGCGGAGGAAGAAATCCAGTTAAAATTAGATATTTAACTTTTCAGTAAAAGTCGGGCCGCGGTAGCCAAGTCTGAACCGGAACCGAATATCCGCTTTGACTACATTAAAATACTTACCTTTTTCTTCATGTATAGGAGAGGAGTAAGTATTTTTTTTATTGCAAATAATATAGTCCAAATTGGATATAATATGAAATAGATTTTTCTTAAATCCTGTATGATCGGATACTAAAAAGATCAATCAGTAAAGTAACGGGATGATACAGGAAAGAAATAAAAAAATTATCTTACACAGGAGGAGGCGGCCATATGAGTCTTTTACACGATGAACAGAATCGGATTACTGCAATATTGTCTGAAACCCTAAGCGAAAATATCGATACAATCAATACCTTGTTTTCAGACTGTGCAGATGTTGTGAAGCGAAAGATAACGGTGGGTGATATTAACAAAGTAGACATCTTTTTCCTGTACATCGACAATATGATCAATAAGGAATTACTGGAACAGGTCACCATACATCAGCTCTTAGCCAGTTTAAAAGACATGCCGGCCCAGGGCCAGTTTGAATATATTAAAGAAAGCGGGCTGCGGACCGTGGATTTAACTGAGGTCATTACGATGAATGAACTCATCGAAAATGTACTGTCCGGTGATACGGTTATTCTGGTGGACGGATCGGATAAAGCCATAAAGGTATCGGTCAGAGGGATGCCAAACCGCGGGGTTCCCACCAGTGAAAATGAAGTGGCAATCCGCGGTTCAAAAGAGAGTTTCAGCGAAGCTTTTTATATTAACCGGGTTTTGTTAAGGCGAAGAATCAAGGATACAAATCTTAAGATAAAGCAGTTAAAAATCGGTATCAGGAGCCATACGGATGTAGCCATCTGTTATCTGGAGGATGTGGCAAAACCGGAGCTGGTTGCAGATATAGAGAAGCGCCTGAAAGAATTTGTGATTGACGGCATATTTGACGCCGGCATGCTGGAACAGCTTACGGAGAGAAATGTTTATTCTCCTTTTCCGGAGTTTCAGACAACCGAAAGGCCGGATAAAGCGGCTTCCGCTATTATGGAAGGAAGAGTTGCAATTCTTGTGGACAATTCTCCGCTGGCTTTGCTGCTGCCCACTACTTTAAATTCCTTTTTCCAGGCTTCCGATGACTCTTACAGCAGGTGGGAATTGGCTACTTTTAACCGGATTCTGCGTTATTTTGGGGCGTTTCTCTCCATTGCACTTCCGGGACTTTATATTGCGGTAATCAATTATAATGCGGAATTATTAACCTCCGCCATGGCTTTATCTTTTGCTGCTGCAAGGGATGGAGTTCCCTTTTCGGTTTTATTTGAAGTGGTTATGATGGAAGTGGCCTTTCAGATGTTGTTAGAAGCAGGGATCCGGCTTCCCGGTCCCATGGGAAGTACCCTGGGAATTGTGGGCGGCTTAATTATCGGCGATGCGGCTGTAAATGCTAATCTGGTAAGCCCCATCGTAGTTATAGTCATAGCCCTGACAGCAATCTCGGCATTTACGGTACCCAACGAACCTTTTGCATCCGCCTTTCGCATCGTGCGGTATGTCATCATTATCTTATCCGCTTTCCTGGGGCTGTACGGTTTTATACTCGGCATCATGATATTATTAATCCATTTAGGCGGATTAAAAAGTTTTGGCATGCCTTATATGGTGCCCTTTGCAGCATCCGGAATCAACGAAGGCACCGACACCAAGGATGCCATTATAAGGCTCCCTCTGGGAAACTTAAAAAGGCGTCCTATCTTCTCAAAGAAAACAGAAAGAACCAGGCTTGTCCGGAATAAGGATGAGTAGTGTGAACATAATTCACACCATGAATTGAATCAGTATCCGAAAATCCGGTTTCGGATATGCATTGGAGCTAGGGCGTGTCTGAAAACTCATTGCACCGTTCTGAACGCCCCACTTTGCGGAATCCTGCGTCGCAATTTTGGGAACGTAGACCCCCGCTACGCCCCCCAAAATTGCTCCTTGTCTCCCACAAAGTGGAACATTCAGCCCGGCACAAGCAGTTTTCAGACTCACCCTAGTAAAAGTTTATCAGAAAGGCATCGTGTATCATGTTTTCAGACAATGAAAAAATCTCCCTCAGACAATTAAAAAGGTTATTGGTATTTGATTTATTCGGTGTATCGGGAATGATAATTCCACGGATCGCGACTGCCACTTCGGGCAAGGACGGTTTAATTACCATAATTCTTGCGGTTTTGTTTGCATTTATATATGCCTGGATTATCTTATCACTGGTAAAGTGCACCGGCGGTAATTATCTGGATTACTGCAGACGGAGTATGGGAAAAATACTTACCTTTGTCATTGGAATCATCTATATATCCAAGTTGTTTGTCTGCTGTGTATTTGCTACCCGTTTATTCGGTGAAGTGATAAATTTAACTTTGCTGGAAGATACGGATCCGAGGGTTATTATTTTAATACTTCTGGTCGTGTCTGCCTATGCCGCTTCCAAAGGTTTTGAAGTCAGGGCCAGGATAGCGGAGGTGCTTTATTTTATTGTAATAGTACCGATCTTTATCTTTTTGATACTGGGACTGAGTAAAATTCAATTGGCAAATCTCATGCCGCTGTTTACGGAAGGAGCAGGGAATATTTTTGCAGGCGGTTATAATGTATTCCTTACTTTTGGCATATTGGAAGTACTGCTTTTTTCGGCTCCTCAGATTAAAATCAAACAATCGGATATAAAAAAGGGGAAACGGCTGCTGCACTATGTAACCCGCGCCATAATTGTGGCAGGAATCCTGGACGTCCTATTATTTGTCGTAACTTTAGGCATACTTGGCCTGGGGGAAACCAGACAGAAATTATGGTCAATGGTTAACATGATACAGGTAATTAAGCTGCCGGGAGGCTTTGTACAAAGGCAGGATGCCATTATACTTGGCATATGGATGTTAAGTATATTTTCAATTTTAAGTGCGTTCTTTTATTATATCAGCTTTATCGGCAAATTTATATTCCGGGTATCCAAACGGAATTACCTGCTTGTCCCTTTTGTTATCCTGCTATTTGGTGCCTCCATCGTAACGATTGAAACGGAACAGTTTTTTTATTATTTTGAATTCTACATGAAATATATCGGGATGCCCCAGTCCATTCTCCTGCCCGCATTAATCGTCTTAATCGGCAAGCTCAGAAAAATCAAAAATAACAAACCGGTTTTAAATAAACCGGTATTAAAGAGCCTGTTGTTCCTGGTGACCCTGGCATCGGTTGTTTCCTTAACCGGCTGCAGTGACATGACAGAAATCGAAGACCGAAATTTCGTACAGGCAATGGGTATCGATTTAAAGGGGGATGAATTAACGGTTTATTATGTCCTGCCGGATTTAAAAGCTTTAACGGAACAGGGCAGCGAAAGCCCGGAAAAATTAATCCTGGAATTAAAGGGATTTGATTTTTGGGAAATAGAAGAATTATACGACCTTCAATATAATAAGAAACTGGATTTCAGCCAATTAAAAGCGATTATATTAGGAAAGGAACTGGCAAAGGAACCGAAACAGCTTGCACAATTTTTAAATTATGTTGAAAATAAATATGAATTAGGCCGAAATACCCTCATTTTTACATCGGATTCCTCAGCGAAGGATATAATTAGCTTAAATAAAGAGTTGGAGGGCGGAATAGGGGATTATCTGGACCGGCTCTACCGGATTAATCTTAAAAGAACAGGTAAAAAAGTAGTTACGGCCGGGGACATGGTATTTGCCATGAATGAAGGGAATCCGGTAATCAGCATGCCTTTGTTAAAAGCAAGAGAAAAAACCCTGGAAACGGTCGGTCTTGGAATGTTTTACCATAACAGGCTGGCCTATGAAGTCAATAAGGAGAATGCGGACTATATTGATATTGCAAATGGCTATGGAAAGAATAATTTGATCTTTCTTTCACAAAATCCCGAAGAGGACCAAAAGGAAGGAAACCGTGAAACTATTTCCGAATACGTGGTTAAAATAAATAATATAACCAGAACCATGGATTTTGCAAGAAACAATACCAAACCCAAACTGGCAATAAAGATCGAAGGCATTGGTATGATCCAAAAGGGATTTAAGGATACCGGACAGTCCTCCAATGAAGCTAACGCAGCGATAATTGAAGTGATTGAAAACCGGTGTAATACGGTGGTCAAAGCCAGGATTCAAAAATGCCTGGACGAAATTACGAAAGGGGCAAATGTTGATTTTATGAATTTATACCGTATGACAAGCTATAAAAATAAAATATTATGGCTGACCTATGCAAATAATGAGGAACAATTTTTAAAGGACCTGCAATATAGTGTAGAGGTTGATTTAAAGATGCAATAGAGGTCCGGCGGCAGCCCCTTCGGAAGCTTTAAACGCTTGCCTGAACAAGATTTTCTTATAATAATACATGTATATTAATAAATCTTCGGTATTTTGCCAAGAATATCAATAAGTAAATGATATGATATTATGGTAAAGGAGATGACGCTGTATGTTAAAGTGGGCAATCGTATTTTTAATTATTTCCATTGTGGCAGGTATATTTGGCTTTACAGGGGTCGCAAGAACCTCTAAAACCATTGCAAAAGTTTTGTTTTTCATTTGTATTGTCATATTTATCCTGCTTTTACTGTTTGGTAAACTTTTGTTTTAATTATTAGCAAAAGTAGTGGTGCTTTTGTTACTTGGCACATTTACAGTTCCCCATCCGCCCGCCCTTGCTCGTACCGGAAGGAGTTCAGTGACAGGGGCTTGATTATTCTTAAACGATGCAGTAGAATAGGCCATAAACTTAATTCGGGAGGGACTTGGATGAAGAAATTAATTTTGGTTACATCTCCGCCGGCCTGCGGAAAGACCTACGTTTCGAAACAAATGGCCAAAGCCTTAAAGCATGTGGTTTACCTGGATAAAGATACATTAATCTGTCTGTCAAAGCAGATCTTTAAGGTTGCCGGGGAAGAATATAACAGAAGTTCGCAGTTTTTTGAAGAGAATATCCGAAATTATGAATATGAAGCGATTGTGGCATTGGCCCTGGAAGCTTTGGATTATGACGATATTGTACTGATTAATGCCCCGTTTACCAGAGAAATCCGCGATAAAGCTTATATGGATGATTTGAAGGGGAAACTGAATGAAAAGAATGCTGCCCTGGCGGTAATATGGGTGGAGACAAAGCCCTCGGTATGCAGGCAGCGGATGAACGAGAGAAATTCCGACAGGGATTCCTGGAAGCTTGCCCATTGGGACGAATACATCGCAGGCTGTAATTTTAATATTCCCAGTGCTCTGGATGATCCGGAGGTTGCGGATGATCTGCTGATATTTAAAAATTCTTCCGATGAAGAATTTGAGAAATCCTTAAAGGAGATTGTCCATATACTTGAGGTTAATAAGAAATAAAAATCGATTAAAGCAACTATAAAGCAGGATGGAAACAGAGAGAATTAAACGGATTGTTCTGTTCCAGCCTGCTTTTATAGGTTAAAATTGATGGGAGTTTTTCAGAAAGTTTACATATCCCTAAGTGACAAACATTAACAGACGTAGTATAATTTCTTTTGTCCAGGCCAGTATGAGCAGGATGCAAAAGACATACAGTCCACCGTAAGTAAAATTACGGATATGGCAAACGGCATTGAAAAAATCATCAGTGAGGTTTCCGAGGCAATTCAGGATATTGCCGTATCTTCCCAGAATACGGCTTTAAACAGCGGCGCAATTCTTGGCAATGTGGATATGATATATGAGCTGGTTCATAATATGGCACAGTTAATAGACGGAGAAAAAGAAATATCAAATGACCTGGACGGTTTGGTCAGGAAATTTAATATATAGCTATTGAAAAATATTCAGAGCAGGAAAGGTAAATAAAAAAGGTAAAGAGATTGAAAATATATTCCAGTAATTTTAATTTAAAACATATAGCGGAATCAGGTCAATGTTTCCGGATGAATCTAATAGGGAAAAACCGTTACAACCTTATTGCTTTTGGCAGATACATAGAGCTCACCCAGACAGAGGAGGATTGCGTGGATATAACCTGTACGGCGGAAGAATATGAACAGATTTGGAAAGAGTATTTTGATCTGGATTATGATTATAATCAGGTAGTTACCGGACTTTCCCGGGGCCAGGATGATTTCTTAAGAAATGCGGCTTATTATGGCAGGGGATTACGGATACTGAAGCAGGATATTTTTGAAACCCTGATCAGTTTTATTATATCTCAGAGAAAAAATATACCGGCCATTAAAAACTGTATTGAACAGTTGTGTACCGGCTACGGTGAGAAGAAAATATGCAGGGAATGCGGCAATAAGGAATATTATGCCTTTCCAGTCCCTCACCGGTTAGCCGGAGCGGCTTTGGAGGATTTAAGAAAGGCGGGCTTAGGTTACCGGGACAAATACGTAAAAAAGACCTCCAGGACCGTTGCAGACGGTGAAATTGACCTGCTGTCCTTAAAGGAGTTAAGCTGTAAGGAAGCCACCCTGCAACTAATGAATTTATCCGGCGTAGGGATTAAGGTTGCCAACTGTGTATCTTTGTATGCCCTCCATCATATTGAGGCATTTCCCATTGATGTTTGGATTGCAAGAATCCTTAAGGATATATACCGGAATGAATTTGATTTGGAACCCTATAACGGATTTGCCGGGATCGTCCAGCAATATATGTTTTATTATATCAGAAATGGAAAAGAGAAAAAGAAAACCGCAATTTAAACCGAATCTTTAAAAGTATAAAAAATTCCCCGGCAGTTACTGAAACGGGGAATTTTTTTGATTCTGAATGATTCAAATTTTCCTGTGCATAATAAATAAGTATGAAATATAAGTAAATCCGGTGACGATTCAGTTACTGCGGTTATGTCGAAGCGATGTACACAAATCATGCCGGAAGGAACAGCTGCCGGAGTTGTCTGAAGCCGCCGGCAACAGACAGTTACAAAACTTCCGGGTTTAAAAATGTAACTTCCAGTTTAAAAATGTATTATGTATAGGAGAAAAAATCAGGATGAGGAATTATAAAATAGGATTGGATATTGGTTCCACAACAGTAAAAATTGCAGTTTTAAATAATGAAAACCGGTTAATCTACAGTGAATATAAAAGGCATCTCTCCGATATTAAAAGCACCATTATCAGTATTATGAGTACCTGCTATGAAAATCTGGGTGATATAAGCTGTTCCGTAAATATAACCGGTTCAGGCGGCTTATCCGTATCGGAATGGCTGAAGCTTAACTTTGAACAGGAAGTTATCGCCTGTACCAAAGCAGTGGAGGCATTTATACCGGAGGCGGATGTGGTAATCGAACTGGGCGGTGAGGATGCTAAGATTACTTATTTGAAAAACGGCACGGAACAGCGGATGAACAACAGCTGTGCCGGAGGTACCGGAGCTTTCATAGACCAGATGGCAGCCTTATTAAACACGGACGCATCCGGTTTAAATGAATATGCAAAAAAACATAAGGTAATTTACCCCATAGCTTCCAGGTGCGGGGTATTTGCCAAGACGGACATTCAGCCGCTGTTAAACGACGGTGCCAGGAAAGAAGATATTGCCGCTTCCATCTTACAGGCCGTAGTCAATCAGACCATCGGCGGCCTGGCCTGCGGAAAACCAATCCGGGGCAGGGTGGCTTTCCTGGGAGGACCGTTATATTTCTTATCCGAACTTCGGGAAAGATTTATCCTAAGTTTAAATCTAACTCCGGAAGAAATTATTATACCGGAAAACGGGATTTTTTATCCGGCTATTGGAGCGGCCCTTTTAGCCGGGGAAAACAAGAAGCCTTACAAAGGGAAAAAAACAGCGGAAATGGGAACGGATGAGTACGCTCCTGCTTCAGAGAATATGAATCTGAAAACCATGATAGAAAAAGTATGGGGAATAACGGATATTAAAGATGAGGATGTCCATAAACTGCCCCCGCTGTTTCGAACGGAAGAAGAATATAATGAATTTAAGAAAAGGCACAGCCAGGCCTTTGTCAAAAAAGGAGAGCTGCCAAAATACCTGGGAAATACTTTTTTAGGTATTGATGCCGGGTCGACAACGACGAAAGCAGCTTTAATCGGGGAAGGGGGGGAGCTTCTATTCAGTTATTACGGAAGCAATGAAGGAGAACCCATGAAAAAAGCAGTTTCCATACTAAAGGACATATATGCGAAACTTCCCAAAGGGGCAAGGATTACGAAAAGTACCGTAACCGGATATGGGGAAGGTCTGATAAAGGCGGCCCTTCATACGGATTACGGGGAAATTGAAACCATAGCCCATTACAAGGCAGCCGAATACTTCCTGCCCGGAGTGGATTTTATCCTGGATATCGGCGGACAGGATATGAAATGCCTGCGGATCAAAAACGGTACAATAGACAGTATATTATTAAATGAAGCCTGTTCCTCCGGCTGCGGTTCTTTTCTGGAGAGCTTTGCAGCCTCCTTAAATATGCCCATCGATAAATTTGCGAAAGAAGCTCTGTTTGCAAAAGCTCCGGTAGATTTAGGAACCAAATGTACGGTTTTTATGAATTCCAAAGTAAAACAGGCACAAAAAGAAGGAGCGGAGATTGCGGACCTGTCTGCAGGCCTTTCCTATTCCGTTATTAAAAATGCACTGTTTAAAGTAATTAAAATACGGGATGAAAAAGATATGGGAAAAAAAATGATTGTCCAGGGCGGTACCTTCTATAATGATGCCGTTCTCAGATGTTTTGAGCTGATATCGGGAAGGAAAGTAGTAAGGCCGGAGATTGCGGGGTTAATGGGAGCCTTTGGTGCGGCCCTGATAGCAAAAGAACGATATGTAGATGAAATATCACAGGAAAATAACCGCATGGCAAATGATTCGAAAGACTATCGGGTTATCCATGAAGAAAATGTAAAAAGCGGGAACCTGGTGATTGCCGAAGAAGATGCCATAAACGAAAATAGGACAGTTATCGAGGAAGCTGTTGTTAACGGGAACAGGAGCATTGCTGAAGAAACGACTGTCAACGTGAATAGAAGGCTTACCGTAGAATCAGCCCTGAGCGAAAACAGAAGGACAGCCAAAGAAACAACTGCCAATGGGAGCAGAAGGGCAGCGAAAAGCCACCCGTCTTTTCAAAGACAAAGCACTGGGACAACCCTGCTTACCAAGGAAGAATTATCGGGATTTGACATGGAGGCTTCTTTTAAACGCTGTGATAAATGCGGCAATCGCTGCCTCCTGACAGTAAACCGGTTCACAAACGGGGAAACCTATATTTCCGGGAACCGCTGTGAAAAAGGAGCAGGGATAGGAAACAGCCAGGATAATTCCTTGAAATTACCGAACCTTTATGAATATAAATATAATAAAACCTTTGCCTACCGGCCCCTAAGCCCCGACATGGCAAAAAGAGGCGTAATCGGCATTCCAAGAGCCCTTAATATGTATGATAATTATCCCTTCTGGTTTACTCTTTTAACCGAATTGGGATTCCGTGTTGAACTTTCGGCACCCTCCAATAAAAAAATGTATGAAAAGGGATTGGGAACCATACCTTCCGAATCCGTATGCTATCCGGCAAAACTTTGCCATGGACACATATATAATCTGATCGGAAGAGGCATCCAAACTATTTTTTATCCTTCCGTCGTATACGAAAAAAAGGAGTATGAGGATGTGGACAATCATTATAACTGCCCCATCGTGATTTCTTATTCGGAAGTAATTAAGAATAATATAGATGAATTAAAGGATATAAAATTTATAGCTCCATTTTTATCCATGAATGAGGATAAGATACTGGTCAGACGGATTGCGGAGACATTTTCCAATTACAATGTGACCATGGAGGAGGCGAAAAAGGCTGTTACGGCAGCCAGAAAGGCCCTGGAAGCCTATAAATTGGACCTTCAGAAAAAAGGGGAAGAGGTTATTGCATATTTAAAGGAAAACAGAAAAAAAGGGATTGTACTTTGCGGCAAACCCTACCATATTGATCCGGAAGTCCATCATGGCATACCGGGTCTGATTAATTCCTTTGGTATGGCCGTTTTAACGGAAGACAGCATATCCCATCTTTCACCCCTTAAAAATAAATTAAGGGTAGTGGACCAGTGGACTTATAATTCTAGGTTATACCGGGCTGCGGCAAAAGTGGCAGAGGAACCGGGCCTGGAATTGATCCAGCTGAATTCCTTCGGATGCGGCCTGGATTCCGTAACCTCCGATCAGATAGCGGAAATTCTGGCTTCCGGCGGTAAAATTTATACCCTGTTAAAAATAGATGAGGGGAATAATCTCGGCGCGGCAAAGATACGGATCCGGTCCCTTAAGGCGGCAATGGAAGAGCGGGAGAGAAAGGCCTATCAGCCGGCAAGGGAAGACATTTCCTATTCCACGCCTGTATTTACCAGGAATATGAAGAAAACCCACACCATATTGGTACCCCAGCTGTCACCGATTCATTTTGACTTAATTAAAGAAGCCGCCAGGTCCTCCGGTTACCGGTTTGAAGTTTTGCCCGGTATTGACCAGGCGGCAGTGGATGAAGGCCTTAAATATGTCAATAATGACGCCTGCTATCCAGCAATCCTTATTATCGGACAGATCGTTCATGCCTTAAAATCAGGCAAATACGATATAAATAATACTTCCGTCATCATATCCCAGACAGGAGGCGGATGCCGGGCAACGAATTATATGGCATTCTTAAAGCTTGGCTTAAAGCAGGCCGGGTTTGAAAATGTGCCCCTGATTTCATTAAATACGGTGGGGCTGGGGGAACAACCCGGGTTTAAAATGTCCTTGGGCTTCATAAACAAAGCCCTCATGGCCTTAATATACGGTGATTTATTTATGAGGGTACTTTACGGTTCAAGGCCTTATGAACAGCATCCCGGTTCTTCCGAAGCTCTTTACCGCAGCTGGAATGAAACCGCAAAACGAAATGTACAAAACGGCAGCAAAAGGGAATTTGACCGGAATATCCGAAAGATAATTGAGGACTTTGAGCAGTTGGAAGTACTGGATATTAAAAAACCCAGAGTTGCCATAGTAGGTGAAATTTTAGCCAAATATCATCCCATGGCAAATAACGGTATTATATCCTCGCTGGAAGACGGAGGTGCCGAAGTAGTCCTTCCGGACCTGTTAGATTTTTTACTTTATTGTCTGTTTAATTCCGCCTTTAAATATAAGTACCTGGGCGGCAAAGGGTACAAGAAAAATGCCTGTGATTTCGGCATGGCCTATTTGGAGCATTATCGGAAAGTTATGAATGAGGAATTAAAAAAAAGCAAAAGATTTACACCTCCCACTCCGATAGGCAGACTGGCGGATATGGCTTCATCCGTTCTGTCCCTGGGAAACCAGACAGGAGAGGGCTGGCTGATCACGGCCGAAATGATTGAATGTATTGAAAACGGCATCAACAATATTTTATGTGTGCAGCCGCTGGCCTGTCTGCCCAACCATATCACGGGCAGGGGAATGTTCAAGCCTTTAAAAGATAAATATCCCATGGCCAATATCATGCCGATCGATTACGATCCTGGCATATCCCAGGTTAACCAGCTAAACCGTATTAAATTAATGCTTTCCGTTGCATTGAAAAATTGTAACTGAAGTGGCAGCGCGACAGTGTAAGGGGGAGGCTGTTGCTAAAGAATTAATTTACTGAATTTTGCAACAGTCCCCTTGTTCTCTCATATGTGGCTCATTGATTTAATTTGTAATATAGATTCTTTTTAGACGGTTCCCTAATCTGGTTAACAATTCATTGGTAATGGTACCGGATTTTGCGGCAATTTCTTCCGCCCGGATTTGTTCCCCTTCTTCCCTGCCAATGACCGTTACGATTTGGTCCGGCCTGGCATCCGGTATATCCGTAATATCAATAATTAACTGATCCATGCAGATTCGGCCGATAACAGGGGCTTTCCTGCCGTTCACCAGAATAGAACCGTTTTCTAAATTCCTTGGTATGCCGTCGGCATAACCAATGGTGACTATGGCAATATTCCGGTCTTCTGCTGCAGTGAAGGTCCTGCCATAGCTTACCGCAGCCCCTTTTTCAATTGTTTTTGTCATTACGATCCTGGCCTTAACGGAGAGTACCGGGTTTAAGTTGACGGACACCCTTGGGTGGTCCTGGTCCGAACTTAAAACCCCATAAAGGGCAATTCCGATTCTGGCATAATCGCAACGAAGTTCGGGATAATTTAAGACCCCGTAACTGCTTTGGATATGAAGCCTTCCCGTATTATAACCAAAGTCCTGAAGCCATTTGACCGTTTTGTAAAAATGGTCTATTTGGGCTCTGGTAAAACCAGTATCTTCCTTTGATAAGCTGTCCGCCACGCTCAGATGGGTATAGGCGCCCTCAATAATCAGGTTATCAAGGTGGAAGATGGCTTTTAAGTTTGGCAGGTTATGATAGTCTTCTCCTAAGCGGTGCATTCCCGTATCAATTTTAATGTGAACCTTGATTTTATGGCCATAATCGTTTAGCATCCGTGCATATTCATAATCAACAACGGTCTGGATCAGATGATATTTTACAAGATATTTAAAATCCCGGGGATGGGTGTAACCAAAAACCAGGATTTCCCCTTTTATGCCGTTTTTTCGAAGTTTTACCCCTTCGGACAGAGTTGCAACGGCAAAAGAATTTATACCGATTTTGTTTAATTCTTTGGAAATCCTCACATCCCCATGGCCGTAAGCATTGGCTTTTACCACCGCCATAAGGGTGCAATCCTTGGGCAAAACGGAATACAGTTCTTTTACATTGGATTTCAGATGATTTAAGTTTATTTCAATCCAGGCCCGCCCCTTTAGGTCAGGAACATCTCTTTGAAGAAACCTTCGAAGAAACATTATAACGACACCAATAGCAAGAGATAGCAGACATACGGCCAGATAGTGGAAGAGGCTGTTATCAATCAGAAGCTGTCCTAAACCGAGAAACTTTGCGAAACCTCTGACCAGAATGATGGAAAGAGGATGTATGATGTATACGATCATGGATATGGTACGCAGGTTTTTATATTCCTTCCCCTGCCAGTATAACAGGATACGGAAGAAATAATACATGCAGGGAATAAGGAATATATACATACTGTCATGCCGGGAAAGAGCATTATTATGGAGGATCAGACCCTCGGTAAGCATAAGTGAGACAGACAGGACCAAACCGCCCATACATACTTTTAAAGAAGGTTTTGAACCTGAAATTGCGATCCTTGCACCCATTACAAGAAATAACGGTGCGTAAAAAATTCCGTTCCTGGTGTAATCAAAAAGACGGAACAGCACCTCAAAACAGGATTTTAATACCGGTATCTCTTTTGTAATTCCATAATAACTGTCACCCAATAAGCCTGTCAGATAGAGCAGTACAGTGAGGAAGAGAAGTGCTTTCCCGCCGCATTTTCGCGACAGGAGGCATACGAAAGCAACACCGGTTATTACCGCAGGAAGATACCAGAGGTGATAAATAGTACCGTCTATCAGGATATCCTTAACGAATATCACAACCAGGTTTTCCTGGCTGAAATACCCGCTGTATATATTTATGGGGAGATAGATTAATATAGCAATTCCATACAATTTCGCGGTTTTTACCAGAAACTTTTTTACGGCTTTCGTATCCGGTTTTAGCGGACTGGGGCTGTTATCAGCCGGCAGGGCCGGTTTCAGGAAGGCGGGCAGTAAGAAGAAACCGGTTACCATGAAAAAGAAAGGTACCGCTACCCGGGCAATAATCCTTGTAAATACAAAATCCGCAGTCGGATTTAAAGAAGTGAAAGGCGAAGTATGTATTGCCACAATGAAAAAAGCCGCTATGATTCTGAAATAATCCAATCCCCCGTATTTTTTGCCTACAGTAACGGTCTGTTCTGTTATAGCTGTGTCGTTATTGTTCATTTCTCCACCCATTACATATCACAGTTATGTCCTGTAATACTGCCGCATCCATCTGTCAAAAAATCCGTATACGGCTTTCCTTTCTTACTATATTTTCTTCTGCACTTCTGTTTATCTTGGCTTTCTTAAGGTTATAATAAATCCATCCATATTATTACCGGATATCTGATAGAGTATATCTGCCGGAACCTTAATGGGGTTTTGCTGTAACTGGGAAAGGCTTATATAAAATAGTTCATAATTATATTCATAATTAAAGAATTTCAAGTGTTTTCCCTTATAGGGAAAGTTTTTTATATATTTTAAATACTCCTCCAAAACGAAATTCTTAATATCCATAATCTCCGAGTGGGGATAACCCACATAACGGAAATGCCATGGTTCATGGGCAATCCCGGTTATATCTTCTTTCCCTTTCGGGTAACGCTCTATAAAACCGTAATAGATTGCTTTTTTACGGAATTGCAGGCAGGCACCGGTGTAGGAAAAATGGGGGCGTATAAAATCATATTCGGCGGTTTTCTCTGCCAGATCGATTGCCAGCCCCGTCTGGTGCTCACTTCTGTTCGGAAGGGCAACGTATTTTTCCGTAAAATCCTGGCCGTTTTCTGTTACGGAATCCGCATAGATCCGCTTCTGTTCCGTAAACGTCCGATAACCGCTTACCGGTATAATATCATTTACCATATCAAGGCTGTTTATAATCTGGGATAATTCCTTGGCAGCCACATAATCCAGTAAAACGTCCGGATATTCCGTATTGACGGAAACCAGGGAAGCTCCATAATTATTCTCCCTGTTTGTAATAGGATTTTCCCTGTTTACAAGTATCAGATTACCGCTGTAAATATTGGTAGGGCTTAAATTTAAAGTTTTCATGGCTGGCTCCCTTCAACCCAGGTTTGTGGGTATTAGACACAATTAATGTTCCGTTGATAACAGTATGAGCCTGTCCAGAATATTTTCAAAGGAAAGACCTATGCCTCCCAGCATATTGGGGTAACGGCTGTGGGAAGTAAAACCCGGAATAGTATTGACTTCATTAAAAACAATATCTCCCTGAGGCGTCAGGAACATGTCCACTCTGGCAAACCCTCTGCAGCCCAGCTCCCTGTAAATAGCCAGAGCCGTCTCTTTTATGCGCTGTGCCATCTGTGCGTTAATCCTTGCCGGCATATGGATACTGGAAGTCTTTAGTGTGTATTTTTCCGTATAATCAAAAAAGCCCTGAGTCAGCTCAATTTCATCCACTTCACCAATAATCAGTTCCTCATTCCCCAGGATGGCACATCCAACTTCAAAGCCGTCAATATTTTCTTCAATAACAACTTTATTGTCGTGACGGAAAGCAATATTTACGGCTTCAATTAATTGCTCTTTGGTGCTGATCTTGGTTATCCCAAAGGAGGAACCGGATTTGACCGGCTTTACGAATACGGGATACTTTAAACCGTTGGTCTGCTGCAAGAGCCGGTCTTTGTCAATCCCTTTCCGTATTACTACGGAAGACGGCGTTTTTATTCCTGCAAGGGATACGATTTTATGGGCATAATCCTTATCCATACACAGGGCAGAACTAAGGGTATCACAGCCGATAAGCGGAATGCCGGCCAGTTCAATCAGCCCCTGCACAGTACCGTCCTCCCCGTTTTTGCCATGTAAAACCGGAAATACCCCATCTATTTCAATGCGGGTTACCGTATTATCTTTGAATTCCAAAATTCCATGGTCTGCCCTGCTTGGGGACAATAGAGCCGGTGTACAGGCTTCCTCACAAAACCAGGTGTTGTTTAATAATTTGTCCGCTGCTCCCCGGTACCGGTACCAATTTCCTTCCCTTGTAATCCCAAGCATAATAATTTCATACCTGCCGGTATTTAAGTGAGTAATTACAGCATGAGCTGACTGCAGTGAAACATCATATTCCGTAGAACAACCGCCGAACAGGACGGCTATTTTTTTCTTTTCCATTTTAACTCCTATCTGTGCACTTTGGCGCACGTACAAATCAGGATGTTGAAAAAATGCTTTTGTTTTTTCAACCTAACCTCTTTCTGCATACTCCACCTGCATGCGGGTGGAGTATGCCTTAAATCATCAGATGTAAAATCTGTGATTTTCATCATAATCTTTGATATCCAATTTCCAATTGAATATTTCCCGACCACTAATTTTTAAAACATGTTTTTTGAGGAACCTTTATTAGATAATTTATAAACCGGTTTTATTAATAACAATTTCCGGTAAACTTATTATCTTATGGTTCAGTAATGATTATACCAAATTAAGTTAGCGGGTTTTTTAAGTCTCTCTTATAAAGTATTAAGAATTACTTATGAAACACTTATGTAATTCTTGGGATTTTTTTAATATGTAAAATTATATAAATAAATGTTAATATATGTTTTTTATAAATGTTAAGTAACTTAATTGAAAGGCATCTGCATAATATAGTTGGTGTTAAACCATTTTGAAACTTCATCTTATTTGAATTAATATAGAAAGTGAATAGAATCTTTAGGCCGCTAAAAAACTTTATCATATCGGCTTATTTATATGAAATTTATTTATTAATAAACATATATTAAAAATAAAAAAAATGAGGCTTTTATGATAATTCATGTAGTACAGCAAGGTAAAACTATACAGTCAATCGCTGATTATCATGGTATTTCCTCAACAATGCTAATTCAAGACAACGGATTAGAGAATTCTGATAATTTAGTAACCGGACAATCAATCGTTATAGCAATTCCGGAGGTTACTTATACGGTTAAAGAAGGTGATACATTAGAAGGGATTGCTGATTCGTTTCAAGTTTCTATTATTCAATTACTTATGAATAACCCATTTCTATCGGATAGGGAATACATATATCCGGGAGAAAGTATTATAATCAGTTACGCAAAAAAAGGCAGGATAACCATACATGGCAATACGACCCCAATATTGATGCTGGAATACAAATAGGTTAAGCAATACAATATTTTCCGGAACAGGGAAAGGCGATTTACGTTGCAAAATCCCACTCCTTGACATATAATAGTGAAAACACATATTGCAGGCGCAAAAATCGTGTTCCTATAGTCAGATGCACAGAGAAAAAAACACCGCCCTTTATCGGAAATTTGAAAAGCAATTCCGATAAGTTTTACTATTAGCGCAACACAAAAACTGGAGGAGTCATTTTGAAGAGAATATTGGTTCTTACGACAGGCGGAACAATTGTCAGTCTTCAGACCACAGATGGGTTAAAGCCCGATAATGAGAACATAATTAATGTCTTATATGAAAAAATCTTCAGCCTGGCCGGAGATTACGATGTAGCCATTGAACCTATTTTTAATAAAGACAGCAGCAATATCATCCCCAGCGACTGGTATATCGTAGAAGATTCCATAAGGAAACACATGAACAATTATGACGGAATCGTAATATTGCACGGTACGGATACCATGTCATACAGTGCGGCCATGTTATCCTATCTGTTCCTTGGAATAAATAAATCCATTGTATTAACGGGTTCCCAGCTGCCCATCGTATATGAAGACAGTGATGGGGTGGATAACTTAATAGATGCAATTATTACAGCCGGAGATGAGAGACTTGCCGGTGTTTTTGTTGTATTCCATGATAAAATCATCAACGGAACCAGGGCTTACAAGCGCAGTTCTATTAACAGGGATGCCTATATCAGCTGTAATTATCCATATGTTGGGGTAATAAAAGACCGGAAGCTTTTCCTGACAGCGGATTACCGGAAGATGAAAGTAAATGAATATGGTAAGGACTTGCTGCCAAAACAGAAGTGTAAGGGAGCTTATATTCCTAAAATATTTCTGCTTAAAATGGTACCGGGTATTGATGACAGCATAATCGATTATATTCAGAAGGAAAATTACCAGGGCGTAATAATAGAAGGTTACGGGCTTGGCGGAATGCCAGTTACTAATACGGCCTTAATGGAAAAACTGGAATTGCTGATTAAACGGGGGATACCAATTATCATGGCAACACAATGCGTTTATGACGGGGTCAATTTAGATACTTATGAAGTTGGTATAAAAGCAAATAAAATCGGTATGATTTCTGCCTACGATATGACAACGGAAGCAGTGTATACAAAGCTTATCTGGATTTTAAGCCTGGTTGATTCTTATTCGGATATAATCAAGATACTTCAAACCAATTTCTGCGGTGAATTAAATATAAAAAATTAAGGCAGTAAAACCTTTTTTTATGTAATTACGTCCTATTGCAAAAAAACTCCTGGAAAATTACATGACGCGTCCAGGGAACTGTCACTAAAGTGGCAGCGCATCAGCATTAGAGAAAGATTGTCACTGAAGTGATAGTGCATAGAGCGTGTTTGAAAATGCTTGTGCCAGCTGAATGCTCCACTTTGCGGCATGCTGCGTCACAATTTTGGGAACGCAGCCCCGCTTCGCACTCAAAATCGTTTCTTACCTCCCACAAAGTGGAGTATCCAGTCGCACAAGCATTTTTAAGCACACTTTAGAGTCTGACTTGTCAGACTCTTTTTTATTTTATCAGACTTTTTCTTGTCTCATAAAAAATTTCATCCTGGAAATCGCACTGCGAAGAAGTGGTTTCATGCCGCTGGATTTCTGCCTTGTAAATAGGTCTTACGACTTATTTATTCATTTATCACTAAAAAACTCCAATTAAATATTACAAAATAAATCGTAAAAATTACAATTTCGACAAATAACAAATACAATATGTTAATATAGCGATAGGTTTCGAAAGCAATATTAAGTTAATTTTATATATAAATATGGAATTGTTTCTATTTTCCATAAATCATTCTATTATATCTGACTTTATACATAATGTGCTGGTTTTGAAATGGAGGGAAAATAAGCTATGAAATTGTTGAAAACAAGGGATGATCTGCCTGGCGATCTGCCTGCCGAAGAAACGCATTATGAGGCAGTTAAGAAAAATATATTGATCGTTGATGATTCCGGTTTTGCCAGAAAGATATTGAAGGATATGCTGGAAAGTGAAGGTTACAATATTGTAGGTGAGGCAGGTGACGGTCTCGAAGCCATTGAAATGGCAAAGGAAAAAAAACCGGATTTTATATTCATGGATGTAGCCATGCCTAAATTAGACGGAATGGGAGCATTGCCGCGGATTATGGAAATGAATCTCAATTCCAAGGTTATTATGAGTACTGCCATGGGCCAGAAAAGCATTATTGTAGAAGCCATGAAAATCGGTGCAATTGATTATGTAATAAAGCCATATAAAAAAGAAAATATTATGGATGTGTTAAATACACATCTGGAAGCGGAAGCGAAAAACAGTCAGGTTATTTCTTTTGAAGAAGAAAGAAAACATTATATTAAAGAAAAGACACGGGAAGCCGCTGTCCGTGATATTAAGGAAAACGTAGTAAAGAAGGAAGAAAAGAAGGAAGAAGAAAAAGTAGAAGCAAAGGCAGCAGTGAGTGAAGAAGTACCGAAGGAGACTGCTCCTGTGGAGACTGCTGAGGCGGAAACTGCTGAAAAGGTTATTGAGGAAGAAACCCTGGAAGTTGAAACGGAAGAAGAAACTGCTATGGAAAGTAACGAGGAAGCGGCTGCCTTGGAGTTAAATGACGAAGCGGAAAGCCTTGAACTTGTTACGGACGAGGAAAGTCTGGAGCTTGTTACGGAAGAAAAAGGCTTAGAGGGAACTTTGGATTCAGAGGGTACTACAGATTCAGAGAGGGCTACAGCTTCAGAGGAAATTTCAGAAATTACAGATTTAGAGGGGATTTCAGATACAAATGAAACTTCGAAAGAAGAAAGCCTGCAAGCTTTGGATATGGAGGAAAGTACAGCTTCTGTAACCGATGAAGCAGCCTTGGAGACTGACAGCGGAGAGGAGAGCCTGGAGGCAGCTTCACAAGAAGAAAGTTTAAATATTCTGGATACGGAGGAAACATTAAATATAGAGGAATCCGAGAAAACTGCTGTGAAGGAAGCGGCTCCGGAGATGAATTCTGGTGCTGAGAGTCCTATAGCTGCTGTTAATGAAGGAATGACCGGGGAATTAGCTGGCGGGACTGCTCCCGGCCAGACCGCTACAGAAGCTGTCAGGGAAGAACCGGTTGGGAACATATCCGGTCAGACTGCAACGGAAGTAACTACCGGAGAGAAAGGTTCTGCAATTGTTGCCGGTCAGGTAATAGACACCGCTGCCAGTGGATCTGTCCAGGCAGCACCGGAGATTATTACCGCAGAAAAACCTTTTGTGAACGCAACGGTCCAGGGAACGCCGGAAGTACCTATTGGCGAACAAACCGCAGCAACCGCAGCGGTCCAGGAAGTTACGGAAGCCGTTTCCAAAGCGGAAGTTCCGGAAGCTGTTTTGAATACAGATGCTGCTGCTATTGGGTATGAATCCCCCCAGATATCAAATGGCGAAGCAGAAAGATACTCTTTTATGACCAGCATAAGAAGAGAAGAAGAGGATACGGAAAGTGCGGTCTATTCTTATCTGTGGAAAAACCGGTTTGATGCAAGGAATGATGAAAATTCTGCCCGCAGGACTTTAAATGAGGGGAATTATGTCCAGAATTTCTGCGGTTTGTCCACGAATGGCAACGACTTGTCGGAGGAAGAGAATTCCGAACAGAACATGCTGTTTGCAATGGTAAATGCCTACATGAACCTGAACAGCCGGTTTGATAGCGAGAATGTTACCGGACAATATTTGTTCCGGCCGTATGAAGGTATCCGGCTTCCTACCGTAAGGGTATTTGGAAGTGAGTGGTATGGCAGGGACGAAGTATCCCTGTCCAATATATTAAGGTATTCCAATTATAACGCCTCCCAGGACAGAGTGTACTATGAAAAAAACAGTCTTTATCTCGTAGTCATGCATCTTGTCCAGTCGAAAGCAGACCGAATTTTGGGACAGGACAGGTTTAAAATATTCCATTGATCCATATTAGTTAAATTAAACCATACATAATAATCATCAATTATAAAGGAGGTCTCATAACGAATGCTGAAATGTACGTTAGAGCGTGAAAAAATTGAAAGACTGAACACAATTATAAGGGACAGGAATAATATATCTCCTTTAAACCGATTCCCATCAAAGGATTTAACGCCTGAAGACAGGAGCAGTTTTGAAGAATTGGGGGTAATTGACTTTAACGGGAATATATCTGAATCCATACAACCGGCCATAGATGTTTTAGCAAAGCCGAATGCTGTGGTGAAAGTTATATTTACCGGCGGGGCAGGAACCTATGAACATGATATTAATTATGATAACTCTTTTCAGAGACATGTTTCCTTAACCGTAACACCCGGTAATATTACCCTTGATGATGAAACCAACCCCCAAAGTATCGTAAAGGTATTGTCGGATTTTGTGGGAAAAAGCAATATGAAAAGTCTGAATGTTGCCTGTAAATTTACGATGGTAGAAGCATTGGTTGTTGCAGCGTTATTAGATATGGAGCGGAAATCTTCCCTGAGGGCTTTCCTGGATGAGATACCGTTTACCCATAATTCTTATAATACTAATATGATCTGGAGAATTATCAACAGTACAAGTTCGAGCATACAGTGGTTTGTATGTATATTAAATGAAATTGCCGGAGAACATGTTTCCCTGTCCCAGCAGCAGGTACAGGATGCCATTGAAAAGCTTATTACCATGGGGACAATTACCCAAAAAGGAGGTCTGTATCAGCTGTCCGGAGAATTATCCCATTTATCCAACCGGATGATTATCGTGGATAATATTTTATCGGCTCAGGCTTCCAGGCAGGATGATACGGGCAGAATAATAAGTACCGGATTTACCTGTGTCCAATCGGGAGTCCATGACCTTCTTTTTTTGGAGTACAACAGTAAGGAAGTCATATTCGAGACAATTACTTCCGTAAGACTGATGGATAATTTAAGCAGATTCCTTAACTGCGAATCTTATATATCCCAATTACAGATATAGAAGTTTAGGCTGTTCACTGAATAGTTGCGAAGATTTATTAATTTATGAGGCGGGTACAAAATGGATATAAATAAGAAAAAACTTGGAGATTTATTATATGGGGCAGGCCTGATAACAGAAGAACAACTGGAAGAAGTTCTTGCGATACAGCAAGAAACAGGCGATACACTGGGAAGCATATTGGTTGGTAAAAATATTGTTGATGAAAAAAGGATCATGGAGGTTTTGGAGTTTCAATTAGGTATTCCTTTTATTGATCTTAACAATACGACCATAGAGCCGGAGGTGCAGCGGTTAATTCCATACCAGCTGATTGTAAGGCATAATGTGGTACCGGTTAAATTAGAATTCAATTTACTGTATGTTGCCATGGAAGATCCTCTTGACTTTATTGCCTTGGAAGATATAAAAATGGCGACAAAATTAGAGATAGCACCGGTAATATCCTATAAGGATGCTATTTCCGACACCATTAATAAATTATACGGAAATGAGACTGCCGATAATGCAATCAAAGAATTCCAGAAAGAAACTGATCAGTTCAACACAGCCCATAATATTGAAGTGGAAGAACAGTCTTTGGAAGTTGACAGCGCACCAATCGTAAGGCTCGTAAATTCAACGATAGAACAGGCCGTAATGGAAGGGGCCAGTGATATACATATTGAACCGCTGGAAAAGGAAGTAAGGATCCGGTTCAGAGTTGACGGGAAACTCCATTTATCCAAAAATATACCGATTGAAGCCCATTCCGCCGTTGTCACACGTATTAAGATCCTGGCCGGACTTGATATTGCGGAAAAAAGGGTCCCACAGGACGGCCGCTGTGACCAAAGGGTAAAAGACAAACTTCTGAATATGAGGGTTTCCATATTACCTACCGTACATGGAGAAAAGGTGGTAATGCGTATTCTGGATAAAACTAACTTTTTAATACCGAAGGAAAAACTTGGATTTACAAAAAACAATTTAGAGAAATTTAATGAACTTCTTATGAATCCCCATGGAATAATCCTGATAACCGGCCCGACAGGCAGCGGTAAATCAACTACGCTTTATACCATGTTAAACGAATTAAATCAGATCCATGATAATATTACAACGGTTGAAGATCCTGTCGAATATATGATTGACGGCCTGAACCAGGTTCAGGTAAATACGAAAGCGGGACTTACGTTTGCAGGTGCGTTAAGATCCTTCTTAAGACAGGATCCGGATATTATCATGCTGGGGGAGATAAGGGATAGTGAAACTGCTGATATTGCCATCAGGGCCGCAATCACTGGGCATCTTGTTTTAAGTACCCTCCACACGAATGATGCCGTCAGCACAATATCAAGGCTTGAAGACATGGGGATTCCACCATATATGATAGCCGTATCCTTAAAAGGCGTCATATCCCAGCGGCTCCTGCGCCGTTTATGCCCCCACTGTTCCGAACCCTATACGCCGGAGGCAGGTGAATTAAAACTGTTAGGACTTAAGGAAGAAGAGTATACCTTTAAAAAGGCAAAAGGCTGTTCTTTCTGTAACCATAACGGCTATAAAGGGCGTATTGCGGTCCATGAGATCCTGCTTCTTAATAATGGGCACCATGACCTGATTACCAGGAATGCCTCCATTGACGAACTTACGAATTATTCGATGAAAACCGGAATGACTACGTTACGGGATGAGTGTATAAGACTTCTGAAAGATGGTATCACATCCCTGGAAGAAGTAATGGACGTTGCATATACCCAGGAGTATGTGGAAGATTAAAATAAGGAGGCTGTTATGAATACAATCGAATTACTGACCAAGGCGGCAAAAAGAAAAGCCTCCGATTTACATATTACCTCAGGGGTTCCCGGTACCATAAGGATACACGGAAAACTGGAATTTGTTGATGATGTTATATTGCAACCGGCAGATACCAAGCAGATCGCCAGGGAACTTACCACGGATGTGCAATGGGACCGATTAAATAAGAAAGGCGAAGTCGATTTTTTATATGTAATCCCGGAAGTCCAACGTTTCCGTGTGAATGCATACCGGCAGAGAAATACCTACAGCGTGGCACTCAGACTGGTTAATTCGGAAATCCCTTCCTTTGATACCTTAGGGCTTCCGAACATAGTCAAGGATCTTACCAAAAAGAACAATGGGCTGATTTTAGTCACGGGACCTACCGGAAGCGGAAAATCCACTACCTTAGCCAGTATGATCCAGGAAATCAACGAAACGACGGATATGCATATCATTACACTGGAGGATCCGGTTGAGTATTTATTTAAACATAATAAGAGCATTATTGACCAAAGGGAGGTCGGCACGGACACGCTTAATTTCTCCAATGCCCTAAGAGCCTGTCTCAGACAGGACCCGGATGTCATTCTGGTAGGTGAGATGCGTGATTTTGAAACCATTTCCATAGCCTTGACCGCAGCGGAAACCGGCCATCTGGTTTTAAGCACCCTGCATACGGTTGGTGCTGCCAGTACCATTGACCGTGTTATCGACGTATTTCCACCTCATCAGCAGCTCCAGATCCGTGTCCAGCTGGCATTGACTCTTCAGGGAATTATATCCCAGCAGTTATTGACCAAGGCGGATTCTTCAGGCCGGGTGGCTGCGCTGGAGATAATGGTTGTCAATCCGGCAGTCCGGCACTTAATCCGTGAAGGAAAGGTATACCAGCTTAACAATATTATTCAGACTAACGCCAAGAGCGGTATGCGTATGATGGATGATTCCCTGGCTGATTTGTATAAGAAAGGGTTGATCACCAGGGAGGATGCCCTTGGGCATTGTGTGGAGTACGATTATCTGAATAAGATATTACTGTAATTTTAACTGCGGTTACCGTGTGTTACTAAAATAATTTTGAAAGAAGGTTATTTGGATGCCAAAATTTCAATACAAAGCCCAGAATATGTCGGGCAAAACCATAGAAGGGGTGTATGATGCCCCGAACCAGCAGGCCGTAATCGACATGATCCGGCAAAAATCCTTTTATCATCTTCAGATCAAAGAGATCACAGAGGGAAAGGACTTAAAGGAAATTGGTATATTTGCCAAAATCGGTATTAAGGACATCGCCATATTCTGCAGGCAGTTTTCTTCCATATTAAAAGCCGGGGTGCCACTGATCCAGTGCCTGAGCATGTTAGGCGAGCAGATTGAAAATAAAGCTCTTAAAACAATAATTAAAAATGTTTGTGAAGAGGTTCAGAAAGGCAGCAGTTTATCCCAGGCCATGTCCATACATGAAAATAAATTTCCGCCCCTTCTTATCAATATGATTGCGGCGGGAGAAATAAGCGGTACCTTGGATAACTCCCTGGAGGTTATGTCAGAACATTTTGAAAAAGACCATAAACTCCAGCAAAAAGTGAAAAGTGCCATGATTTATCCTATCGTTTTATGTGTTGTTACGGTTGGTGTCGTATGGCTATTACTTGTTAAAGTAGTTCCTACTTTTGTAGGTATGTTTGAATCAGCCGGGGCTGAACTACCCACACCTACCAAAATATTAATCGGTATGAGTAAGTTTTTACAGAACAACGGCCTGATGGTATTTGGCGGCATTGTTGTAATAGCGGTATTGGTTAAACTATACCTTTCCTCGGATGAGGGACAGTTAGCTTTTGATAAACGGCTCTTATCACTGCCTTTAATCGGAAATCTGCAGACCAAGACCATTGCGGCCAGGTTTGCCAGAACCCTGGCTACCCTGATGACCACCGGTGTATCCATAACGGAAGCCCTTAAAATTACCGGCAGGGTATTGGGAAATAATTATGCGAAAAGCTGTATAAGAGAAGTGGAAGATCAGGTGAAACAGGGAAAAGGACTCTATATTCCCATAAAAGCTTCCGAACTCTTTCCACCTATGATTGAAAATATGGTAATGCTGGGGGAGGAATCTGGTACCCTGGACAGCATGCTGCAAAAGGCAGCGGATTTTTACGAAGATGAAGTGGACAGGGCGGTACAAAACCTTACTTCCATGATGGAACCTGCCATTATCGTCGTATTAGGCGGGGTAGTTGGTTTTATCGTAATGTCAATCGCACTGCCGATGTTTGACATGATGAACATGGCAGGACAATAATTATGTAAAGCATAATTATAATTCATTCGAGATCATAGAGAGAAGTTTTATTTTATAGTAACTACTCAGCCAGAACGGTTCTTGCGAATTGAAGCACCTAGCATTTACCACCATAAAATATGTGAATTGCTGCATATTTTGGAACCGTTTTACCCGAAGGTCTACGAATTTCCGGGATAACTGAATTGTTATTTATATATAACACTTTAATCTTTGATATAAAAATTAATAGGGGTGTCAAAATTGATACTACCAAAATTCTAAGGAGGAATTTTATGTTAAAGAAACTGAAGAAAAATGAAAAAGGTTTTACACTTGTCGAGCTGATTGTAGTAATTGCAATCCTGGGAATTTTAGCTGCCCTGCTCGTACCAAGAATCATGGGAAATGTACAGGAAGCGAGAGATAAGAAGGACATTGCCAATGCTCGTACGATTGCCAGTGAGATTTCCGTGTATAATGCACAGTCAGCAAAAGAGAGTGACTGGATTACCGGTAATCCTGTTGCATCAACAGCGATAACAGGAAAGCTTACCAATTTACCGGATGGGGTTGAATTCCCGGCTAGTACAGTTGTTACAATCAATGTTGACGATGATGGTAATGCGTCAATAACAGTTATAGATCCAGAAGAATAAGGCATAGCTTTATTTAGTAAATCAATCAAAGGAGTGGTAATCCGGTGTATCTAATCGTATGTATCTTGGGATTATTAATAGGAAGCTTTTTGAATGTATGCATATACCGGATTCCGAAGGGGGAATCCATAGCGTTTCCCCCTTCCCATTGCTCCAGTTGCAGTCATCCGTTAGCTCCCGTTGATTTAATTCCGGTTTTCAGTTTTATATTTTTAAAGGGTAAATGCAGATATTGTAAAGAAAAGATATCTGTCCGGTATCCTTTAGTGGAAATACTGGTGTCCGTATTATTCCTGCTGGTTTATCACCAGTATGGCCTTACTCTTAACGGACTTGCTTATATGGTACTGGTATGTGCTGTTATTACAGCTTCCTTTATTGACCTGGACCATATGATTATTCCGAATTCGGTTAATTTATTTATTGGTATTACGGGCGTAATTTTTATGTTAATGGGATGGACCGTTACATGGAAGCAAAGTTTTTTTGGTTTCTGTGCCGGCGGGGGGATATTACTTTTTCTGGGACTGGCAGCCATATGGGTATTTAAAAAAGAAGGTATGGGCGGCGGAGATATAAAGCTTGCTGCGGCCTGCGGCCTTTATCTGGGGATGAATAAAATGCTTCTTTCATTATTCTTAACCACTTATTTAACAGCGTTCATTATGCTGATTCTACTGGCGGTGAGAAAATTAAAAAGAGGACAGTATGTGCCTTTCGGCCCTTTTCTTTCGTCCGGAATAATTATTATTACATTGTTTTATAATGAAATCATTATATTATATGACAGGATTATATCAAATTAATGCCGGTTAAAGAACAATAGATGGAGGGGTTTAAAAAATATATATTGGGTTTTTCAAAGAGGTCAGGTATAAAAGAACAATAAGTGGAGGAATTTATGAGCAGAGAAGGAAAGAATCAGAAAAAAACAAAGGGGACTAATCTAAGCAGAAAACCGTTAAGGCTTCAAAAAAACCAGCAGCCCATCATAGGTATCGATATCGGATCAAGTTCCATAAAAATTGTACAGATGAAGAAAAACAACAGAATTCATAAACTGGGATATGAAGTAATTCCCGAGGGATTGGTAAATCAGGGGAGAATTGAGGCCTCCCAGCCCTTGGCGGATATTATTAAAAAGACAATTTCAAAATATAAAATAACTGGAACAGAATGTTCCCTGTGCTTATCCGGCAGTGAATTGATTGTCAGGGAGTTAAAATTACCTGAAATGAATGAAAATCAGATTATGGACAATATTAAGCACGAGATAACCAGTTTTTTACCTTTAAATCATGAAGAATATTGTATTGATTACAAAGTTCTTGATTATATAGAAGCGGAAAATAATGCTCCCGGTAAATTAAGCGTTATGGTAGCTGCGGTTCCGGACAATTTGGTACAGTCTTATATCAATACGTTAAAAAAGGCAAAATTAAAAGTTGTTTACGTAGATATCATTCCCAACATTGCCGGAAAAATTGCAAAGTGGATTATGAACAGCAACAATCTGGATGCCAGCCGCAGTAATCTATGTATCGTAGATTTTGGTGCACGTAATACCAATATCATAATGTTAAAAAACGGGAACTATTTTATACATAAAACGGTTAACAGCGGCGGAGATTACTTGACCGCAATCATAGCTGAAAAGTCGAATATGGACTTGATTGAGGCGGAGGAATATAAGATAAAAAATAAATTCTTTGTAAATACTTTTCAGAATGAATTAAGTCTTCATGTCCGTAACTTTTTTGATTTTCTGATTACGGATATTGAAAGAACCATAGAGTTCTATAAAAACAGAAACAATCAAAAAAGTGTGGAACAGATTTATATTATGGGCGGCGGAAGCCTGCTCCATGGATTACCGGAATATATGGAAGAGCACTTATCCGTAAAGGTATACCGCATAGCCGATTTGTTAGGCCAGTTTAAATATAACAGTAAATCAGGGGAGTCCATTGCTTTCTTTTCCAATGCCATAGGTTCGACCATGAGGGAGGAGAGATAGTATGATCAATGATATTAATTTAATCCCAAAAAGCAGTAAAAGCGAATCGAAAAAAACCATATTAACTATGGCAGTTATGTATTTATGCTTTGCATTGGTAGTTGTATTTTTAGGTTATTTTGTTCCGCTTCAGCAAAGAAGCAGCATAAAAAGTAAAATTGCGCAAAAAGAGGAAGATCTGAAAAAGTATGCGAATATGAATGAGACATATAATAATGTATCCGATACGATAAGTGAACTTCAAGACCAGATCATTTATTTTGAAGCATTAAAAAACAGTCTGAAAATGTCCAAAATTTTTGATGGCCTGGAAGAGAATATTCCCAGTAACGTTTATATCAGTGACATGTCCATGGCAGAAGGTATATTGACATTAACCGGGGTTTCTCCCTCTTATAAAGAAGTGGCCAGGTACATGGTAAAGCTCAGAGGGTTAGAGTATGTAAATGATGTCAGTTTCAGCAATGCGGTACTGGAAGATGAGGAGACGGGCAGTAATGCAGGCAAGGAACTTTATGATTTTGTCATAAATGTTAATCTTAATATGCCGGTAATATCATTGGAACCCCAGGAGGAAACGGCGGAAGATACCAATCAGGGAGCAGAGGATGAAACACAGGATGATGCAGGCAAGGATAAGGAAGGGGAGGCTGTAGAGAATGAAGCTAACTAAAAAAGAACAGAAATTAATGATTGGAACAATTTTCGTTGCTGCAGCCGCTATATTCTTAGTTTATGTATATTTTCCTTTAGATAGAGAGATCAGTGAACTGAAAATACATTCGTCGGAGCTTTCAACCCAACTTCAGATGGCAGAAAAAAGGCAGCAATCGATTACGGAACTTAAAAAGCAAATTTCCGTTATACAGGAAGAAATGGATAAAGAATATGATAATTTTCTAAAGATATGGGACCAACCGGAACTCCTGGTATTTATGGAAGATGTCATAGATAAATTAGGGATTAAACAATCCGTGGAACTTCTTGAGCCGGTTGAAGGCAGCGGTATCAAATCCGGTGATATATCCATGGAATTAAAGACGAACTATAATGACTTGATGAGCTTATTTAAAAAATTGGAAAAAGCAAAATATTTCAGTACGGTTTATGCAATGGATATTGTTGACAGTGAAGATGACAGTACTGACCCGCTGGAAGTAAATCTGATATTACGTTTTTATTCGAAAGAAAACACGGATAAATATCCGGAAAAATATTCTTTTATGAACGGAAAGTATAAGAAAAGCAACCTGTTCCAGTAAAAATAATAGTTATGGAATGTTTACGGGGAGGTAAATGAATGAAAAGGGTAATCGGGAAGCTTAAAAATCAGGCCGGTTTAACGTTAGTGGAAATAATAATTTCGATGTTTATATTATCGATTATTATTACCTCCTTTAGTGGGGTTTTAGTATATGCGACCCGTGTCTCTAAGGATAATCGTGTTAAAACAGCCGCAATCAATCTTGCAAATGAAGAAATTGAAAAGATCAGATCAATGAAGTTTGCAGATATAGGTAACAAATACGGGGATCCTCCGGGGGATATTCCCACGGAACGTGAGGAAACGGTCGACGGAATTGCTTATAAAGTATCCACCTTAATAAACTGGGAAGAGCAGGGAGAATGGACGGCTGCCGGAAATATGGAATGGGATTATAAGAGTGTCCGGGTAACCGTATCGCCGGTGGGAATGAACAGCAATCCTAACCTGGCAAAAATGATTGAAACCTATGTAACCAGGGATTCAACCCAGCCGGCAATTACCGGGGGAAATCTAAGAATCGGCTTAGTACGGGGCTGGAATACGGATCCTGCAAATAAGGTTCCGGTATCCGGGGTAAAGGTAAATCTGTATAGGGGAGCCGCTCTTTCAAGAATTGTTTATACCACTTCAGAAGGAGTTGCCAGATTTACTGATTTGGATGACGGAAATTACAAGGTAACCGTAGACCCCTCCAGTAAGGGAATGATTATAAATCCTGCTCAGGTTTCCGGGTGGGACGTGATCATAGCCGGAACGACAACACTGACGGAACTCTTTGAAGTAGAAAATCCATGTTATTTGAATTTTATTTTAAAAGATATCAGCGGAAGCCCCATTGATATTGATGCAGGGACGGTCGGGAAAATATCCCTCCAGGCCCCTTATGGGGACCCTGTTGTAAAGAATTTTTCCGGATCGAATATAAATTCGGAAGGGGAATTACCCAATGCTTTTATATCTGATTTATGGCCTGTCGGTGAAGGTTATTCCGGACAATACAAAATTACGGAGGTTACTATCCCGGAGCTGATCTACCTGGGAAGCTTTGAAGGTAATGAAAGGAATGAAACCGAATGGGAAGGTAAATTTGACGGACCAGGTACCCATAAAAATATTACCTGTTACTTTTACCAGTTTCCGGAGACACCCGGGGAAGCGGATATGGAATGGGTTACGACAGGCAGCTGGGGAGCGGCAAACATTGAAACCGGTACCCATGTCAGCAGTAATGGCAGTGGAGACATCATCAGCACATCGGTCAGCACAAGTAACCAGAGTAAAACGATAAATATGCCGGCAAGCAGTACCTCGGATATTACCGCATCGGCTATTTATTTTGATAATACCGGTTCTAACGGAAATCCGGGACTGTTAATTAATACAAAATCCCATCTTAAGCTCCGTACCGGACTGGTCGTTTTCAGGGGAGAAGTTAAATTCGCCTATGACAGTAATTCAAATAATATAGGTGATATTACCTTAAGGGCAGAGTACGAGGAAGATTCGGACAGTGTAATTAACGGCAGTGAAATCGGCGGAGTACCGGGAGAAAGTTATGGTAAATTATATCTTGCAGAGCCTGTGGTACTTAATAATCAGGTTATTATAGATAAGGGTGTATATTATTTCCGTGACGGTATTGAATTACCAGGTGCTACCGTAAATAATACAGATCTGATACCTGTTACCAAGGATAATTATGTTGAATAGATGAAGAGGTGTATATATGCATATTAAATTAAATTCCCGGGGCTTTACGGTGGTGGAATTAATCGTTGCACTCTCACTTTTGTCCATTGTATTGGCCTGCGCCTATTATTTCCTGGCATTTTCCTATAAGGTGCTGGGAAAGACGGAATCCGAGTTTGATGCCATTCAGGATGCAAGAATGGCTGAAACGAAAATGGAAGAGGATATCCGCAGTGCGGAAGCAGCGAAAATCGGTGCAACCCGTCATAAGGCAGTTGAAGTCCAGAATAATGGAATGTGGTTAACAGTTTATACCGATACTGACAAGGACGGTACCTTACAGACCGTACAGTATAAGCTGGAGAATGATGAATTAAAAAGAGGTGAGGCAGCACTTGGAAATACTCCTTCCACCTGGAATACCCTGGCCGGCAAAGTGAAAAATAAAATGTCGGGTATATCTACACCGATATTTTCCATTGATGGCAAAACCGTTAATATTGAACTGCTTGTTTTGGATGAGAAGGACCGGTTATCAGACCAGCCCGTAAGTGTAAAAACAAGTATTACAGTCCGAAGTAAGGGGGCGATGGATTAATGAAATTTCAAAATTCCAGGGAAAGGGGCGCAGCTCTTCCGACCGTCATTATGGTAATGCTGGTTGTTATGACAACGGCAACAATTGTATTGACTCTGACCACTTCCCAGGCAAAAACCGGAGTAATTTACGAAGATAATATTCAGGCACTGCATTCGGCGGAAGCCGGTTTAAATGAATATCTCTGGTATTTAAACAAAGAAAACTCCACACTGCAGATGGATACCGTAGTTACCTATCCGGAAAATGATCCGGAATCCGCATACATCATTAAGGAACTTCAAAATACCAATATGCAGAAAATTATTAACGTAACCGGGTGGTCTCTTCGAAATCCCGATATAAAACGTACGTTAGAAGCAGCATTTACACAGCGCTCTTTTACTGAATATGTTTATTTTTCCGATAATGACCCTTCCAATATATGGTGGATGGACGGAGATAAATGCTTTGGGCCTTACCATACCAATACTAGCTTAAGTATCAGCGGTTCACCGGAGTTCTTTGATACGGTTACTTATGTCAACCGGATCGTATACAAGTCCGACGCAACCAATAATCCCAAATTTCATGCGGGTAACCAGCAGGTGCCCGCTGTATCCTATCCGAAAAACAATTCGGAACTTATGAATTATGCCAAGGCCAACGGATATATATATGAGGGGCGAACCAGTATCCGGTTAAATTCCGGCGGGACCATTACGGTTTGGAATCCGAAATCCAATTCCAATTCCGTAACACGGCCTCTGCCTCCCAACGGCGTCATTTATGTAAATGGGACATCCACTACAGATGCCAGCAAGAGGTATAATCAGGATGTGGGAAATGTATTTATATCAGGGGTATTAAACGGAAGGCTTACGGTGGCCTCAGCCAATGATATTTATGTTACAGATTATGACCCGATTTATAACAAATTTTCGGATGCGAAGAACCATGAAACAAATGGGATCAGCTATTCCGATACGGACTTTACGGTAAATACCTCTACGGGAGAAATCACGGTTACCGGATCGGGACAAAATGATATGCTTGGCCTGATAGCCGATAAAAATGTATCTGTACTGACCTATGGCTGGTTTGACAGCGCCGACGCAAAATCAACGAACGGCGCGATAAAAGTTTACGGGGCATTATTTGCGATTAACGGAAGTTTTGGTAATTCTTATAATATGTACGGAGAAACCGGTACATCTTACCCAAATCCCGGCGGGTCTCTTTCTGTCAGGGGAGCCATTATACAAAAACAGAGAGGAATCGTTGGGGTCAGGAGTAATGTAACCTACGGTTTTGTTAAAGATTACGCCCATGACACCAGAATGAAATATGAATCACCGCCGTATTTTCTTTTACCCGTAGATTCAGGCTGGGAAATCAATACCTGGAAAGAGAAATAAAAATGAGGAAAAGCTGGGGAATATAAATTAATCATAGAACAAGGACTAAGTTCAGAAAACCTGGCATTTATTGGGAGATCGGCTTAGTCCTTTTTGCATAAGACACCATATTCCGTTCAATAATGATAGATGAAAAAGCTTAATGCTTCTATCAAACTGAAATGTCAGGCGGAATCTATTTTAAGAAAGGCAGGAAGATACCATGTTGAGAGTCTTAAAATATAAGGATAAAAAACCTACATCCATAGAATTTAATATCTATATTCCCATATACATTGAATTTGGCTCCTGGGACATATCACAGGAACCGACTGTATACTGGAGGACCGGGGATCTGCATAAGTCCGTTATGGAAATCGGAATAGGAAAATATAAAGGAGATATCAGGTCCGTGGCACTGAATTTTTGCGGAAAAGTTAATGTGTTGGATAGTTTCAATACTTATAATAAGAAAATTATGGAAGGGTTACCCGTTGTGCAATTCGATAAAATAATGAGTGAAACTTATATCGATGAAAGAAGCGATCTGAGGGTTTACCTGTATAAGGATCAGGTATATATTTTATTATCGGAAAATGAAATCATCTCCATTATTCAAAACGATCATGTCAGTTTTGGACTGGATATCAATAATGATATCTGTTGTATATTAGCAAAGGGTTTAAATGAAAATGACAAGGCAGCATTTTTACAATACTGAAACATATAGACTCCAACTTATCGGTGCACTATTAATTCTGTAATACAGTAAGATTCCGTAAATAAAAGAATTTTGATTTAAGGAATATTATACCGTTCTTTTAATAAACTTTAATTAAGTATAATTTACAGGATGCAGAATTGAAGAAAAAAATAATTGGTATCATAATTTCCTTAATTGTACTGTACTTCACTTCCATATCATATTATGAAGGACTATTACATAAACTTCAGGCAGATAGCCAATTTACTGAAAAAATAAATACCGGTGAAGAAGCAGAAAAGGAAAATGACTTAAATTCGAAGGAAACAGATATAAATAATGATACACCGGAAACGGAAAAAAGTGATGATTTTCGCCTGTATGCCCAGTCAGCTGTTTTAATGGATGCGGATAACGGGCGTGTCCTGTTCGAAAAGAACGGCAATACAGAAATGCCTATGGCAAGTACGACAAAAATTATGACCTGTATTGTCACCCTGGAAAATGCCAAATTGGATGAAGTAGTAACCGTATCCAAATATGCTTCTACCATGCCCGATGTACAGTTAAGAATTAACGAAGGGGAACAGTACCGGTTAGAAGATCTTCTGTATTCGCTGATGCTGGAATCCCATAATGACGTGGCAGTGGCAATAGCAGAGCATGTAGGCGGCTCCGTGGAAGGCTTTGCAAAAATGATGAATGAAAAAGCAAAGGAATTGGGCTGTGAGCATACAAACTTTGTAACTCCCAATGGGCTGGATGCCGACGGGCATTACACTACATCTGTAGAACTTGCCAGAATCGCAAGCTATGCAATTAAAAATGCGGAATTTTTAAAAATAACCAATACCTCCGCATGGGAATTTAAAGAATTAAAGAAAGGCCGATCTTTTTCTGTCAGCAATAAAGACAGATTTTTATATATGTACAATGGTGCCATAGGCGTTAAAACCGGATTTACCGGCAAAGCAGGATACTGCTTTGTGGGAGCTGTCGATAGTGACGGTAAAACTTTTGTATCGGTTGTATTAGCCGCCGGATGGCCGCCCCATAAAAGTTATAAATGGTCCGACACTACGAAACTTATGGATTACGGAATGAAAAATTTTGAATTAAAGCAGATATTTGACGGAAATAAAGTGTTTGACCCGATATATGTAAAAGATGGGAAAAATAATTATGTTGAATTATATTATGAAGGGGATATCTCTTTATTGATGAATAAAAATGAAGTTGTAAAGGTGGTTTATAAGGTACCGAAAGCATTGAAAGCACCAGTAACTGCGGAAACCGTTGTCGGCAGTGCAAAATATTATATAGGAAAAGAATTAATCAGGGAGATACCCATATTAACCAAAACCGGTGTGGAAAAGATAGATTTTAAATTCTGCATTAAAAAATTACGGGATATCTGGTTGATGAATTGATACATTGTATAACTGTTAAGAAGTGGATTTGTCATTGATAATTAACGTCAAGGGCAAGTCCATTCTTTTTTGAGTCATAGGAGTTCGTCCTATGACTCAAAAAAGAGTCAAAAAATTACGCTTTAGATCACACTGAGCGGAAGCAATCTAAAATTTTCAACATTATTTATTTATATTTTTAGATTTTCGATTATATAACAATAAAATTACTAATTCAGGATAAAATCCGAGGGACAATTCCCAAAAATATTATAAAATTTATAAATAGAATGAAATACTTATTATCCGAAAAAAGTTATACTAATACCATCAATTGAATCAACACTACACTTTAGGAGGTATTTTATGGACTTTGAAGAATTATCATTGGCTGTACAAAAAGGGAAAGCAAAGCAGGTAAAAGAACTTGTAAATCAGGGAGTAGAAGAAGGAATCTCCATTGAGAAAATATTAAACGAAGGCCTGATCAATGCCATGGGGATTGTCGGCGAAAATTTTAAAAATAATAAAATTTATGTTCCGGAAATGTTAGTTGCCGCAAGAGCCATGTCTGCAGGATTATCGATTCTGGAACCGCTGCTTACCGCTACCGGTGTCAAACCGATCGGCAAAATTGTTATCGGAACGGTAAAAGGGGATTTACATGATATCGGTAAGAACTTAGTTGCCATGATGATGAAAGGCATGGGAGCAACGATCTATGATTTAGGTATTGATGTACCTGATATCGCATTTGTTGAAAAAGCAGAAGAAGTAGGAGCGGATATTGTTTGTATTTCTGCTTTGTTAACAACAACCATGCCGGCGATCGGAGATGTTATCCGTGAATTTGAAAAAGCAGGCGTCCGGGATAAATACAGAATTATGATAGGCGGGGCACCGGTTAACCAGGCCTTTGCGGATTCCGTAGGTGCTGATGTATATACTTCTAACGCAAGTGACGCGGCAGAATCGGCAAAAGCATTTTTGGTGTCTAGATATTAAAAATAATCGGAGGATAACAACATGAGCAGACAGTTTACAAAATTGGCCTATACATCCGTAGATGATTTTATTTACGGTTCCTGTCCAAATCCAGTAACAACAAAAAACGGTTTAGTAATAGGAGGAGGCCTGATTTATCCGGAAGTTAATTTTACCCTTCCTCCAATGAATATCAGACAGGAAACCATGCCGGAAGTACTGCGGATCTATAAAGATGTCATTGAAGGAGTATTAAAAAAAGCCCATGAATTACATGCGCCCGGGCTTGTAATAGAGTTTGAAACCCTTCCGGATATGACGGAACATCCTGAGTGGGGGATTGAAATCCATAAATTACTTCGGGATACCATGTTTGAATATGAAGCAAAATACGGCTTAAAAAGTGTCATGAGAATGACTCCCAACGACCTCAGGGAAATGAGCCGCCCGCCTGTTATGAGAAGCGGACAGTATTGGGAGGCAATGGTTAAGACCTTTGAAGGAGCTGCAAAAGACGGGGCCGATATTTTAGCTATTGAATCCACCGGCGGTAAGGAAGTAAATGACGAAGCAATCATTAATGCCGACCTTAGAACCTCCATATTTGCCCTTGGCTGTCTGGCTTCTAGGGATATGAAATGGCTCTGGACAAACATTTCCGATATAGCCAAAGCCAATAATGCCATATCCGGCGGGGATTCTGCCTGCGGTTTTGCCAACACTTCCATGGTACTTGCGGAACAGGGCTTTATTCCCAAGGTATATGCCACGGTCATGAGAACCATTACCACGCCAAGGGCTCTTATTGCCATAGAAAACGGTGCGGTAGGCCCCGGTAAAGACTGTGCTTATGAAAATGTTTACTTAAAAGCCATAACCGGTACACCAATCGCCCTGGAAGGCAAGAGTGCTGCTTGTGCCCACTTCAGTCCCATCGGTAATATAGCGGCTTCCGTTGCGGATTTATGGAGTAATGAATCCGTACAGCAGGTAAAACTTTTAAGCGGCTTTGCACCGGTCGTGTCGACCGAACAGTTAATCTATGACTGCAGGCTTATGAATACCGCAGCCAAAAAAGGACAGGCTAAATTAATGAGGGACTTCCTTGTTGAATCCGACTGCTATTTAGACCCCCAGGCTTATATTTTAAGACCTGAGATCGCTTTCGAAATCGGCAATGAAATCGTAAAAACCCAGGATCCCTTCATCCGGACATTAAATACGGCTAAATTAACCCTTGAAATATTACAAAGGGCAGTAAAAAATAAAGAATTGGTATTAGAAGAAAGAGAAATCAACTGGCTGGGTATTTTAGAATCACAGATAGAAGAAATTCCGGAAGATGAAGAAGCTTTTATTGCGGAAATGAAAGAAGAAGTGGATACTGCCAAATATAATCCGGCTGAGTATGGAATCTAAGGTAACCGGTAAATAACCGATTTTTATAATGAAAAGTATTCGTTAATTTAATATTATATTTAAAAATAACTGGGTAAATCATACAATAGCCATTGAGATTCCCAGTTATTTTTCAAAGAATACTGATTTGCATACCGCCAAGACGTCAGATGGAGTTAAGTTGAAAAAATAAAAGCAATTTTTTCAACATCCTGATTTGTACGTGCGCCAGAGCGCACAGATGGGAGTTAAGTTGAAAAATAAAAGCAATTTTTCAACATCCTGATTTGTACGTGCGCCAGAGCGCACAGATGGGAGTTAAGTTGAAAAAATAAAAGCATTTTTTTCAACATCCTGATTTGTACGTGCGCCAGAGCGCACAGATGGGAGTTAAATTGAAAAAATAAAAGCAATTTTTCAACATCCTGATTTGTACGTACGCTAGAGCGCACAGACGGGAGTTAGGTTGAAAAAATAAAAGCAGTTTTTTCAACATCCTGATTTGTACGTGCGCTAGAGCGCACAGACGGGAGTTTAGTATGAAAAAAATAAAAATAGATATAATATCCGGTTTTTTAGGAGCTGGGAAAACCACTTTTATCAAAAAATTAATGGAAGGCGTATTTTCGGATGAAACAATCGTGATTCTGGAAAATGAATTTGGCAGAATCAATATAGACCAGGAGACTTTGGGAAGAGAGGGGCTGACTGTAAAACCCATACAGGCAGGATGTATCTGCTGCAGCAGTTCCCTGGAGCTGTCTGCAGGTATCTTTGAGATAATAAAAGAATTTAATCCTGACCGTATTATAGTGGAACCTACAGGTATTGCAAAACTGACTGAGATAAAGAAAATCCTGCAAAACAAGGAACTGGAAGATTTATGCGAAACAGAGCATATCGTTACCATTGTGGATGGGAAAAATTATTATTTAAGAACCCTGATATCAAAAGATTTCTTTGAAGACCAGATACGGGCAAGTGAAGTAATATTTTTAAGTAAAACAGACGGAATGGAAGAGGAGAAAAAACATGGTATCATGACAGAAATATATAAAATAAAGCCCTCCTGCCATATCATTTCAGATCCGTGGGACAATATCCCCCTGGAAAATTTTAAGATACTCATGGAATTAAAAAACGAAACCGGCGGTTTCAAACAGCCGCTTCGTCTCAGAATAAATCATGTAAACGATTTTGAAAGTTATGAAATTACCAGGGAAACCAGTATAAATATAGATCAAATCAGGATTTTCATTGATGATATCGAAAATAATATATATGGAGAGGTACACAGGTTAAAAGGAATTTGTACCGATTCGGATCAGGGATTATATTCCGTAGAATACGTACCGGGTGAAACCGTCATAAAATTATTGCCGGACAGGAAAAGACAAAGCGAATATTCCGGGTCCGCTACGCTGCTTTCTTATAAGGTTAAATCAGACCGGTCTGAAATATGCCTGATCGGGCGGAATATGGAAACGATTAAACTGGATAGAGTTTTTTTATAGGAACCAGTTCATGTTTCTAAACTATAAGGTTTGTCTGTACTGCTTCGGTGTCATACCTGTAGCCTTTTTAAATACATTGGAAAAATAACTCTGGTTATCAAATCCCAGTTCAATCGCTATGTTAATGAGGGACAGATTGGAATTCTTCAGTAAAAGCTTGGCATTTTCAATTTTTAAATTTAACAAGTAATTCGAGAAGTTTATTCCCGTCTCTTTTTTAAACAGGGTCGAAAAATAAGCAGGATTTAAACCTACCTGCTCGGCTGCCATTTCCAGGGTAATGTTTTGATTATAGTGGTCATTGATAAAATCTATGCTTTTTTTGATGACGGAAAGATTATTATTGTTGGTATTGGAAAAGGCCATATTCGTAAACTGTTCCAGGGTTTCCATCAGCACATAGGAAAGGTCGGTCAGATTCTTAACATTTGTCAGTTCCATCATAAAGGTTTCCGTCATATGGTAAACGGAGCTTTCGTTAGAACCTGCCTCATAGGTCGCCCGGGATAATAAAGCAACTAATTCGATGGTCCTTACCTTTATAATTTCTATATTATTGCCTGAAGTGAAATAAATTTGTCCCAGCATATCATTTAACGTAGCTTTCGCACCCTTTGAATTTCCCGACAATACATCATGGATCAGGCTTTTTTCCATGGCATATTGTGTGGCGGAATAAGGCTTGTCTTCTTTGGTCAACTGTATATATTCACCGATTTTGGCCTGCTGGAAGGCTTTTTCGCTTAATTTTTTTGTGCGTTCCGCCTCTGTGCTGATCAGGTTTGTTACAAGTAAAAATAATAATTTACTTAAGTGCCTTGCCTGAAAAGGTTCGATTAAGGGAATGGCTGTTAAAGCAGTATACATCTTCCGGCGGTAATCAAGGCTGATATTGTATTTCTGGATAATACCGTCAACCAGGGTAATATCCGGATAATCTAATGCAATAGGACCGGCCAGGACACTTCCCTGATAAGAATTTTCTTTCACAATCGGGACAGTAAAATGGATAAGTCCTCCGGGGCATAAATAGATATACGATTCCCCAAGGTTAAGGGATTGCATGCAGGAATCCTGATGCTTTTTGGAACAAGGGCAATATTTACCGGTAGCTTCTTCAAACAGGGCACAATACTGATAAGTCTGACCGAAAAGAGCAGTCTGTTTTCCATCCTTATCAAGAACTGTTAATGTAATATTTGTTGCATTTGCATAAGTCTGCAAGTTTACGTTTAAAATATCAACAAATTCCATAAAGCATTCCTTTCCAATATATAAAATCGTATCAATTATACATAAAAAACAGGGAGCAACATTAAGTATATAGTAAAAGTGAATAAATTGCAACCACCAAACTAACTAGTCTTAAACCGCAGCAGTTTCATCTCTGGCGCAGTACGGTGAGTTTATGTTCCTAAGGAACCAACCTTTTTAATCTTCTTGGGGATTGCATTGAAAAGCAGCCATGAATTCCCTGTTACGATATTATTCGTATGTATTGATATAAATCTATGATATAATAAATACGGATTGGACAGACATTACACCCGCTCCGAAGGTCGTGAGTGCATATCATTGGCACGAAGGCCCGGATACCAGGGGGCTTGCGGACATGGTATAATGTCAATTGACATTATACCGGCGCCGTACCAAAGTGAGTGCGCATCAACGCCGCGAAGCAGCGCAATACCATGGGAGGTTACGGACATGGTATAATATAGTCAGATACCGCGCCGAACAAAGTGAGTGCGCATCAACGCTGCAAAGCAGCGCATACCATGGGAGGTTACGGACATGGTATAATGGTATAATGATATAATACAGTTGATACCTGAACTTCACAGTACAAAATAGAATAGATAAATCAGCTATTAACACTTCTTTGGAAACTGTGATGTTTTATTTTATAACATAAGGAGTTTGAATGGGAGACATTATAACAAAGGACGAATTTCATATAGAGATAGAACCAAAAGCCGTATTGCAGTTAATTCAATGCTATGAAGATAATCCCATCTATGGGGAAGTTTTGGAAGAATATGAACAGTTAAAACCAATTGTTTTAAAACGGATCCGTCCTAAGGCCGTGATTTGTTTTACTTCCATAGAGGAGGAATATGCCTCTGTACTGCCGTCAAACAGTCCTGTCTTATATTCCATTGCAACAGTCGGGGATGAAATAGGAGAGTTGTCCAAGCAATATTTTTCGGAAGATGAGTACCTGAAAGGAATGTTAGTGGATGCTATGGCAGATGCCTGTCTGTTTGGGATGGAAGAGGACTTAAAAGCCTGGATCAAGGCAGAATGCAGTAAACGTAAATTTGGAGTCAGCCACCGTTATGAGGCACCTGTTAATATTCCCATGGAAGCGCAGAGAATAGCTTACAAGACGACAAAAGCGGAAGAAACCCTGGGGCTTTCCATTACTGCCGGATATATGTTTGACCCGGTTAAAACAGGCTGCCAGGTATTCGCCCTTACAAAGAATGAACAATTGTTCCGCTTGGATCATGATTGCAGGGAGTGTGATAATGTGGATTGTACGGTAAGAAATGTCCCGGCCGTTACGGTTACAGCTGTTACGGCAAAAGGGGAAAAAGTCCTGGAATGCAGGGAGAAGGAAACCCTTCTGGAAGCAATGATATGCGGCGGAATCTATTTTAGTGCGGTATGCGGAGGCAATGGTACCTGCGGCAAATGTAAGATACGGCTGATGGACGGTGAGCTGACCGTAAGTCATGCAGATGTAAAATATTTTTCAACAGATGAACTGAAAGAAGGATGGAGACTGGCTTGTCAGGCATATCCAAAAAGTTCCTGTAAAGTCCTGGTTATGCAAAAGGATGAAGCTGATTTTGAAGTTCTCCAGGACTTTAAAGAAAAACCGCAAAAAAGAGAAACGAGAAGGGAAGAGGATTATTCCATAGCCATAGACATAGGGACCACTACCCTTGCGGTATCATTAGTAGGGAATATCGGAAAACACCCCATAGCTACCTATACTGCCGTCAATCAGCAGCGTGCCTATGGAGCAGACGTAATATCCAGGATGCAGGCTTCCATGAATGGTAAAGGCAGGGAATTAAGAATGAGCATCTGCAAGGATTTATTAACGGGAATAGAACAGATCCTAGGCCGCAATGGAATTAATAAAAATAAAATCAAAGAAATTGCCATAGCCGGCAATACCACCATGGGACATTTGTTAATGGGTTTTGATTGCAGTAAACTTGGAGTATTTCCCTTTACGCCCGTGGATATCAGCCTGATGAGACGTCCCTTCCGGGAAGTTTTTGGAGCTTCCGATGGAATGGACTGTATGGTTACCTTATTACCGGGTATTTCCACTTATGTAGGAGCAGACATTGTATCCGGTTTATATTTCTGCGGATTCCACCAAACGGATAAAATTAATCTGCTGGTCGACCTTGGGACCAACGGAGAGATGGGAATCGGCAACCGTGAAAAGATTATAACAACTTCCACCGCCGCCGGACCGGCTTTTGAAGGAGGTAATATTACCTGGGGAACCGGCAGTATTAAGGGCGCTGTCTGCAATGTGAATCTGACAGATGATCAGGTAACCATACGGACCATTGGAGATAAGGAGCCCATTGGTATCTGCGGAACCGGTGTGATTGAAACGGCTGCGGAGCTGGTGAAAGCGAAAATAATTGATGAGACAGGGCTTATGTCAGAAGATTATTTTGACAGCGGTTATCCCCTGGCAAAAACACCAAAAGGGGAAAGTATCGTATTTACGCAGAAGGACATCCGGGAATTACAGTTAGCCAAATCCGCCATCCGGTCAGGCGTAGAGACTCTGCTTTTACGCTATGGCGTAAATTATGAACAAATTGACAGGGTATATCTGGCAGGCGGTTTTGGATTTAAGATGGACCAGGAAAAAGCCATTGTTATAGGTATGCTGCCGGAAGAATTCAGAGGCCGGATTGAAGCCGTGGGTAACAGTTCCTTAGGGGGTGCCGTTAAGTATTTGGCCGAAGAAAATTCCAAGGATCCCCTTCTTCACATTGTGACAGTTTCTTCCGAAATCAATCTGGCAAATGACACTGCTTTTAATGACTTTTACATGAAATATATGTTTTTTGAAGATGACGAATAAATCGGATTTCATGTGAAAATTGGTAAAACACCACTCCGGTCAGTAAAGAAATTGCAGTCAGGTGCGGTTTTTATAATATGTCCAATTTTTGACGCCTATAAAAAAACAGACATGTATTTCTCCGGGAGAATTTCTCTTAGGGACAATTTCTCCTGGGAACAATTTCTCTTAGGGAAATTTAACCTAAGGAGAAAAGACCGGACAGTAAAATAAATGCAAAATACAGGAAAAAAACTGCATAGACGATGGGTATCCGGAATGTTATATTAGATTATAAATGGAGAATGATAAATAAAAGGAGAAGGTATGTATGGAATATTGCGTTAGTGAGAAATTTATTGATTTTGTATTGAAGGATGCTAAAATGCGTCTGGAACCCGTAACAGCTTCTATCATACGCTGTATTTATACAAAAAATGAGGAATACAAGCAGGAATCGGTCATAATAAACAGAAAAAAAGATAAACCAGTCAAATTTACCGTTTCGGAAGAAGACTGCCTGGTAAGTGTGTCTACGGATAAGCTGGAAGTTCTTGTATATCCGGAAAATGGAATTGTAATCTGGAAAGATAAAACCACAAAAAAATTATATCTGAAGGAAACCGGTAAATCCTTATCTGAAATTGATGTTATCCGGTATACTACCGGGGATGAGAAGCCTGTTATAAACAGGGTAAAAACAGTGGACGGGGAACGTAATTTCGTTCAAAACTTAAGACCAGTGGCAGACAGACACGCATACCGCGGTAAATTAAATTTTAACTGGCAGGAGGACGAAGGCATTTACGGTCTTGGACAGGCTGAGGAAGGTATCTATAATTACCGCAGGCACAGCCAGTATCTTTATCAGCATAATATGAGAATCCCCATGCCCATGTTCCTTTCTACAAAAGGCTATGGGATATTGGTGGACTGCGGTTCTTTAATGACTTTTAATGATGATGAAAACGGTTCCTATCTGTTTTTGGATACCGTTGACCAAATTGATTATTATTTTATGGCGGGAAATAAACCGGACGATATCATCGCAGGCTACCGTTATCTCACCGGAGAAGCAGCCATGCTTCCCAAGTGGGCCTATGGGTATATTCAATCCAAGGAACAATATTATACTGCGGAGGAACTGGTTGATATTATCCGGCACTACCGTGAACTGAAAGTTCCCATCGATTGTGTGGTACAGGATTGGAACAGCTGGGAATCCGGTAATTGGGGTGAAAAATTAGTGGACCGAACGCGCTATGGCAACCTGAAGGAATGCATGGACCAGATTCATGATCTGCATGCCCATGCCATGGTATCTGTCTGGCCCAATATGAATGCAGGCGGTAAAAATCATACGGAATTCCTGGAAGCCGGATATCTGTTAAATGATTATGCAACCTATGATGCCTTTCAGGAAGAAGCCCGTAAAATATACTGGCAACAGGCCAGGGAGGAATTATTTAACGGCGGCTTTGATTCCTGGTGGTGCGATTCCACGGAACCTTTCAGCGGCCCGGATTGGGGCGGTGAAGTAAAGAAAGAACCTTGGGAGCGTTTTTACCTTGTAGGTACCGAACATAAAAAATATCTTGATCCCACACATGCCAATCTGTTTGCTCTGGTGCATGCCAAAGGAATCTATGAGAATCAGAAAGAAGAAACTAAGGATATACGTGTCCTGAACTTAACCCGTTCCGGATATGCCTCCGGCCAGAAATACGGTGCCATGCTTTGGTCCGGGGATACCTGTGCAACCTGGGACAGTTTAAAGAAACAAATTGTAGAAGGATTAAATGTGGGCTTAAGCGGTTATCCTTACTGGACTCTGGATATAGGAGCATTCTTTACCGTAGGGAATAAGTGGCAGAACCGCGGCTGCGGCTGCAACACGGATTCCACCCCAAAATGGTTCTGGCAGGGACATTATAACGAAGGCGTAAAAGATGCCGGTTACTGCGAACTGTATGTACGCTGGCTGGAATTCGGAACCTTTCTCCCTATGTTTCGTTCCCACGGAACGGATACCCCAAGGGAAATATGGAATTTTGGTAAAAAGGGAGACCTGTTTTATGATGCGATAGAAAAATTTATTAACTTAAGATACCGTCTCATGCCTTACATTTATTCCCTGGCAGGAGCAGTCCGTTTACAAAGCGCAACCATTATGCGAAGCCTGCTCTTTGATTTTATGGAAGATAAAAGAGCAAGGGATATTAAAGACGGTTTTCTGTTCGGGCCTTTCCTTTTGGTCTACGCGGTAACGGAGCCCATGTATTATGAAGCAGACAATTTAAAAATTGAGAAAGAAAAGCAAAAAGACTGTTACCTGCCGGAAGGAACCGCCTGGTATGACTTCTGGTCCGGCAAAGCTTATACCGGCGGGCAGACAGTTACCATAGAAACTCCAATTGACCGCATCCCCATCTTTGTAAAGGCAGGCTCCATCCTTCCGTTAACAGAAGGACTGCAGTATGCAGACGAAAAAAACGGCCTGCCCCTGGAACTGCAGGTATTCCCCGGAGCCGACGGGACCTTTGTATTATATGAAGATGAAGGAAATAACTACAATTATGAAAATGGGGCATATTCAACCATTGAATTGAAATGGAAGGATACCGTTAAAAACCTGTCAATCGGAAAACGCCAGGGCTCTTTTGCCGGCATGGAAACGGCAAGGACTTTTAAAATCAGGCTGGGTGAAATAACAAAAGAAGTAAATTATACCGGTGAGGAAATAATTTTAGACCTGTGAACCTACTAAATAAGGGGCTGTTGCAAAATTCAAAATCTATCTTACCTGGGAGAACCAGACACGGTAAATTTATCAGTTTGCAACAGCCCTTAACTTTTGTTCTACTGTACAAGTGTTCCGTTATAATACACTTTTAAAACAGGATTGGATATGATGTCATAATTTGACCAGTCTTCTTTCGCTAACCGGATATTTACCGTACACGTACCGTTTCCTTCAGAAAGATTTGCCGCATCCTCAAAAGTAAGCGTCAAAACTGCATTTGCTACTATTCCATTTACCCCGTCTGTGATATCCGTATACCATGGCGCCGTATTCAGATGTAATGCGGCGTTGTCACACCATACATTTTGCGGTTCGCTGCCTAAGCCGTCTGCCGTAAATTCGATTTTTACCTTTGATAAATCGATTGTCCCGCCTTTTGCTGTTATGGTATATGTTTGATTTACCGTGTTGACGTTTTGCTTTGTGGTTACCGCCACTGCCGGTATTCCTTCATCAGGAATAGGAGTTACCGTTGGTGTCGGAGTTACCGTCGGCGTCGGTGTTACGGACGGCGTTATGCTTGGCGTAGGCGTTCCTGTAGGGGTCAGGTCTTCAATAATGGAATAAAATGCAGGTTTTGCCTTATATTCACCGTCAAACAGCAGCGGATAGCCGCCGAGCCAGCTGGTTTTATCCGTAATGCCCCAGAAAATCACCGCCGTGAGGTTGATTCCTTCCTTCTTTAAGCTGACACACTTATTGATTAAAAGCTTATAGCGGTCAGCCTGTAATTTCAAGGCATTAGTGCTGTTATCCGGCTGTTTGATATCCAGTTCCGTAAGCTGCAGCTCAAGCCCTAAGGAATCGTATTTTCTTGCTGCTGTTTCAAACATACTGATGCTTGGATAATCCATAGTCCAATGGGACTGCATTCCCATACCGTCGACTAATCCCTTGCTCTTTAAATTTTGAAGGATATTATAGATAAAATTACTCTTTGTAGTTTCATACTCGTTGTAATCATTATAAAAGAGCTTACAGCCTTCCGGAGCATATTTCCTGGCATATTCAAACGCCTTCTCAATATAGTCCGAACCGATTGTCTGCATCCACGGGGAAGCTCCGGGACTTGTATTATTGGAGCCGGGATTTCTCATACCTGTGGAGGTATTGGGATCAACCGCTTCATTTACAACATCCCAGGCATAAAACTCAACGGTCGGATAGTCTTTTTCTAAAAGAGCCATAAGATTTTTTATGTAATTCTCCAACCTTTGAAGCATTATTTCCTTGGACACCCATGCCGCACCGGAATCGGTGGAGTAATTCTCCTTAAAGAACCAGTCCGGGGTCTGATTATGCCATACCAGCGTATGCCCCCTTACCGGTATATTATTATCTCTTGCAAATTCAAGCAGTGTTCTGGCCGCCCTTAAATTCACCTGTGGATTGACCTGATTCCCCCCGTTTGTTTCCATATATGCAACAGTAGCATCATGATCCAATACGGAATCCGGTTTAAGTTCATTGCCAAAGGTTATCCGGTTATAATGTTTTAATACAAGCGCTTTTGCGGGAGCAGGAGCGATTTCACCGGCTGTTCCGGCACAACCTATATTAAAGTAAGGCGCAAAAACATTTTTTAAACTGGCAATACCGGTCTCTATATCGGGAAGATCAGCCGGAGTTGCCGTAAAATCATCAAGATAGAAATTCATTAAATCCTGGGAAGAGGGAGAAGTTTTATACTCCGTTTCCACATAGATATTTACATCAACCGCATCGGTTGGAATGGTGTATTCTCCCTCCAAATGTGTCCACTGCCCTTTTGTTACCGATGAAGTTTTGATATTTTTATATACATCGTTGACCCCATCGTTATATTGGAGCTGCAGGCTGAAATTCTGCGTACCGGAATAGGAATCCCCCACATATTTAACCCATATTCCGAAGTCATAAGTTTCCCCCAGAGATAAATCGGCTGTTTTATTACACATAGCCCCGTTCCAGGTTTGTGTACGGTCACTGATCTTAATGCACTGCCTGCCGGAATATGCCTGCTCCGTACTGAGGGCAACCGTCTCGGAGCCTCTGGGACCCCAACCGTTCAAATCGGTTTCAAAATCATCCAAAAGCAGATCAGCATATGATGTCGCCGCCTCAAGTGTTGCCTTCTGGTAATATGAGACGGGTAAAACAAAAGTACAGATTACCAGAATCGCTAACATTTTTTTTCTTAACATACAAACCTCTCCTTAATTATATATATTTTTTTGTTATTCCACTATTAGCAAATTTATCTTATGGATAAACATTTCCCCTATGGATAAACTTGTCCCCTCATGGAATACATATATATTATATTACAAATAATGGTAAATATAAAGACTTTTCTATATTTTCCCATATTTTTTAAACAAATGGAAGAAAAAACTAATAGGTCTGTACTATTCCGGTTTTAAACAGAGAAAACAGGCCAAATGCATGAAGAAAAATTATTACAGGTTGAAAATGTAATAATTTGGTTATATAATGTAAATTATGGAAGGTGAGAGAGTACAAGCGCTTCTAAGCTTAAAGCCTTTTATGATCTCACCTGCTCCTGCACAGATCAATCGTGATTTGTGCCATTTATAATTTACAAGGGGGTAAAACAAATAATGAAGGGATTTCAAAGAAAGACAATTGCTTTGGCATTAACACTGTTAACCGTGTTAGTGCCGGCAGGAGGAGCACTACTGCAAAATCCACCTAAGACGGTTTATGCGGCAGAAGATTTTCAGTATCGTATTGAAGCTGAGGATGCTATAATGTCAGGAGATGTTAAAGCTTCCGCCGCAAGGGCAGGGTACAGCGGAACCGGCTATGCCACCGGATTTACGCAAAAAGACGGCAATTCCTGGTCCGTCGAGGTAGAGATACCCGAAACAAGGCATTATACCTTTACTGTGCGGACGGCTTCGGACAGCTACAAGGAAAATTATCTTACTATTAACGGCGTACAGACCGCAATTATCTACAGTAACGGCGACGGAAACTGGCATGATACTGCTATAGAGAGCGTCTATCTGGAGGCAGGAACCGCCAAAATATCCATAAAGGAGTACTGGGGCTGGTTTGATCTGGACTATATTACAATTGAGGAGGGTTCCGGTATCGACCCTTCCGTATATTCCGATGCAACCTCTACACTGGTCAATCCCAATGCTAACATAAGGACTGTGGACATCATGGAGTACTTAAAAAGCATATATGGGCAAAAAACCCTGTCCGGCCAGTCCTGTACACTGAATGCAAGTACGGAGATTCAGGCAATTCATGAATTGACCGGGAAATATCCGGCAATCCGCATGCTGGATTTTATCTTCTGTGACCCTGCCAGTGATTATCAGTCCGCAGAGGAAGTTAATCTTGCCCTGGAATGGGATAAGATGGGCGGACTTACCACTTTCCAATGGCATTGGCATGCTCCGAAGGGAGGAGCTTCCTTCTATACCAAGGATACGACCTTTGATTTGGGGAAGGCAGTTACGGAACTGGATATCAGCCAGAAACCCCTGACGGAAATCGAGGCTTTATACCAGACGGGAAAAATTTCTGAGGAATGCTATCTGTTAGTCCGTGATATCGATGTAATATCCGGATATCTGGATAAGCTGCAAAAAGCAGATGTAACTGTGCTTTGGAGACCGCTCCATGAAGCCAGCGGCGGATGGTTCTGGTGGGGTGCCGCTGGCTCGGAAGCTTATCAATGGCTTTATAAATTAATGTTTGAACGACAGACCTACTACCATAAGCTGAATAACCTGATCTGGGTATGGAACGGCCAAAGTCAGGACTGGTATCCGGGAGATGAATATTGTGACATAGCAGGAACGGATATCTATGCTGAAAAGCATTCCTATAGCGCCCTTCCGGACCAATTTATGAAAACCGTCAATTACTCTGCAGGTACCAAAATGGCGGCCTTAAGTGAAAACGGAGTAATGATGGATCCGGATCTGATGATAAGAGATAATACTTACTGGCTGTATTTTGCAGTTTGGTATGGGGATTTTATTATTGATTCCACGGGAAAGGTAGGAGATAACTATACGGAAAAGACTATGGTAAATAAGGTCTATAACAGCAGCGCAATAATTACGCTGGATGAGCTTCCGGAATTTGAACACAGTATTCCGGTGACACCAACTCCGACTCCCGGCGGCCCCACGGATGTTACGCTGACACTTAAAAATACCGGTAACAGCCAGGTCTCCACCAACACGATTACAAATTCCTTCCAGTTATACCATAAAGACGGAGATGATATTGATTTATCAAAACTGGTGCTGCGCTATTATTATACGAAGGAAGGAATTTCACCCGAGAATTTCTACTGTGACAATGCGGCACTTCAGATAGCCAAAGAGCCCTGGTATGTTTCTTATACCGGTAATGTTACGGGAGAATATGTTTCAATAGGAAAAGAAGAGGTCGGTGCCGGCAGATATCTGGAGATTAAGTTTAATACGGACGGCAAATTTATGGAGGGAGCAACCCTGACCATTGATACAAGAACGGTAAAAACGGACTGGAGCTTATATGACCAATCGGATGATTACTCCTATCAGAAAAACGGCAACATTACCGTCTATTATGACGGACAGCTCATTCTCGGCACCGAGCCGTGAGACTGCGGGCAGTAACTAGACAGTAACTAGGCAGTAACTGCCGGAAGAACCGAAATTTGGAATAACTGATACATAAACAGATTACGTTACAATCCACCAGGCACTGCTTTGATAACAGGCGGTGCCTGGTGGATTTTTGCATTAATTTTTAACCTGACAGTATATCCGCTTGAATAAATTAAGGTTCCATACCAAATATAAGAGTATCATTTGATTTGTGTTTGCATCAGTTACCTGCCAGGTATATCGACGGAGTGGGTGGAGTTGCCATACCGTTTCCTAAAAAGAAGCTTGTATGGGGCGGTTGGTTATATGCCACGTTTTGCCAGGCTATACCCAGGCGGTAAACCGGATCGTGCATCAGGGTATAGATACGGCGGCTGGTAATATTGGTGGTGGTATAAATACGCAGGTACTTATTGTCCGAGGTTCTCCAAATAGCTTCTTCCCGCCAGTCACCAAGGATATCGGCCTGGAGGCAGGGGGTTGCCTTTGTACCGTTGTTGGACGCACAGCCGCTGGCAGAAAGTAAGGTACCGCCGCCATATTTCGTGATCGTGGTTCCATCCAATAATTCACGGAGTTCATCGCCATCCCACCAAATTGCAAAATTTGTGGAAGAAGGTGCGCTGCCTAAGTTTTCTCCTGTACTGCTGTAAAGGGGCGAACCGGAAGCCCATACTTCCTCACCGGCGTAGCTGGCCGTCAAATCAGCAGAGCATGACCTGCCCACATCACCGGTAGAGTTAAATTTAAATAATACGCTGCCTGTCCTTGCGTCCCTCATGGCTGCTCCGACTCCGCCATTACCGGCAGTGTCTTCAAAACAGCTCCAGATTTCCAGACCGGAGCGGCTGGGATTCAAATCGCCCACATGCATGGCATCCCCGTGCCTCAGTCCGGTAGTATACAGCCCTTTTCCTGTATTATCTATGGTACAGGCACCATAGATGATCTCATCCATACCGTCATTATCCACATCTGCTACACTAAGATTATGGTTACCCTGTCCTGCATAACCGGAATTCCCGCTACTGTTACTGTCGAATGTCCAGCGTTTTGTGAGTTTTGAGCCGTTCCAGTCATATGCCACAAGCACTGCCCTTGTGTAATATCCCCTGCACATTACAAGACTTGGATGCACTCCGTCCAGATATGCGATGCATGCCAGAAAACGGTCTACCCGGTTGCCGTAGGAATCTCCCCAGTCAGATACACTGCCTCTGGCAGGTTCATAATCGGTCGTATACAATGCTTTTCCGGTAGTACCCTGGAATACGGTTAAATACTCGGGACCTGACAGAACATACCCGGAAGAATTCCGGTAATCGGCGCTGGAACTCCCAATGACTGTTCCGGTTCCGTCTTTGGTTCCGTCTGCTGTTTTGCAGGCAATCTCAGCTTTTCCGTCCCCATCCAGGTCATATACCATAAACTGGGTATAATGGGCTCCTGCACGGATATTTTTTCCCAAATCAATTCTCCAGAGGCGTGTTCCGTTCATTTTATAGGCATCCAGAAATACATTGCCCGTATATCCGCTTTGAGAATTGTCTTTGGCATTGGAGGGATCCCACTTTAATATAATTTCATATTGTCCGTCCCCATCCAGATCCCCTACACTGCAATCATTTGCATTGTAAGTATAGGATACACCGTCGGGTGTTGTACCTCCTGACGGTATTTGGAGAGGAATCTGCAGGTAATTGCTCCCCCAGACGTTAACTGCAGATGATTTTCCCTGTTCCGTTCCGTTTACCACAGCACTTACCGAATAGGTTGAAGAGGTGGTTCCTGACGTATCCAAATAATTGCTGGCTCCGGTGACGGTGGTAATTCTGGTGGTGCCCCGGTAAAGGTTATAGGAAACACCGGAAGTTTCGGTACCTGATACCCTCCAGCTGATGAAAACGCCATTGCTGACTTTTACCGCAACCACTCCGCGGTCCAGGTTTTCCATCTGCCTTGCGGAAGCTGCCGTTACCTGCCACTGTGGATTGCCGATAAGAATAAGTACTAAAATCATAATAGCTAATACAGATTTTTTTAACATATTATTACCTCCTTATTTTTATTTATCTCGCAATTACTCTCTAAAAACAAATTTCTGCCAGCCTGTAATCCCCTGTGCACACCTCCTTTCTTTTACAGACTGCTGACATCGGTCCATATTCAGAAGAGAAAATTGGAAGCCCCCTGAATAAAAAAACATTTATGGTAAATCTTTGCCATAATAGATTTCTAGCACGCAAAACAGCAGGGAGATTTTACATAAATGTTTATGAATTCATTTATAGCAAATGATTTCTTTGCAAATAAGCACTTTTATAGGTTATTGTTAAACTAATTCCTCCTTTTATGTAACTATTTACCATTACAATAACATTTATGGATAATTTTGTCAATCAATTTATGTTAATTAATTACATTTACTGACTATTTATGGCAACTTTTTGGTCTATCTGCACTGTGAATGCAGCAATGCTGCTCACGCCTTAGGAAAACATCCGGTTTTAATTAAAAGGGATGCAGGAACAGAGTTTTCGCCAATTACCTGTAATTTTAATTCATAAGAAATGTAATTAACAGGTCAAAATCCTGTCTGGAAGTTTTAAACCGTAAAAAGTAAAAATTAATTATTGTTAATATTTTACAAATATGATATTATATAGATGATAATATTTTAACAAATAGTGCAATAAAAATGATAATTGTGTCGGATATGAAAACAATCTGCAATAAAAATTTGTCCTGTCTTGTGATATTTTATTACATTTAAATATTAGCAACGACGGAAGAAATACCACTAAAGTCAAAGCGGATATCCGCATTCCGATTAGCTGCGGCTCATAATCGGTTATGCAGCTGCGGCGATTAGTGGCTAAAAAAATAGAAAGGGGGTGCTGCCGGATGTAAATTATTAATATGGGGCGTTATATTAATTCTTAGCAAAGGAGGTAATTATAAAGAATAGGAGGAAAAATGTAACAAAAAACTGTATCAGTTGCAGAAAAGAGCTTTATTAATTTTCTAAGAGCGGGAGAAAAGGAGGATTATATGAGAATTAAGAAATTCGGTAAAAGCATAGTTCGTATGCTGGTTTTATCTTTGGTAATTAATATGGGGTTTGTGACACCGTCACAGGCAAGTACGGTTTTAACAGATGAAGTATCGGCGGAAGAAACTTACAATTACGCAAAAGCCTTCCAATTATCCATGTATTTCTATGATGCAAATAAATGCGGACCGGGTGTGGAAGGCGGCGAGCTTTCCTGGCGCGGTGACTGCCATCTGGAAGACCGGCATATTCCTTTGACACCGGTGGGTTCTGACGGAAAAGGAACTAATTTATCGGCTGATTTCATTAAAACGAATAAAGCCGTATTGGATCCGGACGGAGACGGATTCGTTGATTTAAGCGGCGGCTTTCATGATGCAGGGGATCATGTGAAATTCGGGATGCCTCAAAGTTATTCCGGTTCAACCTTGGGCTGGGGCTATTATGAATTCCGGGATTCCTATGTTAAAATCGGGGAACAGGAACATATTGAAGACATATTAAGGTGGTTTAACGATTATTTTATCCGTAGCACTTTCCGGGATGCCGACGGCAATGTGGTTGCTTTTGCGTATCAGGTGGGAGACGGAACAACGGATCATACTTATTGGGGAGCACCGGAATTGCAGACAACTGCAAGACCTGCGTGGTTTGCCACTTCAGAAACACCGGCAAGCGACCAGTGTGCCGGCGCTGCGGCTTCTCTGGCAGTTAACTATCTAAACTTCAAAGATTCGGATCCTGCTTATGCAAAGACCTGTCTGGACACGGCAAAAGCCTTATATGATTTTGCCAGGTTGAATAGAGGACTTGGCTTCTCCGGCGGATTCTATAATTCCAGTTATGATGAGGATGATCTGTCCTGGGCGGCCGTATGGCTGAATATTGCAACCGGAGAGGAGTCTTATGTTGAAGATATTGTTTCTGTAGATGCAGGTGGAAATTATACCGGTTATATAAAAAAGATAATCAACACCACGGACAGTACCTGGCAGAATATATGGGTACATTGCTGGGACACGGTCTGGGGCGGCGTATTTGCGAAACTTGCGCCGATTACGAACAATCCGGAGCACTGGTATTTTTTCAGGTGGAATGCTGAATACTGGTCCGGAGTTCCCCATGAGGATACCAATGACAATAATTTCTTAGCTGCAACCCACAGCGGATACCGGGTAATCAATACCTGGGGTTCCGCAAGATACAATACGGCGGCACAGCTTTGCGCCCTGGTATATAATAAATATAAACCAAACAAGGCTTTTGCAGAGTGGGCCAAGGGACAGATGGATTACCTCTTGGGAGATAATCCTATGAACCGGTGCTATGAAGTGGGATATGCAAAAAATTCAGCAAAGAACCCTCATCATAGGGCGGCTCATGGTTCTCTTACCAATAGTATGGTGGATCCGGCAACAGAGAAGCATGTATTATGGGGTGCATTGGTCGGCGGTCCTGATGCAGAGGATTACCATAAAGATGAAATTACCGATTATGTTTATAATGAAGTTGCAATTGATTACAACGCCGCCTTCGTGGGAGCTCTGGCAGCGCTTTATTCCATCTATGGAGAGGGGCAGGAACCGGATCCCACCGTACCTGAGTATCAGACAGACGAGACACCCTATTTTGTCGAAGCAAAGATTGAACAGGAAAATTCAGACAGAACCCAGTTGACGATCAAGATTACAAATGATACCAGTTGTCCGCCGAGGAGAGCAGATTCGTTAAAAGCAAGATATATCTTTGACATTTCTGAAATGATTGCAAAGGGCCAATCCATCAAAGATTTAAGCATCCCGGTTTATTATGACCAGGCTTTAACACAGGATGGAATAGGAGTTAAGCTGAACGGGCCGTTTGCATGGGATGAAGCAAAGGGTATTTACTATGTGGAATTGGATTGGAGCGGTATCTCCTTCCATGGAAGCAGGGAAATTCAAATCGGTTTGGTACCGGCCCAGGATGCCTCCTATAAAGTGAATTGGGATCCCACAAACGACTGGAGCAGGCAGGGTATAACTGAAACTTCAGGGTTAGCAGGCAATATTCCCCTGTATTTAGATGACAAGCTGATGTATGGGCAGGAACCTGGCGAAAGCGAGAAGGTAGATGTACAAATTACGGCGCCTGCCGGCGGAACGGTAGTCGACTACACAAAAAGCCAGACTCCGGTTGAGATAACGGCTGCGGCAGAATCAAACATGAGCGGAATAGCAAAAGTTGAATTTTATGCGGACGGTGTTAAGATTGGAGAAGATACTACGGCGCCTTATGCATACTACTATACTCCGGAGGATACGACCGGAGGCACTTTCAGCCGGGAAATAGGATTGACAGCGAAAGCAATTTCCACAACGGGAACCAGTGCGGTAAGCAGTACGGTAAAGTTAACTGTCCTGTTTACAAGGGCGGAGGATGTTGTAGTGGCTATCACTAAGCCTCTTCAAGGAACCGTATTGGATACGACGGCAGGGGATACTTACCTGGACGTTACGGCAGAAAGCACCGGAGTAAGCAGTGGCATTGCCAGGATTGAAATATTTGCAGACGGCAATAAGATAGGAGAAGCAGACGGAGAGATCTGCAATGCGGTATATACGGCACCGACCGGCAATACGACTCTTCCGGACGGTATTATGGAGGTGACACTGACAGCACAGGCGACCTTGGCCAATGGAGATGTTAAGCTGAGTGCGCCGGTTAAGATTAAAGTCAAGCTGCCGGTGGACAATACGGGAGCTCAGGATTTGGCTCTAGCGGTAGAAGGAACCGGAAATGCAGTTGGGAATACAATTGCAAAAAAGTTTACCCTCAGCAATACGGGAGAGAAAAGTATTGATTTAAGTACGGTTAAGATTCGTTATTACTATACGAAGGAAGCAAATGTAAATCAGGTATTCCACTGTGATGATGCGGGTATGTCTTACAATACCGCACCGTGGTATGAGACGGTTACCGACAGTATTGCGGGAGAATTTGTAATCCTTAATCCGGCAGTGGAAAACGCCGATACCTATTTGGAGATTTCCCTGGCAGACTTGATAAATCCCTTAGCACCGGGGCAGGTCCTGAAGTGCCAGTTCCGGATCACGAATGAGGACTGGTCTGAATATAACCAGGAAAATGATTATTCCTACCTAGAGGAAGACGGGGTTGTATTAATTTCAAACGGGAATGTTATAAGCGGGAATTTGCCGGAATAGAGGTAAAGCGTAAAGAAGGTATGAATCGGATCTTTTTATGTAAAAGAAACCGGCAGCCCCGATTCATTTGATTCGGGGCTGCGCATGGAAACCTCCAAAACTTAAGGTTTCTCCCTATACTCCAACGGACTGACTCCAACCTGCTTTTTAAAAATCCTGCTGAAATACCCCTGGTCATGATATCCGACGCTTTCCCCGACCTGACGGATGGAGAGTTCCGGATTATGCAGAAGAATCTGCTGTGCTTTTTGCATACGCAGGGAAATAAGGTATTTGGAAGGGCTGCAGTCATATTGCTTATAAAAAATTTTAGTAAGATAACTGGAACTGTAATTCATATTATTGGCAATCAGGTTAAGATTAATATCCAAACAGTAATTCCTGGCAATATAATCCTTTAAAATACTTGCAATCTGGGCAGGAGGGTTGCGAGTCGTGGAAGGATTGAAAATGTCCTCAAAAGAACTCTGCTGCAATTTGTATTTATTACTCAATTGCAGCAAAGCTGATTTCAGTTCATCCGGGTCCACCGGTTTTAGCAGATATTCCGTTACTTTAAGCTGTATCGCTCTTTTGGTATATTCAAAGTCCGAATAACCGCTGGTTATGATAAAATCCGTTAAAGGATAATTTTCCTGGATTTTTTTAATCAGGGCAATTCCATCCATCACAGGCATGCGGATATCGGTAATAACTAAATCGGGATTTAATTTCTTAACCAGTTCATAGGCCTGGATACCCGTTTGTGCAGTTCCAGTAACTTCGAAATCAGTATCTGAAGTTTCAACTTTTTTAACTAAATTATGAAGCAATAATTCCTCATCTTCAGCAATCACTACGGAATATTTCATAGTAAACTCCCATCTGTGCGCCACAGCGCACATTTAAATCAGGATGTTGAAAAAACTGCCTTTGATTTTTTCAACCTAACTCCCATCTGTGCGCCACAGCGCACCTTCAAATCAGGATGTTGAAAAAACTGCCTTTGGTTTTTCAACCTAACTCCCATCTGTGCGCTCTGACACACGTTCAAATGTCTGTGCAAATCGTTGTCCGATAGATACAATACCGTTACCCTCTTTTGTATTACCGTATTGGAATATCATGGTATCCCCGCAAAAGAGTTTCCAGCGCATATATACATTAATCATGCCTAAGCCGTTAATCTGCATTTCCGGCATTCCGGGACGACTGTCTGCTTCCTTTATCCGTTCCTTAATGGTTTCCAAATCTTCCTCGGTAAAACCGGAGCCGGAATCTATAATATCTATCTGCCAATGATCCTCATAAATGCGTCCGACTATGGACAGGTTCCAGGGCGGAATACAATCGGTACCGTATTTAATGGCGTTTTCCACGAGGGGCTGTATGATCAGTTTGGGAACCCGGTATTCCAACAGGGCATCCTCAATATCAACCGTATAACTTAAACTGGACTGGTACCGTACTTTCATACAGTACAGGTATTTGTTGACATAGTCGATTTCCAGGCCGATACCGATAATATTGGCGGAACTGTCGGTAATATATCTCATGATTTGTGAAAGATACCGGCACATGGTTATAACCTCCTGGGGTTGTCCGTTTTCTGCAAGGACAATAATACTGGAGAGGGTATTATAATACAGGTGCGGATTTATCTGGGTCTGCAGGGCAAGGGTACGGGACTTTAATTCCTGCTGTCTTGAGTCGATCAGTTCATTCATGGATATTTTCAGGTTTTCACTCATGGACTGGAAAGCAAGATATAGTTCGGATACTTCATTGTAAGCACCGGGATAATTATAAGCTTTGTCTTCCCCGAGGGTATCAATCTGTATCCGCTGTATAATATGTTTTAAATGCTTAATAGGCTTAACCAGGCTCCGGGATAATGAATAGGAAATCAGTAGGGAAGCCGCAAGCAGGATAAAAACAAACAAAAGCAATATTTTAACCAGACCGTTAACCGGTTTTAATATATAGGACTCTGGCTGTACGGTTACATAAATCCAGCCGCTGTAGGAAGAGGTATTATAAACCATATATTCCCGTCCGTCGTTATCCGGATTAATCATGGACATGGTATCAGCCTTATTTTTTACATAAGAATAATAATCAGGAATGGAATTTCGTTCCTCCTCAGTCAGGTCATAAGGATAAACCAGGCTATTATCTGCAGAATAAATATATATTTGTGCAGAATTCTTTATTTTCCTTTTATAATTGGTTATATTCTTAAAAATACTCTTACAGCGTTTCATCGTTTCAACCGCTCCGACTGTCCGTCCATATTGGTTATTGTAAGAACGGTAAACAGAAAGGAACCAATCAGGATATTTCGATGAAGTTGACAGCGAAGAAGTATTGTAGGGATGACTGATTAATTTTTGCCCATCCAACTCCAGGGCTTTGTTAAACCAGGAAATATTTTTTAAATCAACCGAATCCGTATTGGTTTTAAGTCCAACCTTTAACCGGTTGCCCCGCATATCATACAGATTTATCTGGTCCACCTTAACGTCCGCGCCGTTAATAGTAACAAACAAACTGGCAAGACTGTCCAGGGTATTCCTTGAAATATCCAGATTAAAAGAAGAATCCAGTTTATCCTTTACCAGGCTGCTGTAATTAATGTTAATGGACACGGTATCCATATCATTGATTACCGTATCCGTCTGCTCCATAAAATAAGTATTTTGCTGGGTAAGGTTGTCAATTTCCTGTTTGATTAACCGATTGGAGACATATTTGTAGAAAAAAATGCTAAACGTCAACAATATTAATATTGCAAGTCCAACATAGGCTAAAAACAATTTAGTCTGAAGTTTTAGCTGGCGCATGTTTTATACCTCTTTCTAATATCCGGGAGGTTTTTTGATTCATTTGAAAAAAGAAGATCAGCAGGTATTCCCAGTATAACACCTTTGTTAAAAAAGTACAAATAGTAATTGGAAAAGTGTATAGACTTAGACAATGTGTAAAGCTATAATAGAGAAAAAATGAGATAGGAGACGAATATCTATGAAGTATAAACAGAACTGGGAAGAAACAAAGACAAAATGGACAAACTACTGGCAGCATAAAAATACCGGCAGGCCGCTTATGTGCGTGGTGGCAAGAAACCCGGAAATTGATCATTTATCCGATAATAAACCGGTGGAAGGCGGTTACAGGGATGTCATATGCCAGGGTAAATACTATGATTTGCCGGAGGACTTACGTTGGAAGGACATGGAGGACAAGTATCAGAATGCGGAGCGCATCATAAAAAGATACCGTCAGTTCTGTAAAAATCATTTATTCCTTGCAGAAAGTTTTCCCAATTTAAATGTAGATTTCGGACCGGGCTCCCTTGCCTCCTATTTAGGCTCCGATATCGGGTTTAAAGAAGATACCGTGTGGTTCAAAGAATGCCTTAGCGACTGGGAAGGAGTAGAAGAATTCCGCTTTGACCCGGAAAGTAAATGGTTTAAAAAACACATTGAGCTGGTAAAGGAGTGCCGTAAAATTGCCGGTGATGATTTCTATGTGGATATGCCGGACCTTATGGAGAATGTGGATGTCCTTGCTTCCATGCGGGGAGTTCAGAATTTACTCTTTGACATGATTGATGAACCGGAACTGATCGGAGAACGGGTAAAACAGATTACGGATATTTATTATGAGTATTTTGACCGTTTTTATGATATTATTAAAGATGAAGAGGGTGGAAATGCCTACACGGTATTCCAGATCTGGGGTCCCGGCAAAACAGTAAAGCTCCAGTGCGACCTGTCCGCATTAATGTCACCGGACCAATTCCGCGAATTTATATTGGAATCCTTAAAAGAACAGGCTGCAAAAGCAGATTGTGTGTTATATCATTTAGACGGACCGGATGCCATTAAACATATGGATGCATTAATGGAAGTGGAAGAGATTGATGCCCTGCAGTGGACCAGCGGCGATATGGGTCCGGACGGCACCCTGGAAGAATGGTATCCGATCTATGATAAAGCGATTATGGCCGGTAAATCCTTGTGGGTTAAAGTGTACTCCGGTGAGTTTGAGGACTGGATTAAAAATGTAGACAGAATCGTGAAACGTTACGGCTCCCACAGTTTATTTTTATTCTTCCCGGAAATGTCGCTTAAACAGGCCAACACCCTGATTGAATACGCAGATAAGAACTGGAGTGATATACAGGGCACAATTCATAAATAGCCCCAGGCAGAGCTGATTTGCAAAAATTGATAAAGTACCCGAAGAAATGTGATGGAATATATACAATATCCATCACATTTTTTAATATCAACGCACTATTGATAGGTATTATACTTAAAACAATCGTAAGATAGTATGTAAATATGTAAAGATAGTCCAAATTGTATCCCAAAAAGTGCATAGACTTTAATGTCAATTTCCGATAAAATTTATTTACCATAAAACGATTTGGTAAACCAAATACAGGAGGTATTTATGAAAAAGAAGGTAGCAGCAATTTTATTATGTGTACTTATGGCAGCTTCTCTATTGTCCGGCTGTTCCAAATCATCCGGAACGAAAGACACCCCAGGAAGTTCGGATTCCGACAAGACTTCCGAAAGTAATACATCAAACGGGGAAGCCAAAGACCCTGGAACGGATACTCCGCAAGCAACGGATCAATTTGCCGGCGAAGAATTAAGCATCCTGGTATCAGCAGGCTGGATGGATAATCGATACGATGCGTCCATAGCACGTTTTGAAGATACTTATGGTGTAACCGTGGATCTTCAGACCATTCCTGCCGATCAGTATTCCGATGTACTGCAGGTTAAATTAACATCCGCATCCACTCCGGACATTTTCTGGATCCAGTCCGACCCATTTGCAATCGGTTCCCAGATTGTAGATCCGGAAAAATACTGTATCGATTTTTCCGGTGCGGCTTGGGAGAAAAAGATCCCCGAAACAAGACTTCAGTCCTGCAGATACAACGGTAAATTATATGGCTTACAGATCTGGCATAACTCACCGGAATATGTAATGGTATATAACAAAACGCTGTTTGAAGAAAATGGATGGACAATACCGAAAACATATGCGGAGTTAAAAGATCTGAGTGCAAAAATTGCAGTCCAAGGCATTACTCCTTGGTTTATGCCGGGAGCAGACGGCTGGCAGCATCAATTGTCATTTTTCCAAATCGGCGGTGCTTATGAAGAAGCTGTGCCAGGTTTATATGATGCCCTTAATAATAACACCGCAACTTTTGCAGGTAATGAAAAAATGTTAGAAGTGTTAAACCAGTTTAAAGAATTTTCCGATGCCGGATATTTTGGCGAAGACTGGATTGGTACGGACAGCACCAACATGTCCAATGAATTCGGTGACAGAAATGTTGCCATGGCCATGGCGAACTCCAGCTTTATCAAACAAATCAAGGATGACACCGGTACAACGGATGAATTTGGATTATTCTTAATTCCTCTTGGTGATAATAATACTTTCCCTACGAATCCGGGCGGCCCTACCATGTTCGGATCGGCAGCAAGCAAACATCCTGATCTGGTAAAAGCATTTTTTGAATACTGTACACAGACAGAAACATTACAGGAAATTCTTGATAATTCTCCTTCATACACCAATCTCGACGTAAATGACGATCAGCTGCAGCAGCACTGGTTGCCGGAAGAAGAGGAATTCATGGCTACGGTTCCGAAAGAAAAAATGCAGACCGGTGTTCTTCAGACTGCTACCAAATACACCAACAGTTACTGGATGGATTTTGGAGCCGATATGATCGCATACTGCCAGGGAACGATTGAAGCAAATGATGTACTGAAAAATATGGATACCAATAGGGCTGAAGCTGCAAAAGTAGCAAAAGATACTAATTGGAACTAGTTATATAACCAGCATACTTTGCCTTCGCGAAAATAAATAATGGGGCCGGCGAAAAACAGCATATGGCATTTAGAAAATCCGGTTTATTACGGAAGACGGAATCAAGTTATTTTTCTAAGGCCCCAATTGGAAAAGAGGGTTAGCAGTGAACAAAAAAAATATATATCCCCAATGGTTTTTGATTATACCTCTGGTACTTTATGTCTGTTTTTATTTATTACCCAGTTTGCTTGGGGTATTTTATTCCTTTACGGATTGGAGTTCCAGATCAATATCAAATGGAATAAGTTTTGTAGGCTTACAGAATTATATTGATATCTTTACTTCTGATAAAAACTATGTATCAGGTATTTCCCATACTTTAATGTTTACACTGGTATCAAACATCGTTAAATTAATTCCTGCCTTACTACTGGCAATTATGCTGCAGGAGGGGCTTAAGGGAAAGGGGATCTACCGAACCTTATTATATCTGCCTTCCATTCTCCCCTTTGTAATTATAGGTTTAGTATTTAAGTCAATTTTAAATTATAATACGGGTTTATTAAATACTATTTTGGATGCATTGCATCTTGGAATACTGAAGCAAAAATGGCTGTCTGATTTATCTGTTGTCTGGAAATCAATTTATGGCGTAGATGCATGGCGTGGTATCGGTTACGTAATGACCATCTTCTTAGCCGGTTTAAATACAATACCAAAATCTTATTACGAAGCCGCCCAAATTGACGGTGCAAACTTCTGGCAGAGGCTTATGCACATTACACTCCCCATGTTATCCGGTGCAATAACGATTAACCTTGTTTTCGGAATTACTTACGGATTAAAGGTTTTTGATATTGTATATGTATTAACGAACGGCGGACCGGGGCATGCCACGGAAGTATTGACCACTTATTCCTATCAGCTTTATTCCAGCGGACAATATGGCATGTCTACCGCACTGAACGCAATTCTTCTGATTATTACAGCTTTTATAGGTGTCCTGGTTGTCAGGGTCATGAGTAAAAAGGAGGTGCAGCAGTAATGAATAAAATAATTAAAACCGTTCTAAAACAAATTGTCTGCATACTATTAAGTCTTACCGTTGCAATTCCTTTTTATATGGTTTTTATTAATTCCTTTAAATCCAAAGGGGAGGCGGCCAGAATGAAGCTTTCCCTGCCTACGGAATGGTTATTCAGTAATTACACCGAAGTAATACGCCAGGGTAAATTGATACAGGGTTTCTCCAACAGTCTTACCTATGCATTGGTTTCGACTATAATCGGTGTTATCTCCTGTGCAATGGCATCCTTTGTAATGTGCAGGAAACGCACCAAAAGTAATATGTTTTTATATTACTTCGTATTATGCGGCCTGTTCTTCCCGGTAAACTATGTTACCCTGGTCAAGGTGCTTGACGTGGTTAACTTAACGAATTCCAGAACAGGAATTATCATAACCTTCACCAGTGCAATGATACCTTTTTGTGTGTTTACCATACGAAACTTTATTTTATCCGTACCGGTTGAGCTGGATGAAGCGGCAGTTATTGACGGGGCAGGTCCCTTGTCCCTTTTCTTTAAAATCATCATGCCGCTGTTAAAACCCACACTGATAACCTGCTTTATCCTCCAGTTTATGGGGGTGTGGAATGATTTCCTGACACCTTTATACTTATCCGGCCAAAGTAAGCTCTTCCCCATGACAATGGCGGTTTATCAGTTCTTTGGCAAGAATAAGAATTATTGGAATTATATTTTTGCCGATATTATTTTAACCTGTATTCCGGTTATTCTGGTTTACTTAATCGGCCAAAAATATATTATCGGCGGTATGACTTCCGGAGCAGTAAAAGAATAACATACACGGTGAACACATGAAGGCATATGTTACTAAAAAATTCAGGGATAGCATTGATAGCTAATCCCTGTTTTTGCAGAAAAAACATGTACCGGACCGGAGGAAAGAATGAAAGAAAATTAAAAAAGAAAGGTTGCCACAAATGATTCTTTCACATTTTTATGTTGTGGCAGTATCGCAGGTAGCCTGCGGTATGCAATGGGTGTAAAAATGAAAATTTCAAATAATCAGCCGGCAGGTAAGTGGAGTGAGGGCTTTCCTCTTGGTAACGGGCATATGGGGGCCATGGTTGCATCAAGCCTTCCGGTCAGCCGTATTGACCTGTCGGAAAATACATTTTACAGCGGCGAAAAAAGTATGTACAATAATCAAAAAGGCGCTGCTGCCTTTTATGAAATGCGTGAAAAGGCAGTAAAAGGGAATTATGATAAAGTCCATGAAATTGCGGAAAAATTTATAGGAGTCCGGAAAAATTACGGCACCAACCTGCCGGTCGGCTGTCTACGGGTTGATTATGGCATTTTGCCCTCTGAGGTATCTGACTATGAGAGGAGCCTCAATATTATGGAGGGGACCGTAGCGTGTACCTTTAGGAAGAGCCAGGACAGCATCCGGGAAGAGGCGTTTATTTCCCATCCGGATCATATTATGATTTATCATATCGATTTAAAAGGGAACCATAAAATTAAGATATCTTTTGAACCGGGAAACAGCTTTGGAGATGTAATATACGGGGACGGTTCCATGCAATTTACCTGTCATGCTTATGAAACGATGCATTGCGACGAATTGTGCGGAGTTATGCTGACCGGTTACGGACAGGCGGTTACGGACGGTACCTGTGAAAACTCCCCGGACGGGCTTTATATCAGTGGTGCCAGTGAGATACGGATCTATTTGTATATGAGTACGGATTTTAAAAGAGAGTTCAAATCAGAAGAAGCCGGACGTACAGTATTAACGGAAGAAGCAAAAGACCATGTACGGAACTGTACGAAAAAAGAATTTGAGGCAATACAGACAGAACATAGAAAGGATGTACGAAAACTTATGGAACGGGTGGAGCTTAAACTGACAGCGCAGGATCCCCTTTCCGAAAAACTGCCCCTTCTTTTTCAATACGGCCGTTACCTGCTGCTTTCAAGTTCCAGAAGTGATTCCCTGTTGCCTGCCCACCTGCAGGGTATTTGGAATGATAATGTAGCCTGCCGGATCGGATGGACCTGCGACATGCATTTGGACATTAATACACAGATGAATTATTGGCCGTCTGAAGTTACCAATCTTGCTGAAACTGCAAGACCTCTGTTTGACTGGATTAAGAAGGATCTGGCACAGGCCGGGGAAATAACGGCAAAAGAATCTTATGGACTGGAGGGCTGGGTCGGTGAACTTGTCTCCAATGCCTGGGGGTATGCCGCTCCTTATTGGGCTTCACCGATTGCCCCCTGTCCCACCGGCGGTGTGTGGGGACTTATGCAGATGTGGGAACATTACCTGTATACGGAGGATGAGGAATTCTTACGCAATACGGCATTTCCGTTAATCCAGTCGGCCGCAGGCTTTTTTAACCGGTATGTTTTTGAGGACGAAATAACCGGCTGTCTTACCGGCGGGCCCTCCATTTCACCGGAAAACAGCTTTTTATATAAGGATAAGGCTTATCAGATCAGCAATGGCTGCACTTATGAAATATTGATGATCCGGGAACTGTTTACGGTATACCTGGCAGCCTGCAGGAGCCTAAATTATGAATCCACAGACCTTTACCGGGAGGTTGACGGGAAACTGAACCGCTTATTGCCATACCGGATAACAGACGAGGGGACAATTGCAGAATGGAGCCATAATTTGCCGTCAGCTGACCCGCAGCACAGGCACACCAGCCATCTGCTCGGGCTTTTCCCTTTTTCACAGCTGACTATAGAGGAAACACCGGATTTATGCAGGGCAGCAAAGAAAACCCTGGAAAAGAAACTGATGCCGGCGCAAAACTGGGAGGATACCGGCTGGGCGAGGTCCATGCTTATGTTATATGAGGCAAGACTTGGTGATGGCAACGAAGCATATAATCATATAAAAAGCATGATGGATAATCTGCTGGAACCCAATCAACTTGTCTACCATCCCCCGACAAGAGGAGCCTATGCCTTTGACCACGTGTATGAATTGGACGGTAATACCGGGCTGACTTCCGCTGTTGCGGAAATGCTGCTGCAAAGCCATAATGGAATTCTTCGTTTATTACCTGCTCTTCCGGATGCCTGGGAAGCCGGAACCGTGACCGGGCTTCTTGCAAGAGGAAATATCACCGTTGATCTGTCCTGGGAGAAAGGAAAGCTTCTATACGCAAAACTTGTATCAAAAAAGACCAGAAAGTGCAAGATATCCTGCAAAGGCGTTCTTCAGGAAATCTGTCTGGAAAAAGACACACCTTATTTTTACAGGTGCAGGGAGATCTTGTAACCTCAGGAGCAAACCGGCCCTGGCGGTCCATGAATATCTTTTTCTTGTAATTATTGGCAGCCAAAAGGCTGTAAATTACTATACGATAATAGAGGAGCTGTTGCAGCTTCAACGCTCCCTAACTCGGGATTGGGTGTATAATATTACATTTTAGATTAGAACTGGCTAATCACAAAATAAATTTTCTGATTGCAGATTTTGTTATGCGGACTGTTCTAAACGTACGAGAGAAACGCAGCTAAAATGTAGTATTATATACCCAGTCCTTTTCATTGAGTAAATTAAGCTATTTTTCAACAGCCCCCTTGTTATCCATAGATTTTACCCTATTTTAACACTCACATATCCTGTAATTAACACAAAATTTATATAATAATGAAAAAGAAAAGCCTTAAAACGACTTGCTTTTTATGTTTTATATCAAACAGAAGATGACTGTTTTTTACATAAGATGGAGGAATTATAATGTCAGATTTCATATCAGATATTATTAAGAACGAATTAGATTATATTATTGAAAATAGTCAGATTAAATCAGTATTTCAACCAATAATTTCTCTAAGGGACGGGCAGGTTTTAGGACATGAGGCTTTAAGCAGGATTACCTGTAATTCCATTATCTCAAATACGGAGGATTTATTCCGGATAGCAGGGGAATGCAACCGGTCCTGGGATCTGGAATTATTATGCCGTGTCACCTCCCTGGAGTCAGCCTATATTCAGATGAAACCTCCTTATGATAAGAAGTTATTTGTCAATGTAAATCCAAAAGTCATGCATGATAATAAATTCCGCGACGGCTTTACAATCGAATATTTAACCAAATATAACATTATTCCCGAAAATATCATATTTGAAATTACGGAACGGGAGGCAATACATGATATGGTAAGCTTCCAGGGAGCCGTAAATCATTATAAAAAGCAGCATTATAAAATAGCAATCGATGATGCCGGCGCAGGTTATTCCGGGCTGAATCTGATCAGTGATATTCATCCCCACTACCTGAAACTGGATATGAAACTGATTCGAAATATTGATAAGGATAGTCTGAAATATGTCCTGGTAAAATCTTTAATTGAATTTTCCAAAATAACAAACATCAGTTTAATTGCAGAAGGCATTGAAAGCAGGGAAGAATTAAAAGCCCTGATTAATCTGGGTGTGCAGTACGGGCAAGGGTATTTTATACAAAAACCCAATGAAGCCATGCCGGAGATTGACGCTTCACTGGTCCGGTTTATACTGGAAATGAACCAGAAGAAAAATAATATTCTGGGCATAAAACTGTCCAGCTTATATATCGAAAATATTACAAAAAATACCCGCATCATCCTTCCTTCTACAAAAGTAGAACAGGTCTTTGACGATTTTAAGGAGAATCAGGATGTTTATGGAATGTGTATTGTACATAATGAAAAAGTCCTGGGTATTATAACAAGGGAAAATCTGATTTTAAAGGTAAGCGGCCGGTATGGGTTCAGTCTGTACCAGAGAAAAGAAATTTCAGATATCATGGATAAGGACTACCTGGAAGTAGATTATCACACCCCGGTCAATACCGTATCCTATCTGGCAATGGAAAGGGACAACAGTAAAATTTATGATATGATCGTCGTTACAAAAGAGGGAAAATATTATGGTACGGTTACCGTAAAGGATCTCCTGCAAAAGACCACGGAAATCGATGTTGCCAATGCCAAAAATCTCAATCCCCTAAGCGGCCTCCCCGGTAACCTGATCATCGAACAGGAAATAGCCCAAAGTATTACCTTTAAGAGTGAATACAGCATTTTTTACATTGATATTGACAATTTTAAGGCATACAACGATGTATACGGGATTGAAAACGGAGATAAAGTAATACAGATACTGGCCAATATAATATTAAAACACAAAGGGGATAATATTTTTGTCGGCCATGTGGGCGGTGATGATTTTATTATGATTCTGGATAATTATAAATGGAAAGATATCTCTGAGAGCATCATCCGTGATTTCGAAAAAGAAGCCCTGATGATGTATAATGAAAAAGACCGGGAAAGAGGTTATATTATCACTGCCAACAGGCATGGGTTAACGGAAGAATTTCCATTGGCCTCTTTAACGGTTTCCGTAGTTTCCAATAAAAAAAGAAGCTTTAGTTCCGGAAATGAACTGACGGAAGAACTGGCAAGACGAAAGAAAAAAGGAAAACAGCATAAAGGAAGCATCTGCTATACGGAGGATGACTAAGTTAAGATTTCGCTTTTTTGATGATTGATATATTATAATATTTGTAATATAATAGAGAAAATAGTAATTTTTACAAAAATTACATAGATTTAACTCTTATATTTGGGAAATTTTATCTTTCTAGCTTTAATTATATTAAAATATGTCTATATCAATTACAATAAGCGAACAAAAGGAGACTATTACTTTGGATATGACGTATAAAGAAAAAGACAACGGTAAGCTTCTGAACGAGTTAAGCGAAAATTACAATGATAATAATGATGCTGGCCTGTTCATCCGCGGGGAAAAGGACAGCCAGACACAATTATTAAATAAAACAGCTATTATTGATAAAGCGGAAAAATATCTTGGTGAAAGTCTCAGCAAAAATCCTAATGTAAATCATTCTTTCCTGTTAATTGATATTGACAACTTAAAGAAGGTCAACGAATGCCACGGACATATATACGGTGATATTGTCCTGGAAACTTTCGCAGATTACCTGTACAGAATGTTTGACCAGGATGATATTATAGGCAGAATCGACGGGGACGGTTTCGTTGTTTTACAGAAAGAAACCAAAGGACAGGCTGACATTTCACAGATATCGGAAGCCATATGCTGTCTGGCAAGGAGAAAGCTTCCGGGATTAAAAGAAGACGGACAGATCACCGTCAGTATCGGAGCCGCTGTATTTCCCGGGGATGGGATAAATTATGAGGAACTGTTCCATAAGGCAGACATTGCATTGTATGAGGCCAAAAGTAAAGGAAAAGACCGGTATGTCATATATAACGCAGACTTGGACCCCAGTATTTACAAAGGTGAAATCCAGCAGAAGAGAAGCAAAAAGAAGAAAAAACAGAATCATGATGATATTCTGGGTGCCGAAAAACGGTTATTAAATTATACTTTTGACATATTAAGCGAAGATAACACCGTAGAAGTATCCATTCATAAAATATTTACGGAGATAGGCAAGTATTATGATCTGTCCCGTATTACCATATTTGAAGATGAGACATCAAACCAAAAGGCCAGGGTCAGTTTTGAGTGGCTTGGCTGCGGTATACAGCCGTCCTGTGAGATTGTAAAGTCGGATGCCCTTTCGGAACAATATCACCGATTATTTGTTAATAACAATATATATTATTTTGAAGATATTACAAAAACAGAGATTAACCCGGCAATTACAGAATTTTACAATCGCCTGGGAATAAAAGCCCTGGCACAATGCGCCATATACGATTCCGGCCGGTTTATCGGAACCGTTAATTTTGAAGATTGCAAAAAGCCCCGTATCTGGCAGAAATCCGTACTGGATACCCTCTTAATCATTACGAAAGTAATCAGTAACTACATATTACAGTTAAGAAACAAAGAAGAATTAAACAATGAAATATTTTTCACCCAGGCTATGTTAAATAATCAGAAGTTAAGCAACTATGCCATAAAGGCAGGCACTTACGAGCTGCTTTATGTCAGTGAATATACGGAGAAATTATTTCCGGGTGTAAAGCTTGGGGAATTATGTTATAAAGCAATATTCGGCCGTCACACCCCCTGTGATACCTGTCCCTTAACCGGCCTTGATAACACAAATAACCGTTACTCCGTCGAAGCTTATAATAAAAAACTGGGAGCCTGGCTGAGTACAACTGCTTCCGCCGTTGACATGCCGGACGGACAGAAGATGAATCTGATCTGTTCCTCTGATGTGACGGGCATAATGGAAAGAGTGAAATCCAAGGATAATTTAACCGGGATACTGACGTTGCCCAAATTTGAAGCGGAAGCCATGAAGCTGATCGCAAGTAAGAAAGAACTGCAATATGCAATTGTATATTCCGACTTTGATAAATTTAAATATATCAATGACGAATGGGGCTATTCTACCGGCAATGAAATACTAAAATTTTTTGCAGACGGTATCTCAAGGCATCTTTATCCGATGGAACTGTTCTGCAGGATCAGCGGGGACATATTTGTAATTCTTCTCATTTACCGTAATAAGCTTGAAATTTTAGAACGACTTAAGCTGATATACAATTCAATTAACCAGGATTATTTAACACATTATCCCAAGGTGAACCCGATTATCATAAGCGGAATGTATTTTATGACAAAAGAAGATACCGTCTTAAGCGTCGCAATGGATAAGGCCAACATGGCCAGAAAAAGGTTTAAAGGATTTCATAAAAGTACTTTGTCCATATACGATGACAATTTACACGAGGCCATAACCAAGGAAAAAATGATTGAAAACCAGATGCATGAAGCTCTTACCGAACATGAATTCATAGTTTATATGCAGCCTAAAATTGATCTCAGATCCTTGAATATAACAGGTGCCGAAGCACTGGTACGGTGGAAAACCAAAAATGGGGAGCTCATGAATCCCGCAGAATTTATTCCGATCTTTGAAAAAAACGGTTTTATTCTGGAACTGGATTTCTATGTTTATGAAGAAGCATTCCGTATGCTGCGCCGATGGCTGGATATGGGGAAAAAAGCAATTATTATATCCGTTAATGTATCAAGGCTTCATATTGATGATGAATTCTTTATTCAGAAACTGGAGTTTTTGATTTATAAATACCGGCTTCCCACTGATTTAATTGAAATTGAAATTACGGAAAGTATTTTCCTAAAAGGTCTGGACCGGCTTAAACGGTTTATAAACACCTTAAGGGAAAAGGGATTTTTAATTTCCATCGATGATTTTGGTTCCGGCTTTTCCTCCTTAAATTTATTAAAAACATTACCCATTGATATTTTAAAGCTGGATAAAGATTTTTTTCTGTATAATATTATGGATGATAGGGATAAGATCGTGATTAGCAATATTATCAATCTGGCAAAAGGCTTAGGGTTAAAGGTAATTTCAGAAGGTGTGGAAACCCTGGATCAGGCCAGATTTTTAAGGGAGAGCCACTGTGATATGGTTCAGGGATATTTCTTTTATAAACCTATGCCAATGGAGGACCTGGAACGTTTAATTGAATAATTGGTTTGGATGCCGAAATCCGGCAAACCATAATTCTACTATATATGATAGACTGCCACAAGCATACTTCCTGATTGTGGCAGTTTTTTATTTTTTTATACAATAGAAATTGCGTCCTATGAGATAATTGTTCTATCAATTATTACTTTTTTTAATTTTTCATAAATATTATTAAAATATTTATACTATTTCTGAAACTTTTTTTAAGTTTCTATCGTCTAATATATATAGTATATCGATTTTTATGAGACATTTACGGCCGCAGGTGAGGCAGCCATACCGTAAAATGTGAAGAACATGGCATCTTCATCAGATTTGTGTCTGGAAACCTTAAGCACAAACTTCTAATACGCAAAAAATGCTCTGGAATGGAGGAATTATGAAAGGAATTTTGCACGCAGTCCGAAAAAGTAAATATTGTAAATTAATTAGCGGAACCATATTTGCATGCCTGGCTTTACCGTTTTTGGCATGGGGATTTTATATTATATTGTTGGCGAAAGGGACTTATCTGGAGCTTATCATCCCGTTTATCGGGATTCTGACCTGCCTGCTGTTTGGTCTGCGTTCCATGTTCCGGAAAGAAAAAATGACGGAAGAATTAACCTTTAATCAATTAATTTGATTTTTTTATAAAAGCAGATAATATCTCCCGGGGCAGAAGACGTCTTACTTAAGAATTTCTTTGCAAAATTAGGAATAAACATAACATTTATTCTAAAAATGTGGTATAATATTAGGATGCAAAGAATGGACAAGTAAAAGGAGTCTGCGAAATGATACGGTTATCCAGAATGGGAATAAGAAATTTAGCTGCAAGTGATACAGTATATTCAAGAGGACTGCAGGATTATAAGCAAAATCATGTAGTGGGTGCAACCTGGTCTAATACAAAACAGCAATATCGTATTACAGTTAAAGATAATTTTGAATATCTGGTTACAATTCAGGTCTTTGAAGATGGATCTTTTGAACATAAATGCAATTGTTCTGAACACTTAAAAGAAGAGGGTGCGTGCAGACATGTTATTACTGCGCTGTTTTTTGTTCTGAATTATGTGGAGCGGTCTCTTATGGAAGAACCGGATAATCCGGCAGAAAAAACAGTATATCAGATTCTTGGCTACTTCAGCAACCAGGAAGAGAGCGTAACCCAGGGTGAAACTTATCATATCAAGGTTGGGATTTCCATACCTCAGATTTTACGTTCGGAATCCGGTTCCGCAATTATATCTTTGCGGGTTGGAAACCACCATTATTATAAAATCCAGTCTATCAAGAAATTTTTAACGGATTTTTATAACAAAGAAAATATAATGCTGGGTAAAGAGTTTAAATATATCCATGGTGAAAGTAAATTTGATAAACAATCCAGGAAAGTTCTGGATTATATCCTTCAAATTTACGAAATCCAGGAAGCTATCGATAAGTTATTTTATTCTAAATTGTTTGCAAAGGCCAATATCGTATTGACAAAAAACATGCTATTACGGTTATTGGATATATTGGATGAGAGTACTTTCGATCTGGAATTGTACGGAAAACCCTATGAGGATGTGTTTTATACCGCGGGTAACCCCAAGATCGAATACGATCTGTCCTTAATAGATGACGGCATTGTCATGGATTATCACGGGAAATATAGTGTAATCCCCATTACGGATTCGGGGGAACTGCTTTATTATAACGGCTGTATTTATAAGCCGACAAAACGGTTTTTGGGTAATTATCTGCCTTTTTATAATAATCTCGGCGGAAAAAAAGAGCCTCTGATATTTAAGGGCACCAATAAAAATAAGTTTTTGGAAGTGGTATTGCCTAAAATCAGCGAAACAATGGAATTGACGGTACCCCAGGAGATTCAAGACCGTTTTATTACTTCCGAATTACAGCCGGTGATTTATCTGGATAAAGTGAAAAACTATGTTCATGCGGAACTCAGATACCGGTATGGGGAGCACGAATTCAACGCCTTTGAAAATGCTCCTTCCGATAACTTTATTATTATAAGGCAGCCACTGAAAGAAGATTATTATATTGATTATCTGGAGAAAATCGGATTCCAGCCTAAACTCCATGGCTTTATTATGCGTAATGAGGATGACATCTACGAATTCTTAACGCATTCCATTCATGAGCTGGCAAAAGATTGCGAATTATATTATTCCGATGCCTTTAAAAAAATCAATATCAAATCTCCCGGCGGCTTTAAGGCCGGCCTAAGGGTAAACAACGGACTGGATTTGCTGGAAATGAATTTAAATTATGATGAAGTGCCAAAGGATGAACTAAAGGACTTATTTAAATCCTATCGGATGAAAAAAAAATATTACCGCCTGAAAAACGGCAGCTTTATAAATCTGGAAGAAGATAATATCCGGGAGGTCTGGGATATCTTAAGTTATCTGGGCATATCAGGGAAGGAACTGAATAATGAAACCATCGGTTTATCAAAAAATACGGCCCTTTATCTGAATAATGTTTTTAAGGAAAAAAATCTGGAGGTTGAAAAAAACGAAGATTTCTCCCAGTTAGTAGAGAAAATCCTAAATCCAGCCATAACGGAATATGATTTACCGGATGGCATCCAGGCAGAGCTTCGTGGTTATCAGATAACCGGGTATAAATGGCTTCGGACTTTATCCGATAATAACCTGGGCGGGATCCTGGCCGATGACATGGGCCTTGGCAAAACCCTGCAGACCATAGTATACATTGCTGCCATAAAAGTGGATTTAAATGAATCCCGATTTTTGATTGTCTGCCCTTCTTCACTAATTTATAACTGGCAGGATGAACTTGAGAACTTCGCTCCCCATTTAACCTCCTCCGTGGTAACGGGCACCCCGAAGGAGCGTCAGGATATTATTGAAGCGGAAGCCAAAGTGGATATTTTAATTACTTCCTATCCTTTAATGCGGAGGGATATTAACTTGTATCAGAATTTACATTTTCACACGGTTTTTATCGATGAAGCACAATATATTAAAAATGCCGATTCCCTAAATGCAAAATCCGTTAAATTGCTGGAGTCGGAACATAAGTTTGCACTAACGGGTACGCCGATTGAAAACTCTTTATCCGAACTCTGGTCAATTTTTGATTTTATTATGCCGGACTATCTGTTCAGCCATACGAAATTTGTGAATCAGTACGAAAAACCGATCATGAGATCGGAAGATGGAGTTTTGGAAGATTTGAACAGGCGGATTTTGCCCTTTATTCTGCGCCGTATGAAAAAAGACGTATTACAGGAACTGCCGGATAAAGTGGAAACCAAGATGCTGACAGATATGGTGGATGACCAGAAAAAAGTATATCTGTCTTATGTGGAAAATGCCAAAACGGAGCTGGATAATGAGATAAAGGTAAACGGACTGGAAAAGAGCAAGCTTAAAATTTTGGCTGTCCTTACCAGACTGCGGCAAATCTGCTGCCATCCGGGCACTTTTATTGAAAATTATAACGGCGGCAGCGGCAAACTGGAATTACTGATGGAGATCATAACGGATGCCATTGCCAACGAACACCGTATATTGGTATTCTCCCAATTTACTTCCATGCTCTCTATTATTGAAAAGGATTTAAAGCATCAGAATATTCCTGGTTTTTACCTGGAAGGGTCTACGAAAGTCCAGGACAGGAATGATTATGTGAAGCGGTTTAACCAGGGGGAAGGCAAGGTGTTCCTGATTTCGTTAAAAGCCGGCGGTACCGGTCTTAACCTGGTGGGTGCGGATACGGTTATCCATTATGACCCCTGGTGGAATCCGGCAGTGGAAGAACAGGCCACGGACCGGGCTTACCGAATCGGGCAGGTTAATTCGGTCCACGTGATTAAGTTAATTACCAAGGGAACCATAGAAGAGAAGATATATAAGCTGCAGATTAAGAAAAAGAATCTTTCCGATTCCGTCATCCAGTCCCAGGAGGTATTCATTAATTCCCTGACGAAAGAAGAATTGGAGGATATTTTCAGATAATATTGGCATACTGGCAGTTTCCTGTTTTATAAGTATGAAGGCATGATTGTTTAAAAATGTTTTGGCACAAAATAGAGTTATTTCAAAGCGACACGGTTTTGGATTAGCTCTTTTTTTTGTGTCGTACAAGGTACATAACGGACTGACCTACCCTATTAATTATTAAACTATAAAAATTAAAACCTTGAATGAAAACCGAGATTCTACATTTGAACCCTTGATGACATTCTTAATTTTCATCTAAAATAGTGACTTTTTTATTTTCTGTTATAATCATATATATTCTTTAAAACCTTTAACTCTTTAACAGATTTTTAGGAATTGGCCCCAAGATACTTTAACGTATTAACGTTTTAATGCTTCATATTTCTAAAGCCTTTAAAAAGTTCTTGACTTGGAGTTACCTCCAAATGATACAGTTATATAAGCTATAAAATATTTAAGCTGTGGCCATAAGAAAAAGGGCCGGGATGAGTAAAACTTATAATTTAAAAGTTTTTTTAGAAAAACCCTTATAGCCATAAAAGAATGTATTTGAATTGTGAAAGGAGTAACGTAAGATGGAAAAATCTAAAGTTTATTACACTAAGGAGATTACACCCAAAAGCCTGATCAGAATTTATAATGTCATGGGGATTACACTCAACGGAAGAGTAGCGGTCAAGATTTCCACAGGAGAACCAGGCGGCCATAACTTTTTAAATCCCAATCTGATCAAGGAGCTGGTACAAGAACTGAATGGTACTATTGTAGAGTGTAATACGGCATACTCCGGCAGGAGACTTGAGGCAAAGGAGCATTGGAAAGCCATTGAAGAACACGGGTTTAAGGCTATTGCTCCCTGCGATATTATGGATGAGGAAGGGGAAATGCCTATTCCTGTTGTAAACGGTAAGCATTTGAAAGAGAATTATGTCGGAGAGCATTTAAAGAATTATGATTCCATGCTTATGCTGTCCCATTTTAAAGGGCACGCTATGGGCGGTTTTGGCGGTGCATTAAAGAATATGTCCATCGGGGTGGCTTCGTCTCACGGAAAGATATGGATACACACTGCTGCAAAAAGTGAAGTATTTGAAGATGCCTTTACAACCGACCAGGACTCATTTTTGGAATCTATGGCTGATGCGGACCAATCGGTTATAAATTATATGGGCAGTAAAAACATGATGTATATCAATGTAGCAAACAAACTGTCCATAGACTGCGACTGTGATTCCAACCCACATGCCCCCGAAATGGCCGACCTTGGTATATTTGCCTCCACAGACCCTGTAGCTCTGGATCAGGCCTGTGTAGATGCGGTCTATCAGTCTCAGGATGCGGGAAAAGCATCGCTGATTGAGCGAATGGAGTCCCGTAATGGCATCCATACCGTAGAGGCTGCTGCTGATCTGGGGCTTGGTCTTAGGGAATATGAACTGGTTTCAATTGATAATGGCTAACAGACTCAACAGGCAATGAAGAACTAAGGAGATCGATGATAAACTGACAATATGAAACTGTCACAGGTGTTTGGTGGCTTAAAGACGTTTTTTCATCTGAAAGAAGATTGAGAGGAAAGAGAATGGATCAAACAAATATAAACAATCCCAGCGTATTTCCGGTAGGTAAAGAGCTTCCCGAAATGTTTAGCAGATATTTTACCGGTCAGGCTTATTTGCAGCCGCTGACCGACAAGGGCGGTCCCATTGCCAACGTGACCTTTGAACCGGGATGCCGGAATAACTGGCACATTCACCACGAAGGAGGACAAATCCTCCTGGTGACCGGCGGAAAGGGCTGGTATCAGACATGGGGAGAGGTCCCGCAGGAGCTGCATCCCGGTGATGTAGTTAACATCCCGCCTGAAGTCAAACACTGGCATGGCGCGGCAAAAGACAGCTGGTTTTCCCATTTGGCAGTGGAGATTCCTGTCGAGGGTGCTTCCAACGAATGGCTGGAACCGGTGGATGACGAAGCCTATGACAAGCTGAAATAAATGGGAAGTATGTCTATGGACAGATCGTATATCATAGCCATATAACTTTGCCGGACGTAAAGATTACCGGAGGCTCTCATTGAGGATTACCGAATACATAGGGAATACGGTGCAGACGTTTTTCTCTGCGCCAGGTATTATGAAAAGCTTGCGGTATATGAATGTGAGTCCTGCAGTGGTTATCCTTATAAGGAAAATATACACCCCCAAAATGAAAGGACGCACCGCAACCTAACTGAAAATGTTAGTTTTACAGTACGTCCTTTCAGAGTCTTTACAAAATAGGAACACCGCCTGCGGACGGTCGACGCAAAAAATATTCTATATATCGTTTTGCTCAGTGTCCTGTAAGAGATTCTCAAAATGGTTATTATAATATTCTTCAACTAATAGATCCAGATAGGAATCATCCAGTTCGCCGAATTGGGCGGTTATCATTTCTTTCAATTTTTCGAGTTTATGGAAGAAACGGATTTCGGCGGTTTCGTTCGGATCCGTTAAAGCATCCAACTGTTCGGCGGTTACATTCCCGGTTAACCAGTCATTAATGGATTGGGTGATATTGTTTTCTACGTCAATTTCCTTTTCTACTTTCTGTGCTTTGATATGGGAAGTGATTCCTACATAGAAAAAGGCTATGAAAAGTATTCCCATGACAATGTAGGGCATAGGTCCTGAAAATATGCTAATGATGCCTGCGGCATTGAGTATAAGCACGGCAATACCTAAGACGGACACCAGTATGAAAGTGGAAGCTGAGGATTTTAAATCTCTGTATTGTTCTTCTTTTTTTACATAAGCAAAGGACTGTACCGGTTTCGGCTGGGTGCTTTCGATGATATTCTGAAGTTCGTCTTCACTGAACATGGATTTGTACTCGGTTTCGGAAGTCTCTGAAACATCGGATTCTTCTGTATCGTCTGTTTCTCCTTCCTTACTATCATCATGATCTTCCTCTGAAAAGTCTTCTTCTTCAAAATAATCCTCATCCTCTGCCGGGTATTTCTCTGATTCTTCCATATTCCCGTCAGAACCATTCCCCTCAGAACCGGCAGGTGCTTTTGTTATATTTTCCTGCAGGGAAGAGAGGGCATTGGCGGATTCAACGGAATAGAAGGCTTTATAAAGCTTGTTCACCTGTTTTTCCGATCCTTCCTCAATTAGGACATTCCATTGCTGTTTTTCTTCATCGTATTCATAACTGGCGGTATCAATTTTTGAATAGTGAAGAAATTCTACAAATTTCTTAGCATACAGTTCTTTTTCCGTTTCCATGAAAGTTTTGAATTTGGAAACTTCCGGTAAACTTTCAACCAATTCGGCTCCGCAGTCTGCACAGACTGTGATGCCGTCTACATATTCCTCTTTACAATTAGGACACCAGGGCATATTAATCACTCCTATTCAAGGTATTTTATTGTAACCATCCAGTTATATGCGTTGTTTGTCAGAACCGCAGGGACTGAAATAGTTACTGTTTATTTACTTTAAAACAATGATAAGCTTTTTTGCCTTTTCTGACCAGCAAAGCTCCGTCCGAATCAAAATCATTGTCTGTAAATACTTTATCAAATTCCGTAATCTTAACATCATTTACAGTAACGCCACCCTGGATAATGGTTCTTCTGGCATCAGAGCGGGAAACTGCCATTTTGCTGTCCACCAATAATGTGATTAAGTCAATGCCTGCGGCAAACTGTTCTGCGGAATAAGCAGTAGTAGGAATATCTTCCGATTTCATGCCGCCGCTGAATAAAGCTTTGGAAGCTTCCATGGCTTTTTGGGCTTCTTCTTCCCCATGTACAATCTTGGTGATTTCAAAAGCCAGGACATCTTTGGCATAATTAATTTCCGCATCTTTTAAGGCCCCTAACCTTCTTACTTCCTCCATAGGAAGGAAAGTTAAAAGTCCCAGGCATTCTTCTACCTTAACGTCTTCAATATTTCTCCAGTACTGGTAGAATTCATAAGGAGAGGTCTTTTCTGTATCCAGCCAGACAGCACCTTTCATGGTTTTCCCCATCTTAACGCCTTCGCTGTTGGTAAGTAATTTAAAGGTCAGGCCGTAGGCAGGTTTTTGTTCTTTCTTGCGGATTAAGTCAACACCGCCTAAAATGTTGGACCATTGGTCGTTGCCGCCTAACTGGAGGGAACACCCGTAGAGCTGGTTTAATTTTAAGAAGTCGTAAGACTGCATGATCATGTAGTTAAATTCAAAGAAGGTCAGTCCTTTTTCCATTCTTTGCTTATAACACTCGGCCGTAAGCATTTTGTTAACGGAAAAATGAACGCCGACTTCCCTTAAAAATTCCACATAATTTAAATTTAACAGCCAGTCCGCATTGTTGACAATAATTGCGTTATCATTGTCAAAATCGATAAACCTGGCAAGCTGTTTATGAAAACAGTCCGCATTATGCTGTATGGTTTCCTTGGTCATAATAGTTCTCATATCCGATTTGCCGGTAGGATCACCAATCATGGTTGTCCCGCCGCCAAGCAGGGCAATGGGTTTATGGCCCGCTTTCTGCATATGCATCATTGCCATTACGGTTAAAAAATGGCCTGCGGTCAAACTGTCGGCAGTAGCATCAAAACCTATATAAAAGGTAACTTTTTCCTTCCCTAATAATTCCCTGATTTCCTGTTCGTGGGTTGTTTGCTCGATAAATCCACGTTCCAATAAAATATCATAAACATTCGTTGACATTTTATATTCCTCCTTCAATTAGTTAATTTTCATTATAAATGATATTTTTCTATTTTTCAACGTTTTTGATGGATTTAAACAGGACGGCAGAATCTGAGTTTTTTAATTTTCCCAAATGGAATATGACGGTTATTCTGGAGAGAAGAATATAAAGGATTCCTGTTTCAATGGGCAGCATGATAGCGGCTTTTAATGCGCGAAGGGGAAGCAGGGCAAAAAATGCCTGACCGTATAACATGGACAGCCACATGGTTGACAGAATTAAGTCAACAACGATTACCACCGTTAATTTGGCGCAGAAAACCCTGCGGATACTGACCGGTTTCCTGTAAAGATAAAAACCATAAATGAAACCAGATAAAATGGCATTTATGGTAAAACCGGGAAAAAAAGGACCGGCCGGCTTAATTGTATAATTCAATATATCACCGATACCGCCTAAAATGCCCGCAGTAACAGGACCGTAGAGCATTCCGCCCAAGCCCAGTGTAAGAAAGGAAAAGCCTATTTTTATGAATTCCCCGATCATTATGGTAAAAAGACCCAGGACCGTGTTCATTGCCGTGAGCATGGCTGTTACTGCCAGGGTATGTATTTTCCGCAGTTCTTTTGCAGATTCTTTCAAAATAAAAATAAATGTTTGCATGATTTACCTCCTTTTTCGTTATTTTTTGCCTAAAAATAATGCCACTACGAGAAGGTAATATGCCTATCATGTAGCAGCGGGATGCGAATTCTGTACCGCAAGATAACTTTTCGTTCATCGGACAACTCCCCGTTCCGGTGACACTTAACGCACAAAATCCTACTCTGCTATCAGTATTTTTTGACTTTTTTAATATAGCAGAACCGGATGAATATTTCAAGAATTTCTGTAAAAAAGCAACAACTTAATGTTACGGTTAAATTGTAATAACTTAATTACTCTATTGGCATAAATTGGCATAAAATTGAACAAGTCCTGAATATACTTTAATAGGGATTTATATGTAATGTTAAGTCGTTTCCTATTACATTCCGGGAAACAGACACAACAGGTATAAAAATACAAAAAACGCCGCCTGCCGGAGCAGGTAATAGTAATCACAGATTGGAGGATAAATATGGACAATCACGAACGGCTGCCGTCTCTATCCAGGGATGAATATATTAGACTTGCCAGAGAAAGCTGCACAAGAAACTTAAGCTACAATAACGGAAATGTTAAAAGTCACGCCACGAATAAAAATAAAAGCTTTACCAAATCGGAAAATTTCAGAACCTGGGACCAGGGCGAGATGCAAAATAAATTTTCCCTGTCGGAAACCGGGCTGAATATGCCGGCTGTTAACCTAAAATCCTTATTGATACGTACCATATGTGCTCTGATTTTATTTTTAGGCATTTTTATAATTGATAAATTTAATTTTAAAGTAAATGCTTTTGACAGCAAATATATCCAGGATATGGTTACTAACAACCAAACTATGGAAGATACACAGAATTTCTTTGTAGCTTTATTTGAAGACTTTGTGAAGGCAGAAGAATAGTTTTATATTGAAGAAAAGACGACAGATGAATTTACACGGTAAGCGCATGAAAAAAGCAGATGAAATACTGATGAATTTATTTTATAAATTGTTTTTTCCTTAATTATAAGTTATAATAATAAGTGATGTTTTGATTTGGATGTTTATTATTATAAGTAATATTATTATTTTGAAATAAACACATTGATTCACATAATAATATTATGTTAACCAATGTGTTTTTCTAAAGAAATGGAGAAATTAAAATGAAGAAATTGGCACTATCCGATGAAATCTTATTGACCATAGATAAACCGGCCAGATATATCGGCAATGAGATCAATATGGTCCAAAAAGATTTGGACAAGATAGAGATACGTTTTTGTATGTGCTTTCCTGATGTGTATGAGATTGGCATGTCCCATCTGGGAATACAGATATTGTATGATATGTTTAACCGCAGGGAGGATACTTATTGTGAGAGAGTATACTCTCCCTGGGTTGATTTGGATAAAATCTTAAGGGAAAAAGAGATCCCCCTTTTTGCCCTGGAATCACAGGAGCCGGTTAAGGACTTTGATTTTTTAGGAATAACCCTCCAGTATGAGATGTGTTATACCAACATTCTGCAGATACTGGAATTATCACAGATACCCATATATGCCAAAGACAGGACCGAGGATGACCCCATTGTCCTTGGTGGCGGTCCATGTGCCTATAACCCGGAGCCCATTGCCGATTTCTTTGATTTCTTTTATATCGGCGAAGGAGAAACCGTTTATGACCAGATATTAGATACTTATAAGGAAAATAAAAAAACAAACGGCAGCCGGAAGGACTTTTTAGAAAAGATAGCCGGCATTGAAGGGATTTATGTACCGTCGTTTTATGAGGTGGAATACAAGGAAGATAATACCATCAAAACCTTCATGAAAAACAATGGACAAGCCAGGGACAAAATCCGCAAACAGGTTGAGATGAATTTAAGCGATACCTTTTATCCCAAAAAACCTTTGGTTCCCTATATTAAGGTAACCCAGGACAGGGTAGTCCTGGAAATCCAGAGAGGCTGCATAAGGGGCTGCCGCTTCTGCCAGGCAGGTATGATTTACCGGCCGATCCGGGAAAGGGACGCGGCTTTTTTAAAGGATTATGCGTATGATATGTTAAAGTCCACCGGACAGGAGGAAATATCCCTCAGTTCCTTAAGTTCCAGTGACTATTCCGCCCTGCAGGAATTAGTATACTTTTTAATCGATGAATTCGGTTCCAAAGGGGTTAACATATCCCTGCCGTCCCTCCGGATTGACGCATTTGCCCTGGATGTCATGAATAAAGTACAGGATGTAAGGAAAAGCAGTCTGACTTTTGCCCCGGAAGCCGGTTCCCAGAGGCTTCGGGACGTTATCAATAAAGGTCTGACGGAAGAAAATATTTTAACCGGAGCCATGGCGGCCTTTAACAGCGGCTGGAACCGTGTCAAGCTGTATTTTATGCTGGGCCTGCCAACGGAAACGGAAGAGGACATTGAAGGCATTGCTGTCCTTTCCGATAAAATTGCCCGGGAATATTATACCATTCCAAAAGACCAGAGAAACGGCAAGGTAAGCATTGTTGCCAGTACTTCATACTTTGTGCCAAAGCCCTTTACCCCGTTTCAATGGACGAGAATGGATACTCCGGAAGAATATATTGCGAAACAGCGGTTCCTGCGCGGAAAAATCAACGACCAGTTAAACCGGAAGAGCATCAAGTACAACTGGCACGAAGCAGAGGTAAGCATAGTGGAAGGGGTTTTTGCAAGAGGGGACCGGAGGTTAAGCAAAGTTATTTACGATGCCTATAAAGCCGGGTGCCTCTATGATTCCTGGTCAGAATATTTTAAATATGAAGCCTGGCTGAAAGCCTTTGAAGACAACGGCATTGACATAGTCTTTTATACCAGCAGGGAAAGGGATAAGGACGAAATTCTACCCTGGGATTTCATTGATGTCGGTGTGACTAAGGAATTCCTGTGGAGAGAATACAACCGGGGCATTCAGGAAAAAGTGACACCAAACTGCAGAAGAGCCTGTGTAGACTGCGGTGCCAAAGTATTTCACGGCGGGGTCTGTTACGAAGAAAGAGAACAGGAGGTAATAGTCAAATGAAAATACGTATCAAGTTTACAAAATCAGGTCCTCTGAAATTCATAGGCCATCTGGATGTCATGCGGTATTTTCAAAAGGCGTTCCGCCGTGCGGAAGTGGATGTGGAATATTCCCAGGGTTTCAGCCCCCACCAGCTGATGTCCTTTGCCGCACCTTTGGGTGTCGGACTGACCAGCGACGGGGAATATCTGGATGTTTCCATGCATTCTAGTGATGCACCTGAGATCATGATTCAAAGGATCAATGAAGCCATGAATGAATATATCCGGGTTGTGGACTTTAAAGAATTATCGGATAACAGCAAAAACGCCATGTCTATTGTAGCCGGGGCGGATTATCTGGTGTCCGTGAAGGATGGCTATGATTCCATGGATGAGTCCGCCTTCCGGGAGAAATTCACCGGATTTTTCAACCAGGACAGTAGCGTAATCACCAAGAAGTCAAAAAAGAGTGAAAATGAAGTGGATATCAAGCCCATGATTTACCATATTGCATTTGATAATGATACCTTCCGCCAAAACACAGGTCAGCTGCCTGCCCTTAAGGATTATAATACCGTTGCCGATACTTATGCCAATGGTGTTAAGGTATATATGCAACTGGCAACCGGAAGTGTCAATAACCTGAAACCGGAATTGGTTATGGAAGCATTCTGTAAGCATACGGGAGAGCAATTCCAGGAATTCGCCTATCAGATACACCGCCTGGAAGTTTATGCCGATCTTGGCAGCTCGGAGAAAAAATTCGGTGAATTTAGAAAGCTTGTTCCACTGCAAAATATAATATAAAATGGAATGGGAGCAGCCATGAATCACAAATTAATCATTACAAAATTGGATAACCGGATTGTTTCAGCCATATATGAAGGCAGCGATATGCTTCAGGTCAACCTGGATAAAGAAACCGAGCAAAGTATCCTGGGAAATATCTATATCGGCAAAGTGAAGAATATTGTTAAAAATATAAATGCTGCCTTTCTGGAGATAGCCGACGGTAAAATGTGTTATTTAGCATTGGCAGAAAATCAGAATCCCATTTTTGTAAACAGCAAAAAAACAGACCGGATTGTAATTGGGGACGAAATACTCGTACAAATCTCCAAAGAAGATGTGAAGTCCAAAGCTCCGGTTGTAACAACTAATTTAAATTTCACAGGAAAATACACCGTTCTTATTCATGGCAAATCCACTTTAGGTGTATCTGCCAAAATTGAGGATGAAGCGGAAAGGAAACGCCTGAAAGAGGTAATGAAAGCTTTTAAACAGGATAATTATGGATTTATCGTACGGACCAATGCTATCCGCATGTCACCGGAACGGATACAGGAAGAAGTGCAGACCCTGGTAAAGCAATATGAAGCTATAAAACAATTTGGTATCCATAAAACCCCCTTTTCCCTGATTTACCAGACACTTCCGGGTTATATCTGCGATATCCGGGATGGCTTTGCTGATAAAATCGATGAAATCCAGACGGATGACCGGGTTATTTATGACACTATCCATCAATATCTGGAAAGCTATCAAAAAGAGGATCTGGAAAAGCTTACATTTTATGAAGATAAGCTGATCAATCTGGCTAACCTTTACAGTCTTCGGACCAAATTAGAGAATGCACTCAGGGATAAGGTCTGGCTAAAGTCAGGGGGAACCATTATTATCCAGCCAACGGAAGCCTTAACCGTAATCGACGTCAATACCGGCAAGGCCATCAGCGGAAAAAAGAAAGCACAGGATACCTTTTTTAAGATTAATATAGAAGCAGCCTCAGAAATTGCTAAACAGATCAGGCTGAGAAACCTTTCCGGTATTATCATTATTGATTTTATCGATATGGAGGAACAGGAATATAAGGATCGGTTAATGAAGGAATTGGAGATTTTATTCCGGAAGGATCCCGTTAAGACCACACTGGTTGACATGACAGCCTTAAATCTGGTGGAAGTAACGAGAAAAAAGGTTCGAAAACCCCTTCATGAACAATTTTTAAAATTAACCTGTTAAGAAATAGATTATCTCATTTTTATTATAGATTGTAGTTATGCAGCCGTAGGCGGCATAAGGAGAGGAAAATATGATAAAAACCAATGTCCTGCGTTTACTGGACCAGGCTAAAATCCAATATAAAACCCTGGAATATGAAGTGGATGATACCGATCTGTCCGGGGAGCATGTAGCCCTGCAGATTGGGTTCCCTACAGAGCAGGTCTTTAAAACTTTAGTTGCCAAAGGGGATAAGAAGGGAATCCTGGTTTTCTGTATTCCCGTAAATATGGAATTGAATCTGAAAAAGGCAGCCGCAGCCGTAGGAGATAAAAAAATTGAACTGATCCACGTGAAAGATTTATTAAGCCTTACCGGCTATATAAGGGGCGGATGTTCCCCTATTGGGATGAAGAAAAAATTCCCCACCTTTATCGATGAAACTGCGGTTCTCTTTGATGAAATAACAGTAAGTGCAGGTGTCCGGGGCTGCCAGGTTATAATTAACCCGGAACATTTAATCGGATATATAGGTGCAGAACTGTATGAATTAACGGATTGATTCATTTATACATGATGAAAACCCGGGGTACTGGCTAGTTGGAACTTGGACTAATGGTGTAGAATGAATTCTCAGTTTGTGAGCCGGAAAGGATGACGTAGCGGCAGCTGCGTTGTCATCAGATAATTATATATATTAATTAACCACCTTATTGAAAGAACTGCCTGCCGGTTCTTATTAATAAGGTGGTTTTTATTGTTTTCATCCGTTTCCGTTTATTTAAATAAATTTCCATGTTATTTCCCGGATTATGGAACTATTATCCATCTGGTTTCGTCTAATGAGTGTTGGTTGAAAAAACAAAAACATTTTTTTCAACGTCCTGATTTATACGTGCGCCAAAGCGCACAGATGGGTGTCTAATACAAAAACTATCGGATATGAGGAGGAAATTTTATGAAGAAGATGGAATATTTTATTTGTTTAATTCTGGTATTGGTACTTATGTTGACCGGCATTACAGGGTGCTCCAGTAAAAAAGATAGCGGTACGAATGATACCGGAACCGGCAGTACAAATTTAGAAAGCCAGGCAAATGCCGGATCAGAAGCCCCGGCCCCGGCAGATTCGGCAGGGGACAGGTCGGGTAGTGTGGCATATGACATGGATGGCAGTGATTATGTGGCAAATGAGGAAGCGCAGCTTTCAGCGGATATGAAATACGGGCTGAAAATTACCAATGAAAAAGAACTTAACGGTACTCCTGAATTTAATATGGAGGAATATAATGCAATTGTTGAGAATGGCTTTGCTTCTGTCAGGAATAACCCCGTATCCACTTTCTCCGTTGATGTGGATACGGCATCCTACAGTAATATAAGAAGAATGATTAATGAAAACCGGAAGGTAGAACCCGATGCGGTAAGGCTGGAAGAGATGATTAATTACTTCAAGTATGACTATGAAAAACCCGATTCCGACATCCCGTTTTCCGTAAATACGGAAATTTCCGATTGTCCCTGGAATGAAAATGCCAAACTGCTGTTAATCGGGCTGCAGGCAGAGGATATTGACTTAAAGGAACGTCCCAGTTCCAATATTGTATTTCTTCTGGATGTATCCGGTTCCATGAATGAAGAAAATAAGCTTCCACTGATGCAGAAGGCCTTTGTAATGCTGACGGAAAACCTGAATGAAAAGGACAGGATATCCATTGTTACTTATGCCGGAGAGGAAAGGGTAGTATTAGAAGGTGCCAGAGGAGATGAAACTATAAAAATAACCTCTGCAATTGAGGATTTAACCGCAGACGGAAGTACGGCGGGTTCAGCAGGAATTGAAAAAGCGTATGAATTGGCGGAAGATTATTATATAGAAGGCGGGAACAACCGTATTATATTAGCTACGGACGGCGATCTGAACGTTGGAATCACCAGTGAAGGTGCCCTTACCAGATTAATCGAGGAGAAGAGGGAACAGGGCGTATTCTTATCCGTCCTGGGCTTTGGTACCGAGAACATTAAGGATAATAAGATGGAAGCCTTGGCTGATAACGGCAACGGCAACTATTCTTACATTGATTCCCTGCTGGAAGCAAAGAAAGTTCTGGTAGATGAAATGGGAGGAACCCTATTTACCGTAGCCAAGGATGTAAAACTGCAGGTAGAATTTAATCCTGCTAAAATAAAGGGGTACCGCCTGATCGGATACGAAAATCGTTTACTGAATACGGAGGATTTTGACGACGATACAAAAGACGCCGGTGAAATCGGGGCAGGGCACAGGGTAACGGCTCTCTATGAACTCCTTACCACTGATTCCAAACAGGAAATACCGGAGACCGATTTAAAATATCAGGCAGAGAGCAATTTGACCGGCAGTAAAGATTGGCTGACGGTAAATATCCGGTATAAAGAGCCGGATGAGACGGAAAGCAAACTGCTGTCCGTACCGGTGGATGAAAGCATATACACCGAGGACATGCCGGATAACCTTGCCCTGGCAAGTTCTGTGGCTTCTTTTGGCATGCTGCTGCGGGACAGTGAATATAAAGGAACTTCTTCCTATGATAAAGTACTGAATACCTTAAGCGGGCTAGATGTTTCTTCCGATGAATACAAAGACGAATTCGTATCCCTGGTTAAGAAAATGAAAAGAATGGATTAGAGTTGCCGTATGAAATTATAAACTGATAAAAATCCGGAAAGTACCGTCTTACTTACCCTAACGTACTTTCCGGATTATATTTATTAATTGATTCCTTCTGAGAAAGAAAAGAATTTTATCCCTCTAATTTATAATCCTCAACAAAAGCTTCCAAAATCTCTTTGCTCCCGGTAACAGAACCCTGTGCCATTTCCCTGGAACCGCCGCCTTTACCCTGAAAAGTTTCATTCAGGCTTTTACACAAAGGACGGACGTCTGCGGTTTTGGCTGCAAGGATATATTTAAATTCCCTGTCATCTGCTGAAGTAAAAACTGCACATATACCGGGACAGCGTTCCACAAGGAGATTCGCATAACTACGTAGGGAATTGGCAGTTATGTCATTGTCAAAAATACAGATGGAATCCGTCCCTTCCGGAACCGCTGCTGCTTTATATTCTAATAGCCGGTTCTGTAAGTTTATTAACTGGCCTTTTAAAGTCTGGTTTTCATTTTTTAAGTTTCTTACTGCTTCCTGAACTTCATCCGGTTTTGCGGATAATAACACGGATATATCCGTTACGCTTTTTTCTTTTATATTATAATCCTGCAATGCCCGTGTCCCACACAGCATGCTGATTCTGACGCCGCCTTTATATTTCTGGCAGGAAGTGATCTTGATCCCGCCGATTTCCCCGGTCAGGGCTACATGGGGGGCACAGCAGGCACAGGTGTCATAACCGGGAATGGTCACAATACGGATATCCCCGGAAAGTTCTTTTTTACTTCTGTAATTTAACACCTTTAATTCTTCAGAGGTAGGGTAGCTTACCTCTATGGGGATATTCTCACAAACTGCCCGGTTGGCGTCCAGTTCAACCCTTCGGATACCATCTTCGGTTAAATTCCCATTAAAATCAATGGTAATTGCTTCGCTTCCCATATGAAATCCCACATTGTCATAACCATAATAGCTGTGAACCAGGCCGGAGAGAATGTGTTCGGCAGAATGATGCTGCATTAAGTCAAAACGCCTTATCCAGTCAATCTGGCCGGTGACTGATTCCCCAACAATGAGAGGGGAGGAGATGGTATGATATATGATTCCATCATCTTCCTGAACATCTAAGACAACGGCAGCACCTAAAATTCCTCTATCAGAAGGTTGCCCGCCTCCTTCCGGGAAAAAAGCGGTAGCATCCAGGGTAACTACATAAACATTATTATTATTTACATCTGTCTGTCCGATACATGTCAGTACAACAGCCTGAAATGACCGCATATGACTGTCTTTATTGTATAATTGAATTGTAGCTTGACTCATTGCAGTTAATATCCTTTCTTCTATTGATTATTTTTATTATATTACAAGGATAAAATTATAACAATAGGAAAAAGGACAGCAATTGTATGAAAGCCGAAGCCCCGTTAAAGGGATACTGCCTCTGGAAAAATGTCAAATCCCTGTTCTTTGAGCATATCGGCATCGTCGGAAATGCAATTCCCTTTTGTAGTCAAAAAGTTTCCGACTACTATGCCATTTAAACCTGCAGTAAAAGCCCTGTATTGCTCGGCTCCCAATAATATACGGCCGGCACCGTAAATGAGATTTACATTTGGAAGTGCAAACCGGAATACGGCAATTGTTCTTAATATCTCCTCTGTGGTTAATGAAACAGGCTTTCCACCATATGGTGTTCCTTCAATCGGATTAAGGATATTTACCGGCATGGAAGATACCCCTAAATTCCTCAATTCTAAAGCCATTTCAATTCTGTCGGACATGGATTCTCCAAGACCGATAATACCTCCGGAACATAAATCAAGACCTGCCTTTTTAGCATATTTGAGCGTATTAATGCGCTCATCATATTTATGTGTGGTACAGATTTTAGGAAAAAAAGTTCTGGAAGCCTGGAGATTATGCTGATAGGTCTTAAGGCCTGCTTCTTTTAACTGCCTGGCCTCTTCTTCATTTTGCAATAATCCGTGGGCACCGCATAAATGCATAGACGAACTCTTGGAGAGTGTTTTGTAAATTCCAAGCAGTTTGAGCTTATCAATCTGCGATAAAGCTCCGCCGCTGGTACTCAGTTCAAAGTTTGTTACGCCTTGGTTTTGATTGTATTCAGCGAATTTAGTTACTTCCTCCGGCTCCTTCATTTCATAAGCTTGAACATGTGTCTTATAATAAACCGATTGAGAGCAGTATTTGCAATTTTCACCGCATTTTCCCGATTTAAGATTCATTGCAGCACATAAATCAATATGATTTCCGCGAATAGCCTTGCGGATTTGATTGGCACTTTGCAATAAATCATCCGTATCCGACTTTTCAGCAATATGGAATAATTCCTGATAAATCAGGTTTTCACCGTTTATTATTCTTTTTACATATTTGTCTAAGTCAACATTCATGTATCATACGACCTTTCTAATTTTTTCTTTTTTATTGAAATAAATTAAATTATTGTTATAATTAAAGAATATACTTAAAGCCACAGGCAGGGGGAGAAACATCATGTACGATGTGATAATTATCGGGGCCGGACCGGCAGGAAGCTGCGCTGCAAAGGATCTGGCCGATAACGGATACAAGGTTTTACTGGTTGAGAAAAAACAAATGCCAAGAGAAAAATCATGTTCCGGTGTCCTGATTAAAAAAACCATGGAACTGGTACAAACATACTTCGGAGAAAAAGTGCCTGATTATGTACAATGTCAACCCTTTAATAACAAAGGAATGATATTTGTTAACGACAAAGGCAGAGAATATCGTTTTGAACAGGAAGGCCTCAATATATGGCGTAATTCTTTCGATCATTGGCTTGCACAAAAAGCAGAACAGGCCGGTGCCGAAATAAGGCAGGCAACATCAGCAATTGACTGTACCGAACAGGAAAATCATATGGTAGTTAAGCTTATGTCTGATCATGTCTATACGGAAACGGCACAGGCAGTTATTTGCTGTGAAGGGGCCCCCGGAGTAATTAAAAGAAAGCTCCTCAATACACCTAAGGACTATATTGTGACTTATCAGACCTTTTGCAAGGGGACGATCCAATTAGACAGCCATTATTTTTATGCATTTTTGCAACCTCACTTATCCGAATATGATGCATGGTTTAATGTGAAGGATGATTTTCTGATTTTCGGGGTAGCCGTAAAAAGGAGCAAATCCATTCAACAATTTCACAAGGAATTTATGACCTATATGTCTTCCTGTTACGATGCCAAAATACACGAATGTATAAAAGAAGAGCTTTGGATTATGCCTCACATTTTACCGGGATGCCAGGTTTCTTTAGGCAAGGGAAGAGTTCTTTTCGCCGGAGAAACTGCAGGGTTTTTGAATCCCATGGGTGAAGGTATTTCTTGCGCACTGGAAAGCGGCCATGCTGCTGCTACAGCCGTAAAACAGGCGTATACCGGCAGCGGAAAACTGGATGCACACACACTGGCGTCAGCCTATGCGGACAATGTAGCAGCAGTAAAAAGCTATATGACAAGACAATGGAATTTTGTTTCGGATATATCAGCAACTTTTACTCATATGAAGCAAAATTGAACAGGCCGGATTTTAATTCCTGGCCATCATTTTGTTAAAATCAGGAGAAGGTTCTAATCCCTGCTCTTTCAGTAAAGCAATATCCTCAGCAATGCTGTTTCCTTGTATAGTTAAAAAATTCCCGACTACAATTCCGTTTAACCCGGCAGAAAATGCTTGGGATTGATCCGTTCCCATAAAGTTCCGGCCTGCTCCATAGATTAAATTTGCTTTTGGCAGAGCCAGTCTGAAAATAGCCATTGACCGCAAAGCTTCTTCTTTTGTCAATGGTATCGGTTTATCGCCGCAGGGAGTACCAGGTACCGGATTGAGTATATTGATGGGAACAGATAATACTCCCAGGTCCCGCAGTAAAATTGCCATATCAATCCGGTCCGTCATATTTTCACCTAACCCGATAATACCTCCTGAACAGACTTTTAGTCCGGCATTTATAGCAAATTTTATTGTATTGATTCGTTCTTCATAACTATGGGTCGTACAAATATTAGGATAATATCTTTTTGAAGTCTGTAAATTATGTTCATAGGTATCCAGTCCGGCTTCCTTAAGTTGTCTTGCTTCTTCTTCGTCTTTTAATATACCATGTGCACCGCATAAATTTATTTCAGACCTTGATGACAGCTTTTGATAAATAGACAGCAGTTTTTCCTTATCCAGTTGAGATAACGCACCGCCGCTGGAACTGAGTCCCAAATTACGGATACCGTTTATCCGGCTGTGCTCAGCAAATTCCCATACTTTCTCATAATCCACCATATCGTAAATTTTTGTATGGGTATTATAAAACCCGGATTGGGAGCAATACCTGCAATCTTCACTGCATCTGCCTGATTTTATATTTATTGCCGCACACAAGTCTGCCTGGCTGCCTTTCATTACTTTTCTTATATAATTGGCACTTTTCAGTAATGATTCCGTATCCGCATTTTCAGAAATATTGTTTAATTCCTCACTCGAAAGATCTTCCTCTTCCAGTATTTTGTCTGTATAATCACTGATTTGAATTTTCATATCAACACTCCCTTGGAAGGATTCGTCAAAATTAATCACTTACTGCAAACCGGAATAAAATTTGGTTTAAAGCAACGCCCAGCACGGATGCCATTATACATTTGATTACATCCCCAACGAGAAAAGGAATGGAAACGCTCATCGCGGCGGCCGGAATACTTACCCTATTAAATAAGACCATAAACAAAATTGCCATAATGTGTTGAATTGGAATACCTAAAAATACCGTCACCAGCGAATAACGGATAAGGCCCGGCCTTGCACCCTTTAACAGACTGATAACTATAACCGCAATCAGGAACCCAAAATAGAACCCGCCTGTTGGGCCGAAGAGTTTGCCCGGGCCTGATGAGCCGGCAGAAAAAACAGGCAGTCCAATAAGTCCCATAATTAAATAAACACCAACCGTAAGGCCTGCCTGTGTTGGACTTAGTATCAATCCGATTAAATTGACCATAACGGTATGTAAGCTGAGAACGATGGGTGTAAAAGGCAGTGGTATCACCAAATATGATGATATACTCAGTAGAGATATACATAAAGCAGCTTTTGTCATTATCCTGATGTCAAGTTTTGATTTCCTTTGTTCCATTTTAAGAACCTCCTTTTCATATACTTCCCTAGTGTGTCTGAAAACTCATTGCACCGTTCTGAACACTCTACTTTGCGGCATGCTGCGTCATGATTTTGTGAAACATAGCCCACTACGCCTCCCAAACACGCCTTACTTTCCACAAAGCGGAAGGTCCCGCCAGACAACAAGCAGTTTTCATACACGCCCTTATTAAATTTCTGATACCTTTTTATTTACTCTGTAAATAAAACATCGGACTCACCACGCTTTCCTGTTTAATACTATTTAATTAAAATATTCTTCATTACCTAAGAATTCTGACATCAGGTATAAACGCTTTGTAAATGGATAGCAGGAGAATTAGTATATACAGAGGATTATATTTACATCAGAATAATGTTTATTAAAACAGGATTTACAAAAAAAACATTAACAACAGATTTTTAAAGTGAAGTTTTTAAGTCAAAGTTATATAATATGTATCCATATTGATATTAAAGCATAATTATGGAAATTTGTCAAATTAATACAATATTTAGTATTTTATGTTATTTTGCTATTACAGTATATTCCGATATTATATTTAATTGACATTCTATCATTTAAAATATACAATACGAAAAAAGGAATCATGGCTACCGGCAATTTTATCAGCTTACCGGCTCGTTTATTTAAATTGGAGGGATTAAAATTAATTCAGAGATAAATAAAGGAAAGTACTCATTTTCCGGGCACGGATTATAGCATAAAAAAATTCTGGATCAATGAGCGGCAGGAAACGTAATGCAAAAAAAATTTAAGGCAAAATTGAATTAATTTATCTATTAACATTGACAAATTATGCCGTATGTGCTAAGATATTTTAGTGTGCCGCACAGCGAGGTTCTAAAATTCTGTATTTTTATATGGCAGAATACCACAGCTGGCGAGTAATGATAAATAGGAGGTGCCATATGTACGCAATTATAGCAACAGGTGGTAAACAGTACAAAGTAGCCGAAGGCGATATCATTAAAGTAGAAAAGCTTGGTGTAGAAGCTGGTGCAACTGTTTCATTTGATCAAGTTCTTGTAGTAAACAAAGACGAATTAGTAGTAGGTAACCCGACCGTCGCTAATGCAACCGTTACAGCAACCGTTGTTGAAGAAGGTAAAAACAAAAAGATTATTGTTTACAAGTACAAGAGAAAAACCGGATATCACAAAAAGAACGGTCACAGACAGCCATATACTAAGATTAAGATTGAAAAAATCAACGCATAATAAGTACCGCACAGGTAAGTGATATGATAAAAATATCCGTTTATAAGAATGCAGAAGGTAAGATTATCGGATTTAAAAGCTTGGGACATGCCGGGTTTGCAGAAAGCGGACAGGACATTGTATGTTCGGCCGTATCGGCGCTGGTAATTAATACCGTGAATTCTATAGAACATTTTACATCAGATACTTTTGAATTAAAGGAAGATGAAAAAAAAGGCGAAATAGATTTCAGGATTGTTTCAAAACTTAGTAATGAATCTGGTTTATTATTGAACTCTTTATTTCTTGGTTTGCAGGGAATAAAAGAGGACTATGGTCAGGAATATATTAAATTGATTTAGCAGGGTTGGACTTCAATCTTGCGGTCATTCATTCAAGGAGGTGTAGGTTATGTTAAAGATGAACCTTCAATTTTTCGCTCATAAAAAGGGTGTTGGTTCTACTAAGAACGGCAGGGATTCCGAATCCAAAAGATTAGGTGCGAAAAGAGCTGACGGACAATTTGTTTTAGCCGGTAATATACTTTACAGACAACGTGGAACGAAAATCCATCCGGGCAATAACGTAGGACGCGGCGGCGATGACACATTATTCGCATTGGTAGACGGTATTGTTCGATTCGAAAGAAAAGGAAGAGATAAGAAACAGGCTTCCGTTTACCCGGTAGAATCTAAATAATATGAGATGATTATGAACCCCAAATTCTTGATTAAATCATGAATATGGGGTTCATTTTATTGATATATTAATAAACAAAGACAGGTTGAATAACCATCAGGAATGCATTTTTTCTTGTAATTTCTGCTAATTCCGATTATAATAAAAACGTTGAAAAAGAGATAGTGTGAAATAAAAGACATTTCACACTTCTTATTTGGGCAGTATCGCAAGCTGGCTTGCGATATGCATGGGTGTTAGTGTGAATTATTGTTTAGTGCGTATTAAATGCATAGATAGGAGTTTGTAATGTTTGCGGATAGTGCTAAAATATATATACGTTCCGGAAAAGGCGGTGACGGACATGTGAGTTTCAGAAGGGAACTGTATGTACCTGCCGGCGGTCCGGACGGCGGTGACGGCGGTAAAGGCGGAAATTTAATTTTTGAGGTGGATGAAGGGCTGAATACTTTATCCGACTTCCGGTTCATAAAAAAATTCTGCGCCGAAGACGGTGAAAATGGCGGTAAAAAACGCTGCCACGGTAAAGACGGCAATGACCTGGTCATAAAAGTACCGGAAGGCACTGTTATTAAGGATACGGAAACCGGAAAAGTAATCACTGATATGTCCCATGATAACCGGAGAGAAGTCATTTTAAAAGGGGGTAATGGCGGAAAGGGCAACCAGCATTATGCAACCCCTACCATGCAGGTACCCAAATACGCCCAGCCCGGGCAGTCCGGCAGGGAATTAAATGTTACACTGGAGCTTAAGGTAATTGCCGATGTAGGGTTAGTTGGATTCCCTAACGTAGGAAAGTCAACCCTTTTATCCAGGGTATCCAATGCAAAGCCCAAGATTGCAAATTACCATTTTACAACCCTGAATCCTAATTTAGGTGTGGTGGATCTGGACGGCGGAGACGGCTTTGTAATGGCCGATATTCCGGGATTGATCGAAGGCGCCTCGGAAGGAATCGGTCTGGGCCATGAATTTTTAAAGCATATTGAGCGGACCAAAGTTATTATCCATATGGTAGATGCGGCTTCTACGGAAGGCAGGGATCCTACACAGGATATTAATACCATTAATGAGGAGCTGGCAGCCTATAATGAAGAACTGGCACACCGCCCTCAGGTGATAGCGGCCAATAAACTGGATGTACTGTACGGTGAAGAAGAAGAGCAGGCTGTGGCAAAATTAAAAAATGAGTTTGAACCAAAGGGTATGAAAGTCTTTCCTATATCGGCAGTAAGCGGGAAAGGTGTCAGGGAGCTTCTGTATTATATTAAGGAACTGCTGGATACCCTGGATACGGCACCGGTCGTATTTGAACGTGAATTCTTCCCGGAAGATTTAAGCTTCTCCAATGAACCTTATACGGTAGTACAGGAGGGTGAACATCTGTTTGCGGTGGAAGGTCCGAGAATCGAAAGAATGCTTGGCTATACCAATCTGGATTCGGAAAAGGGCTTTGAATTCTTCCAGCGTTTCTTAAAAGAAAGCGGCATCCTGAATGAATTAGAGGCCTTGAATATTCAGGAAGGCGATACGGTAAGAATGTACGGGCTTCATTTTGATTATTATAAATAATATTATAATTAAGGATTAAGGAGATTATTATATGACAAGTAAGCAGAGAGCTTATTTAAAGGGACTGGCAATGAAAATCGAGCCCATATACCAGGTGGGTAAATCCAGTTTAACTCCCGAGATTACAAAGGGTCTGGATGAAGCTTTGCAGGCCAGGGAACTGATTAAGATAAATGTTTTAAAAAACTGTCTGGATGACCCGAATGAAATTGCACAGATCCTTGCGGAAAGAACCCATTCGGAGGTAGTTCAGGTCATAGGCAAAAAAATAGTACTGTACCGGGAATCCAAAGACAAGAAGAAAATCGAGCTTCCCAAAGAGAAAAAAAGCAAATAACGGGTTGATGTGTACGAAAGGATATGGCCTTAATGAGTAAAATAGGAATTATGGGCGGAACCTTTAATCCGATTCATTACGCCCATTTAATATTAGCTGAAAGTGCTTATGAGGAACTAAAACTGGACAAGGTTCTTTTTATGCCGTCCAAAAATCCTCCCCATAAACTTCACGAAAATATAGTAAGTGATGAACACAGGGTGCAGATAGTAAAACTGGCAATCCAGGACAATCCCCATTTTGAATTATCCTGTGCGGAACTTAAGCGGGAAGGCATTACTTACACGGCAGATACCTTAGAAGAGTTAAATAAGAAATATCCACAGGATGAATTTTATTTTATAATGGGGGCAGATTCCCTGTTTCAGATCGAGGATTGGTGGAATCCGCAGCAAATCTTCCAATTAACGAATATTGTAGCTGCAGTCAGGGATCATACAACCCAGCCGGAAATAACCGGTCAGATGAATCATTTAACCGGACTGTATCAGGCCCGGATTCATTTATTATGTACACCCAATATGGATATTTCCTCTAAAATGCTCCGTCAATATTTAAAAAACGGTAAAACAATACGGTATTATGTCCCTGATCCGGTCGTTCACTATATCAGGGAAAATGGTCTGTATAAGGCGCTGTAACAACAGCGGTTTTGGAGGATATAAATGGAATATGATATATACGCGTTACAAAAAAAACTGTCAAAAATAATGACGAAAAAAAGGTTCTACCATTCCCTGGGTGTTCAGGGCATGAGTCTGGCACTGGCGATCCGTTACGGATATGATATTGATAAAGCTAATCTGGCAGGCTTATTACATGATTGTGCCAAAGATATGAAGGACGAAAAATTAATTGCAGAATGCAGGAAATATAAACTGCCGGTTTCAGAAATTGAAAACCGTAATGGTTTTTTACTCCACGGAAAACTGGGAGCCTATTATTCCGAACATAAATATGGAGTCTGTGACAGGGAAATTCTTTCTGCCATCTACTTTCATACCACCGGAAAGCCCGACATGACCCTTCTGGAAAAAATTATTTTCGTAGCTGATTATATAGAACCGAACCGTTCCGAAAAAAGGGTACCTGAATTAAATTCCATACGCCGGTTAGCTTTCCGGGATTTAGATAAATCGGTATTGGAAATCCTAAAAAATACTTTATATTATTTAGAAACGGAAGGCCAGGATATAGATAAATTAACGGTAGATGCATATGATTATTACAAAAGCAAATTATTGCTTAAATCATAAAATCTGAAAGGAGATTCGAATGAATAATGTTTCGAAAGAGATAGCAAGAATAACTTATATGGCTTTGGATGAAAAAAAAGCGGAAGATATTAAAGTGATAGAAATAGGTGATATTACCATTATAGCAGATTATTTTATTATCGCCAACGGTACCAACTCTTCACAGGTCCAGGCATTGGTGGACAATGTACAGCAGGTACTCTCAAAACACGGATATGAACCCAAGAGAATAGAGGGTGTCCGTTCTGCAAGCTGGATTCTGTTGGATTATGGTGATGTTGTCGTTCATATATTCTCGAAAGAAGACCGTTTATTCTACGATTTGGAAAGAATCTGGCGAGATGGCAAAACCATTTCAAAGGAACAGTTGGAAGCCTGATATTATTATGTTAAGCCCTGCCCGTATATGATGGATTTTATATCCAGAACAGGCGGGGCTGTTTTATATTCCCAGCCTTCTAAGACAGGTGAATCGGTACAACTAAATTTCGGCTGGTTTCTTAAACGAAAACCGCTTGTGATACAGCTTTTACCAATGACAAGGTTATCCATTGGTAAAAGCTGTATCACAAGCGGCTGAAAAGTTGGTTATGTAGTGTGACGGATTACTGGAACAAGCGGAATAATCCGATCACTTTGCCTAATATATTTAGTTCCGGAACTATAATCGGTTCCATGGTATCATTCTCAGGTTGTAAACGATAATATCCGTTTTCTTTATAGAAGGTTTTAACGGTTACGGAATCTTCAATCAGTGCAACTACAATATCTCCGTTGGACGCAGTGGACTGCCTCTGTACAAGAATCTTGTCCCCATCAAAAATCCCCGCATTAATCATACTTTCACCCTTTACTTTAAGCATAAAGGTTTCTTCATTGGGCATATATTCCGTGGGAATAGGAAAATAACCATCCAGATTTTCAACCGCCAGAATCGGCTGTCCTGCGGTAATAGTTCCTACGATAGGTACATTTACCACTTCCCTCCTGGATAAATTAAACCCGTCGTCAATGATTTCAATTGCACGGGGCTTGGAAGGATCCCGCCTGATATAACCGTTTTTTTCAAGGGTTTCAAGATGGGAATGTACGGAAGAAGTGGATTTTAATTTGACCGCTTCGCATATTTCACGGACAGCAGGCGGATAACCTCTGTTAACAATCTGGGATTTTAAATATTCTAAGATTTCTCTCTGTTTTGCGCTTATTTTACCATAACTCATATTTTAACCTCCTATTATATTATAAATGCTGTCGTAATATTTTTATCTGAGAGTACTATTAATTTTACCTCATTATTTTAAACCATTATAACACAGTTTTTAACGGAATGCAAAACTAATGTTCGTTATTTTAATAATTTTTTCCTGAATTGTTATTGACAAACAAATGTTTGCCTAGTATAATTACAAGAAAAGAAAACAAACGTTCGCATCATATGTTCGATATGACAATTTAAGGAGGTATTTATATGAATAGCAGATATTATATTGGAATAAGAAAAAATCTTATTATCCCTAAGTTAGTAACCTTCATTGCAAGGAACCGGATTATGCTTCTTACCGGTTTTATCCTGGTAAGCAGTATAATACTTTCCTTAGGCATTATCTCAACCCGAGTAGTAGCAGAAAGAGCCGTTACCCGTGAAAAGCTGGTAACCAGTGTTAAAATTGAAAAAGGTGACTCCCTCTGGAGTATTGCAAGCCAGTATTTTACCGATGAATATGACGATATAAATTCCTATATTGCGGAGATTATGTACAGTAACGGCCTGACATCGGATGTTATACACGAGGGAAGTTATATTATAGTTCCATACTATACGGCTAAAAGATAAGACCCGCAGTGACTGACTGAATAGTCACGTTTTTATTTGATATTTAAAGTGCAAAACAACGCCCCTTATGTTATACTGTAATAGAAAAATTGTGGTCATTATAATTTTAAGCGGAACATAATAATATAACTATAAGCCAAAGCGGATATTCTGCAATTTCAGTGGAGGCCAGGATCTCTGCTGAAAGGAAGTCTAACTCCCGCATGCAGAGGTTAGACTTCCTTGATAGGTTAAATTCAGTCTGTATAAAGGGATGGTTGTTCATATGAAGATGATTATACATGATTTAGAAAAGCAGGAATTTGACAAATATTTTTCTCATATCGAGAATACTATAAAAATAATATCCACTCAACAGCCGATTCATAAATGTGTCGGTTGTTTTGCGTGTTGGATTAAGACTCCCGGGGCATGTGTCATACGGGATCCTTTCGGTGACATGGGGGAATGGATATCCAAAAGTGAAGAAGTTATAATCATCAGTAAATGCTGTTACGGGGGTTATAGTCCTTTCATAAAGAATGTTTTGGACAGAAGTATTTCTTATATACTCCCGTATTTTGTCATACGGGGCGGCGAGATGCACCACAGAAGCCGGTATAATAACAGGATAAACCTGAACGTGTGGTTTTATGGGGCAGATATTACACCAGATGAAAAAATGACAGCTGAAAAAATGGTGATTGCAAATGGCGTGAATCTGAATGTTAAAAATACAGCCGTCCGGTTTTTCAGCAATATAATGGAAATGGAAGGTAATACATTATGAAAATAGCTTTGATAAATGGCAGCCCCAAATTAAAAGAAAGCGCATCCGGGTACATTTTAAGCGAGGTTATGAGATTAATTGAAGATAACAGGACCGCACAGCCGGGTAAGGATTCTGAGCTGCTCACAGTTGAGATTCATAATCCGGTAATTGACATAAAAACAATGGAAGAACTGTCCCAATGCGATGTACTGGTATTTGCCTTTCCGCTGTATATAGATTCCATACCTTCACACCTTTTAAATACTCTCAGCCAACTGGAAAATTATTTTACGGCTCAGGGAGGAAGTGGTGCAACGGTATACGCCCTTGTTAATTGCGGCTTTTATGAAGGAAAGCAAAACGTGATTGCAATCGAGATCATGCGGCACTGGGCTAAAAGATCAGGACTGGTCTGGGGGCAGGGCATTGGAATTGGGGGCGGCGCTATGTTACAACCCATAAAAAATATCCCGAATGGCCACGGACCCAAAAAGAATTTTAGTACTGTATTAATAAATTTAGTACAACATATATACCATTACGGAGACGGCTCCGACCAGACTTTGGAGAATAAAGGTGCGGAAGAGGTTTTTATAAATATGAACATTCCAAGATTTGCCTATATACAGGCAGCTCATTTTAAATGGAGAAAACTGGCTAAAGAAAATGGTTTGAAAAGGAAAAATTTATTTAAGAGAAAATAAACCGGAGGATAAAGTATTAAAAAGAAGCAGGATGAATTTGATTTGGATTATTTAAGATCCATTGTAAAACAGCTGCCCAGGGAATATGCTTTATCCCCAATGAATGAATTCTGGTACGATGAAACACTCCGGGAAGAGTGGTCGAAAGATTTTGCAGCAAACTTTTTATCTAAAGAAGATTATATTAACAAAGGCATTGGAAGGACCCTATGATACTTATATGCTCTGTAAGAAGGCGGAAAAGTAAATTAGGGTAAGGATTATCTTTATTATGCAATTATAGGATATGCTGTCATATAAGCATTCTATAATTGCATTTTTTCTATCAGCTCATCTATATATCTGTTTCGGATATCATATCCGGAATCTGTCGTAATAATCTGCCTGCTGCATACCGTTTATATCTAAATATGAATTTTATCAGTAGTTAAGGAGCATTCTTCACATAAAAAATAATTTTCATTAAATTAAAATTTACCTTTCTTATGAAGAACTCAATTTAAAATGAAACATATTATATATGAAGAGTATGGAACTTATTGCAGCGTTCAATCATAAGATAACCATTGAACGTTAAAAGGATATTTCCCGGAACGAAATTGAAAAAAATCAGATATCCTGTTCTATTTCTTGAATACAGAATTCACTGGAATATTTCTTTATGGTTCCCTTTCATGTAACTGATCAATCGTTTTATAAAAGTGAGGTGACCGATATGGTCTATCTGGCAGTTGTTGCTCATCCAGATGATGAAATTTTAGGTGCAGGTGCAACCCTGTATAAACTTGCGAAAGAAGGACACACCGTGAATGTCTGTATTTTATCCGGTGCGGCGAATACGAGAGAAAACCGTCCCAAAATAAAGGAGTTAAAAGCCAATATTGTAAGTGCGTCTAAAATCCTGGGTGTTAAAAAAGTAATTATCGGTGATTTTCCAAATGTTGAATTTAATGCCGTTCCCCATTTAAAGCTCGTCCAGATGATTGAAAATGTACTTACTATAACAAAAGCAGAAGTGGTATTCACCCATCATCCATCCGATTTAGACAATGACCATTTACATACCTCACAGGCATGCCAGGCAGCCGTAAGATTATTTCAGCGGAATAATGACATAACACCCATTAAAGAATTTCTATTTTTGGAAGTTCCTTCTTCCACGGATTGGGGGCTGAATAAGTCGCTGAATCCATTTAACCCTAATACTTTTATTGAAGTGGGTGAGGAAAGTATCAATAAAAAACTGGAAGCCTTATCGCAATTTGCCGGCGTTATGCAGGAATATCCCCATCCCAGAAGTCTAGAAGCTATAAAAGGCCTGGCCGCCTACCGCGGAAGCCAGTCAGGTATGGTATATGCAGAAGCTTTTGAGAGTGTATTCCGCAGAGAGAATTAAAACTTTCAGGAAAGGGCTTCCTGGTACCTGACAGCTGGAGGGTAGGACAAAAAACAGTTATCAAATGATTGTGATCAAAATGGAGGTTGATTAAATGGAGAGTAAACCACTTGTCAGTATAATCGTGCCGATTTATAAGGCAGAAAATTATTTATCCCGTTGTATTGAGAGCATTCGGAATCAAAGTTATTCCAAGATGGAAATTATTCTGGTTGATGACGGTTCGCCTGATAAATGCCCTGAAATCTGCGATAATTTTGCCCTTATGGATCCGAGGATAAAAGTAATCCACAAAGAAAACGGAGGAATTTCATCTGCCAGGAATGCCGGTCTTGATATCGTGGTAGGAAATTATGTAACTTTTATTGAAAGTGATGACTTTATCTACAAGGATTTCATAAAAACTCTTATGTTCCTCTGCCTGAAATTCAACTCCGAAATTGCTGCCTGCAGCGTCTATACAGGGAAAGGCAATCAGTTTAAGGATGTCCCTAAAAATGGCAAAATCTTTGTTTATAAAAAATCAGATGCTTTTATGAGCAGAAAAATCAAGTCCGGAATAATCGGAAAATTGTACAAAACTACTCTTTTTATAAACGAAAGGTTTCCGGTCGGTGACCACTTAAATTCTGAAACTGAGGCAGTGGTTTACAAACTTATTTATAAATCCAATCAGATTGTTATTACTGATAAAAAACTGTACTACTATTATCAGAACCCTGAAAGAACAGCCAGGAATAAGTATGATTATAAATCGACTGATATTGTAGATGTTTTAAAAGACAGAATAAAGTTTTTTGAAAACAGGGAAATTTATCTTAAAGAATTATCCTGGGAACACTACAGCAAAAGCCTGATGCTTTTTTATGCCCAATGTAAAAAGGACAAAAAAAATCAAAATAACAAGAAAGAAATTTTAAATCTTTATAAAAATGCATATAAGAAAGTTATGGGGAATGAAATCACACCAATTTCTTATAAAATAATGTTTACCGCATTTAATATTGCTCCATCTAAGTGTGCATTTGCTATTAATAAACTGCATTTAAGATAACTTAAAAGCCCCCTGCTGCCAATATCTGTCCGGTGTCCAAAATTCCGGATAACCGGTGCTGTTACAGATGTTTCCGCTACACATAATCCCGTGGTACCAGCGGAAAACCTGCAGTCATAAATACCTCCAATACCGGTGGTACAGGCTCCTGCTGATTGGTATAGAGTCAAAGCGTGATAAGTTAAAATTCTGATGGGAGATTTATGAATAAATTAAAATTAATGACCATAATCGGGACCAGACCGGAAGTTATCCGGCTTTCTGAAATAATCAAGAAATGTGACAGCTATTTTTACCATATTCTTGTTCATACGGGGCAAAATTTGGACTATACACTGAACCAGGTCTATTTTGAAGATCTGGACTTTAGGGAACCGGACATTTATTTGGATGCAGTGGGTGATAATGCGGGCGATACCATCGGTAATATCATATCCAAAAGCTATCATATATTGGATTTGCATAAACCCGATGCACTGCTGATTTTAGGGGATACCAATGCAGCACTTTCCGTAATTGCCGCGAAGCGCCTTAAAATTCCCGTTTTTCATATGGAAGCTGGGAACCGCTGTTTTGATGAGAATTTACCGGAAGAGGTTAACCGCAGGATTGTGGACCATACCGCAGATATTAATTTATGCTGCACTGAACAGGCAAGGCTTTATTTATATGCGGAAGGTACGGCAAAGGAAAGAACCTGTGTAACTGGTTCACCCATGGCTGAGGTACTTACTGCCAATATGGATAAAATCAAGAATAGTAAAGTCCTGGAAAAACTCGGATTAAATAAAAGCAAATATATCCTGTTATCTGCCCACAGGGAGGAAAATATCGAAAACGAACATAATTTTTTCATACTAATGAATGCAGTAAATGACCTGGCCGACAGGTATGACATACCGGTAGTTTATTCCACTCATCCCCGGTCTGGCCAAATCATAGAAGACAGAGACTTCCGGTTTCATCCAGGCGTCCGTTCCATAAAGCCGTTAGGGTTTTCCGATTACATTAATCTGCAGATAAATGCTTATTGCGTCGTATCCGACAGTGGAACCTTACCAGAAGAAGCATCCTATTTTCGATCCTTTCCTGCAGTATGCATAAGGACTTCAACCGAAAGGCCGGAAGCTCTTGAAACTGGGAATATCATTATTAGTCCCATAACTGCCCAACAGGTACTTCCGGCCGTGGATCTGGCCGTCCGTATGCAGGAAAGAAAGGATACCGGAAGCAGTGCGGCAGATTACAGGGACGAAAACGTCAGTATGAAGGTCGTAAAAATCATTCAAAGTTATACGGGTATTATTAACCATACGGTGTGGCGGAAGAGTCAGCTTTAATCGAAATCCGAAGAAGCCAGCAGTTGATTCCGCAGTAGTTCCGGTTTACCAAAATAAAAATGAACTGACGGATATAAGAGTTTACTATCAATCAGTTCATTTTTATTTTATACACTAAAATCTATATTTCCAGAAAGGATGGCTATATTCTATGAGTTCCGCCGATTTTCACCATTATTCTTTTGTTTATTTAAAATTAAGTTTTTGATAAATCCAGCAATCCGTTGCCTTCGTTTCTCTTATTCAATCCAAGTGTCGTAGTACGTTTAATCAGCTGGGCATAAAGTTCGGCTTCCGTCAGTGTTCTGCCAAATTCCGCTTCACACATATTGATGATTAACGCCATGGCACCTGAAACATGTGGTGTTGCCATTGAAGTACCGCTTAATTTAGCATATTTGCCCTCTAGATAAGTTGAAATTATCTCATTTCCCGGGGCAACCAGGTCTACATTATTATTGGAGTTGCTGTATTTGGTCAGCTTTTTATTGAAATCAACCGCACCTACAGATATTGCCTCATTATAAGCGGCCGGATAATTTAATTCATCGGTTTTATAACTGCCGTCTCCGTTATTACCGGAAGCACAGATAACAAGTATATTATTATTAACAGCTTTTAATACCGCATCATGCAATTTCGGTACATCAGTAGTTCCTCCCAGGGACATGGAAATGATTCTTACTTTTTCCCCTTTCGGTCCGCGCCATTTAATTGCGTAATTAATGGCATCTATAATACTTTGATAATTACCTCCGCCTGCCTTGCCCAGTACTTTTAATACCAGGAGCCGTGCCATCGGAGCAGCCCCCAGTACTCCGGTATTATTTTCGGAAGCTGCTATGGTACCGGCAACATGTGTCCCATGTCCGTTATTATCGGAAAAATTATCCACATCCCCATCATAATCTTTGGTAAAATTCCTTCCGCCGATGATTCTGTCCTTTAAATCCGGGTGGTCCATCTGGCAGCCGGTATCAATAACTGCAATCACAACCCCTTCGCCCTTATGGCTTTTATCCCAGACTTCAGGAGCCTGTATCATTTCTATTCCCTTCGGTATTTCATTGATATCTTCAATAATTTCTTTTACCCTGAAAGGTATCAGCCTGATCCTTTTTTTCTGTAAAAAAATATCTGATAATTTACGCATTGATATATTCCTTTCCGAATTATTTCTACAACCGGCTATGATTCCTGTTGCTCCCACCCGCCCTTTGAGAGTCATAAAGAAGGGGAGTCAAACATTTTCAAACTCCTTACTCAAACCTCTTATTTGTATAAAATAATTCTTTCTATGAATAAAGCGAAAAATAAAACACATTTTTCACCGCTGATTTTTAGCAGTACCCAGAAATGCTTTCCGGATATGCTATGGGAGCAATTACAATAAAGTGATATCAAATCACTTACTATATTATATTAACAGCTGTCGAAAAATGTTTCATTTTATCGCAATTGATTTTAATAACAAGAAAGAACTGTTGCAAACAAGAAAGAACTGTTGCAAAATTCAAGACATACCTTACTTGTGTGAGAGAATATGATTTTATTTTTCGCAGATATTTTGTGAAAAGTATGTATGCAGCAGCCCCCGGGGCGCCATTTCCTGCCGGCTGACTTTTGCGCAATACACCTATTGCATAAAAAATCTGGAGCTGCTGCATATTACAAGATTATATAACTTGCAGCATGCAAGCTTAATTAATCCTGTATTTGCAACAGCTCCAGGTATCTAAGAGTATCTGTTTTATATAAAAGTTACTTTTCCCTGAGCTTAACTTTATTTGCGGCACTGCGGCGCCTGGAGTCTTCGATGGCAGCATAGTGCTTTTTGGTTGTATTTACGTCTTTATGTCCCAAAACATCGGCTACCAGATATATATCGCCGGTTTCCCGATATAGGCTGGTGCCGTAAGTACTCCTTAATTTATGAGGGGTAATTTTCTTTAGCCTGGTTACCAGCCCCGCATATTTTTTTACCAGGTTTTCAACTGCCTTTACACTGATCCGCTTCTTCTGGATGGATAGAAATAATGCCTCTTCGCTGCCGGAGACAGGGATAAGCGCTTCCCTTTCCATTAAGTAATTCTCCAAAGCTTCCCGTACTTCTTCACCGAAATATATGATGGATTCATAACCGCCCTTGCGTCTTATCTTAATCCCGTCGTTATTAAAATCCACATCATTTAAATCCAGTCCTACACATTCGCTGACACGGATTCCCGTGCCTAAGAGGAGAGTGATGATGGCCAGATCCCGTACCTTGGTTTTATCATGGTATTTTTGCTGGGATTTTGTCATGTTTTCTCCCGTTTCTACTTCATCCAGCATTTTTGCAACTTCATCTATTTCAAGGCGGATGATTTCTTTCTGATGAAGTTTGGGAATATCCACCAATGCAGCAGGATTATACTGGATCTTCTCTCGTTTGAAGTAATAATTATAAAAGCTTCGTAAGGAAATCAGTTTTCTTTTTTTTCCGTTTTCCTGGTTCAGATGTTCCGTCTCTCCTTTTTTGTAATAGGAGAGATATTCTAAATATTCTTCTATATCAATGGGCTTTATCTGATCCAATACCTCTACTTTTAAATCCCTGACGGGTGTATTTTTAAAAACCGGATTGGAATTGCACAGAAACTGGAAAAATACCCTTAAATCATATGCATAGGCAATCCTGGTCAATGATGAAGTGGTCGGTTCAATACCGCGGAAAAAATCGCCGCAGAATCGGGGCAGTTCTGCTATGATATTCCGCAGCCTTGCGGTATTTTCTATGTTCTTTTTATCGTGATAATTTTTTTTATCATGATTATTTTTTCCATCATGATTATTTTTTCCATCGTGATTATTTTTTCCATCATGATTAGGTTTTCCATCATGATAACTATGCTCAGCCATTCAATTTATCCTCCATTCTGCACAAGTTATTCCTATGAAACCCGTGCCGTAGTAACCGCTGCACCGAATTTCATAATTATAACAATTATAACATAAATTAATAAATCTGACCATATAATTGAAAATTAACAAAAAAATGACATAGTTTTAACACTATTTAACAGTATTGTAATAACTGTATTAGGTGTATTAGAAATTATTAACAAAAAAATGCTGTAACAGTCTATGATTTACTGATGGGAGGTGTGAATTGTTTTATTGGCTACAAAAGAAAAAAGAAACATTATTTATTAGATACAAAAGAAAAACAGGTAATTGAAAGCATAAAAAATAACGCCGCCTGCCTAAAGCAGTCGTCTTATGTTTATAAGAAAAATTTAGGAAACTATTAAAATGTAATGCCACTGCAACTTATTCATACATGAAGCGGATAGCATGATAATATATGTATTTACGGTATGCTGCTTTGCCGGTTTACCGCCAGCAGTCTAATTTTTATGCTATTACAAAGTAATGATAAAATACAAAAGGATGATTTAAAGTATGTATAGGAAATGTAATAATTTAAAATATTTGCTGATTTTAGCGGTTGTGCTGGTATGTCTGCCGGTGACAAGTGCTATGGCTGCATCTAAGCTTAATTTATATTATTACGGAACCAAACAGAATGTAACCTATACAGGCCAGCAGGTTAAGTATACGTATAATGGTTCTGCAATAAATATGAAGAATACCCCCGGTATTATAATTGACGGCACATCTTTGGTTTCTTTTAATGATGTTTTCGTCAAATCGGCTATTAAACTGAGTTATAAATATAACGAGGCAAAAGGAGTATTGACCTTATCCCAAGGCAATACGACCCTGGTTTTAACGGCGGGCAGTAAAAAAGCAACCCTCAACGGTAAATCCGTCAATCTATCCCTGGCTCCCATAAAAGTGAAATATAAGGATCAAAAGGTAACTAAATTATTAGTGCCGGCAAGATTCGTAGCGGAAACCTTTGGATACAAATATGATTGGAACAGTTCAACTTCAACTGCTGCCATATCCTCACCCATGAATTTATATTATAATAACAAGGATGTGGTTTATACCGGAACCCAGGGTAAGGTTACCATTAACGGCAAATCTGTCAACCTGGGTACTATGCCAAGTATCATTATAAGCAATACGGCTATGCTCAGGGCCTGGAAAGTATTCAGTGCGACCAGTATTGGTGCTGATTATTATTTTAATAAAAATACCCAGGTACTCACCTTAACCTTAAATGATACAGTAGTAAAGCTTACAATGGGAAGCAAAACAGCAGATGTTAACGGTAAGAGCCGTACCATGGATACCGCTCCCCTGATGGTTGAAAATAAAGCTACCAAGGAATCTTATGTAATGGTACCGGGAAGCTTTGTGGCATCCTATCTTGGTTACGACTATACCTGGAATTCTTCTACCAGAACTTCCGTGATTACTTCAAGAGCACCGGAAGAGGCACATAATCAGGATGGTGAAGACGGACCGGAATTAGGCGGTGATCCTGTACCGGATTCCGTATCCTTAAATTGGGGAATCCATTCCGATTTTACGGATGAATATAATAAAGCCAGCAGTCTGAAAGATACTTCTGAAATATCTGAAGATAATGATACGAGTGCTAATATTTATTCGATATTAAAGGATTCTGGAGATGACAGTAATATAGAAGTATATTCCATTCATTCCTATGCACCTTTTAGTAAATCAACTGTTAAAGTAGAAGATCAGACATTGAATCTGCATATCAACAATTCCTATCTTGATGATGGCAGTAGTAACAAGGATTATAATTTAGGTGGCATTCTGTCAGACAACCTAGTGGCAACAACCAATTTTGGAGATTTGACAACAGACCTTAATTTTGACTTATTAAATCCGGATACCGGCTATGAATTATCCTTATCCGACGATAAATGTACCTTGTACCTGACTTTATATCCGAATTACATAACAAACATTGAAGCAGGAACCATGTCGGGAAAAGATTATGTGAAAATAACCGGTATGAAGGATCTTAATGTCGATTTAACCGAAGACGGCAATATAATTACTTTGCAAATACCTAATACAGTAAACAGCACCGGCGATAATTACTTAATCACCGCGCTCAATTCATTGCAGTCTGTAAGGAGTACCAGCCTTTCAGGAAATACGGCAAATATTATATTGGAAAAGACCGATCCTGCCACATATTCTGTTACGGAAACAGATAATACTTATCTGATTACTTTTACGTATACAGAAGTGGAAGAAGATGATGAGGAGGAATCCCTGCAGATAAAATTACCGGAGGATTTATTTTATTCCGAAGTAACCAATGAAGACCGTTATTATAAAAAACAGATAGTTATTAAAATACCCGGTGATTATACTGATTTTTATAATGATAATCCAATAAAATCTACCGATAGTGTTGTAAGTAATATTTCCGTTAATTATAAAAATTACATGACGGAAATAGTTATAACTACCACAAAGATCCAGGGCTATAAGTTAAAAGACCTGGGCGGGACAATCGGAGTTGTACTTGGTAATCCAAGAGACATTTATAAAAATATCGTTGTACTGGATGCCGGCCATGGCGGAACCGATCCGGGAGCCATGCGTAAATTAAACGGTGTCACAATCAATGAAAAAGATATAAACTTTAAAATTATGTACGAATTGACCCAGAAGTATTTTAACGGGGAAGATTCCGAAATAAAAGCTTATTATTCCAGGTATGATAATACGAAGGTAGATTTATATGAAAGAGCGGCCGTTGCAGAAAAAGTCGGGGCTGACCTTTTTATAAGCCTTCACATGAATGCAAATAACAGTACATCACCAAAAGGTACTGAAATTTATTATACGGGCAGTAATAAAGCAACTACGAAAAATGGGCTGAACAGCAAGATCTTGGCTAATATGTTCTTAAATTCCCTGCCAGGCAAGATCGGCACAGATAAGAGATATATCAGTGATCAGAGCCTTGCGGTCTGCCGTACCAATACCGTACCCGCAATTTTAATTGAATTAGGGTTTATGTCAAACAAAAATGATCTGGCTTTGATGGTCGATCCTGATTTCCAGGAAAAATCTGCAGAAGCAATATATGATATATTATGCGATGTATTTGATGCTTATCCTACAGGAAGATAAGTGAAAAAGGCCTGTCACAAAAACTCAAATGAATTTATTTCTATAAATTAAGTTTGATATTTTTATGACAGGCTTTTCCTTGGTACAAAAGAATGAAGTTTGGCCAAATGGCTGAAACGAAGATGAATAAAGGAGCGAATAAAAAGATGATGAGAGCGGTAAGGGGAAGTCATTTAAGCTTCTGGAAGGGTTTGAGACAAATGATAAAAACAAATAAGCTACAATGGTTATCCGGTTTTCTGTTTTTTTTACTGGCAATGATATTCTTATTCGGAACTGTGCAGGTGAAAGCGGCACAGGATAAAACGGATCCGGCAGTTACTTTAAAAGCGGATAACAAAGAGCCGACCAATGAGACTATCAAAATTGAAGTTAAAGCTACCGATGCCTCCGGCATTAAAACGTTAAAATGGGCTTCCGGAAGCAAAACAGCCGCCTATTTTAAGTCATCCGGAAAATCAATTAAACTAAATTCCCAAAATACATATAGTGTAACCATTACCCAAAATGGAACTTATTCCTTTTATGCCGTGGATAAGGCCGGGAATGATACATTAAAGAAAATTACCATTTCCAATATCGATACAACGAAACCGGCCTTAAGCATATCGAAAAGTACTGCAGATATGACAAAAGGAAATGTTGTATTATCTTTTTCGGCAGGAGATAAAGGGCTGGGAATTAAGAGTTTAAAATATCTTGCCGGCAAAAAAACAGAAGCTGATATTTCGAAAGCAGGCAAAAGTATCAGCCTGACAGAAATTGATGTTACAAACAAGGATTATAATTATCAATATACCGGTAAACTTACTGTTAAAACCAATAACACCTTTACTTTCTTAGCAGAAGATGCTGCCGGGAATAAACTGCTGAAAACCTTCACGGTTGATAATATTGATAAAACAGCTCCTGCCGTGACCTATACTTTAAATACTGCCGAAGCAACCAAAAATCCGGTTACTGTTACTTTAACCGTGAAAGAAGACGGAGCAGGTGTCAAAGTTGTAAAATACCTGTCCGGATCAAAAACGGCAAAGGATTTTGAAACTACGGAAAAAAGCCTGCAGCCCGTGTCAATTAAATTGACTTCGGGAAAAGGAAGCTTTAAAGCAAGCAAAAATGGTACATTTACTGTTTTAGCTGAGGATAAAGCCGGCAATCAATCCCTGACAGTCATTGAAGTGAAAAATATTGATACGGCAGGGCCGGCCCTTTCCTTAAATTATTCCGTAACGAACCAGAAAGCGATCATTACCTATACGGCAAAAGATACGGTTTCCGGTATTGCCAGCGTTAAATATTTAAAAGGAAAAGTAACGGATATTGCTTCTGAAAAATGGTCTTCCGCATCGGCAAAAGATGTGACGAAAGCCGGTAATTTCAGCGTTGCCTCTTCCGGTAATTACAGTGTTCTTGCCAAAGATACGGCCGGCAATGCGGCCATTCAGGTTATCAATGTAGAGCTGGAATTCAGGGCAGTCTGGATTTCTTATCTGGAATTTGCGAATTACGGCAAAGGAGGTTTTACGGAAGAAAGCTTTAAATCAACCATTGATACCATGTTTGATAATGTGGTTAAGATGAACATGAATGCTGTTGTGGTTCATGTAAGGCCTTTTGGTGATGCCATGTATAAATCCTCTTATTTCCCCTGGTCCCAATATGCGTCCGGAACACAGGGCGTGGATCCCGGTTTCGATCCATTGGAATATATGGTGGAAGCTGCCCATGAGAGAGGGCTTGAATTCCATGCATGGTTAAACCCTTACCGTGTAACCACAGCAAGTACGGATTATTCAAAATTATCGAAAGATAACCCGGCCAGGGTATGGCATGACGATAAAGACAAAACCAATGACCGTAATGTACTGTCTTATGGCGGAAACTTATATTATAACCCTGCCTCAAAAGAAGTACAGACCCTCATTACAAACGGTGTGAAAGAAATTGTACAGAATTATGATGTGGACGGTATTCATTTTGATGATTATTTTTATCCTTCCCTTGGAAGCAAGTATGCCAGTAATTTTGATTCTGTAGAATATAAGGAATATGCGGCAGAATGCAAGACCAACAAGAAAACAGCATTATCCATCGCAGACTGGAGAAGAAATAATGTAAATACTTTAATAAAGAATATTTATTCCTCCATCAAAAAAATTGATTCCTCGGTACAATTTGGCATAAGCCCCGGTGGTTTTTACGATTCCTTAACCAGCAATCTGGGTTATTATGTGGATTATAAAACCTGGCTATCCTCCGATAAATATATCGACTATATCTGCCCACAGATTTATTGGACATTTTCCAATAAAACCTATCCCTTTGATAAAACTTTGGATAAATGGTTATCCTTCCGTACAAGTTCTACCGTTAAAGTGTACGTAGGTATCGCTACTTACAGAGCAGGATCGACCTTGGAGACGGATTGGAAAAATAATGTCAATGAGTTAAAAGAGCAGGTGGAATACAGCAGAGATACCGGACTAGTGGACGGTTTTCTATTCTTCCGGTATGATTTCTTTTATAACAAAACCACAAAACCCGGTGTTGACAAATTACTGGATATAATGAAGTAAGTCTCCCGCGGGAGACTCCCGGTTAGATTAAAGTACAGATTAATGCATATTATCGGAAACAATATGTTTCGGATGATATGCATTTTTTTGTTAGAATTTGGTTGACAATACATGTAAAGCGGTACTCCAGGTATCTGTTTCTATGTCTTCAATGTATATGGATAAAAAATATATAACAAAATTTATCTACAATATTCATTAAAACGTTATCTAATGGCTTGTAATTTTTTTGCAGTAATATATAATAATTAAGTAAATATAAGAAGCAAAATATTGAATGAGCAGATTCCTTGATAGGTTAAATCATTCATTTACATAAAAGGAGAGAACAGAAATGGAGCAATATAATTTAAGATTAGCTGACCAATCAGATATACCCAATATATTACCGATCTATAAGGAGAATATAGATATACAATTTCATAGTAAATCACCTTCTGCCGGTTATTCTGATGATGCTATTTTTGAAATTCTTAAACATGAAATTTCTATTCATGATGAAATTAGTGGGTTATATATTATTGAAAATTCAAATAAAGAAATCTTAGCAAGCAGTAATATATATTTTTCCCTTCATAGAAACGGATATACTTTTTTGCGTTTTCATTATAAAAAAGGGTTAAAAGAAGCTGAGGTGCAACAATTATTGGAACTTATGGTCAAACTATGTTTTCAAGATCTTAATTACAATAAAATAAATGTGGAAATACGGAGAAGCCAGATTGAATATATCAATATTTTTATAAAATGTGGATTTCAAGAAGAGGTAATTTTACGTGAACATTTTTATATAGATGGAACATATGAAGATATAACCCGCCTTGGTATAACAAAGACGGATTATATTAATAAGGTCATATCACCAGTTTTACTTACAGGCGGCAATGTATCAAAGGATGAAGATTTCAAATTAAAGCCTAATCTTGCCCCGGCAAACCCTACATTACAGGGCGAAAAAATATTTCTTAGTTCCATAACCGATGAAGATACCGATCTAATCTATAATTTATATTCCGATTCGGATGATAAGTATTATGCATCTATAGAAGCTGCAGCGCCAAATAACTATCAGACCATAAAAAGTTTATCCCAAAGAGATAATGATTATAAATCTTTTCGAGAGGGTATTTCCTTTAGTATTAAGAAAAAGGATGGTACACTGGTAGGTACGATGAATGCTGCCTTTATTGATAGAAGAAACCGCAATTTAATGCTGGGAATAACAATATATAATTCCCTGGAACGTGGAAACGGTTACGGCAGTGAGGCAATCAAATTGTTTACCGATTTTGCATTTTTAGAAATGAATATGCATAGGGTATATCTTGGATGTTTCGGATTTAACAGCCGGGCTTTCAATTTATATCAACATCTTGGATTTAAACATGAAGGTACTAATAGATCATTTGTTTACAGGAACGGTAATTATTATGATGAATATGTTTTAGGAGTTTTAAAACAAGAATGGCTGGTCCTCAGAGGGTATTTATAAATACAAAAAAAACTTCTTTTTCTCCATGGAGTTTTGTTATTTAAATATTTAATCCATTCGTAAGTTGATAATTTATATTTATAATCAGAGGTTATTAAACCGTTTGATAAGGAAGAGCATGGTATCGTTAAAAAAGCAGTGAATATAATTAATAAATCAATTGCAGTTCCTTGTACAGCCTGTGACTATTGTGTTAAAGGATGCCCTAAAAACATTGCAATACCGAAATTTTTTGCTTTATACAATACGGAAAAGCAATCAGCTGCAGGATATTTTTCAATACAAAAGGTATATTACAATAATTATATTCAAAAATATGGTAAGGCATCGGACTGTATCGGATGTAAGCAATGTGAAAGGCAATGTCCGCAGCATATAAATATTGCAGAACAGATGAAGAAGGTATCCGTGGTTTTTGATGTATCCTGACAAGACCGTAATATTTAAAAAACAATAGATTACGCCGGAATTTTAACCAGGCGTTTATACTAAGCGATATAATATAAAACAGATAATTATATAAAACATAGGAGGTATGAGCCGTATGACAATTGCAGAAGTAAGCAAAAGATTTGGACTATCACAGGACACCCTGCGTTATTACGAACGCATCGGACTGCTCCCCGATGTAAACCGTAACAAAAGTGGCTTGAGAGATTATACGGAAGAAGACTGTAAATGGGTAGAGTTTATCAAGTGCATGAGGAATGCGGGTCTTCCGATTGAAATACTGATTGAGTATGTTACGTTGTTCCAACAAGGTGATGAATCCATGTCAGCTAGAAAAGAACTATTAATTGAGCAGCGTAAACTATTAATAGAAAAAATGGAAAATTTAAAACAAACAATAGATCGTCTGACTTATAAAATAGACAGATATGAACAGTCGGTAATTGTAACAGAAAGGACTCTAAAAAGAACGGAAGATTAAAATCTTTGGATGCAATTTGCACTGGCTGAAGTGGTAATAGCTAAGTAGAATCTGGTTATTTACCACTTTTTTATTTATATATGACACACTTACACACTTTACGGATAAAAAGTGCTTTATCCAACACCAATGTGAGTATAGCAATGAATGATAAATAGATAGCAATTTATGAAAGGATAAAAATGGTAGTAAGTTGTATAATAATATTGTAAATAGTAAAATTATAGTAAATATTTCATAAGGAAAAATGCAAATAATGTAACACTTGAGATTCTGTAGTATGAATATTTCAGTAAATGCAAGCTGTAATAAACTGATGCCGGTATATTCAAAATCAATTTCGTGAAACAATATTTTATATTCATCATCATCTAAGTCATTTTCTTCCATATGTTTTCTAGTTTCAAGATGCTTTTCATAATACTAATAACCCCTTTATACTAATTCTCAATCACAGAAAAAATCTAAATTCAATAAAATAGAGCCTCATTAATCAATCTATCTTTAAAATGAAGCGATTATAACCTTAGGTAACATTGCAATTACTTAGGTTAAAACCAACACATTGTTGTTGTTTTTAAAGAAATTTTTCTTCTTAGGGAGGAGGTGACCGGCAGATGTTTACGGAATATAACACAGGATAAGCTTTGTACTGAAAAGAAAAACAACCGTCAACCGTCAAAACATGAAAGGGAGTGATTTATAAAAGATAATGTCGAAATAATATACAGGTAAACGGTAACTAATAAAATTATATTTTGTAGGAGGGTTTTAGTATGAGTAAATTAAATAAGAAAGTTTTAGCTCTATTTTTTGCAATTGCATTGAGTTTTACCAGCATATTTGCAGGTACCGCACATGCAGCAACAGACTACTGGCAAAATTGGACCGATGGCGGCGGGACAGTAAACGTTACCAATGGATCTGGCGGTAATTACAGTGTCAGTTGGACAAACTGCGGGAACTTTGTTGTCGGTAAAGGCTGGGGCACCGGAAACGCATCCAGGGTATGTAACTACAATGCTGGCGCCTTTTCGCCCTCCGGCAATGGATATTTGACTTTTTATGGGTGGACAAGAAATTCACTTATAGAATATTATGTTGTAGATAGCTGGGGCACTTATAGACCTACCGGAACATATAAGGGTACCGTGAGCAGTGATGGTGGCACATATGACATATATACGACTATGCGATACAACGCACCTTCCATTGACGGTACTCAAACTTTCCAGCAGTTCTGGAGTGTTAGACAATCGAAGAGAGGGACCGGAAGCAACGTCCAAATTAATTTCAGCAACCACGTTAACGCATGGAGAAATAACGGTATGAATCTGGGGAGCAGTTGGTCTTACCAGGCATTTTGCGTAGAAGGATATCAAAGCAGCGGGTACGCTAATGTAACGGTGTGGTAATAGGTCATCTATAATCTGACAATAGATATATGCACCTGAACTTTAAAGTCTATTAATCGTTCGATATATAAGGCTGGCGGTTTCCACAGCCGGCGGCCTTATATATCAAAACGGCACTTATCTGAAATATTACCTAAAATACCTTTACCAATCCAGTTTATATACCTATCAGTTTAAAGGAGAAATCGCAATGAGAAAACTTCTGGTTTTACTTTTATTGGCAACGATTGTTGTTAGTGCCTGTTCACAGGAAAAGCAAGTTAGCTTTGTTTTTGTCAAAGGTGGTATTTTTATGAATGCAAAGTCCAACTACTATAAAGAAAGCGTAATAATCTCGGACTTTTATATCGGAAAATATGAGGTGACACAAAAAGAATGGATTGATGTAATGGGAAGTAATCCTTCAGAATTCAAAGGTGACAATCTGCCGGTTGAAATGGTAAGCTGGTATGACTGTATTGAGTACTGTAATAAAAGGAGTATAAAAGAGGGTTTAGATCCTTATTATAATATAGACAAAAATAAAAAAGACCCGGATATTAAGAGTGATTACGATGATATAAAATGGACAGTTACAATCAATGCGAAAGCTAATGGATACCGGTTGCCGACAGAAGCGGAATGGGAATATGCTGCAGGCGGAGGTCAGATAAGTAAGAATTATACATACAGCGGAAGCAATACCGGAGACGAAGTAGCATGGTATTGGAGAAACGCCGGAAATGAATACTTATCGGGCGACTGGTACTGGCCTGCGATAGAAACTAACAATAATAAAACACAGTCTATCGGTTCCAAGAGTCCCAATGAACTAGGCCTTTACGATATGTCAGGAAATGTAAGGGAATGGTGCTGGGATTGGTTTGTAGACCCGGACATTAATAGCGGTTCTTTCCGGGTTTGGAAAGGCGGCGGTTGGATTGGTGACATCATCAGCTGCGAGTCGACTTACCGGGGTAAGTTTGAGTCAAATGGCAAAGGCTCCGATCAAGGTTTTCGTGTGTGCCGGGGCGATTAAACGGAACACTACATCTGGATTGATATTTAAAGCAATAATGCATTAATTATAGAAGTAAAAAATCATCTAGTAATATTGATAATTCATATGACTTTAAAAAACTTAAATGTTATACAGAAAACAATTCCGAAAATAATGATTCAAGATATGAATATGGGGCTTTTATAAAATTTGTCATCCAAAAAACCAAGTTTATAAAACCAGATATAACTTGGTTTTACAATGGCGAAGTTTTCAATGTTTAATTATTAGATCATAATTGAGCGATTCCATCATGGAGACAACCCAACTATTCGTTAAACTTGTGTTTTGCGAATAGTTGGGTTGAGATTTATCTCTAAGCGTTAAACCTTATTTTCAAATTATGCATTTCAACGAACTCTAAAGTAATGCCGTATCGTACTGTGTGTCTTTTTTGAAGGTACTTTCATTGATTATTGCCAACAGGTCTATATCGCTGTTGGCACTTTTCTCATTTCTTGAAACCGAGCGTACATTATTATCACGATATAATTCTTGAGTTATTTCTTTTACTAATTCTTCATGATTTATCATTCTATCACCCATGCATAAAAATATAATTACCAGTTGTGTATAGCTAAAATGTCCTTTGATAAATTGGCATCCCTTTTGGGTTTTTCTATACCTATTGGAGGAAACAATACCCATAACTGGTATAATTTCGGCATAATTTGCCTGAATCAATGGCATTATGGTATATTTTCATAAATAAGTGAATAAAAAGTTCATATCAACTCCTCCTTGTAAATCGTTTATAAATAAAGTTCAATTTATGGTCTTGGGTCCATAAATAAACTTATACAATTGAATTGCTTCTCTCCCATTCACTCTGACTATCTTAGGCGGTTTGGCATATTCGATTATAATTTTTTCATCCTTTTCAAAAATATGTAACCCCTTAGATTCCATCGCATGAATAAGAACAGCCTTTTGCTTCGCTGGGAATACTATATAAACAGCACTGTTCCTCTCCGGCTTTAATAATTCAATAATATCATTTGATAAAACCTTCAAATCAATATCAAAGGGTAGATCGCAGATTATCGTGTTAAATCTGCGGGCATATTTATTCTGCAATAATTTTGTAAGCCCCTGGTACAAATCATACTTAACAAACTTCAGTCCCCCATTTTCCCTGAACCTGTTATGCCGTTCAAAAAGAACTATGTTTCTCTTTAGCTCAAAAGCATATTTTGCTACGGAAGGAGTTACTAAACAGGCTGTAAATCCGTCACATAACCGGGCCAAATTTTTGGTGGTTTCAACTGTAAAGAAATATTACATATACTCCATATTCTGGTCGACATTCACATAAGATTCTGAATTCATATAAGACAGCTCTGCATAAGGAAATCTCAGGTTATTCCGATGGGCATAAAGCCTGTCAATGTTATTGTCATTCATTAAGGATAGTATATTCTTATGCAGCTCACAATTAAAAGTACTCTCCCTTTTCACAAACCTTAACCAGATAAATACGTTAGGATGCCGCTTATTATCCATGTATAAACTGTAATTATCATACTCTAACTGCAATCCGAAATCCATTATTCACAGGAATAATGAACTTAATTTTCGGTATATCATTGCATATAAATTATTATTTACGAAGCCTGATTATAATTCTCAACCTCTTAATTTCAATGTTTTTATTAATTAATATGATACCGCCGCTTTATGTAGATATTATATAGTTTTTCAATACCCGTACGTTTTAACATTATCCTTTCGCTGCCATAACATCATTTTTTTTGTATAAATGGTTTCATTCCGTTTCTGATAAGAAAGGCTGATTCTTATCAGGTACAATTCAGCCTTTCTACAAGTTCATGATTCGCAAGTTATATTGCAGTATTCTTAATACCGTTATCTTAATACCGTTATCCCGGGTATTATAATGAACTGTCGTTTGAGGAATCTTTTTCCACATCCTCAAATTTATGACTGGAGGATGACGGTGCAGAATCACCGCTTACATAATCACGTGTACTGCCAATGGTGTCTTTACTGTTATTTACTGCATTTCTTTCTTTGGTATCGGATGAATTTTTTCTTTTTGTATCTTTGGCACTGGATTTCATTTATCTAAATTACCTCCTTAAAATTTTAAATATTATGTGTAATATTAGTATCTTTATACATATACTTAGCTGAAAGAATTCCAATTGCCATTTAACAGTTGCGTGTATATAATTAATGTATTGGTTAAGCATTATTCCCAGCCATGAAAAAACAAGGAGCAGACAACATGAAATTTAAAAATAATAATGACATAAAACGGGTTAAAAAGTTTATTCCCTGTGGGGCAGCCATTATACTACTTATTTTATTGCTCCAAAACATCTGTTTTACTTATTTGGGAAAAGGCAATCCCAAAATTTCCGGTAAAGATAAAACCATCTACGTAACTTCTGATATACATTATTTGTCCGATAAATTGACCGACTTTAAAGAGGCTTACCAGAAATATATTGCTCCCGGAGACGGAAAGCAATTAAGATATATTGATCAGATAATGGATGCCTTTGTCTATGATATCCAAAAAGCCAAACCGGATATGCTGATCGTAAACGGTGATCTGACCTGTAATGGGGAAAAAGAAAGCCATAAAGACTTAGCGAAGAAATTTAAGGCCATTGAGAAAAGCGGTACATCCGTTTATGTAATTCCCGGAAACCATGATATTTTCAACCCCTGGGCAAGATCTTTTAAGGAAGACAAACAATATGTGGCAGAAAACATGAGTGACCGGGATTTCAGTAATATATATTCTGACTTTGGTTATGACGAGGCCATATCAAGGGATGAAAATTCCTTAAGTTACCTTGCGGCTCCTTCGGATGATCTATGGTTATTGATGCTGGATACAAATAAATATTCGGATAATATATCGGTAGGTGTACCTTCCGCAGACGGGCTGCTAAAAATGAGTACCCAGGAGTGGATAAAACAATGCTGTGAAGCAGCAAAAGAAAAAGGTGCCAATATTATTACGGTCATGCATCATAATATACTGGATCACAGCGAGGTTATACGGGATGGGTACACTCTGAATAACAGCGGGCAGATCCGGATTCTTTTGAAAGAATATCAATTAAATCTGGTGTTAAGCGGTCATATCCATGTCCAGGATATCAGCTCCGACCAGAAGGATAACCCGCTGTATGATATCGCTTCCGGCGCTTTATCGGTCTATCCCCATCAATACGGTATATTAAAATATTCGGATCAAGAGAAAAGCCTGGATTATAGTACCAAAAGTGTGGATATGGAAGCTTGGGCTAAAAACAAACAGGTAAAAGATAAGGAACTTTTAAATTTTAAGAGCTATTCCGAGGAGTACTTCGGTAAGATAGCTTATAATATGGCTTATAAATCACTGGAGAAAACTGATTATACAAAGGAACAGATAAAATTAATGGCCGAAACTATGAAAACATTGAATTTAAGGTATTTTTCCGGAACCGAGAACCTCAATTCAAAAGATATAATCCATTCAGAAGGATATAAATTATGGGCGGATTATCCGGACAGCTTTCTCAAAACTTATATAGCAAGCATCCTGGTTGACAAAGATATGGATGATACCAGATTGCATCTTAGATTTAACAATACATATAATAATGAAAATCCCCCAACAGATGATTAATACCTTCTATTTCCACTTATTATATATAATGATAACAAGATAAAATCCTTAAAATGTTATACTGCTATTTTCAGCCGATACAACACCTTAAGGATTTTTCTATATTATTTTAGGGACAAATTAATATACACCGCATATAATAGTCAAAGCAAATAAACGGCTTCTGCTGCTATGATGCATGTTTATGACTCGCCAGAGAATATTGTCCCTGAAGTGGTCCGTACATCATACGCCCGAGCCAGCCAGGTCATTTGTAATTTCATACTTTGTAATTTTGTAATATTCCACGGATTTTTCAAAATAATTATATTTTCAGAAAAATAGTTTACCTGAATTTTACCTACATTTAACAGAACCTTACTTGTTGCCAGATACGATCAATGCTATGCTTTTTATGTAATAAAAATTATTTTATCATAAAAAAGGAGTTGAGGATTATGACCATACTCTATTTGGTGTTTCTTGCATTATTAATCGTATTCATCGGTTGTTCCTGGCGTATACATGCTAAAAGGACTGGAAACTGGCATGTTGATTCCTACCGGTGGTTTGTCAAACTCCTGAAATAATATTGTGAATTTAAAAATGAAATTAATAATAATAAAGGATGCTGGTGATAGGTTCCCATTTATGCGGAAAGCAAATTATCAGCATCCTCTCTTTTCAGCCAAAGGCTTTTTTCCCAGTAAAATTGGTTCTGCAACATATTCCTTAAACCATTGAATCACCGGTCCCATAAAAAATGCAGTAAGTATGGTGCCAATTCCCAGGGTAGCGTTAAAAATTAAACCGATAATGACACAAACCACATCCGTTCCGATTCTGCAGATGCGGAAAGAAACAGGTGTTTTCTTTGCAAGTATCAGTGCAACGGCATCGTAAGCCGAAACCCCTAAATCAGCAGTAAAATATAAAGATGCCCCAAAGCACAATAAAACCAATCCGGTTAGCAACAATATAAACCGTACCCAAAGCGGCTCATCACGAAAACATACGGCCAGCAGATTCATGGTCAGTTGTCCCATCAAACCTACTCCAAACAAATTAAAAATGGTGGCAATTCCTATGTAATGCCGGTCAACCAAAAATACAAATAATAAAAACACGCCTGTTACTGCCGGATATATCCTTCCGTATGTAAACCCAAACAAATTACCGGTGCCTGTTACAAATACGGTAAACGGATCCGCACCCAGTACAGCCGTGTTAAAAATTCCTACGCAAATACCGCTGATGGCAACTCCAAGCAAAGCCATCCATATTCTTTTAAATTTCTTTTGCATTATCGCTCCTAAGTTACGGCCTGCCGCAGTTAGCCTGTTAGCCATTTTGATCTGTCTTTTCGTAAAACTTCAATCCGTTTTCCTTAAAACTTACTAATCGAAATCCTTTGCCATTATACAACGAATCATTGCAAAACACTATTGTAATAATACATAAATTTTTATTAATTACGGGAAAAATTTTAATTATTTTTCTGATCGGATGAAGCAAAATAAGCTCCTGCAATCATGATGGTTAATGCTGCCACAAAAGATAAGGAAGGGATTTCCTTAAATATGAGGAAGGAAAAGAAGACACCGACAAAGGGCGCTACTGCATAATAAGCACTTGTTTTAGCAGCTCCCAGTTCACGCTGGGCATAGACATAGAAAAATATACTTAATCCATAGGAAATAAAACCCAAAAGCAAAGCACAGGCCATATAAAAAATACCGGCCGAATGTTCTCCGGCAAACCCCGCGATCATCAGGGAACCGAATCCGGATCCAAAACCTTTTATCACTACGATTTGAAGGGGATCTTTTTGGGAAAGCATTCTGGTACAGTTATTTTCAAACCCCCAGCATACACAGGCCAAAAGAACAAAAAGGGAACCCAGCGAAAGTGAAAAACTGCTTATATTTTCAAAAGACAGAATAATACTGGATAACGTTATAAGCATAATTCCAAACCAAAGCTTTTTACTGATTGTTTCTTTGAATAAAAGCAAGGCGATCAGGGCCGTTGCCACAATTTCAAAATTATTGAGCAGGGAGGCATTGGCAGAGGTTGTCATGGTCAGACCCACATTTAAGAATATGGGCGCCGCAATATCCAGGACGATCATACCAACGATATAAGAAAATTCTTTTTGGGATAATTTTTGTTCTTTGGGACTTTTACTTAATTTATCTCTGACTGCTCCCATAAGACTCATTCCGGTTCCTGCACCCAGATATAATAAGGCAGCCATAATGGCAGGCGGTATGTATTGTAAAAGTATTTTGGAAAACGGAGAACCGGCAGCATATAAAACTGCCGCTAAGATCGCCCATAAAACAGATAACTTATAATTATTTTTCATTTGAGCTTCTCCAATTTATATTTTATATATCCCCCCTAGGGGGATATATAAAATATAACATAGATATCTTTGTTTGTAAATAGAGAATAGAGAAAAGCGTATGCTTTTGACATACGCTCCCGCAATTTAATTCTTAGGCTTCATCCAGATATCTCATATTCTTACTGTTGCGGAATACCGCATCCGATTTGAGGCCTGGAAGTTAACATATTTTTTTTTACGTTCTTCGTTGCTACAATATTGACATTGGTACCGGCCGCATTTTCGATTATGACTTCTCCTAAGTATACCGGAGCTATTACGGTACAGGACCTGATTGCTTCCATACATTCTTTGATTTTATCTTTTGGAATATCTTCCTTTGTCTTAACCGGCACTCTATTCTCCATGCCGTTTAATACTTTAACGGTGGAAGTCACAATCCTGGTCGGATTGGTTATTTCCTTTTTGGCGTATATTTCCCCTCTTTTGCAGGTATTTCCACTGATATTTTTGATTATCCCGTCCTCTGCTTCCACATGTACCATACAGCCTAACGGGCAGGTGATACAGATTAAATCTCTCTTATCCATCCTTTTCCTCCGATCTCTCAAATTGTCTCCGGGAAATGAATTATCTAATTAGTGAATTATCTTAATAAATGAATTATCTTAATAAATGAATTATCTTAATAAAAATTATCTTAATATATAAAGTATAAAGGGACTACCGGTCTTCGATTCTTATGGTTATTTCTTTAAGACCAGGACAGTTAAGGAGATCCTGTTTTTTAATTTTAATTTCTTCCATCTCACCGGGCGCCATAATTCTTTTTTTCTGACTGTACACATTGCGCTCATCATAATAGACACTGATACTCTTCTCCTTATAGACATTCCTCACACGGAAACGGACAGTCTGGATCTCCTCCATCCCGAACGGATTGATAAATTGCGGAACCGTATAACGTATCCCTTCGTCCGGAAGAAGCCTGATGGTTTTGTTTTCAGCCCGGCCCTTTGCGGAACCTGCCGGATCCTTAATATAACCTGCAGCATTTTCCCCTGCTGTTTTAGCTTCCTCCGAGACAAAGTCCACCAGGTCATGTACGTGTAATACATTACCGCAGGCAAATACTCCGGAAATACTTGTTTCCAGCCGTTCATTTACGACCGGTCCTGAGGTAACCGGATCCATAAGAATCCCCATGGAGTTTGAAAGTTCATTTTCCGGTATTAATCCTACGGATAACAGCAGGGTATCGCAGGGTATATATTCTTCCGTTCCCGGAATAGGCTTTAAATGTTCATCTACCCGTGCCAGTTTAACCCCTTCAACCCGCTCCTTCCCGTCTATATCAACAACCGTATGGCTCAATTTTAAAGGTATATTATAGTCCTCCAGGCACTGTACAATATTCCGCTTTAAACCGCCGGAATAAGGCAGTAATTCGGCAACCATTTTAACGGTGGCTCCTTCCAGGGTCATTCTCCGTGCCATAATTAAACCGATATCCCCGGACCCTAAGATAACCACTTCCTTCCCGGGCATTAAACCATCTATATTAATCAAATGCTGTGTCGTTCCTGCGGAAAAAATCCCGGCCGGCCGGAAGCCCGGTATGTTCAGGGCACCTCTGGGTCGCTCACGGCAGCCCATAGCCAAGATAATGGATTTTGCCTGCAGGGTAAATAAACCTTCTTTCTTATTCATAGCCGTGATTTGTTTCTCCTGATTTATATCAATTACCATTGTATTCAGTTTATATTCAATATTTAACTCGTCTGCCTTACGGATAAATCTGCCGGCATACTCGGGACCCGTCAATTCTTCCTTAAAAGTATGAAGTCCAAACCCATTATGGATGCATTGATTTAAAATGCCGCCCAGTTCCTTATCCCTCTCCAGGATTAAAATACTGTCACAGCCTTCCTCTTTTGCGGCCAGAGCCGCAGCAAGACCTGCCGGTCCGCCGCCGATTATTATAATGTCATAACCATTCATATTTTACACCCATTGCATATCGCAGGCAGGCCTGCGATACTGCCACAATATAAAAATGTGAAAGAATCACGCTGTGGCAACCTTTCTTTTTAAAATTTTCTTTCACTCTTACCTCGCATTCCTCCGCCAAAGGCAGTATAAAACCGGATGGAAGAAGCCGATCTCCGAATTCTCAAATAATAAGGGAAGAAGCCCCTCCAGATTTCGTAATCTCCTTCACATCCACTTTTAGTTCCCTTGCCAGAACAGCCATTGTCTTTGGCAGGCAGAAACCGGCCTGACACCTTCCGGAACCGGCCCTGGTCCTTCTTTTTACCCCATCCAGGGTCTTAGCACCGAGGGGCCGATGGATTGCTTCCATAATTTCGCCTTCCGTCACTGTTTCACAACGGCAGATCACATTGGCATAAGCCGGATTGCTTTTAATAAGCTCTTCCCGTTCCTGAAGCGTCAGGGAAGCTATGTTTGGTATCCCTTTTCTTTTACTGATAAAATTACTTTTCTTTTCGGCCGGCAGGATATTTAAAACCAGTCCGGCCCCATAGATTCCAATTGCCGGAGCTGAGGTCAGACCTGGTGATTCTATTCCGACCATATCAATAAAGCCGGGTGCGTCTTCCACTTCTTCAATAATAAAATCGTCCCGGTCATCATGGGCACGCAGTCCTGCAAAAGAGGTGATTATCTTATTAACCGGCAGATTATCCACGCTCTGTCCCGCTTTTTTTATAATACCTTCCAGGGCATCCGCAGTGGTATTTACCAGTTCCTTATCAGGAATATCGGCTGCAGTGGGCCCTATTAACAGGTTTCCGTGGACCGTGGGTGCAACCAGTACACCTTTGCCAAACTGATTCGGCAGTTGAAACAGGGTTTTGTCAACAAAATTACCGGCGGTTTTATCAAGCAGGCAGTATTCACCCTTTCTTGCAACAATATTGATCTTATGATTACTGACCATGTTATGAAATTTATCAGCATATACCCCTGCCGCATTGATGATTATTTTAGAATCGAAATCTCCTTTATTTGTCTTTACCCGGTAACGGTAATTATTTTCTTCGCCCACTCTTTTTTCAATTTTGTTCACTTCCGTATTGAAAGCAAATTCCACTCCGTTAGTACAGGCATTTTCCGCCAGGGCAATGGTTAGATTAAAGGGACAGACAATGCCGCCGGTGGGGGCATATAAGGCTGCAATAACCTTATCTGAGATATGGGGTTCCATCCTTCTTACCTCCTCCCTATTCAGGATTTTAAGACCGGATACTCCGTTTTTTATACCGTTCTGCAACAGGTGTTCAAGTTGTTTCCTGCCTTCCTCATGAAAGCATAACACCAGGGAGCCGTTTTGCCGGAATGAAAAATCAAGCTCTTTTGATAACTCATCCATTAACCGGTTGCCTTCCACATTGAACTTGGCTTTTAAACTGCCGGTTTTCGCATCATAACCTGCATGAACGATTCCGCTGTTTGCCTTTGATGTTCCTTCGCCTACATCACTGTTTTTTTCCAATACCGTCACCTTCAGCCGGTATCTGGATAATTCTCTGGCCACGGCACAGCCGGTTACCCCTGCGCCTATTATAATCACATCCTGCATGTTTTCCCATCCTCCTAAAAAAACATAAAAAAAGACAAGCAAACAAGGTCTGAACAGACTTTGTATTTTGCTTGACTCCAAATCTCATGCAACGCATTATTTAATTAATTTGATATTATCATATATAAAAGTAAATTACAACCACTATTCTGAAAAAAAATTTAACTGGAGCGTGTTTAAAAAATGCTTGTGCCGGACTGGATGTTTCACTTTGTGGAAGGCAAGAAAGGAATTTGGGTACGTAGCGGAAACGGGGCTACGTTCCTCAAATTTGTTACACGGCAAAATGGAGCGTTCAAAAGTACAATTATTTTTCAAACACGCTCTCATGTTCCCCGGGCGTTTTCTGTGGCTTTGTCTGCCTCAGTCACAGAAAACTAAAGTTTACCCCAGTGATATTATGCAGAACGAATAATATCTGTGAATAAAAGGTGGCTATGAAACCGTAAAGCGGAATAGTAACGTTAACTATTCCGTAATGTTACATAAACCAAATCTCAGGTTTGGTAGAAGAAATTGAGATGGCACCGGCGGATAAAGCCGAAATCACATCTTCTTTATCCGATATGAGGCCGCCTGCAATCACAGGTATGGCTGCCATACTGCTGATTTTTTTTATTACCTTAGGCATTACCCCGGGAAGTATTTCGATAAAATCGGGTTTCACTGCTTCACTTTGCTTCTTAATATTCTCAAATGCCATAGAATCAATAACAAAAAAACGGAATACAGTAAACAGCCCAAGTTCTTTCGCATGTTTTACCAGAGCCTGCTTGGTGGAAATAATCCCGTCTGCCTCCGTATTATTTTTAATAAAATCAATGGATATTTCCTTAGAACTAAGGCCGTTTATTAAATCGATATGGATTATTGCAATACGGCCGCTTTCCTTAATGGTTTTCACGATACCGGTTATATTCAGGATATCCCCGAATAAAACAAATATAATTTTACTTTCTGATTCCAGGCATTTTTTCAAGCCGTTATAATCTTTTACCGCTGCAATAACAGGACATTCATCCATCATATCCATAAATCTTTTGTTCATATTCCTTTTCCTTTCTGCCGGCCCAAAAAGAAGCAATATCTAATATTTAATGGCTTAAATTTATAACCGTGGCCTTAACCCTCGTCATTGCTTCAATGGAATACCGGATACCCTGGGTACCAATACCGGATTTTTTCACTCCAAGGAACGGAAAATGATCCGGACCGCGCTCCGTCTTATTGTTGACCTGGACCGTACCAACTTCAAGACGGCTTGCAACACGGAAGGCATCGCTTAAGTTTTCCGTAAATACGGAACTTTGTAAACCATACTCGGATTGATTTGCCAGATCTACGGCCTCATCCACATTATTCACACGGAGAATCGGTAATACCGGCCCAAAAGGTTCTTCCCAGGCAACCCGCATATCCGTTGTCACATAATCAAAAAGGGTTGGATAGATAAGGTTCCCCTCCCTTTTTCCGCCGCATATTAACCGGGCACCTTTTGCCCTGGCATCTTCAATTAAATCCCAGACATAATCAGCTGCTTTTGTATTAATCAAAGGAACCACATCGACTTGTTTCTCCAGAGGGTTTCCTACCTGTAATTTTTGGATTTCCTCTTTCAGATAAGAAATTAAGGTATCTGCAACCTCATTAACCACCAGGATACGTTTCACTGCGGTACAACGCTGGCCGGAATAAGAAAATGCTCCGGCAATTATATTTTTCGCTGCAAAGGCCAGATCGGCATCTTTTAAAACAATTGCGGCATCCTTGCCGCCCAATTCCATTAGCAGGGGAACCATATGGGCTTTTTCCGAGATACCGATACCGACTTCCGTACTACCCGTAAAATTAATAAAATTGATATCGGGATGGGTAACTACATAATCTCCAATTTCACTGCCCCTTCCTGTTACAATGTTTAATACACCTTCCGGAAGCCCGGCGTCTTTAAATATTTTAACCAATTCAATACCGCAGAGGCTGCCGGTGGTAGCCGGTTTAAAAACAACGGTATTGCCTGCAATCAGAGCCGGGGCTATTTTAGATGTTGCCAGGTTAATCGGATAATTAAACGGGGATATGGCAAGCACTACCCCTACCGGTTCTCTGGTGACTACCGCAAATTTTTCTTTGTTAAAACCGGAGAAAGTATCTCCCTGAATGCTTTCGCCATGAATGCTTTTTGCCGTATCTGCCGTAAAACGGATAAAATCTGCCGTCCTGGTGATTTCAGAATTGGCGCTTTTCCTGTCCTTGCCTACTTCTTTCATTAAGAGGCCGGTAAGACGGTCCCCTTGTTCCAGCAATACATTGGCAGCTTTATATAAAATATCCGCTCTTTCATTTAGTGGCACGTTTCTCCAGGTATGAAAAGCCTCTTTGGCAGATTGGATTGCACTGTCAACTTCCTTTTGTGTCAGCGCAGGAACTTCTCCGATAATGGAATTGTCTAACGGGGAAGTTATCTGTATAAATTCCTGTCCTTTATCCTTATTTGAAAAATTGTCTTCATATTTTTTATCACTCATGATATAACTCCTTTCCAGTGCATTAATTCTTTTGTCACTACAAATTTTAAATAAAAATATCCCAGTCTAAAAATACTAACGATATGTATATCTTATTAAAACAACACCGGTTTGTAAGTGATTAAGTCACACAGACTTTTGGAGCTTCGGCGATTATAATTTCTGTTCACTGATAATTCTTTCTAATTCAAGCAGCTCTCCCTGGGTCAATGTCTGATATTTCAGATATTCCGATAAAAACGTATTTAATGATCCGTTATAAAATTTATTTAATAAGGCTTTTGTTTCTATATTCTGCACGGTCCGCTTTGAAATCAGGGCTTTGCACAAAAACCCCGGGTCTTCCCTTTTTATGGCACCTTTTTCGATCAAACGTTTGATAACCGTATATGTTGTGTTTTTTTCCCAGCCAATATATTCTTTAATAATTTTGGAGATATCTTTCGCAGCCAAAACTTTATTTGACCACAATAACTCCATAATATTTAATTCACCTTCATGTAGACGTATTTCATTCATCCTTGCTCCTATCTGCACGTTATGTAAATCGCCTTCGTGCTTAACAAATATAAAATATCTATATGAAATTCATTTTACTGAATAATAAGGAAAAAACACATACTACTAACGTAGAATGACGATTATATGATATAGACAATGCAGAATTTATATTTCATTTCTGCCAAAGCCAGTCCGCTTTATGTAATAAAAAATTATATACCGAGTAAATTATTTACAAATTGACACAGTTTTTTAAAATAGGTATCTTTCACTTATAAAAATCATCATATCTGCAAACCCAGTGTAATCAAAGGTCTACTGTTGTCGAATAACGTTTTCGAATATCAATGGTTGTAAACTACGCAAGTAGATTACAACCATTGATACAATTCTACCCAAATAGAATTGAAATGTCAATGATTTTTCACATTAGTTTTGTAAATTTTACCGTTTTTTAAATGAAGCAGTACGGTGAACTGTATTCAAACAGCCCATCACACAAGAAAGAGCCTGGTTTCCATGGTATTTCATGGAAGCTCTAAAAACAAAAGCCCGAACCCGAATCGTATCGGGACAGGCTTTGGCAGGTAAAAATATTTCATTATTATGCTTATTCAAAGAAATCAGATACAAAAAACAGCATAGATCGGTACATACTTCACATTATTTGCATATTCAAAATTTCTGGTTGAAATTTTTATTGAATCTGTTACCGTATGGAATCGGGTACGGAAAATACTAACATTCCTGGAACGGGTATTGTCGGATACCCTGACCTCGATCGGAAGCAGTTGTTCCTCTTTGCTCATTATAAAATCAATTTTAGCCTGTGATCCGGACTCCCAGAAATATAAGGGATAACCTTTTGCAGTCAGGCACTGGGCAACATAGTTCTCTGCCAATCCCTTTTTACATTGTTCGTTTATACCGGCATATTGGGTTTTTAAAGTAGAGTACAGTATTCCAATATCCAGCATATAAAGTTTAAAACTCAAGTGAATGTCATCCTTTACCAGGGGGGACCAATTACCCGGGGTATCTTTACTATTTTTTGCAAGCGAACGGACCGATTCATCTCCCAGTTTATAGCAGCAAATGCCATATCCGGATTTTTCTATGTAGTGGAGTGCATCCGCATATAACGCCTGGGTTGCGCCTTTACGCATTAATTTATACTGGAATTTACGGTTTTCTTTTATCAGTTGTTTATCTATGGTATTAAATATCTGGCTGATTTTCAGAAAATCCCCTTCTGGATTTTCTTTATATATCTCATTTAAATAAGAATTTAATAATATCCTGTGCTGTTCGGAAATATTAAGGGTAGATCCCGTGCTCAAATATTCATTTACGGCTAAAGGCATACCGCCGATCTGCATATACAGTTCAAATAAGGTCAACAGCTCCTTATGTACGATATCAGGAATCTTTGTATTGGATTTGTAATGAACCTTAATAACTTCGATATACCATTCATTCCCTGTAGCAATCAAAAACTCCTCAAAATCCAAAGGGAACAACCGTAACGGATAAAAATTCTCCTGAAGTAAGAAAGTATCTGTACAAGAACTTGAAACGGCTATAATGTGATATTTTGTTTCGGTATTTTGTAATTGACTGAGAATAAATGTTAAATCCGGACACTTTACTATTTCATCCAGTATCACTAAAACCGGTCCGGAAGAATCGGATAAATGAAAATATTCCTTTAGTACATTCTCTGTTTTCAGAGGACTCTTTTGAAATAATAGATTATAAAGAAAGGGTTCTCTTTCAAAATTAATATATACGAATTGTTTATAAAAGGATTTGGCAAAATCGTACACAAAATAAGTCTTGCCTACTCCCCGGCCTCCGGTAAGCAAAATTGGTTTTTGCTGGGATGATTCCTTCCATTCTAACAATTTATCAATCAGTTTCCTCTTCAAAGCAGTACTCCTTAATATGCCATTTATTCCTATGATATTATTCATTATTTTTACGATATTATTTTCATGATTTTATTCTCATGATTTTATTTTCATGATTTTATTTTCATGATTTTATTCTCATGATTTATTCTCATGATTTTATTCTCATGATTTTATTCTCATTTTTATGATTTAATTCATTCTCATGCTGTCATCGATTCTCATGAAACCATTTATATTATTTCATCCCTTATTTTCTTAACTTATCTAACAGTGCGTTAAAGTATTCCGGTAAAGGTGCTTCAAATTCCATATATTCCTTAGTCGCAGGATGTATAAAACCCAAAACCCTGGCATGCAGGGCCTGGCCGTCCAGATGAAAACTGTCTTTTGCAGGCCCGTAAATGTCATCCCCTAATAAAGGATGACCGATGCTGGCCATATGAACCCGGATCTGGTGGGTCCGTCCTGTCTCCAGGGAGCATTCAATATGGGCGTATTTATGATTAAAATTTTCCAGGACCTTGTAATTGGTTACTGCATTTTTTCCTTTTTTGTTAATAGCCATCTTTTTACGGTCGACGGGATGCCTTCCAATGGGTGCATCCACGGTTCCGTTTTCTGCTTTAAAGGAATTATAAACAACAGCGTTATATTTTCTGGTTATGGAATGTACCTTAAGCTGCTCTGCTATAAATTGATGGGCTTTATCATTTTTACAGGCTACAAGTACTCCTGTCGTATTCATGTCAATACGATGGACAATACCGGGGCGGAATACACCGTTGATTCCGGATAAATCGTCTTTACAGTGGAAAAGCAGGCCGTTTACCAGGGTACCGGAATAATGTCCTGCGGCCGGATGCACAACCATGCCTTTTCCTTTATTGATAATTATAATATCCTTATCTTCATAAATAACATCAAGCGGAATATCCTCCGGATTGATTTCAAGCTCCACAGGAGGCGGCAGTTGAATCAGAATGGCATCATCCGGTGAAACCTTAAAATTAGCTTTTACCTCTTTATCATTCACTAAGATCCTGCCGTCCTGTATCAGTTTCTGAATATAAGACCTGGTTAAATCCTCATTATTGTCCGCAATGTATTTATCAATGCGAATGCCGCTGTCTTTTGCTTCTACGGTTAAATCAATTATCTGCTTCTTCATGTTTTTGTTCTTCTTTCCTATTTAAAAAAGCAAAATCATCGTCTTTATAATAGAATAAGCTTAACACGATTAACAGGGCCGCAGCACCGGTTACATAACAGTCCGCCAGGTTAAAGATAGGAAAATCGATCAACTCAAAGTAAATAAAATCCACCACATATTTATTGACACTCCGGTCAATTAAATTACCGATGGCACCCGCCGAAATAAATACTAAAACTATGCGCATGATATCATAACGTTTTCCCGCCGGTATTTTTAAATAAAAGAATATCATACCGGTCATGATAATTACCGTCGCTATTATTAAAAAACTTATTTTGCCGCTCATAATGCCCCAGACTGCTCCGTTATTTTCATGGTAATACAGTTTTAGCACTTTAGGTATAATTTGAACCGGCCCGTCCACTTTCAGATGGGAAGCTGCCAAATATTTCGTAAACTGATCCAATGCGATTAATAAGACAACATAGATCAAATGCCTGATTTTCCTCATAAAACCTCCAAATTTACTTCCTATGATTATAATGTCCTATTCCTGCAATATATACCGAATGGCTTCCAACATTTCTTCTTTTGTAACCGTTGTATCAATATAAGCATTTCCAATACAGGACAATAATATAAACTTAATCCTTCCGGCATCCATTTTTTTGTCATGTAAGGTTGCCGTTAAGATATCCTCTGCTTTAATACCCGAAACTTTAACCGGAAGATGATAATTTTGCAGTGTTGTTATAATGTCATTCAATTGCCCCTCTGTAATATGATTTCTCTTAAAGGACAGAAAACTTGCCGCAGCCATACCGATTGCCACACACTCCCCGTGGAGCAGTTTAAACTCCATCAGTTTTTCAACAGCATGTCCGATGGTATGTCCGTAATTCAATAACGCCCTGTCACCTGCTTCTTTCGGGTCTTTTTCAACCACTTCCCGCTTGATCAGGCAGCTTTTATATATCACTTCCTTAAGAACCGGCAAATCCCTTTTACTGATTGCTTCCCTGTTATCTTTCAGCCACACATAATAATCTGAATCTTTTATTAAGCCATGTTTTATGATTTCACCAAAGCCTGAATAGTATTGTGCATCACTTAAGGAATGCAATGTTTTTAGATTCATATAAACAGACTTTGGCTGGTGAAAAGCGCCTATCATATTTTTGTATGCATGGAAATCAACACCGGTTTTACCGCCGATGCTGCTGTCTACCATGGCCAAAAGGGAAGTCGGCATCTGAATAAAATTGATGCCCCGCAGATAAGTGGCGGCCGCATATCCGGTTAAATCACCCACAACTCCGCCGCCCAGTGCAATTAACAGGTCTTTACGGTCAAAGCCGGACTGAATCAGCCGCTCATAAAGTAAATATACCGTATCCAGATTTTTGTTGTCTTCCCCGGCCGGAAAGGTAAAAGTTTCAACAATTTTCCCATAATCTTTTACAATTTCCATTAATTCATTCAAATATAATTTGCCTAAATTAGTATCCGTAACAATACATATCTTTCTGTTCTTTGTATCCAACTTATTTAATTCACGGTAGAAATAATTATAATCTTCTTCCAGGGCGATATCATAAATTGGCACATCATTATATTTTACCGTTAGATTCATCCGATTACTCCTATTCCTTTTCGTTTAAACTGTAAAATTCAAAATCATCTTCCGTATCTTCCGGTTTTGATGAGTCTTCTGCAACGTTAACCGTTTCATTATGAAAAGCCGTATTGCTGTTCTTTTTATCAAAAGAAGATACATTGTTAATTTTCCTGGAAGTAATGGAATTCGTATCTTTCACATTATTATCCGGTTTTTCCTGTTCTATAAAAGAATTTAAATTTGCTATATGTATTTGAAAACTATCGCTTTCCAAAAGTTCACACTGGGAAGCTGCAAGATGCTTAAATTGGGCCTTATAGGCTTCATATTGCCGGACCAGCTGGATGGTCTGCTGTTGAAGGCGGTTGAGATCATTGGACGCATCGGCAATGATTAATTGTGCTTTTCCTCTTGCCTCTGCTTCAATAGCCTCTGCCTGTTTCCGTGCCGCCTCCTTTGTATCTTCTGCCGTTTGTTCCGCAAGTATTAAAGCTTTCTGCAGTGTTTTCTCAATTGTTTTATAATAATTCAAGCCTTCATTTAAGGTATTTATTTTGTCGCTTAATTCCATCTTTTCTTTATACAGGGTTTCATAGCCGATCAGTAATTCATTTATGAAATTATCCACGTCTTTTTTATCATAACCGATGCCACTTTTAAATGTTTTACTCTGCAATTCAATTGGTGTAATCATTTGTTCTCCTCCTAAATGTATTTGTGACTGTTGATCACTGCGGTTCTAACGGACAACGCATAAATGTGAGCGCATTTATGCGCTTATGCACACAAAATATGCCAAAAGACACATGTTTTAGCGCTGAATAACTCGAAATTCTGGCGAATTTCTCGGGTGTACTGAATAGTTACATGTATTTTTTTACTATATATATTTTAATAATACAACAAAATATCTGCCTTTTTTCGTCTGGTTCTGCAGGCCCTTATAAATAAACTTGCCAAATCCCCGAACCGACACGGTTTCATCCTCTTTTAACATGTAGCTGTTGGACTCCGCCAATTTTCCGTCTACAAAAACTTTTCCTCCGGATATTAACCCCAGTATGCTGTTTCTGGAAGAATTAAAAGCTAAGGCTATTATGGAATCCAGTCTGGCAGAAGATACGGACCCCCGTATTTCCTGAAATTTCGGCTGTATATCGGGTGCATCCTTGTCCATAATGCTGCACCTGATACTGGTATGTTTTACTTTGTCCAAATTATCTATAATAAACCGGCTGATCGAGGTTTCGCAGAATACATATCCTTCTTTTTCACTCACCAGTATATCTCCAATCTTACTCCGGTCGATACCAAGGTTCATAAGGGCACCTAAAAAATCACGGTGGTTTAAATCATCACTGAATTTCTTGTTGAGCGGAAGTATACGGATACAGGTGATGAAATCTGAAAAAGCTTTTACAGAAGCATCTCTGTAAAAGCACAAAACTTTCCTTTCAGCACCGGTATAACCGCCAAACAGGTCATAATTCACATTAGGTATATCATTTTTCATACGAAAGAATATACTGGTTTCATTTAAGCCCAAAAAGTCAGTATATGTGCAGATGCCTTTATTTTCAGCAGATCTTGCCAGATCAATAAATCTTTTGCGCAAAATCTGTTCGTCTTTATCGCTGTTCATACCTATCTCCTGCTTTCGTTAATCATAAAGAATCTTTCTATTTAAGAATATAGAAAAATTCCTGTAAAAATAAAATAATAACAAAACCGATAACCGGTGATAAATCCGCTGCAGGTGTGTTAAAAATGGAATGTTTTAATAAATAACGCACCGGTATTAAGATAGGGTCAATTAATACGGTCAAAAAATTCTTAAAACGGTTATTGACCGGAAACCATGATGTAATAACATACAGGAATAATATCATTTCAAGTACGATAAAAAATACGTATAATGCATTGAAAAATAAATGTGTCATAATCGCTAAAATTCCTTATTTAAAGTCGGCACCTCAAAACCATCGCTCTGGATGAGGTCAAGATAATCTCCGGAAATATCAACCGTATCAGGAGAAATTATAAAAATATAACTGGATATCTGATGCAGTCTTCCATTCATGGCATAAACGGCACCGGATACAAAATCCATGATTCTTTGGGCCAGATCAACATCAAACCCTTCCAAATTAATAACTGCGGCACGTCCGGATAAAAGCATGTCGCAAATATCCTGAGAGTCTTCAAAGGTTGACGGTTTCATAATACATACTTCAAATCCTTTCGGCGTAGTACGGATGGGAACTACTTTATTAGTGGTAGTTCTTTCAATCCTGGTAACCTTGTCCTTCCTGGCTTCGTTTAGTATGTTATTAACAACCGGTGAGGACTCCTCTCTTTCATAAGCCGGACGGATTTGCTGTTTTGCAGCTTTACGTTCTAATCTTTCAGCACGCTTTGCTTCCTTCTCTTCCTCATCACTGACATAATCATCATAATCATCGTCCTCTGTCAGCTTTAGTGAATCTAATATGTTCTTAAATATATTTGCCATTATCAAATCTCCTATCCAAAATAATTCTGTTAAAACGTGCTAATTGTATAGTCACGTTCCCCGAATATTCCTGTTCCAACCCGGACCATAGTTGCTCCTTCTTCAATGGCGACCTCATAATCTCCTGTCATACCCATTGAGAGCACGTCCATAGTAACATTATCGATGTTTTTTAATTTGATGTCAATATTTAATTGTCGCAAATTTCTAAAATGCTCCCTATTTTTCTCCGGATTATCTACGAAAGGAGCAATAGTCATCAAACCTCTTACGCAAAGATTATTTAATTTTGACATTTCCAGTATCAAAGGATAAGCTTCTTCGGCTGATATTCCGAATTTCGTGTCTTCTGCGGCAATATTTACTTCAATTAATATATTACAAATAATTCCCTTTTTCGCTGCTTCTTTATTAATTTGTTCAGCCAGTTTGAGAGAATCTACGGAATGTATTAAAACTGCCTTATCTACAATATATTTTACCTTATTTGTCTGCAAATGTCCAATCAAATGCCATCTTAAATTCCTGGGTAATATTTCATATTTTGAGGTTAGTTCCTGTACTTTATTTTCTCCAAAATCCAGAATTCCTTCTTCCATTACTTCTTCAATCATGGAGACCGGTTTGGTTTTACTTACCGCTATCAGGGTAACTTCCTCTCTTTGACGGCCGGCTCTTTGGCAGGCAGCCTGTATATTCTGTTCCACGTTGGATAAATTATCTTTGATCAAATTATTAGCTCCTCTCAACCTATCAGTAAATAATTTTCTGTTCCACTGCCGTAGTGCCATCCAGGGCAATGTGGTCATAAACAGAAAGGCCATATTGGGTTCCCTTTTTTATAATACAATATTCCTCATTTTTATATAAAATTTCAATACGGCGAAAAACTGCATAACCTTTATTAACATTAAATACGCCTTCCAGAGACTGTTTCTTGCTTATCTCGAATTCTTCTTTCGTTTTATCCGAACGTATTTTCTCCCCCGGTTCAAATAACCTGCCGTCGATATAACCATATTCGTCATCGCTGCAATAAATATCTGCAGGTACAAATACATAATCGGGTTCACCATTTTTTTTATAGGTCACTTTGATTAGGCCGTTACTTCCCGAATCACCGCCGACGGTAAAATAATCAAGGGGTACCTGGTAAAAATCTTTTTTTACAATGGATGAAACCGGTATTTTCAAGCCTTTGGCCGAATTAACGGCAATTTCCACATTAATATATCTTTGGTTTAAATACCGTATCATAAATTTATTCAAATCCAGTTTCGCAAAGTAATCGGTCCCTTTTTTAAATACGGATATGGAGGCAGTTGTGGTCAGACCGTCATCGGAAAAAGTAATGCTGACCGTATCTTTATCCGTTAATTTCTCATAATGCTCTTTATCCAGCAATAACAGGATATTCCAGTTATCGCTTTTTATTATTTTGTAAACGGGACTTCCTTTTTCAATCAGATCCATGGTTCGAAGCTGGGTTTTTTTATAATCTTCCGTTTTAAAATTATCAGCAGTTGCCGCATCTATGGATAAATTCTCCAAATCATCCACACTATATGTAATAATCCCGCTGGATTTTGATTTCATTACTTTTAAGGCACTGCCTGTCCCTTTCTCTTCTAAAACAGTCTGCAATTTAGCAAGCATATTGTCATTCACAATTTCTAAAACTGCATTCTGCATATCATATTTAAAATTATAGACCGTCTGGTATTTGCTGTCCTGGTAGTTTCGCTGGAAATTGGCAATGTCCTTTTTAAATTTCATGGTATCTTCCGAGGATAACTCCACCACATCTTCGCTGTTTCCGATTAAGTCATAAGAATCTTTATTCCCATCCACAGAATAAATGGTGGAATTTTTCGATACCCTGTCGCCGTCACCGTGATAATAATTAATATAACCGGCCGTGTTGGTAGTTACTATTTCTTCATCCCGGAAAATAAGTCCGGTAAATTCGCTGTCATCCGAAGTGGAGCCCTCTTTCACTTCATATATGGTTAAGTGGTCTTTTGTAAAGTATATAGAAACACTGATTATAACATATATAAAAATAATAAGGAAAACCAGAACGCCAATATTAAAACTTTTGGGTTTACGATATCTCGCTATTTTGTTACCTGATTTCAAATCTGCAGCCTCCTTTACTTTCCTATATATTATACTTTTAAATGATAAATAATAAAAGACCTAATTGAAACTTTTTTAACAAAATATCAATAGGAATATTTAGCATAAAATTGGTAACAATATTTAATGCAACAAAAAGGAGGTAATCAATTGAAAACAGTAGATTATATAGCATTGTGTTTAGTTATTATCGGAGCCATTAACTGGGGCTTAATCGGATTTTTGGGATTCGACCTGGTAAGAGTAATTTTTGGTGATATGACGTGGGTATCAAGAATTATTTATGCCTTGGTAGGTATTGCTGGATTATATGCATTAAGTTATTTTGGAAGATTGCGTAACGAATAATTAAGCAGTGGAATTTCATTACTATTAAGTCCTATAATCTGTTTGTAAAAAATCAAAAACCTCAGTTGTGCAAACAGATTATAAAACAAAGAAACAATAGAAGGAACTCATAGGAGCATTCTATTGTTACGTATGACGGCGTCCGACTTGTGCGGACGCCTTCTTATTGAATCAAGCGTATGCTAAAGTATACGCCTGCACCGGGTGCGGCCGGTAAGCCAGCCTATTTTTATCTGTATGGGTGTGCCTTCTGCCGGCCGGGCTTTTGGTCCTTAGGAAATTCGTAGAATTCCTATAAATAATAAAGAAACTGTTGCAAAATGATAAATTTACCTTGCCTGGGTCTCTCCCGGGTAAAATAGATTTTGATTTTTGCAACAGCCCTTTATTTATTCTATATGATGCTGCTGTAAGGAAACACCTTACTATATTAATTTTTATTTATAGGGAAACAACAATATTATTCTTAACGGAGTCGGGAAAATCGGATTTGTTTAAAGATATACTAATTACAAAATCTATATTAAATTCATTTGAAATGTGTTCTAATTTCTCAAGGATTAAGGAGATATTAGGACCTTCCAAGTAAGCAATTTTTAAAAAACTATCCAGATAAATCGCTTCCAGGTCGTGATCTTGGGAGATAAGTCCGCAAATAAATCCAATAAATTCACTATAATTCTCAATACAATAGTCTTTTACATTAATTAATCGTATCCTATTACTTAATTCGTACATATGCTTGTTGCTTTTGTCAAGATAAACAATACTGCCTTTTGCTTCTCTTACTGCGGAATTTGCTTTTTCAATTAAGATCTTGGTTTTACCTCTGCCTTTTTCGCCTGCAATAATCTGTATCATTGTAATCTCCTCCTTAAGATGTGTACAAAATTTGGGTGATATGTATAAATAAATAATTAATATATAACAATTATAGTATATTATCACTCAGAAAACAACCAAAAAATAGAAAACCTTATTTAATCTTTTCTAATAAATGTGTCATTTGTGAAAACAAACTATTACCACCATCTGCTTGTAAAATCAAAGAGATATATTGTTTATCCTGGCTGTCTTTGCTGTATAGAATCAAGCAATTCCCGGCTTTACTGGTCGTACCGGTTTTACCGCCGATTACCGTAACTCCCTCCGGTGATTCTTCCGTACCTTTTAAATAACGGTTCGTCGTAGGAAATTCCTTGGTCTGTTCCTGCCCGGAAGCATCCTTATAGGAAGCCGTGTAACTTTCCTGATTAATGATTGATACAAATTTATCATATTTTAATAAAGCATTGAAAATTAAATATAAATCATAAGCTGTCGTATAATGGTTATCATCATGCAGCCCATGAGGATTGATAAAGTTAGAATGTACAGCTCCTACATTTTTGGCTGTTTCATTCAACATTTTTGAAAAACCTTCCACCGTACCGCCAATGTGTTCTGCAATGGCAATGCCGGCATCATTACCGGAATAAATTAACAAGCTGTTAAGCAGTGCTTCCATGCTGATCTTGTCGCCTTCTTTGAATCCGCACAATTTGGCACCGCTTTCAGTAATATGGGAAGCATTATTACTTACGGTTACCATATCCGATAAATCTGCTTTTTCTAAAACGACCAGAGCAGTGATTAATTTTGTTAAACTGGCGGGATACATACGTTCATAAACATTATTGGCATAAAGTACTACATCATCACTGGCATTAACAATGAGTGCTGATGTAGCAGTTATATCGGAATCATCCATATGATCTAATTCATCTGGAATAACGGTCAGATCCTTTGCAAAAAAGTCTGACACTTCTGTGCCAATATTATTTTCATAACCAATTACATTATCTACCTCGGAATATGGCAATAAGGCATTGGAGGAATTAGAACACCCTGTTAAAAATGCGAGAGACAATACGATACATATTAACTTTTTCTTCATTATTCTAAACCTCACCAAGAGTATTATCAGGTATTAACAGATATAATCATTAATATGCCTGTCAGGCTTTAAATATTTCCCGCCAGTCCAGATCACCCCGGTCCAAAGCTTTGATTAATAACTCGGCAGACGCAAGATTCGTGGCTAACGGTATATTATGGGTATCGCACAAACGAACCACGTTATTTACATCAGGTTCATGGGATTTTGGCGAAAGAGGATCTCTCAAAAAGATTACCAGGTCAATTTCATTGTGTTCAATTTGTGCACCCATCTGCTGTTCACCGCCAAGATGACCGGCGAGGTATTTATGAACATTCAGATTTGTTACTTCTTCAATCAGTCTTCCGGTGGTACCGGTAGCATACAGCTCGTGTTTATTTAATATCCCGCGATATGCTATACAAAAATTCTGCATTAATTTCTTTTTCGCATCATGTGCTATCATTCCAATATTCATATGGTTTTACCCCCTTTTAATTTTTCTTTGCAAACTAATATTCATAACCAATCCTATAGCTATCATACTGCTGACCATGGAACTGAGACCGGAACTTACAAAAGGCAGCGGTATGCCGGTATTGGGCAGGAGCGCCGTGGCTACTCCGATATTGACAAACACCTGGAACATAAACATGGAAGCTACTCCGACTGCAATTAGCATCCCTGTAAAATCCGGGGCATGACGAGCAATACTGATACACTTAAAAATTATGATGGCTAATAAAGCTATTATAACACATCCGCCGATAAATCCAAGTGCTTCTCCAATAACAGAGAATATAAAATCGCTCTCCGATATTGGTATGGTATCACTTTGCAAGGCTTCTTTTCCTTCCGTTAATAATTTTCCCGTTAATCTGCCCGAACCAATGACCTGGGTTGAATTATCCTGCTGATACAAAAGTGCACTGGAAGTATCTAATTCGGGATTTAAAAAGGAAGCGATCCGGTCCTGTTGATACGTTGCTAAGAAAAAGATATCATAATCCTGTTCAATACACCAGAATATCCCTACTACGGCAGGAATTACTATTATCAGTATGGGCAGTATTATCTTATAACTTAATCCTGCCGCAAATATCATTATAACAAAAATAAACATGATTACAATGCTGGTTGATAAATTCGTCTGAATTAATATAAAAAACGTTGGTATTGCTGTCAGTATACCGGTGAAAAGCAAAATATAAAATTTATTCATTTTATCCCGGAACATGGTAAACAATTTTGCGAGAACGAGTATAGTGATAATCTTACTTAATTCGGAAGGTTGAAAAAGTACAAATTTTAAATTCAGCCATCTCTGAGAATTATTTATCGATGTGCCAAAAAGCCTTACGGCAACCAGGAGAACCAGGTTAATAATATATAAAGGAATATAAAATTGGCAAATAAAATGGTAATCAATCAGGGATACTATAACCAATATTACAACACCCATTGCTATTCCCATTAACTGTTTTTTGAACAGACCTTCGCCTTCCTCTTCTACCAGCCTTACCAGATAGGCTCCCATGCCGCTTAACAAAATCACAAAAAGCAACATAGATACATTATAATGTTTAAAATTGTATTTCTTAAATTGAAACATGCAAATCATCCTTATTTTTTGTTGGTTTTAAGATCCTTTATAGGAATATTTGCAAAGAGCGCAGGAACAACTCCGTTATTTCCTTCGGATTCGGTCTGGGTTATTTTAATATCCAGACCGTCCATATCGATCTCAATATATCTTGATATTACGGTGATAATATCATTTTTCATCTGTTCCATTATTTCAGGAGAACAGCCGGCACGATCCGAAACCAAAACCAGTTTCAAACGATCTTTCGCCACGTTACTGGACGTCTTTTTCTTGAAGAAATCCGCCAAACTCATCATACTATCTCCTCTCAGTTAGTTTTTCTTAAGTAGATTAGCAAGCTTACTAAAAAGTCCCTGTTTGCCGTTTAGATCCATATACGGAACATCCTCTCCAAGTATTCTGCGGCATATATTCATATATGCCTGTCCGGCCAAGGTATCGGAACCTACCAAAGGTTCACCCTGATTGGTTGAAATTACAATATTCTCATCATCCGGAACAACCCCGATTAAATCAACAGCCAGAATTTCCACAACATCACCGCTGGACATCATGTCACCGCGTTTTACCATATCTGATCTGAGCCTGTTAACGATTAAGTGGGTCTGCTTCATTTCGTTTGCTTCTAATAAACCAATAATCCGATCCGCATCGCGTACTGCGGATACTTCAGGAGTAGTAACAACTAATGCCCTGTCTGCACCGGCAATTGCATTTTTAAAGCCCTGTTCTATACCGGCAGGACAGTCCATTAATATGTAATCAAATTCATCTCTTAGTTCATCTGCTAATTTTCTCATCTGCTCCGGAGTTACGGCTGTTTTATCCCTGGTCTGGGCAGAGGGTAACAAGTAAAGGTTAGGATAACGCTTATCTTTGATCAAGGCTTGTTTGATCCTGCAGTTTCCTTCAATTACATCCACCAGATTATAAACAATTCGATTTTCAAGTCCCATAACCACATCAAGGTTTCTTAAGCCAATATCGGTATCAATTAATACAACTTTTTTATCTAATTTTGCCAAACCGGTTCCAACATTCGCTGTTGTTGTTGTTTTACCTACTCCACCCTTACCGGATGTTATTACGATTACTTCACCCATTCCTGTTTTTCCTCCAAAAGATTCCTATTATTATATATTAATATCATTTAAAACCTCTTTGCTTAAAGGCTCAATGTAGATATTTCCGTTTTCTAAAAAAGCAATTTTAGTTTCTTTTAAATTCTCCTTAACAGGTTTGTCCGGTGATCTGGCAATGGTATCCGCGATCCGGATCTGAACCGGGCTCATTGACAGTGCCAGTACAAAAGAATTTGTATTGCCGGTTGCACCGGCAAATACAGTTCCTTTTAAAGAGCCTAATACGATAATATTCCCTTTTGAAACAATCCGGGCACCCGGATTTACGTCACCGATGACAATTATACTGGTTTCTGATTCCAATACCTGGCCGGACCTTAAATTTCCTTTATAAAATTGACCGGTCGTATTGGATAGTTCCATCAACTTTTCATCCAGGGCTTTTTTAAATACTTCTTCTTTCTGAGGGTCATTTTCTATGACACATACAACATGAAGTTCCGTTTCTTCAGCAATTATATTTAATATGTCACGCTGCTCTTCATTGGTTAATTTTCTGCCTTCAAAGCTGATTGCCATTTGGGCTTTATCAAAAAACTTAGCGGAATCACGAAATTTTTCTGCTGTTTTTTCTTTTAGTTCTTCAAATCCCAATTCAGCATCCAGTACCACAACGATGCCATATTTATTACCCTTTATAATGACTGGATTATTCATGAATACCTCCTGGTATGGATTGATTTTATTATAAATTCTAATTCACATTAATCCGTAAAAGATGGTGAATCGGATTCCGGCATTATAGCATCACCATTCACTAATTTATTCTTATCGCCTACATTAAAGTAATAACTGTAAATACTGCGGGCGAGTTCTGCCGCATTACCGGAAGCATATCCGTTAGGTATTACGACGGTAACAGCTATCTCAGGATCTTCATAGGGTGCATAGGATAAAAACAATGCATGATTTGCCCTTAACACACTTTCCTGTGCAGTACCGGTTTTGCCGGCCACTTTTACCGGAAAATCTTTAAATACATAGGAAGAAGAACTCTTACTGCCGTTACCAACCTTATACATACCCTCATGTATCAAGTTCCATGTGGTGTCGCTTACATTTTTTATTTTTTGGGACTTTGCTTTATTGTCTAATATAACAGAACCATCTTTGTCAACGACTTTATCGATCAAGGTCAAGTCATACAGTGTACCGCTTGTAGTAACCGCAGTCAAATAACGGGCCAATTGTACGGGGGTATAATTATTTGTACCCTGTCCGATGGCAGAACGAACGAAATCCTGATCGGATAAGTGCGGTTCAGCTTCTTCCAATTCGATTCCCGATTTCTTGTCTAACCCATAAAGAGCAGCATATTTGGCAATTTCTTTCAGTCCAACCTGCTCCCTGTTAACTCCGGTACTGTCAAGTCCTAAACGCCAGCCTACTTCATAAAAAAAGTAATTACAGGAAACTTCAAGTGCCGTTGTGACATCAATGGCACCATGACTGCTTGTGGACCAGCAATGTGGTGAAGGTGTAATTTTATCAAATTCATAATGATCGTATATTGTTTCCGTAGGGCCAAGTACTCCCTCTTCCAAACCTGCCGTAGCGGTCACCATTTTGAAAGTAGAACCGGGTGCCGTTCTTTGCTTGGTAGCACGGTTATAGGATGGGACGGTCAAGTCATTATTTACTTTGGTATAATACTCTGTATCAATCTTGTTTGCAAATTTATTATTGTCATAACTTGGATAAGATACCATGGCAATCACGTCTCCGGTCTTGATATCGGTTACAACAACAGAGGCACTGCAGGGTTCCAGAGCCAACTGGGCCGGAGTAATTTCCAGTTTTCTGATCTTGCCTGTAATAAAGGAATAAGCAGAGATCGTTCCATTCTCTAATTTTGAAATATCTTCCTCATTATATTTTATCACACCTTGGTCAAATAATAAAAGACAAATTTCCGTTCCGGATAATTTGTACGAATATACCAAATCTTTATATATTTTTTTATGAAAAGTGTTGTCTTCCAATAATAAATTTTTAATATGCTCCAAAAGTTTGGCATAAAGCTCATCCGTACTGAAATAGTCATCTCCGATATTTAATTTCGTTAAATCAATCCAGTTTTTAGAGATTGCATACTGAAGGAATTTACTCAGGCTTATTTTTTTATTCTGGTAATCCTTATAAGTGCTGTCATCCGCATCAATCGGTGATACGGAGTAGACACTGTCGCTTACCTTGCTTTTTGAGGTTAATAAGATATCGTTCTCCGTTAACATACTGTAAATATAGGATAAATAATCCTGCATTTCTTCGGAAGCCGCACTGTTAACCGTAGTGCTGTTTATTGCCAGAAGGTCATCCAGTTCCGCCAATACGTCCTCCTGTTTTGATAAAAATTTCTGATAAACCTCTTTTTCCAGGCCGGTGGCATCATCCTCCATAAACGAATCTATATCTATTACATTATTGTTTATTAATGCAAAATAAACATCATAAATGGGTATGCGGATATCTTTTGACGAGGTTCCCTTGGTTCCGGCATCGGTACTGTTGTTAATTTTGGAAAGGAGGATCCCGGCCAAGGTTCTTTCCACTATTTTATAATAAGCCTTCTGATACTCACTGTCGATGGTTAAATATACATCCCCTCCGGCAACCGGATTCGTCCGTTCCAGTACGTTAAGGAATTTTCCGACAGAATTGACGGATATGTTTTCCAGGCCTTTTTTACCTGCCAGATAGGATTCGAATTCTTTTTCAATACCGGTTTTGCCTATGATATCGGAATTATTATAATCGGAATCTTCCGGCAGGGCTTCCAGTTCTCCCGAATTGATCAATCCGGTATATCCTAATATATGCGCATTATAGAGACTGTCATTATAGACACGTTTCGTCTGCTGCGCAATTTCAACACCCGGAAGCGTGGAACTGTTTTCATATATGGCAGCTACCGTTTCATCACTTACATCGGAGGATATGATTATTTGATTATATTTCGGATAGTTCGTAAAGATTGCATATCTTAAAGTCATAATTTTTAATGCATCTTCTAAAGAATATTCTTCGGAAATATTAAACCTTGTATTATATTTTTTATCTCCGTATCTTAAATAATCAAACACCTCTTCTGCTGTTGCGGCTTTTTGGTCTTTTGTTAATTCATCTACGGATTTCTTTCCGTAGACATCCCTCTTAAACCTTTCTTCTGCTTTCTCATCAACAGTAAAATATAACTTACCGTCTTTATCTATGGATATGCAAAATTCATTTTCTATAGTATTGCCATACTTTTCTAATAATAATATCAGATGGTAAAGCATGTCATTTCTTTCCTGGTTTGTTCCTAATTCCGTACTGTCTTCCAGAACAACGGAATAGGTTAATTTATTATAGGCCAGCAGTACGCCGTTCCGGTCATAAATATTGCCTCTGGTACTTTTGATTTCTCTGGTTTTCGTATATTTCAAAGCAAGGACCGTTGAATGTGTTTCACCTTCAACTATCTGAAGTGTAAAGATTCTGTTAATTAACAAACTAAGTAAAAAGATAAAAATTAAAGATATCGGCAGAAGCCTGGAAGAAAGTATCTGCTTTATTTTTTCCCATATGACATCTATCAAATCACTACACCTCCTCTTCTTTCCGGTCTATCCGCGTATTGATTATGTTCAGTAATTTGTATAATACAATGGATACTACCACGGTATATACGATTCCGGGCAGGCCGATTCTTACAAGATAAAATAATATGTTCAATTTACCGTCTAATAAATATTCAAATACATAAAACAGGAAAAAGTATACAAACTGGCTGAATCCGACCAAAAGGACCGGGACAGTCAAATCATCTTTTACAAAAATCCTGTGACTGTAGCCATTTAAATAACCGATTATCATATAAATCAGACCATATAAACCAAGTACATTGCCATAACAAAAATCGATCAGCAATCCGCATACAAGCCCTACCGTAAGCCCTTCCGCCCTTCCTCTCATCAATCCGACAGCCACCGTTAAAATAAGTAAGAGGTTTGGTGTAACGTGAGCAAGAGCTACCCATTGGAAAACCGTAGTCTGCAATAAAAAACATATAAAAATTTCTAAAATTACTACTATAAATCGTTTCACTTAAATGTGCACCCCTGCCTTTCCCAATTCTTTGGCACCGGTATAGAATCCATTAATCCACCAGCGGTTCTTTTAATTCCGTAATAATAAGGACTTCCTCTAACCGGTCAAAGTCTACAGCCGGGGTTAAATGGGCTGTCTTGGTCAGATTATTGGGATCAACGGTCAAATCACTGATATAACCGATCAGTATACCCTGCAGATATTTATCGCTGATCGGTGATGTTACGATCTCATAACCGTCTTTCACATCGGCATCCTTGCTGATCAGCTCCACACCGATTACTCCTGAATTATATAATTCCAGATCACCGTTTACAATACAGGGATCCGAAGTTTTTAAAAACATACCGCTTACATTGCTGTTATCGTCAATGATGGATCTTACCCTTGCCCAGTTCTTGCCTGTTTCTTCGATGATCCCGACCAGACCGTTGCCGGCAATCACATTCATGTTGACAGCAATGCCGTCCTCCGTACCTTTGTCAATCTTAAAACTGTTAAACCAGCTGTTGGGATCCGCATCGATAACTCTTGCCCCAACCTTGGGGTAATCCGCATATTTCTTATCCAGTTTATATAAATCACGAAACCGGTCCAATTCATATTTATCCTGCAGTAAAATTTTATTTTCATAGGATAACGTACTTACCTGGTCCTTTAATGCGGCATTTTCCTTTAATAATCGGTTTAAGCTGGTAAACTTATCAGCCTGGTTTGAAATGGCGCGGCCTATGGAATTAATGCCGTCCTGCATCGGTGATATGACATTGCCCACCGCCGTCTTAACCGGTGACAGCTGTTCTTTGTACTGAAAAGAAACGAACATTAATACAAAACATGACAGAGCACCTGTTACAAACAAATGCTTGGGATTTATATTTAATTTTGTCCTTCTTCTCATAAATACCTCTTTTCTACAATAATTAATATTATTTGTCCGGGTAATTTTACTTTTACTTACCCGGACATTTTCATGAAATGAAAAGTCAGCCGCTGTAATTGGTCTGCTTCAGGGAACATGCCAGCGTCGTAAGTTTCTTATCTTCAATTATTTTGCCAAGGCCATTGACAACGGTATCCGTTGCATCTTTGCAGATATTTATTTTCAAACCGGTTTCTTTCTGGATCAGTTTATCCAGTCCTGATATGGCAGCAGAACCGCCGGTCACATAGATCCCGGAATCAATAATATCGGAAGAGATTTCAGGCGGTGTTCTTTCTAATATAATGCGTATGGCATCTATAATCGAATAGAGATATTCCGTAATTGATTCATATACGTAAGCAGAACTTATTTCAACTTCCGAGGGCAGCCCGGTAACCACATTACGTCCGTACGCCTTAATACTGTATTCCCCCGTAGGCAATGCACAGGCCAGCTCTTTTTTAATGTTTTCTGAGGTTTTATCACCGATTACCAGGTTATAATTTTTCTTTACATAAGATTTAATGGATTCATCCAGACGGTTTCCGCCAATGGGAATTAACTTGCTGATTACAATTCCGCCTAAAGACATAATGGATACTTCCGTTGTATCGGCACCGATATCCACTACCATAACTCCTTTGGCATTCGTAACATCCAAGCCAATCCCGACTGCATCCGCTATGGGCTTTTCCACAATTTTTACATTCTTTGTTTTAAAATTAGAACTGGCTACCAAATCAAAAAACGCCCTTTTTTCAACCTCGGTAATATCAGAAGGTGTTGCGACTAAAACGGCAGCTGCGGATAATTTTTTGCCTTTCTTATTAATCCTGCGGATCATATAGTTTAATAATTCAAGCATATTGGCAATGTCTGCTATGACACCGCATTTAACCGGATAAGATACCCGTATGCTGGCCGGTGCTTTTTCATACATTTCAAATGCCTCATTACCGGCTGCTATTACCTGTTTCCTGTTTGCAACTGCAATCATGTTCTTTTCGTCTAAAATTATTCCGTCATTTTTTTGATATATTTTAATGGTACTTGTTCCAAAATCAATACCATATATCTTTCCTGTCATACCTGCTGTCTCCTTCCAAACTCGTTCCTTGCCTTGTTCTCTTGCGTCAAATGCGGCTGCCGCCGGCAGCCATGCCGCGAATGTTACAGCTTAAATATAACCTTGTTCACTTAAGCTTATATACTTATTATCTCCAATAATAATATGATCCATAAGTTTAATTCCAATTAAATTTCCAGCTTCTTTCATTCTTTTGGTAGTGAGTATGTCTTCTCTGCTGGGAGTAGGATCACCGCTTGGATGATTATGTAATAAAATTACATTCACGGCTTCGTATTTCAGGGCATTCAAAAAAATTTCTCGCGGCGACAAAAGGGAACTGCTTACTGTACCGGTTGAAATAATCATATCTTTCAAAATCTTACTTTTGGAATCCAACATGATCAAGAGAACCCTCTCCCTTGATAAATGCCGCATGTCCTGCATATAATAATGAGCAACCGCTTCAGGAGTAATCATTTTAAGTCTCCCTTCATTGGTTGCTTTAGCCATACGTTTTGTCAATTCGGCAATACATAATAACTGGATCGCCTTTACTCTTCCAATACCTTTAATTGTTTTTAAATCATTCATGCTCATGTGATTGAGTCCGATTAATCCCGGGTAACCGGAAGAATGTCCCAGTACCCTTGATGCCACATCCACCGCCCGTTCATTCCTGGCACCGGAACGAATTATTACGGCAAGCAGCTCCGCATCCGATAAAGCTGCGGGACCGGATTTTTCACACTTTTCATAAGGTCTTTCCGACAAAGGCAATTCTTTCACAGTATAATACTTTTGAACCATAAATCCTCCCTGTTATTCTCTCTCCAAGAAAATAAAAGGATTTCATTCTAAAGCTTTCGATATATTATTATGGCTAAGATTACACCAATAATACCGGCAATCGTAATCTTTATCGATAAGCCGAAGCGGATTACCATTATCCCTAAATTCAAACGGATAATTCCTGCACTTCCCGTACCTCCTATACCAAATTCCTGTCCGTAATTCAGCCAGGATAAAAAAGATACATCTTGTGCAAGATAACCAATAAAGCCGCCTAATACAACGCCTGCTAAAATCAACAGCAACAATGCCCATGAGTTCTTACCGCCTACTTTAGCCATAATAGTATTACCTCCAAATACAAGATTTCTATTGTCCATTCTATCATAATTCATCAGATTTGTATACAATAATAGCATAAAATACCTAAAGAGGCTTTCATAAATATTAACAGATATACACAATTTACTGGTTTTTAAAGACTTGTAACAGTTATAATATTTAAATATACAATTATTACATGAATTACCAGCTTTAGGTTATTCAATTTAACTGAATCAGATTTTCCTCATATAATTTCTGAACCGACATAAGGATTCCAAGCTTTGCATGATACCAGGTCAGCCCTCCCTGGAAATATACGGCATAAGGCGGTTCAATGGGTGCGTCCGCACTCAGTTCTATGGAAGCCCCCTGAATAAAAGCCCCGGCAGCCATAATCACATCGGAATGATAGCCCGGCATAGCCCAGGGTTCCGGAACCACATAGCTGTCAACCGGAGCCGCAGCCTGGATTCCCTTGCAAAAAGCAATGACACCTTCTGGGGTTCCAAGCGTTACCGCCTGAATAATGTCGTGTCTGGATTCCCTGCCGTTTGGTATGACCAAAAAGCCCAGTTTTTCATATATATTAGCTGCATAGACGGCACCTTTTAATGCCCCGGCTACAACGGTAGGGGCCAGGAACAGACCCTGGAACAACTGGCTGTTGACTCCCAGAGTCGCACCTACTTCTTTGCCGAGACCCGGTGCGGTCAATCGGTATGCCGCATTATCAACGTATTCTTCTTTACCAACTATATAACCCCCGATGGGAGCCAGCCCCCCTCCCGGATTTTTAATCAGGGAACCTACACATAAATCCGCACCGACGTCGGTTGGTTCGATAGTTTCTACAAATTCTCCGTAACAATTATCTACCATGCAGATGACATTCGGTTTGATCTCCTTGATAAAGCGGATCAATTCTCCGATCCTTTGCACGGACAGGGTCGGCCTTGCGGCATAGCCTTTGGAGCGCTGTATGGTCACCAATTTTGTACGTTCATTCAAAGCTTTCCTTATTCCTTCATAATCATAGCTCCCGTCCGGTAATAAATCCACCTGGGAATAGGTGATGCCATATTCCGCCAGGGAACCGGTCAATCTTTTGTGATCTGAGGCAGGTTGTTTTTCATTTTCATACCTTAAGTTTTCCGTCCGGTTTTCTTCTTTTTTTATGCCAATAACACCTTCCAGGGTATCATAAGGCTTTCCTACCGGTGATAAAATCTCGTCCCCCGGACGGAGGTTGCCCGATAAAGCAATGGTTAACGCATGGGTTCCGCTGATTAACTGCGGCCTTACCAGTGCAGAGTCCGTATGGAACACATCCGCATATACCTTCTCCAGGGTATCACGGCCTAAATCGTTGTAACCGTACCCGGTGGTCGCGGCAAAATGGATATCGCTTACCCGGTTATCCTGCATGGCCTTTAAAACCTTGAGCTGATTGTATTCGGCAACCTGATCTATTTCATCAAAACGCTGTTTTAAGCTGCTTTCAATGTCTTTACAGTAATTTAAAATTGCACCGTCAATATGAAAATCCTTATATATTTGTGTGATTGAATTCATTATTACCCTTTCTTCCTTTGATGTAACAATAAGCTTAAGCATTTTGGTTTAATCCGTAATTTTTTTCTTTTTTAATTCCTTCAGGAGAGCATCCAATATTTTTATTTCTTCATTCCCAAAATCGTTTTTATTCATCCATATAACTTCTTTCTCCCGTTTAAACCAGGTCAGCTGACGTTTTGCAAAATGCCTGGTATCCCGTTTTAAGGTATACGCCGCTTCTTCCAGAGAACATTCGCCTTCCAGGAAGTCAATGATTTCCTTATATCCCAGCCCCTGCATGGAAACCATGTCTTTTGTGCAGCCTTTTTTCAGAAGTCCTTCCACTTCTTTTACCAGGCCCTTCTCCATCATATGGTCAACACGGCGGTTAATCCTTTCATACAGTACTTCCCGGTCGGTATTTAAGACGAAATAACAGAAATTATAGGGCGAGTCATTCCCCCGCTGTTCTTCATTATGTTCCGAAATCCTGCCTCCGGTCTGATGATAGTATTCCAAAGCTCTTATGACACGTTTTACATTATTGGGATGGATTGCCTCTGCCGAAGCAGGATCGATTGCTTCCAGTTTTTCATGCAGGTATGCCGTGCCTTTTTCCTTATGCAGAAGCTCAAGCTGCTGCCGGTAAGAAGTGTCTTCCCCGTTATCCTTAAAATCAATGCCGTAAAGGACCGCCTGGATATAAAAACCGGTTCCGCCGACAATAATGGGAATTTTACCCTTAGCATAAATCTCATCCATATACCTGCAGGCATATTCTTTAAATTTAACTACGTTAAATTCCGCCTCCGGTTCCAGCTCATCAATAAGGTAATGCTTAATACCCTGCATTTCTTCCGGCGTAATTTTAGCCGTGCCGATATCCATGTACTTATAAATCTGCATGGAATCTGCTGAAATAATCTCACCTCCGATTGTCCTGGCAAGTTTAACGGATAATTCTGTTTTTCCTACGGCCGTGGGACCGGTTAACACAATAAGGGGTTTCTTCATATATCTTTCCTTTATTTTGCATTCAGCCATTCAAACCGGATATGTCGGTTCCATTTGCCGGCTGCTATACGATTCTTTTAAATTTCTTTTCCAGTTCATATTTGCTCATGGATATGATGGTAGGTCTTCCGTGAGGGCAATGATAAGGATTATCCAGAGTTAACAGCTCTTCTATTAAAGCTCTTGCTTCTTCATGGGATAACCGATGGTTTCCTTTTACTGCCGCTTTACAGGACATGGAAGCAATTTTCTCTAATAACAGTTCCGGCGTTTCATTATATACCTCATCAACCAATCCGTCAATAAATTCAATTAATATTTCGTATTGGGCCAGTCCAAAAAGATCACTTGGTATACCACGGACCGCATATTCTTTTCCGCCGAATTCTTCGATTTCGAAGCCGAGTTCATTAAGCTGTTTCAGGTGTTTCTTTAATGCCTCCTCTTCCCGTATGGTAAGGGAAAGTATAATGGGAGGTTCTAATAACTGGGAGTTATATTGTTTGTCTTTCAGGGATTTCATGATTTTTTCATACAATACTTTTTCATGTGCCGCATGCTGGTCTATGTAAAACAGCTTATCGCCAAACTCCACAATCCAGAAAGTAGCAAATACCTGGCCGATAATACGGTGGTTTTTCAGTGCTTCTTCCGATATAAAGGATAGCTGCTCCGGTTTATCCGCCCTATAAGGAAGGTTATTACCGGGACTGCTTTTGTAATCCGGGCTGTCGGATAATACTTCCGTATCGGCTTTTAACTCCTTATCACCGGAATTATGGGAAGCGGCAATCCCTTCCCGGACATAAGCAGGCGCATCGGTTACCACCTCATGTAATTTGCCTATCTCCGTTTCTTTTATCATTTCCCTGTTTTCGGGTGAATGATTGGCGTTTCCGGATTGTTCTATTCCTGTAGAATGATTGTGTCTGCCATAATTATTATAATTCGAATTGGTGCCGGAATTCACAAAATCCCTGCCGGGATATTTAAATTTACTGCCCTCTGTATTTGGTAAGCTCTCGGTCCGGCTATTCTCTCTGTTATATTCCTGCCTCCGTTTTTCTTCAAAAGGTTCCGGAATTTTCTGTTCTATTTTAATTTCTTCTTTTTCTTCCGTCAAATGTACCGCAGGTATCATTTCTTTCCCTTCCAATGCATTTTTAATGGAATGATAAATAAGCTGATACACTTCTTCCCCATTCTTAAACCGGATTTCCATTTTAGCCGGGTGTACGTTTACATCGATCAACTCACTGTTAATACGGATATGGAGGGAAGTAAAAGGATAACGATGCAGCATGATATAAGGCCTGTAAGCCTCTTCAATGGCTTTGCTTACCAGGGCACTTTTCACATACCGGCCGTTAATAAAGTAATTTTCATAGTTGCGGTTTCCCCTGGATACAACCGGTTTTGCAATATAGCCCTCTACGGATATCTCCCCGTCCTTTCCTTCCAATAATAACAGGTTTGACGTAATATCCCGGCCGTATACATTATAAATGATATCTTTCAGGTTGTTATTGCCGGAGGTATGCAGCTTTATCTGTCCGTTATTAATGAACTTAAAGGAAATATTGGGATGGGATACGGCCAGGCGCTCCATTAAATCACTGATATAGCCCGCTTCCGTTACGGGGGATTTTAAGAATTTCTTCCTGGCCGGCGTATTATAAAATAAGTTCCGGATGATAAAGGTTGTTCCGTTAGGGCAGCCAATGTGTTCCAGGCTCTTTTCCTCTCCTCCGGCGATCACATACCGAAGACCCGAAAAAGCATCATTGGTTTTTGTCACCAATTCCACCTGGGAAATTGCCGCAATACTGGATAAGGCTTCACCCCGGAAACCTAAGCTGGTAACCTTAAGTAAATCTTCGGCAGTCCGGATTTTACTTGTGGAATGCCTTAGAAAAACCAGGGGCATATCCTCTTCCTCAATGCCGGAACCATTATCCGTGATCCGGATTAAGCTGATACCGCCTTCTTTAATTTCCACGGTGATTGCATTTGCTCCCGCATCGATTGCATTTTCAGCTAATTCCTTTACCACAGCGGCCGGACGTTCAATTACTTCCCCGGCGGCAATCTGGTTTATTGTATTTTCATCCAATACGGATATTTTTGACATAGGAATCACCTCCTGTTTACAGACAAGCTTTTAGTTTTTGCTGTATCTGGTACAATTTATTCAGGGCATCCATGGGGGTCATGGCGTTCATATCCAGTTCCCTTAATTCGAAAAGGATATCTTCATTGGAATTGAAATCAAAGAAGGACATCTGATCGGGGATATCCGAACTTCTCTTTTTGGGCTTTGATACAGGTTCTGCGGTAACCGGCCCTTCCATTACCAGACTGGCTTCTTCTTCGGCTAAGGATACATCCGCATTGATAGACCTGGCTTTTTCGGCAATGTCATTTTTACTTAATTCGTCCACAATTTCATGGGCCCTTTTTAAAACACTGTCAGGGACGCCGGCTAATTTCGCCACCTGTATACCATAACTTTTATCCGCTCCGCCCTTTATAATTTTCCGCAGGAATATAATATCCTCACCGTGTTCTTTAACGGCAATGCAGTAATTGTTCACACTGTCCAGTTTCCCTTCCAGTTCCGTTAGTTCATGGTAATGGGTAGCAAATAAGGTTTTGGCTCCTAATAATTTCGGGTTGCTGATATGTTCCACAACGGCCCAGGCAATACTTAAGCCATCAAAGGTACTGGTACCCCTTCCGATTTCATCCAGTATCAGGAGACTGTTCTTCGTAGCATTGCGGAGTATGTTGGCTACTTCCGTCATTTCAACCATAAAGGTACTTTGTCCGGAAGCCAGGTCATCGGAAGCGCCGACTCTTGTAAAGATCCGGTCCACAATACCGACTTCCGCATGGGAGGCGGGAACAAAGCTTCCAATCTGTGCCATTAAGACAATTAATGCAGTCTGGCGCATATAGGTGGATTTGCCTGCCATATTGGGGCCGGTGATAATGGAAATACGGTTTTCCCGGTTATTTAAATAAGTGTCATTGGTGACAAACATATCGTTAGAGAGCATCTGTTCCACCACCGGATGCCTGCCGTCTTTTATATCTATGATTCCGTCTTCGTTAATGGAAGGACGGGCAAAATTATTCCGTTCGGCCACTAATGCCAAAGAAGCAAATACGTCAATTTTTGCAATTGCTTTTGCTGTCTGCTGGATCCGGTTTACCTCCTTGCCGATCCGGTCGCGGATATCGCAGAAGATATCGTATTCCAGAGAAAACAGCTTGTCCTCGGCACCTAAAATTACGTCTTCCAGTTCCTTTAATTCCGGGGTGGTATAACGTTCCGCATTGGCAAGGGTCTGCTTGCGGATCCAGTTCTCCGGCACCAGGTTCTGATAGGAATTGGTAACTTCCAGGTAATAGCCGAATACCCGGTTGAATTTGACTTTCAGATTTTTGATACCGGTTTTTTCCTTCTCTTTTGTTTCCAGTTCCGCCAGCCAGGTCTTGCCTTCGGTTTTTGCTTTTCTTAATTTATCAACCTCAGCATGATAACCATCCTTGATAATACCGCCTTCCTTGACCGCAAGGGGCGGTTCTTCCTCTATGGCCTGTTCGATTAAGAAATGTATATCCGATAAGGGATCCAGTTCATGATGTATCTGATTTAATAATTTGGCAGAAGCATCCCCAAGAAGCCCTTTAATATGGGGCAGCATGGATAAGGAGGACTTAAAGGCAATCAGGTCCCTGGGACCGGCACTCTTATAACTGATACGGCCAATTAACCGTTCCAGGTCATAAATGGGGTTTAAATATTCCCGTATTTCTTCTCTGGTTATTACGGAACTGTTTAACTCCGTTATGGCATCCAGCCTTTCGTTAATTTCTTCTTTATCGATTAAGGGCTGTTCTACATAGCTTCTTAATAATCTGGCACCCATGGCAGTTTTGGTTTTATCAAGTACCCATAGTAAGGAACCTCTCTTCTGCTTTTCCCTTAAGGTTTCCACTAACTCCAGATTCCTTCTGGTAGAACTGTCCAGGATCATATATTTACTGGTTATGTACGGTGTCAGCCTGGTCAAATGGGATAAGGAATTTTTCTGGGTCTCAAGTAAATACTGCATTATGGCGCCCGCTGCTATGACACCTATGGTATAATCCTTTAATCCAAGTCCTGCTAATGAGGATACGCTAAAATGGTTTTTAAGGGCATCTACACATAAGTCCTCATCAAAATACCAGGGTTCCAGATCCGATACGGATATCTGCAGCCGGTTCCTTAAATCTTCGATATCCACTCCGCTTACCATAAATGTACTGTTGCATATGATTTCGGAGGGGCTAAATTTATTGATTTCATCCAAAAGCTTTCTGTCCGTATCCACTTCCGTTACATAGAAATCTCCCGTGGTCACGTCGACGGTTGCTATTCCGTAAGCATTGGTGGTATGTACAATTCCCATTAAATAATTATTCTTGCTTTCATCCAGGGCCTGGGGATTTAGATTGGTACCGGGGGTAACAATACGTATTACCTCCCTGCGTACGATCCCCTTGGCAGCTTTGGGGTCTTCCACCTGTTCGCATATGGCCACGCGGTAACCCTTGCTGATTAATTTACTTAAATAACTTTCCACTGCATGATATGGCACCCCACACATGGGAGCACGTTCTTCCTGACCGTAATTTTTACCGGTTAAGGTAATTTCCAGTTCTTTCGTACAGGTCAGGGCATCTTCAAAAAACATTTCATAAAAATCCCCTAAGCGATAGAAAAGAATACAATCCTTATATTGGTTTTTTATTTCCATGTATTGCTGCATCATTGGTGTTAATTCAGCCATCTCTTTTCGTTCCTTCCGTATCTTAACAATTCATGTTTCTCTTATTCCTGATTTTAATCCTGAACACAGGCTGGTAAATAGTACCGCTATTATCAGAAAACAGAAAACCGGTCTCCGATAAGTTATCTATAGAATTACATCCTCCGCCAGATTGTCTCCGTCTGCTGCAGTCGTTGCCAATACGTCACATCTTTCGTTCTGCGGGTGTCCGTCATGTCCTTTGACCCAGATAAAAGTAACTTTATGGAGCTCCATCGCCTTTAAAAGCCTTTGCCAAAGGTCCACATTCTTCACCGGTTCATTTTTACCCCGTTTCCAGCCTTTTTTTATCCAGCCTTCCAGCCAGTGTTCATTAAAAGCCTTGACCAGATATTGGGAATCGGAGTAGAGTTCCACTTCGCAGGATTTCGTCAAAGCTTCCAGTCCTATTATGGCGGCCATTAACTCCATGCGGTTATTGGTAGTCTTTTTAAATCCGCCGGAATATTCTCTGATATGTTCCTGTCCGTTTGGGTCAATGTACACGATTATGGTGCCATATCCGCCCGGCCCGTCCGGATTGCCTCTGGCAGACCCATCGGTATAAATTGTTACTTTCATGTATATCCTCCAAAATGCTTTCTTTCCTGTTAAAAACTTTTTATTATGTATTGATTATGACTGAATCCGGTTCTTTCGTAATTTGTATATTGCCGATAAAAATCCGTTCCTTTTATCAGGTTCGCATCATTTTCAGACAATACCGCAAATATGCATTAGAACCAGAAATTGAATAATTTAACAAAAATATTATAACATATACCGATTGAATTGCAATGTCAAAACAATTTGTAATATCGAAGAAAGTTTATTAATTATACCGTTACTTATATTTTAACATGACTTTCCTCATCCGCCGAAGTTAATTCGGCAATACCATAGATTATCGTATGGAAAGGTTCCAGGGCATCCCAGACGTGGCGGTTATTATCAACGGAGGCTTCCCCGCAGTCAATTATTTTAGTATGCCTTCTAAGGGATTCCCATTCTCAATAATACCACTTATTTGCCATCAGGTAAACCCAAAAAGAACGAATTAAAAATTCTTATTATTAAAAAATCAGCCCTATTCCCTTAGCTGTGTAACAGGTTATGAGGACGGACCAAAGCGGAATGCGGATATCTGGCTTTGACTGACAGACATATAAATAAAAGCAGGAAAAGTATCCCTCATAATAAAAAAAGTTATCCTAAATACATATAGAATAACTTTTTTATCAACTTTATTATTTATGATTGATACCTTTTTTTAATGGATTTATAAAATAATATAACACATTAAGTTATTAATTAATTATCTTTAAGCTGAGTACTGGGATCGATAGGCGGTTCAATCGTTCCAGTTATATTATCCGGAACGCCGTCCAGTTTAAAGAAACTGTTCTTAGCCAGGGCATCCGCATCCGTATCGGCTTTGATCAGTCCAAGCTCCTTCATATCCAGGATATTCCGGGTCAAAGCTTCCTGTACACCGCTTACGGAAGGCAGATATTTAAAGCTGCCGATCGTATGTTTGTCTATCTCCAGATCACCTACCAGCCATTCATTATCCAACTGGATTTCTGCCGCAAGATCAACATTCCGGTCTATCCAGGCCGAGGTTTTCTGGATTGCCCTTACTACTTTCGTAACTTGTTCCGGATTTTTTTCAAGGATTTCGTTACGAACCCATAAGGAACAGCAGTATTCATCCTTTAACAAATCGGAGGTAGCGGAATTGAAAATGGAAGTAGCAGCGCCTTCATTAACAAGAATGGTAGCCTGGGGATCACCGATGGCAATGGCATCAACGGCACCGTTTTTTAAGGCCAGAGGTAAATTATCCTTTGTAAAAACCACAAATTCGACTTCCATATTATCCGCGGTGGAGCCGATTCCCACTGAAGCCAATGCCCGCTGGGTAACAATATGGCTGGAGGAAGCCAGCTGTTCCACACCGATTTTTTTACCTTTCAGATCGGAAATACTACTGATTCCCGTATCTTTCCCCCCTAAAATCTGAATACAGCCCGTATGGATACCAAGTACGGTTTTAGCCTCCAGTCCGTTATCCAAAGGTGCCAGCATGGCGGCAATTAAACCGAAGGTTATATCCGCCTGGCCGGTTGAGAGCATTTCCACACCGGGAGTGCTGGAAGTTAAGTATTCGTAATCAACGCCTTCCACCAGTCCTTCCGCTTCATAAAATTGAAGCTGTTTGGCAAGATGCAAAGGAATTCCGCATAAACCTGCGCTGTATAATATTTTAATAGGTTTTTTATCGCCTGAATCCACCGCTTCTGTTTTGCTCTCTTCTGCAGTATCGAAACTCTCTTCCGCCACTGTGTCAGAAGTACCGGCTGTTTCCGCCGTGCCGGAAGCAGTGGAATCCTCTGCGGTATTACTATCCCCGGTAACGGCAGTGACCGGATTCCCTGAACTCTCTCTGGCTTTGGAACCACAGGCAGCTAATATGACAGCAAATAAGGCAATAACGCTGATCAAGGCAAAAATTTTTTTAAATTTCTTCATAAATGTTCTCCCTTCTCTTTTTAATTTTTTAACTTTTATCTCCTGAAAATACTTACTTTTTTTCATGATTTTTCATAATTTTACTGAACTCTTTATGAAATTACTAAGAACTTATTAATACCTTTCCTGTTAACTCTATAGGGCCTATCAAAAACCGTATACTATTTTCCGCTGTTGATTTTATAAATAATATTCCGGTGACTGTGCCTTGCCGGTAAAATCCAGAATCTGCAATATCCTTGAGCGCAGCCTTAAAAAGTCACTGCCATCCCTTTGTCTTCCCTGATTTACACCCCGGCCGATATCGACTTTTATGATTTCCTCTATTTTGGCAGGTCTCGGTGTCATAACAAAAATCCGTTCGCTTAAGTATATCGCCTCATCCACATCATGGGTTACCATAATCATGGTAGTACCCCTCTCCTTCCAGATCCGTAAAATCTCGTCCTGCATGTTCATTCTGGTAAAGGCATCCAATGCCCCTAAGGGTTCATCAAGTAACAGCACTTTGGGATTATTCACCAGGGCCCTGGCTAAACTGGCTCTTTGCGCCATACCACCGGAAAGCTGATGGGGATAGGATTTTTCAAAGCCAGCCAGTCCCACCAGGCGGATAAAATCATTAACATCCTGCTTATGTTCCTTATAAATATGTCTGGTCTTTAACCCATATGCAATATTATCATGTATGTTCAGCCAGGGAAACAGGGTGGGATCCTGAAATACCAGGCCCCGTTCATAACCCGGTCCTTTGATGGGCTGGCCATCCAATTTGATTTCACCGGAGGTGGGCCTGTCAAGTCCGGCGACTAATCTTAAAAATGTAGATTTACCGCAGCCGGAAGGTCCGATCAGACAGATAAATTCCCCTGACTGAATCTCAATGTCCAAATGATTGAGGGCAATTGTTTTTCCCCCGTCCGGCCGGATAAATTCCTTGCTGACTTCCCTGGCGGTAATGCTTCCGGTTCCCTCCTGCGCCCTGATAAGTTCCATTGTTACCATTTAATTACCCCCTTCTGCCAGCCTAACAGCTTATTCCTCACCTTAAACTGCAAGGTAATAAACAGGTAACAGAAAATGGCTATCAGGATCAAACTTGCATATACGTTGGGATAAGATATCATTTCCTTCTGCCAGTTGATATACCAGCCGATCCCGGCTTTTACCCCTAGCATTTCCGCCGCTACCAAGGCTACAAAGGAACTGCAGGTGGCATTAAAAAACCCCAGAAACATGGAAGGCAGTGCGTCCGGTATGGCAATATGAAATAGGTTCTGCAGGTTTGACGCACCAAGGGTGGAGGATACCTCAAAATAGGAATTTTTTACGCTCTGGATTCCCGAACTGGTCAATATAGTAATCTGGAACCACACGCCAAAGGCAATTAAAAACACGGCTGCCCAGCGGGGTGTGGGAAAAAGCACCAGGGCAAGAGGGATCCAGGTCGAGGAAGGTATGGGACCAAGTATCCGGATTATGGGATAAATCCAATAATTCCAGTTTAAGCTCCAGCCTACCAGGATTCCTGTAAATATACCGGCAATTGTTCCGAAAATCAATCCTTCCACCAGCAGACTGAAAGAACTTCCCAGGCATTTCAGTAAAAATTGCCGGTCTTCAATATAAACATTTAAAACCCGGTTTAAGCTTGGGAAATAGAGCTGGGGCAACAAAATAAATTTAACGGTTACTACATTAAGCACATTGAAAAAAAGTATAAAACCGCCGGCAAACCAGCTCTTATGGGAATACCGCCACCTGAACTTTTGATGGAACAAGGTGATAATAAACAAGATTACCGAGACAACCAGTGAAAAAATCACCACGCTCCGGAAATTCGTCAGTTCCCTGTATTTTGCTTCCTGGCTGTTCGGAATTAAGATTTCCGTCAATAAGGTTATAATTAATGCAATAATCGGAATGGCTGAACGAAAGTCAAACCCAAATCCTGCTTTCTTCTCATTCTTAATAGTTTCAGCCATATATCTGCCCCTCTCTTACAAATATTTGTTTTTTATAATATTTTATTACTTTTTGCAGAGCGTCCTCTATTAAACCATTATATTGCAGGGATATGATCCCATAATGGTTTAACAGCTTTTCAGACTGGCCCCCTATTTGTTTTACCAGTACGATCTGGCAATCCTTTAACGCTTTTATCTTCTCCCGTATCCGGTCATCCTGATGGTTGCCGCACCGGGACTCTGAGCCGGTTTCCCGTTCCCCTGCGGGAGTAACCTGATCATCCTCCTGGCTGATATCCACAATATAAAACCGGCTGCACTGCCCGAAATGTTCCGTAACTTCTATCCCATCCCTGCTTCCGATTGCAATTCGATACTTCATAAACATCCCCTTCTAATACCATAATCTGCTTTTTTCATCCTGCACCGTGTTAAATAATTCCGTAGATAAATACCGTTCTCCCGTATCCGGCAGAATAGCCAGAATCACCTTGTTCTTATTTTCCGGCCTGCCTGCAACTTTTGCTGCTGCAAAGGCTGCAGCTCCTGAGGATATTCCGACCAGCAGGCCTTCCTCTCTGGCAAGTACTCTGGAGGTATCTATGGCTTCCTCATTACGTACCTGATATATTTCATCTACCACATCAAGATTTAATACCTTGGGGACAAAACCGGCTCCGATACCCTGTATTTTATGGGAACCAGGATTGCCTCCCGAGAGGACCGGGGAAGCAGCCGGTTCCACTGCAACAACTTTAATGTCCGGATTCTGCGCTTTTAAATAACTGCCTGCACCGGTAACAGTACCGCCGGTTCCGACACCTGCCACCAGAATATCGATCTTTCCCTTTGTTGCTTCCCAAATCTCCGGGCCTGTGGTTTTCCTATGTATTTCCGGGTTCGCTCCGTTATTGAACTGCTGTAAAATAAAGCTGTTCGGCGTCTGTATATTCAACTCTTCCGCTTTTCTTATGGCACCCTTCATCCCTGCGCTTCCCGGTGTTAATACCAGCTCCGCTCCAAGAGCCTTCAAAAGGCTGCGTCTTTCAATGCTCATGGAATCCGGCATGGTTATGATCAGTTTATAACCTTTGGCTGCTGCCACAAAAGCAAGGCCTACACCGGTATTGCCGCTGGACGGCTCTATGATAACACTGTCTTTCTTTAAGATGCCTTTCTCCTCCGCATCAGTTATCATGGAATAGGCAATCCGGTCTTTTACACTGCCTAAAGGGTTAAAATATTCCAGCTTAAAAAGCAGTTCGGATTCTTTAATATCAGCCAGCTTAGAAAATGCCAGTGGTTTTAATACCGGTGTATCACCTATTAGTTCCGTTAAGTTTTCCACAATTTTACTCATTCTTCCCTCTTTTCCGGATATTCTCCTCATGACCGTTTAATAAACTTCAAGTTCCTTAATATTTTCCTTCGGATCCCGATCATACCAGGCATCACTTAAGGGAAGACTGACATTTGCAGAAATATTTTTAACAAAATTAGTGTTTTTCAATATTTTAACCGCTTTCCTGGCCAGCTCAAAAGCTCCGGAATACCCCATAAAATTAAGGGTCTGGCCGAATAACGGAAGATTGGGTATGCCAAGTTTGGTTACCCAGCCGTTGGCATTCATATGGCCGATATATAAGTCCGGTTTCAGCCGTTTTAATATATTTAATTCTTCTGCCGGCTGTCCTGCCGCAACTTCTATCGCCAGCTCCTGGTTATCCATATCATCCAGCATATTTTCCACGAACCGGTCCACATTATGGGTTTTGACTCCAACCAGATTCATACCAAGAGAAGCAAAAAATTCCGCGGTAGTTAAAATTCTGGTTTCCCCGCCGCCAACGAATACACTTTTTCCTTCTAAGGCTTTCTTAAGGGGTTCAAGGGCTGTAAGCAGCTGTTCATTTTCAAATTGAATCAGTTTTTCCGCTTCCTGTTCCAGATGAAAACGTGCTGCGATCAACCGGATCCATTGATTGGTATTCCGGATTCCGATGGGCAGGGTATCAATTAAGTAAGCCGTTCCGAAACGCTCTTTTAAGTGCCCCAGCAGGTAATCATCATGGGTAGCACAGATACTGACATTTAAAGCCGCCTCCCCGATATGTGCCAGCTCCTGAAGGGAGGCATGTAACGGCAGCACCTTGGGTATTAAGCCTAACGCACTGATCAGCCTTGATAATTCCACCTCATCCCCGTTGCTGTTGGAACCTACGTTAAAAATATTGACCGTCCTGCTAAATCTTGCCTGATCCAGAGCATCTATTTCCTCTGCGGGGATTGCCCTTTCATATCTTTTTACCGGTTCAATCAAATGCCTTAAGACCCCATGGTAAGCGGAATCATAGCCGGAAGCCACGAACTTGCTCTTAAACCCTTCACAGTGGACCGGTACCAGTTTGGCAGAAATACGGCCTTCCAGTTCCGTTACAAGAGAATCAATATCATCCCCGATAATTCCCGGTACGCAGCCGTTGGCTATGACAATTGCCTCGGGATGGTATTCTTTTTCCGCATACAGGATTGCTTTTCTTAACTTGTCAATGCCTCCCTGGACCACATCCAGCTCATCCAGATTGGTATGTAGCCATATAAAATCCTCCTCTGCCTTACCTTTTGAGGCACGCATGGTTTTGCGGAGCCCTCCGGAACCTACGAAATTGGAACAGCAGCCTAAGGGAGAATGGATTATCATTACCACATTGGTAAAACTGCTTACAATACCTACGGCCAGACCCAGCTGACATCCTCCGCTTTGGGAAAATTTCCGGTTCTGAAGCTGGGCACAGCCGGATTGCAGACCATCTTTTAACTGTCTGCAGGAACCGCAGAAGGCATGACAGGCACCGATTCTTTCCTCGCGGGTCGGGGGTGCGGCCGTATTAATAAAATTATAGGTTAAACTTTCAACATAATTGGAATTTGCCATAGTTGGTTTCCTTTCTTCTTTGTCATCTTGCCGCAACTAACTCGGAAATCAAATCTTCCACCAGGGTTAAACCGCCCCGAAACCCGGTATACCCTTTATTTAATACGACCCGGTTACTTACCGGAAATGCAACGGATAAAAAGCCTGCACCGATTTTCTCCGCCAGATTCCTCTCGATTCCGCTTCCGACTACAAAAGCAGGTCCCAGGGCATCATAATATTTCTCATTGTGGTTATAAGGCCAGCTGTTCCGGATTTCTTTTATCAGGGCACCGGCATTTGTTTCAAAAATAACCTTTGGTTTGGTTTCCGAGTTTATAGCGTCAAATTTCGCCAGGTATTCTTTTCTCTCCTCTTTCGTATTAATATCATTAATCGAAGTTAAGTGAGGGATCCAGCCCAGGTCATTTGCCAAAAACCTGGTTAAGGCAAAGGCATAATAGCTATCGGCCACAATTAGGGCATATCGCTGAAAATCAATATCCGAATAAATATCAACAATACGTTCCAGATAGGAATAATAATTTTTTTTCTCCTCTTCGATGACATTATGGATGATATAGGGACTGATATTTAATTCATTTCCTATTTTGATTAAAAATTCTTCCGTTCCGGCAGGTCCTACGGGTACATCGGCCGTAATATACGGGATATTGTGAAGTTCCTTAAAGTTTTTTGCCGGTTCAAGACCCGCCTGTAGGGAAAGTACGATATTTAAGGAAGCTTTCCCATACTTACGGATGGAAGCCACGCTTTCACCGGTTCCGAAAAAGGTATTGGCTTTCACCCCGATTAAGGCCAGCAGCCTTTTTATTTCGTCCAGGTTTCCCCGGTAAAAGACATCATGCCCCGGAACTACACCAAAAATATTAACCGTATTCTCTTCCTTTTCAAAAGACGGTTCGATAACCTCATTGATAATTGTTTTTAATACGGCATCATAACCTTTAAACGTATTTCCTAAAAAACCGGGAGTACTGGCACCGATTACATTCCTGTCCCGGTACCTGCCTGCAACGCTTACGGCATCATCACCGATTATTTCCACCTGACATCCCGTTACGACAACATACAGGTCGGCATCCAGAATCTCAAGGGAATTCTCAATCTGTTCCTCAAGCCGTTCTTCCCCGCCGAAGACAATGTTATTTTCAGCAATGTTCGTTGTGGGGATCATGGTACCGCCGCAATAACCGGTCCCGCGATAGCCTGCCGCCAGGTTATAAGTACCGGATAATGCCGCCGCACACCCTCCCGAAGCATGGACAATGGGAACTACTTTAGGAATTCCCGCAATTGTAGTAAGCGCCCCTCCAAGGGCACATGAAAATTTCGCACGATCAATAAACTCAGCCAAAATCAATCCTCCATTCTTAGCTTTACCTTCCAGTTTTTACCTTCCACTTTTTTACCCTCCACTTTTTTACCTTCCGACTCCCCTTTTTTATCCCGTGCTTTATCTCTTTTCTTCCTTTACCATTTTTCATATTAAAATGACCAGATATAATAAGGACCAGGCCGAAAACAGTATTTCCTAATCTGCTTTCAGCCCGGCCTCCAGAGGACTGGTCAACCTGCCCGTACCTTTACAATCTGAATTTTTCATTTTTTTCAATCTGCACCACTTTTCCATCATGGATTACAATTGTAATGGATCCGAACTTGGGCACTGCCAAATAATCTAATATCAGTTCGAATTCCTTTAAATTTTTAAGACTTACTACCTGGTTTTTAAATGTATCCGCCTCCATCATACAATTCCCCCTATTTCTCATATATTCTATATTCCTGCCTGGATTCCCCCAACCACGACACCGCTCTCCAATTCCAGAAGCTGGTTTCCCCAATCAGAAGCCCACTGGCGCAGGGTCGCCGTATCCATCGGAGCAGGTATGGTCGAATTTTCATGAGCTGCTATTCTTTTTGCAAGTTCCGTATAGATTGCTGCCTGGGCGGAATCCGGTGCCGCTTCAATGGTAGTTTTACCTTTCAGTTCACTCTGCGTAACCGTAACCGAACGGGGAACATACTGCATAATCTGTGTTTTGGTCCGATCGGCAAAATCGTCAATTATATTTTTGGAATAAGGCTGGTTTATGGAATTTGCTATGACTCCGCCAAGTAATGCCCCGCCGTTATTGGAATACCTCTGTATCCCCTTAAATAAATTATTGGAAGCATATACGCTCATAAAGTCTGCCGAGGAGACCGTAAATACGTGTTCCGCTATGCCTTCCCGAATCGGCACGGCAAAGCCGCCACAGACTACATCACCCAGTACATCATAAATTACAATATCCAAATCCAAGTCTTCAAATACATTCTGCTGCTTAAATAATTGAACGGCAGTTATAATCCCCCTGCCTGCACAGCCCACACCGGGAGCAGGCCCGCCGGCTTCCACACAGTAAATTCCGTTAAAGCCTTCAAAAATCACTTCACTTGCTTTTACTGTATTTTTTTCCCGCAAGGTATCCAAAACGGTGGGAATATACTCTCCATCCCTTAAAGTATTGGTGGAATCACTTTTTGGATCACAGCCGAACTGCATTACCTTGTACCCAAGTTTTGACAGTGCGGCACTGATATTGGATGTCGTTGTCGACTTGCCAATGCCTCCTTTCCCATAAATTGCAATCTGCTTAATTTTTTTAGCCATTCTTTATTCTCCTTTTTTAGGTCAAATTATCTTATCTAAGGCATTTTTATAAAGCCTTTATAAACTTAAACGAACTCCCCTGCATCTGCTTCAAAATACCGTATTTACTTCTTTTACTTATCCATGGGAAAATGTTTCCCTTAAGATTAACGGTTTGCCATATACCTGACTGCTGATTTCCAATTTTCCGGGTATACCAACCGCATCGGCCCTGCAATGACTGCAATGCCTGAATACATCGATAAATTCTTCCGCTTCTTTTCTGGCACCGTCAATATCCACACATTCCGGTGCCTGGCAATGAGCCAGTTTATACTGCGGAATCAGCGGAATGATATTATAAAGTGTTGCACCGGCAGCTTTTACCGTCCTGGCGACATCACTTATATGGTTCCGGTTAATTTCGTTGATTAAGACGGTATTGACTTTAACAGTAACTCCTGCTCCCGCTATTTTTCGTATACCGGCCAGCTGGTTCCGGATTAGAATCCCTCCCGCTTCTTCTCCATCATATGTAATTCCATGATAAACTATTTTGGATACAATCCTTGCCACGATTTTGGGATCCACCGCGTTAACCGTAACAGTCAGGGTATCGATTCCCAGCTTTATCAATTCCGATGCTTTTTCTTCTAATAACAGTCCGTTGGTGCTCATGCATTTTAAAAGCCGGGGGTATTTATCCCCAATCAGCCGGAAGGTCTCAATAGCCCTGTCGGAAGCCAGGGTATCTCCCGGTCCTGCAATACCGGCAACCGTAATATCGGGACATAGGTCAATTGCCCTTTCAACGGTTTCTACTGCCTCCGCAGGGGTCAATATGGCTGCCGTTACCCCCGGGCGTTCTTCATAATCATTAATTTTTCGGTCACAGAAATTACATTGGATGTTACAATTTGGACAAACCGGCAGATGGATTCTCCCCTTATTCGGTACACTGCCAAAACAGGGATGTATGTTTTTTATTCTGTCCTTATCCTTTACCAACCGCTTATCCTCCTTTCTGATAAATGTGATAAATGCTTTTGTCAGCTGCTTTAAAATTCAATAATTGAAATTCTTTCATTCAGGTTTTGTTCACTGAAATCCAGTACTTTTATTTTTTTTGGTATTACTTTATAAATATTATGAGTATCCTTATGAATTTTAAGAGATGGTTTCCTGGATAAAATAAGAGTCTTTCCGTCTTCGTATTCCGTTTCATTTTCTAGTAAAACTGCTTCTCCATAGATTGTTACATTGAAGAATTTAGATATGAATTGATTTTCATGCTGTATAAAAACTGCCACAGCTTTTTTACCTTCTATCTGTTTTACCTTATTGCTGGATTTTGCCGTTGCAAAATATATTACATAATCGGATATGCCATAACCGCCAAGTGTCCTGATATCCGGAATTCCATCGGCATCTGTGGTGGCCAATATAATTGTCTGGTTCATTCTCAGATATTCTTTTATTCTTTCTTCCTGGACTGCCATTCTCTTTCCCTTCCTTCTTAACTGATAATTGATATTAATGTTACCAAAACCTCCTCTCAGAACAAATTTTAAAAGAACAAAGTGTGTGCCTCCTGCCAGAGGGTTATTTTATTTCATAGGGAATTCACGAAATCCGGTGAAATAAAATAAGCTTTGGAAACGCACAATTCGTGCTTCCCAAAGCCTCTAGTTAACTAGTCAACTTATTACTTGATTCTTACTTTTTCATTTTTTTCAATCTGAACAATTCTGCCATCCTGAATTATAAGCATTATTGATCCAAACTGTATGGTTTCAATAAATTCAATAATCTTTTGTATGTCTTTTTCATTGACCGTATTCTTTTTTACAATATTACCCTTCCAATCCTCCACCTACAATCACCTCTTACACACAAAGTATTCCTACTAATCAAATATGAATTATATGTATTTCCTTTTTTGATAGTATAACGTCTATTTCCCACTTTGTCAATAGGCATTATAGGAATAATTTTAAAAATTTGTACTATTTTTTTCCTGTTTATTCCATATAGTCTTAAATGCTGATTTAAGGTTATTGATAAATTTTCCGCAATATCCCCTTAACCTGTTTGTGACTTGTATCGTTTGATACAGTCATCGCTCCATATACTTGTAATTTTTAATCTGTTTCACCTTCGTGTTTTAATGTTACCGTAACCAGCTCCGGCCGATTAAAGATTCTAACCGGTATTACACTGTTCCCAAGACCACGGCTTACAACCATGGAAGTATTTTTATTTACAATTACACCGTTAGTGTATTTCGGAAAAAAACCTTGATTTGGGGCATACAGGCCCCCGATAAAAGGAATTCTGAATTGACCGCCGTGGGCATGGCCGCTGAAAACCAGATCTATGTCCTGGCTTGCATAAAGCTCAATTAATTCCGGCCTGTGGGACAGTAAGATTTTAAAAGTACCTGTAACCTCTTTTGAAATCGTGTGAATAGTATCCTCCATGATTTGGTCCCGCCCAGAATCCTCCGGTAAAAAATAAGGATCTCCCACGCCCAGCAGTACTATGATTTCCTCATCCTTCTTCAACAAAACGGCACGGTCATCCAACATAATAACTCCGGCCTCCCGTAATTGACGGCCTAATTCCGGATACTTATCACTTCTCTTTTCATGATTGCCGGTTATAAAATAAACCGGAGCAATATTCACAGCCTGCTTTACATAATCCATGGAAATCCGTACATCCGGCCGTTGGCTGTCAATTAAATCACCCGTGATCACAATAATGTCCGGCTGCAGCTTCTTCGTCAGCTTCGCTAAACCAGCCTGGTTTTTGCCAAACTCCTTATTATGCAGATCCGAAACCTGTAAAATCCGAAAACCGTCAAAAGCCGCAGGCACTCCCGTATCGGAATACACAACCGATGTGGTTACAATATCATTATTCTGCCAATAAAAAAATAGAAATAACGCAACAATTATAAAAATCACTATAAAAATCTTCTTTCTTATACCCATAAATCCCGCTGCCATTCTTTCTCCTTCAATATGATAAAGCTTTGCTTCTCAGCCTATTAAACCCCGGCAGGGACACCGTGTGTTTTTCTGTGAATCTGATAAAATCAACCGCATTACTTATATCCTGGTAATGCCTGACTTTATCACTGAACATAAAAAATACACGATGCCCCCGCCGGAGTAAAATACCGCTAAAGCCAAGCGTCCGTTCGCCAGCAGCCAAGAAATCCCCTACTCTAATATTCCCCAGTTTCCTTCCTGCAGGAAATGATTTGCACTGTCTGACGCACTTTGTATAATATCCTCCGAATATCCCATTACTCCCAGAAGCTTAATGGCATTCTTCGATATTGCCCTTCCGGCAAATAACTTGTAATCGAATAAAACATTATTCTCAACAATCTGTTCCTGAAAATGATAATTGGAATAATAATTTTCCAGTATGTGGGTCAGCTCAATATCATGGGTAGCTGCAAAACACATGGCATTTGCTTTGAAAAAACTGAATAAGATCTGGGAGGAAGCGGCAATACGCTCTAAGGTATTGGTTCCCCGTAAAACCTCGTCTACAAAACACAGCGTAGGAATATCGGGGCTCAACCGGTCTAAAATGCGTTTTAAAGACTTTATCTCCACAATATAATAACTTTCTTTGCTGAAAATATTGTCCTGCAGCGCCATGGAAGAAGCGATCCGGAAAAAGCTTGCTTTATAGCTTTTACTCATGGAGGTATAAATCGTCTGGGAAAGAATCGCATTTATGGCCAGAGTTTTAATAAAGGTAGACTTACCCGAAGCATTGGAACCGGTTATCAGTACACAACGGTCTTCTTTGATGGAATTGGTGACCGGATCCTCAATCATGGGATGAAAAAGCTCTTCTACCTCCAAAAATGGCTTTGACCCGGTTTTAAGCTCAGGAATACAATAATAATCCAGCATGGTACGGAAAGATGCAACTGCGATCATGCTGTCTAAAATACCTATGCTGACATACATTTCATTTAAAACACTTCGGTTTTGTTTAAAACAGTTTAACATGGAGTTAAACTTGATTAAATCGGTGTGAAATAACATTCTTTCATAATCCAGGAATATATCCAGTAAATCGCCATTTGGATTTTTACCTGCCACCACTCGGGAACCTTTTTTAAATCCTTCAAAATTCCTGCTTGCTGTTTCCAATTGTCCTGTATAAGTTTCAATTTCGGGAATATCCAGTTTTATAATATCCTTTACCGAATTCAGCAATCGGATAATATAGGAGCAGACACTGAAATACGTATTTATCTCTGCTTTCCTTTTATAATATTGAACAATATTATTGGCAAGCAGGACTAAAGTCAGTAAACCGCCTGCCGCCGGATTTATAAATATCAGTAAAATCGCTGCAATTAAACCGCCTGCCATCAAATAATGGGGTAGGCTGCTTTTCTGTTCCAGCTGGTCCAACTGATTGATATATTCATAAACAGAAATATGCCTTAACTTGCCCATGCCGCGAAGTGCTGCCTGTAATTGGAGCCGTTTTTCTTCATTTTGCCGAAAAAATTCAATCAGGCGGTTTCTCTCCGCTAAATCCTGCTCATTAAATTTCACTTTACGCAATACGGAGTATAAATACTCTTCTCCCATTGCACTTCCGGTATTATTCATAAGCATAAAAATCTGATCCATATCGATATCGTTCCAGGTAATATCGTCTATATCCTTATTGTCATCTTTTATGGATCTGTAATAACTGGAAAGAGATTTCAGGGATTCCACCGTATATTCTTCATCCGGAATCCGTCCCCATTCCTTTTTTAATTTCTGAATCAATTTTAAACGGTAATTTTTTCTATCATATATTCCTTTTGCGATAAACGCTGCAACAATTGCAAATCCTATAACTATAAATTCCATAATTCTCCTTACTGTATGCGTAAGCATGACGTTTCTTCCGTTATAATATTTATGATCTTCTTATTCTCACTTTAAATTATCTTAGGTATTATAACATATTATTCCATAAATGTACATCTAATGTACCGGCAGCTGATATCCATATCAACTTGCTGATCGGGCTTTTTGTGCAATGGAGCAATTTCTTACTGCATAAAAAAGAACTGTCCTGAGACAGTTCCCTTTTTATAATAATTAATCATTAATAAATCTTACAATTTTAATTGGTGACCTGTAGTACATGTTAGAAATCTTAATACCGGTCCTTGGATTACTTGCATGGATTACCTGGCCGTTGCCGATATACATGGCAACATGGCTGATATAACTTCCGCTTCCGTAGAATACCAGATCACCCGGTCTTATGTCGGAAGAATTGATGGAATATCCTGCTGATGCCTGGCTTCTCGATACCCTTGGTAAGGAATAGCCAAAGTGGGAATATATTCCTCTCGTAAAGCCGGAACAGTCAACACCGTTGGTTAAACTTTCTCCGCCCCAGACATATGGATTGCCTAAAAACTGTTTTGCAAAAGCAACCATATCAGCCCTTACACCGGATACACCCGCCTGTAATTCTTCAACTGTTACCGCTTTCTGCAATTCATAGGATAAATTAATATATTGTCTGGCTACATAACCTTCATCATTATCAATATTAACTTTGATCCAATCCGTACTAACTTCCGTAACTTCCAGTTCTTCTTCTATGGGTACACTTGTAATAACTTCAGATAAAAGACTTTCATCCGCTCTTACGTTTAAAGTTTGTGTATTAACAGTTGCTATTAAGCTTCCGACTTTCTTAGCCAGGCTGACTGCCTTATCTCCCGTAATCAAATACGAACTCATAACATAACCGGTAACCTTACCGGATTTGATTTTGGCCCATCCATCTTCGTTGATTTCTAAAATGGTGCAACCTGCGTTCTTTGGTAACTTTCCGATTATCTTCTCATCTTCACCCGGGCCGCTTCTGATATTTAAATGGTTCTCCACATCCGCAATACCTAAATTATTATAATCATATGCAGCAACACTTGATTCCAGAGCAGCTATGGTAATTTCTGAAGCTGCGGCTGTGTTGCCGGAATTATAATAATTGTCTAAGGTAACAGTGATTCCCGCAATGGGCTGTTCCCCATATACCGTTTCAGCACTTGAATACTTTGTATTTAACACGATTAAAAAGGTACCGGCGATACAAAGGCACGAAATCTTCAGAAACTTTGTGTTTAAATGGTTCATCGGGTTCCTCCTGTGAACTTTCCTTTAACATGTATTTGTAACATAATAATAAGTTGTTACAAATATATTAAATTTATTTCTAATTTATTATAACAACAGTTCACATTTTTGTCAACTATGCATCAGAAATATTTTATAAAATAGTAAAAGTATATAAAAAATCTTGTCCGATTGTAAAATACAATTGATTTTCACCTCCATTTATATACATTGTGTAGAATAATTTTTACAAATTTGTACAGATTGATGAGAGAATTATGTATAATTATTTAAATATTTGTAGTAAAATGTGGAAAGAGAGAATAAATATAACGCAAAGCAAAAATGTTTAATTGAGATATACTATAATTGATGATCCTGAAAGTTTAACACCTGCCAACACAGATTTATATAAAGATTCTTTATTTCTTATACCGTGGCCAAAAGATAATTTTGATTTAACAGAAGATTATGCACAGGAATATGCTTCAGTTTGTACTGGAGGAATGCCCGTAGACATTTTCACTAATAGTGAAGATAAAAAGGGATTGAAAATAAGTCATTGGAATGGGATGCCGCAATCTGGTACTTATTACTCTGTACATGGTAAAGAAGTTTATCCGTATTCTATTATCGTCTGGAATAGTAAGGAATGGAGTGTTGCCGAGCAAGGTGTAGAAGGATGTAAAATAAAATTACTCAGTTTGTACTGCCTCCAATAAAACAAAAAAAGACAGTCTTATTTCAGACTGCCTTATGTAGGGCCGTAATATTAAATTATAATACAGATAATTCCGCCGTTGCTGTCATTTATTATTTTCTGCATGGTTTCCTGCAGTTTTAACTGGCTTTCATCCGTCATTTTATTAATTTTCGTTGTGATTCCGTCATCAACCAACTGCTGAATGGATTTGCCGTAAATATTAGTCTGCCAAATGCCTTCCGGATTTTCCGCGGAATTCTTTTTTATATAAGCAATTAAATCATTTGCCTGGTCCTCACTGCCGACAATGGGTGCGATTTCCGTTTCGATATCGGCTTTAATCATGTGAATGGACGGAGCGGTTGCTTTGATTTTAACTCCGTATTTATTTCCATGTTTCATGATTTCCGGTTCTTCCACCGTGATTTCATCCCGGGTAGGGGCTACAACGCCATAACCTCTGGAACGAACCTGGTCACAGGCACTGCTGACCTTTTGATACTCGTTCTTCATATTAGCGAGTTCCCTGATGGTGCTGATCAGCTGATATTCATCTGCGATCGGAACTCCGATCAAATCACTGAGAATGGAATAATAATAGGTGTCGTCAAAATCTACGCTGACCCTGACCGTACCGTTCTCCATTTCGATTTTATCGATATTGAATCTTTTTACATACTGGCTATCCGTAGTTAAATTTTCCGGGCTGGCATCACGGATTAAAGTAATTCTCTTCATTAACTGTTTTACGGATTCAATTAAGTCTAATTTCAGCCAGTGGTCATCCGGTAACATTTCAGCCCATTTCGGCATGTAAAAATTAATTTCGGATACCGGAAAAACAGATACTATGTTCGACATTATGTGGTGAATATCTTCTTTCTTTAATTGTTCGCAGTTTACCGGCATAGTGGTAACATTATATTTAGCGGTTATATCGTTTGCCAAATTCAATGTAGTTTCCGAATAAGGCCGGTTTGTATTCAGCAATACGATAAAAGGTTTCTTCAGCTTCTTTAATTCCGCAATTGTTTTCTCTTCCGCCGGAATATAACTATCCCTTGGCAGATCACCAAAACTGCCATCCGTCGTCACAACAATACCAATGGTGGAATGGTCATTGATAACTTTCTGCGTCCCGAGTTCTGCTGCCTGTGTGAATGGTATTTCGTGATCAAACCATGGTGTTTTTACTAAACGCTCCTGCTCATTTTCGATATGACCGGAGGCACCGTCTACCATAAATCCTACACAATCAATAAGACGAATGTTAACTTTTGTACTATCCCCCAGCTGTATCTGGGCAGCTTCTTTGGGTATAAACTTTGGTTCGGTGGTCATTATGGTTTTACCGGCAGCACTTTGCGGTAATTCATCGATAGCCCTTTCTTTATTATGGATATCCTGAATATTCGGAATAACCAACAGATCCATAAATCTTTTGATAAAGGTAGATTTTCCCGTCCTAACCGGCCCCACCACACCTATGTATATGTCACCGCCTGTCCTAGCCTTAATATCATTATATACGTCGTATATCTGATTTGATAAGTCAAGTGACGAATATTGCTCTAACATATGCCATCCTCCTTTCGGTTATAATTAAGCATATGCAAGAGCAATATCATTCATGACTACTTGTTATATTATTCTTACTTAACATATTGCTGTTCCGTATCAAACCGGCATCCGCATTCCGTCTGCTGCGGTTTTTATATGATAGGAAATTATTGATCCTGTCACATAAAAACCCTCCGGATAGGAAGCATACTCACTCAAAAAGAATATGTCGGCTTTGCCGGCCGCCCTCGGCAAGAGACCTTGCCAAATCAAACTTTTGTCTAACTGTTTATTTATTCCACTTCAGTTCGGAATATTCCCTTCTTTTATCGCGGAGCAGTAAATCCGCCACTGCTTCCTCTGCGGATTTATTTTCAAATAAAACCAGGTTAATCTGTTCTACAATGGGCATTTCAATGTTATATTTTTTAGCCAGGGCAAGGGCAGCCTTAGCAGAGTAGACACCTTCCACTATCTGTTTCACTTCTTCCATGGCTTCATCCATGGTATATCCTTTCCCGATAAGATAACCTGCATTACGGTTACGGCTGTGCTTGCTGGTACAGGTAACGAATAAATCCCCAACACCGGATAACCCCGCAAAGGTCTCTATCTTACCGCCCATGGCTACGCCTAAGCGGCTGATTTCTGCGATACCTCTGGTCATAAGGGCTGCCTTGGTATTATCACCAAATCCCAGGCCGTCTGCTATGCCTGCTGCCAGAGCAATTACATTTTTAATGGAACCGCCCAGTTCAATGCCGATTACGTCCGGGCTGGTATATACACGGAAGCGTTCACTCATGAAGACATCCTGAATAAAGTAGGCGGTGGCTTTGGAATCCGCACCGACTACACATGTAGTAGGAATTCCCCTGCTCACTTCTTCCGCATGGCTTGGGCCTGACATAACGGCTACATCCGCATTATTCAATTCTTCTTTCAGTATGTCGGTTAAAGTATCCAGGGTGGATTCTTCGATACCTTTCCCCACATTTACCACGATCTGATTTTCTTTAATATAAGGCCTTGCCAATTTTGCGGTTCTTCTTACATAAGGCGAGGCCACCGCAAACACAATTAAGTCTTTCTCTTTACAGGAACTTTCCAGATCATCGAAAATGGACACGGAATCCGGAAGCTTTACACCGGGAAGTTTGTCCTTTAATTCCCTCTCCTTTTTTAAAAGATCCACTTCACTCGCCAGCGCCGACCAAAGTGTAACCTCATGTCCGTTGTTTCCTAATAATATTGCAATTGCAGTTCCCCAAGCTCCAGCTCCTAAAATGCTTACCTTTGCCATTTAAACGCCTCCTTATTTTTCAATCTTTACCTTTTGTCCTATTTTATTTTCTGTTCCGCTTAAAAGTCTTTTTATATTAGAGCGATGCTTAATAAAGGCCGATACGGTAAATATCAGGCTGACTATAAGCATATGTAGATTACCCAGGTACAGAATTAATATCCAGACCGGGAACAGCAGGGATATCATCAAGGATCCCACGGATACATACCTGGTTATAACAACAACAATCAAAAACAGAACCAGTGCGGCGATACCCAGGCGCCAGTCAAAGGCAAACATAGCTCCCCCGGTTGCTGCAATCCCCTTGCCTCCTTTAAAATGAAGCCAGAACGGGAAGTTATGACCCAGTACTACCCCAAGTCCGGCATATAGAGGTAATAGTTGTCCGTAACTGTCATCCTGCAGGATAAAACGGACCAATAAAACAGGTATGATCGCTTTAACAGCATCCCCTAAAAAAGTGATAAATCCTGCCTTCCAGCCTAACGTCCGGAGGGCATTCGTAGTACCGGCATTACCGCTGCCGTAATTCCTTATATCAATATTATTTGCCTTACCGAGTACATAAGCGGTTGAGAAGCATCCAAAACCATAACCTATTATTAAGCAAATCAATATTTTAAACATATTATTCTTTTTCCTTTCGCTCCCTGATGAAAAACTTTAATGATGTTCCAGCAAATCCAAAGGCTTCCCTGATCCTGTTTTCTATATACCTGGTATAGGAAAAATGCATCAGGGCTTTATCATTGACAAATATAACAAAAGTCGGAGGCTTTACGGATACCTGTGTAATATAGTAAAGTTTTAAACGTTTCCCCTTATCCGAAGGCGGCTGCTGAAGGGCAACGGCCTCTGCCATAATTTCATTTAACACACCGGTTGCGACACGTAAGTTTTGATTCTGGATGACCTGTTCGATCAGATCAAATAATTTCGGCATTCTCTGACCGGTCAGGGCTGAGATAAATATCATCTCCGCATAAGGTATAAAGGACAGTATTTCCTTTAATTTCGCAGTATATTGATAAATGGTTTTGTCATCCTTCTCAATGGCATCCCATTTATTTACGGCTATAATTATGCCCCTGCCCCGCTCATGGGCAATGCCGGCAATCTTGGCATCCTGCTCCGTAACCCCTTCTTTTGCGTCGATTACAAGAACTACCACATCCGCACGTTCTACGGCAGATACGGTCCTGACTATACTGAACCGTTCGATATCTTCCTTGATTTTATTCTTGCGGCGAAGACCTGCCGTATCGATAAATACATATTCCTTACTGTGGTATTTCACCGTAGTATCAATGGCATCCCTGGTAGTTCCGGCTATATCGGAAACGATAACCCTATCCTCCCCGATTAATTTATTAATTATGGAGGATTTCCCTACATTGGGCTTACCAACTATGGCTATTCTCGGACGTTCATCCTCTTCTTCCGTCATATCTTCGGGACGAAAATGTTTTATTACTTCATCCAGCATGTCACCCAGGCCAAGTCTGGAGGCGGCGGATATGGGCATGGGATCCCCGATACCCAGATTATAAAATTCATATACATCCGGCATTAATTTTTCAAAACTATCCACTTTATTTACAACTAAAACAATAGGTTTTGTGGAACGTCTTAACATATCCGCTACTTTAAAGTCATCATCCACAAGTCCCTGTCTTACATCTACGATAAACAGAATGACATCCGCGGTATCAATGGCGATTTCAGCCTGCTGTCTCATATAGGACAGTAAAATATCATTGCTCTCCGGTTCGATTCCGCCGGTATCTATCATGGTAAATTGCTTATCCAGCCAGGTTACATCCGCATAGATTCGGTCCCTTGTCACACCCGGAATATCCTGTACGATTGCAATTCTTTCACCTGCAAGGACATTAAATAAGGTTGACTTTCCCACATTGGGCCTGCCAACGATCGCTACGATTGGTTTACTCATATTATTTTCTCCTTATGTCTTAATTTACTACGGCATTGATTAAGGACTTTCCGTCTGATTGTACAATACGGATTTCAGTTTGTAAAGCATTTTTAATATCCTCTACGGTAATGTCATCCAATAATACATCCTCGCCGTCCCGTAACAGAACATCAGGCAATATCAAATAATCACCTAATTCTTTTCCTTTTAACTGGGCCATAATGTCCTGTCCTGTCAGTAATCCAGCTACTGTAATATCCGTTCCGAAAAATTCATTGATGATAGTATATACGGTTGTATGGATATTAGGATATCTATGGCTTATCTGTTCCATTAAATTTTTAAGAATAGGTGCTGCAAGTACACCGGTTGCCAATGATACGGATTTCCTTCGATTATCACCTTCCACGGTTTTAATATATTCTTCAAATTCGTCCACTAAGGAACGGACCATACCAACTCCATTCTCAATCTGTAAATACCCTTCATAATTATCTGCTCGGGGTATCACAAGGCCGGCGGTGATATACCACTCATCACTTGCATGTATAAAACGGGTTCCGTATTCATTATATAGAAATTCCTGCCAATGGTGAACAATATCTAATACTTCTCCGGCATCCTTTTTCATAAACTTATCCAAATGGCTTAAATTATCACGGTATTTTGTCAGACCTACGGGCACCACGGATACACTCTGCATATGGGGAATATAGGCTGACAGATCCCGGATGGTATTCTTTAGTTCCTCACCGTCATTCACGCCCTTACAGAGGACGATCTGCCCGTTCATGGTGATCCCGGCATCGTAAAGCCTTTTAATTTTATCCAGAGCAGCCCCTGCAAACCGATTATGGAGCATCTTACAGCGGAGTTCTTTATTGGTGGTATGGATGGATATATTAATCGGTGACAATTTATAAAATATAATGCGGTCAATATCCTCCTCAGACATATTTGTTAACGTAATATAATTACCCTGTAAAAAGGATAATCTTGCATCATCATCTTTAAAATATAAAGTTTCTCTCATTCCCGGAGGCATCTGGTCTATAAAACAGAACATACATTTGTTTCTGCAGGAACGGTAAGAATCCATTAAACCCTCTTCAAATTCTATTCCTAAATCTTCTTCGTATTCTTTTTCTATTTCTACTTCCCATTCTTCACCATCCGGTTTCCGAATCAGCAATTCCAAATATTCGTCATTGACCGCATAATGATAGTCAAAAACGTCTTTTATCTCTTTCTCATTGATGCGCAGCAGCCGGTCACCGGGTTCTATTTCCATTTCTTCGGCGATACTCCCGGCTGATACACTTTTAATGAGATGACCTTTTTTGTTCATTTAAATCTTGTCCTCTCTGGTTTTTACCCTATTAGTATAGCAGTTGTGTTTAAAATTATCAAATAAATTTTGCTGTTGGGTTGGGCTATCAATGGCTTTTTAGCATTTGACGATATAGCTTGGCACCTTCACTCAAAATATGTCAACTGCAATATCAGCTTACTTACAAATATCAGAATCCACCTTGCCTGTTCCACAATAACGTTATCTTCCGGCCGGTTGACATAATAATCAAATCAGCAGATTACCTGACGGTACTTCTGTAAGACCTTAAAAGTTATAGAAAGATTGAATATAAAGATAAAGGAAGAACTAATAATTCGGAAAAGTCCATTATTCCCGAATTATTAGTTCCTGCTCTACTTTCATATAATAATTTGTATTATCTTTATGCCATTCGTATAAATCATATTATTTTTTTTAAATCATATTATTTCTTATTTACATAAAACAACCGTGACGTCATTTACATTGGTTCCGGTTGCTCCGGTCATAATTAAACCTTCCACTGCTTCTAGTCCATGATAAGAATCATTATTATTCAGTATCTCATCGAGGTCCATACCAAGCCGGCTTAATTCGTCCAGAGTATCGCCGTCTACCATGCCTCCGGCAGCATCAGTGGGGCCGTCGGTACCATCGGAGCCCAAAGAAAAGATTAAAGTATCTTTCATTCCTGCAATTCCCTTTGCTGCTGCCAAAGCCAGCTCCTGGTTTCTTCCTCCTAAACCGGTACCCTGAATTTTAACGGTAGTTTCTCCTCCTGCGATAAAAGCACAAGGTGCCTTGATCCCGAAAAAGGCATTATTACGGACTTCCCTTGCCATGGAAGATAAAAATTTACCGGCTTCTTTCGCTTCACACTCCAGGGTTGAAGATAAAACATAAGGGGTATATCCAAGTTTCTGCGCATTTTCAGCTGCTGCTTTACATAATTCGCTGACACTTCCGGTAATGACGGTTTTTACATTATCAAGTTCTTTTGGGGTTTCTTTGTTTAAAACCTTCAAAATAGCTTCAGTAAATTGCAGGTTGTATTTCTTAATTATATTTTTTACATCCATAATGGTAGAACTATCCGGATAAGCCGGTCCGGAAGCGATGGAATCTAACCGGTCACCGATAACATCGGACAAAACGATGGAATAAACTTTAGCAGGTGTACAAAGAGACGCAAATTTTCCTCCTTTTACATCGGATAGATGCTTGCGGATGGTATTTATTTCAACTATGTTGGCACCGCTCTTAAGTAAATCACCGGTAACTTTCTTAATATCCTCTAAATTAATGCCCTTTGCAGGTTTCTCAAATAATGCGGAACCGCCGCCGGATACCAAAAATACAACATGGTCCTCATTTGTTAACCCCCTGACGGCTTCGATTGCACGAACCGTACCCAATACTGAGTTTTCGTCCGGTACCGGATGACCTGCTTCAATAATTTCGAACCCTTCAATATCCCCCATAGAGTGATGGTACTTCGTAACTACGACTCCTTTTTTAATGGAAGACCCTAATATGTTTTTTGCAGCTTTCGCCATAGTCCAGGCAGCCTTACCAATGGATATTACAATGATATCGCCAGAAAATGATTTATCTGCAAGTGCTTTTTCCACTGCTGTTTGAGGAAGTACACTTTTAATAGATTCCTCAATGATTTTTTGTGCCTCATTTTGTATCTGCCCCAAGTTTATCCCTCCTGGTAATTAATCCTCTAAAAGAGCCCATGCCCTGTTAATCACACGTTTTGTATTCGTCAGTATAATATCTCCTTCTTCCTCTCCCCAGGGTTTTACTTCCAGGGAAAGGACATAGGGATTCTCTTTTATAAAGAATCCTTCTTCTCTTAATATCTTAAAGAAATCCAAAAGCTCCATAGTATCATTGGCACTGTTTGAGAAACCAAATCTTGGATGCATATCCCCATAGGCTTCACAGTCCGGTTTAACCACGGCATTGCCGATGTGAAGATGTGTAATATAATTCCTTAAAGTCTGAATAACAAACCTGCTGTTTTCGTAAGTGGTAGGAAAATGGGATAAATCTACCAGGAGTCCGAAATTATTGCAGACCGTTCTCATATCTGCCGCAAATCTGGCAGCATAAGGTGCAGGTCCGATCAGAGCTTTCTTATCCATATCAAAGTCAAATACTTCTAAATTTACCTGCATATTTTTTTTCGCTGCATAGTCACATACCGCTTTCGTTGTTTTAAGCAGTTGTGCATAAGCCTGATCTTTCGTGTCTTCTTCCCATTTACCTGCTAAAAAGGCAATTCCCCTGGCACCCAGATATTCTGCTTCCTCTACTGCTTCCAAAAGAGTAGCTTCGGCTTTTTTTCTTCCTTCTTCATTTATATCATTCGGATTGAGTCCGGTGGATAAAAGCCTTGGCTGTGCTCCGTAGCAAACCTTTAGATGGGATTGTTCTAATATTTTTTTTGCTTTCTCCCTGGTCAAATCATCCTTGATCTGGGTAATTTCAATGGCATCGAAAAAATCATCACAAGCTATGGTCTTCAGTGAATCCAGCAAATTATAAGTATTTGGCGGATGGCTCATCCATTGTATGGTACCAATTTGAAAAAACTTATGTATGGAATCTTTCATTTATTCACCTCCTATGGGAGTACCCGATAACTTGGCATAATATTTTGCTAAAGCGCTGTGGTCATCACTGCCGCAATTCTCCCTGCGAAGCACCTGTAACATTTCCATAACCTGAGCGGTTAATGGCAGCGGAGCTCCTACCTCATGGCCTGTCTCTATCGCATTATTTAAATCCTTGATATGAAGATCAATTCGAAATCCCGGCGTATAATTCTCTTCTATCATCATTGGTACTTTCGCGTTCATTACCGTGGAACCTGCAAGTCCTCCTTTAACGGCATTAAAAACCAGTTCAGGGTCTACTCCCGCTTTCTTCGCCAGAGTGAATGCTTCCGCACACGCAGCTATATTTAAGGCCACAATAATCTGGTTAGCCAGTTTGGTTGTATTACCGGCACCGATCTCACCGCAGTAAACAACGCTGGTGCCCATGCTAAGAAGAATATCCTTAACCTCCTCAAATACCTCCTTCCTGCCGCCTGTCATAATTGACAGCGTTCCGTCTATAGCCTTGGGTTCTCCGCCGGATACCGGGGCATCCAGCATTTTGATACCTTTTGCAGCACAGGCTTCTTCAATTTCCTGAGATGCCTTCGGAGCTATGGAACTCATATCAATTAATACGGAACCGGCTCTTGCCCCCTCCAAAACCCCCTCCCTACCTAAAACGGCCTGCTTTACATGAGGGGAATTGGGCAGCATAGTTATAATTACATCACTTTCTTTCGCGGCCATACTGCATGTATCAGCTCCGGATGCACCTGCACTTACTATTTCTTCCACCGATGCCTGGTTAAGATCGTATACAATTAATTCATAACCTGCTTTTAGCAGATTCCTGCACATTGGTTTGCCCATAATACCTAATCCGATAAATCCAATTTTCATAACAAAACCTCCTGATTCTAATCTTGTATTTCCCGATTATATTCAATTATTTTTTCCCGCAAGGACGCGGTACTTCTTTGAAAATGAATATCCATATATACCTTTGCACTTTCTCCGTCTTTTGCTTCTAATGCACCGATTATGTCATCATGCTCTTTCCAGCTGCATAAAATCCTGTCTTTTTGAATAGGGACAAAATTATAAATCATCCTCATCCTGCGGTATAACATAGCCAATTGCTCATCTAAAATCATATTTTTTGTTATATCCAAAATTTTTTTATGTAATTCAATATCATAGTGACCTGCTTTTTCCGAATTCTCATAAACGCATTCCAAGAAATTTCTGTTTATCTGCCTTAATTCGGCCGCATCACTTTCCGTAATATGATTAGCAGCACTATAAGCAGAGAACATTTCCAATACGCTCCTGACTTCATTAAGTTTAACAACATCATTAATATCTAGGGATGTTACCACAACTCCTCTCCTGGGCCGATATTCCAAAAGACCTTCCGACTGCAGTATACGGAACGCCTCCCGTACCGGTGTACGACTGACATTCATTTGTCTGCTCAGTACAACCTCTGAGATTTTATCACCGGATTTTAATGTTCTGTTTATAATATTATCTCTTATTCTCTGGGTCACCATCTCTGCAATGGAGTCCCTGACGATTGCTTTCTCTGCCACTTCTCATATCTCCTGTTTTTTTCTTTTCCCATCTATTAAATGTACTTTTTAAAAACGATTAATTAACTAATCTGGTAAAGCATTAATATAATATAAGTTTTACAGGCAATAGAAATGCTGCAATATAAGTAGATCAAATATAATGGTTCCGTACATCCGGAAAAGAGTATAACTTTGGAAAAGACTAACAATTTATGATTTCAAACGGCTCTAAGGCTTAAATATGAATTTTATTTCTTTTTATTCAATTCATCAAGTATGTTTTGCAGCTCTTTCATAGTAACTGTTCCGTTACTAAAACTGATAGAACCGCGGATCGGCATAAATTTCATCATAGCTATTATCATTTCCTTGGATAACGCTTCCGATGCGGCCGGATTATCCTTCTCCGAATCCGCAGAGAATAATACACTGCCTTTCATTAGTTCATCGATATACGGTTTCGCTTTATCGTCTTCCATCATATCCCCGATTGTCGTATCCAGGGTATAAACAAAAGGCAGCTTAACCGTGGACTCTACTCTGATCTCTTTCGCACAGACTATAGCTCTTGAGGATTTTCCGATCATAATTCTAAAATTCCCTGTTTCTACATGCCAATCATGAATTTCCGTATTCCAGTAAGCAAATGCTCTTTTTCCTAATTCAAACACCGCTGTCTTCGTTTCCCCCGGCTGCAATTCCACTTTGGCAAATTCCCTTAACTCCTTCTCAGGACGAATTACCGCACTCTCTAGATCAGAAACATATAACTGTACCACTTCTTTTCCCGCCATGGAACCGGTATTGGTCACATCAACGGAAACTTTGACCGTTTCCTGATCCGTTATACTTTCTCTGCTTACCGTCAGATTGGAATAAGCAAAAGTAGTATAGCTTAAACCATGTCCAAACGGGAAAAGCACGTCCATTTTCTTCTTGTCATAATAACGGTATCCTACAAATATTCCTTCCCGGTATTCCACTTTATCCTTCTCTCCGGGATAAAACAGATAAGACGGGTTATCTTCTAACTTAAGTGGGAAAGTTTCGGGAAGTTTAGCGCTTGGATTTATCTTTCCGAACAGTATATCAACACAGGCTCCGCCTACCGCCTGGCCGCTTAGATATACCTCCAGGATACCTTTTACCTCATTTACCCAAGGCATCTCCACAGGGGATCCATTATGCAGTACAACCACAGTATTTGGCTGGACCCCTGCAACTCTTTTAATTAATTCGTTCTGGGAATCCGGCATTCTCATATGACTGCGGTCAAAGCCCTCGGATTCAAATGCATCCGGAAGCCCGGCAAATATCACAGCTGTTTTAGCCTTCTTAGCAGCTTCTACCGCTTCTTCCATCAATTTTTCGTCTATTTCATCTTTCTCATCCAAAAAGCCCTGTGCAAATGTTACATTCGGCATAGAAGATGCCGCCTCACAGGCGGAAGTTATTTTATGGCTGTTGATATGGGAACTGCCGCCGCCCTGATACCTTGGTTTTTTCGCATATTTACCGATAAATACGATGTCCTCCTTCTCATTTAGCGGGAGAATTTGTTCATTCTTTAATAAAACAATGGTTTCCTGTGCAATTCTTCTGGCTGTTTCATGATCTTTATCCCTGTCAAATATTGCGTTCTTATCCCGGTTTTCCTCATAGCGGTAAACCATATTCAAAATTCTCTCGCAGGCCCGGTCAACAACCGGCTCCTCTAAGGTTTTATTCTTAACGGCTTCTACGATTAACCGGTCATTTATACCGGCGGAAGACGGCATTTCCAGATCGAGCCCGGCTGCAAGGTCCCTTACACGTGCATTTACCGCCCCCCAATCACTCATCACATAGCCGTCAAAGCCCCACTCATCACGCAGAACCTTTGTTAAATAGGTATCGTTTTCCGCGGCGTAAACACCGTTTATTCTGTTATAGGAACACATAACGGTCCATGGTTTCTGTTTTGTTACGGCCCCTTCAAATGCTGCCAGATATATCTCACGCAGAGTCCTTTCATCCACTTCCGATGAGGATGACATCCTTCTTGTTTCCTGGTTATTGGCCAGAAAATGTTTTATACTAGTGCCTACATTCTTACTTTGGACTCCCTGAATCAAGGCCCCCGCCATTTCCGTAGCTACATAGGGATCTTCAGAATAATATTCAAAATTTCTTCCGCATAAGGGGGAACGTTTAATATTCACAGCCGGTCCTAAAATAATGCTTACCCCTTCCGCCTGGCATTCATTTCCCAGAGTTTCACCCATCTCCTGAATCAACTCACGGTTAAAAGAAGCTGCTGTTGCGCAGCCCGCCGGAAAACACACCGCTTTAATACTGTCATTGATCCCGAGATGATCCCCTTCCTCCGCCTGTTTTCTGAGTCCATGAGGTCCGTCCGATACCATGACAGCGGGAACCCCCAGCCTTTCCACCGCTTTCGTATGCCAGAAGTCTGCTCCGGAACACAGAGATGCCTTTTCTTCTAACGTCATTTCAGCAATTATTTCTCTGATTTTTTCAATTGTCATTTTAACCTCCATTCTTGCGCACGCTCTTTGTGCATATCAAGTTTGTGGTGCGCAAGCACAAACTTGCGGTTGAAAAATTTATTTTTCAACCTAACTCCCATCTGTGCGCTCTGGCGCACGTACAAATCAGGATGTTGAAAAAACTGCTTTTGTTTTTTCAACCTATCAACTCCTTATAATTTTTTACTATTATACAGACCATTGCGAAACGATATCTTTTTCTGAATATACTATACAATAATTCTGTTTCACAACTACTTATTTACTATTATAAATGAATGACCAGATAAATTAAAGACCTGAGCACCTTTAACTAAGTAATCTGAATTACTTCATACTATATAATAACCGGAATATATAATGACCGGATAAAATTGCTTTATTTATTTATAACGTTAACCGGTGTGCCTTCGATAAATGCTTCCAAATTATTAACGGCAATATCCATCAACCGGGCTCTTGCCTCTTTTGTAGCCCATGATATATGAGGCGTAATCAGGCAATTCTTTGCGCTGAATAACGGGTTATCCATTTCCGGTGGTTCGGCCGACAGTACATCTAAGCCTGCCCCGGCAATCATTTCTTTATTAAGCGCATCAGCCAGATCCTCATCCACGATCAGCGGCCCCCTAGATGTATTGATAATAAATGCTGTTTTCTTCATTTTATTTAAGTTTTCTTTATTAATGGTACCTTTTGTTTCTGGAAATAAGGGGCAGTGTAGACTAACAATATCGGATTCCTTGAGGAGTTCATTCAGTTCAACCCACTTAAAGCTGTCACTGTTTTCTCTGCTTCCCTGATTCCGGTCATATGCCAGCACTTTCATGCCAAACGCTTGTGCAATCCCCGCAACTTGCTGTCCAATACGGCCAAACCCAACAATACCCAACGTTTTCCCTGCCAGTTCAATAAGAGGAAAATTCCAGAAGCAGAAATCACTGCTTTTCGACCAATCGCCTCGGTAAACAGCGTCGCTGTGAGCCTGTACATGCTGGCATAGTTCCAGCACCAAAGCAAACGTCATTTGTGCAACGGAATAGGTACCATACGTTGGTATGTTTGTTACCGTAATGTTCTTTTCTTTTGCCGCCTGTATATCTACAACATTATATCCGGTAGCCAGGACACCAACGTATTTTATGTTCGGCGCGTTTTCAAATGTTTCTTTTGTTAATGGAGTCTTATTGGTATATACTATCTCGGCGTCACCGATCCTCTCAAGAATCTTTTCAGCCGGTGTACGTTCATATACAGTTAAATCCCCTAACAGCTCCACTCCTTCCCAGGACAGATCTCCGGGGTTTAACGTATAGCCGTCCAATACTACAATCTTCATATTCATTACTCCTCCGCTTTTCGTCTTATTTATGAACTTGCCTTCTAAACTAAAAATAAATTATCGTGGCCCGGTATAACCACATCGTAATCTTGTTTTATCCTATTTTGTGTTTGTACAGCCATTTCTGCATTATCTTCAAAATTATTGGTAACTTCAGCAAAATGATATTTGGATACAACCGCATCCCCTGCAACGATAAATCTTTTCCCGCCGTACCTGAACGCAATACCATGCAGTGTATTGGTATGGCCGGGTAAAGGAACCGCAGCCAGACCCGGAAGGAACTCCCCTTCAACACCGGTCAGCCTTGACTTATCTACCAGCATGGATGCGCCGGTCCAAGGCAGATTGGGTTTGCCGACCAACCATTTCGCATTTGGAAAATATGCAAGCCCTTCTACATGGTCAAAATGCTCATGAGTACAAAAACAATGGGTAATATCCTCCGGATGCAGGCCGGTCCGTCTGCTGATTTCAAAATAGTATTCCTCCGGGTTGTTTCGTGTGGTAGGGTCAATTATAAGTTCATAAGGTACGCCGCTTTCATCGATTCCCCTTATCATGGTTGAGGTACAAGTGACAGGCTTGCCCCTGGGCGGGTTCCTGGGGTCATCCCCAAAATAGACATTCGCACGTTGATGACCGATTACAATAACATCATAATGTAAAATATTACCTTTTATATCCGGAAACATGAAATCACCTTTCTTTCTCTTTCATTATATTATTCCTTAACTGCCCCCAAAGTAATTCCCTTTACAAAATACTTCTGAAAGAAAGGATAAATCACAAGAATCGGCAGTACACCGATAACGGCAATTGCCATACGTATGGAAGCGGAAGGCAGCCGCGCAAGCAGATCCCCTGATACATCACCGCTCATGCCCGTACTTAAGTAACGGATATCCAGTAATATACGGTTTAATATGTTTTGTACGCTGAAATATTTTGGCTCTGTAATATAATACAAACCGTTCAGCCATGAATTCCAGTAGTTTACTCCCACCATCAACCCGATGGTTGCCATAATAGGCATAGAAAGGGGTAAAACAACTTTGGAGTAAATCGTTAATTCCTTGGCACCGTCAATTCTTGCTGCTTCTAAAAGGGATTGGGGTATACTGTTTACAAAATAGGAACGCATAAGTATGACATTAAATCCGCTTAATAATAAGCTCGGGAAAATTTGTGCCCATATTGTATTTTTTATGTGAAAAATCTTCGTATACATAAGATAAGTCGGAACTAATCCTCCATTAAATAACAATGTGAAAACCACGATAAAGCTTAAGATTTTCCTTCCCGGCAAATCACTTCGTGAAAGGCCGTAACCCAGCATGGAAGTAATTAACAGGCTGACCGCGGTACCAAAAGCCGTTGTAAATACGGTTATTCCATATGCCTTAACAAGACTTGCCGAATTGGATTTCAGATAATCATATGCGTCAAGGCTCCATTTATCAGGGAAAAAGGAATATCCGTTTGCTATAATGTCGTTATTATCCGTAAAAGAACCAATAATCAGCAATATAAACGGAATAACACAGCTTAATGCTGCAATAGCTAATATGATATAAGCTATTTGAGTTAATTTATTTTTCGATCCAGGCTTCATAATAATTCCCTTCTTTGATTTAGAATAATGCATTTTCTTTGCTTACCTTTTTAACGATCCCATTCGAAATCATTACCAGTAAAAATCCTACAATGGATTGGTAAAATCCGGCTGCCGCCGACATACCGATGTCTCCTAATTGTAAAAGCGAGCGGAATACATAGGTATCAATAACATTTGTCGTACTGTAAAGGGCCCCTGAATTCATGGGAACCTGGTAGAACAAACCGAAATCCGTATAGAATATCCGCCCCAAATTAAGCAGGAACAGCGTGATAATGGTCGGAACCAATAATGGTATCGTAATACTGCGAATTTGCTGAAGCCGTGTGGCACCATCAAGCATAGCCGCTTCATAGTAATCATCGCTTATACCCACAATGGACGCGAAGTAAAAAATACAGTTAAATCCGAAGGTTTTCCAAACCTGCATCGCTATTAATATAACCGGCCAGTATTTCGGTTCGGTAAACCAGGAAACAGCTTCGACTCCAAACATGGGCAATATTGTTTTGTTTATCATACCTGTGTCGATGCTTAACATAGCATAGGTAAAATAGCTGATAACCACCCAGGATACGAGATGAGGCAGTAAAATTAAAGTCTGATAAGTTTTCAAAAAGATTTTCTTTTTAATTTCATTCAGCAGTATTGCAAAAAATACACCTGCAATAATACCCAGCACGATAAATACAATATTATAGCCCAATGTATTCCTGGTAATAATCCATGCATCTTCTGTTTTGAACAGGTATTGAAAATTTTTGAGGCCCGTCCAGTCACTTTTTAAAATACCTTTGCTAAAATCAATGTCTTTAAAAGCAATTATTAAACCAAAAATCGGAATATAATTGTTAAACAATAAATATACAAGGCCAGGTAACATCATTATGTAAATCGGGATATACTTGTGAATGTTTTTCCTTTTACCTTTTTTGGCGATTGCTAACATAATTCTCTGTGCTCCTTTTAAACGATTAATTAATCCATAGGCCGGTTTTATAAACCGGCCTGCGGACAAATCATGCTGCTATATTATCCAAACCTTACTTCTTATTTGCCAGCCAGGTTTCTAACTGGGACTTCTTTTCAGCAATAATCTTTTCGATACCGGCAGCCTTGAGCTTGGTTATATATTCCGGTAAATATTCCTCAGGGTCTGCAACTCCATTTTCCAGCAGTCTGCGGTATTGGTCGCGGACGGATGCAACGGCGGCAATTTCTGTTTTGACATTACTGCCGTCAAAAGTAAATCCAAGGGCCTGGGACTTTTTCGCCGAATCATTGGCTGCTTTCTGCTTGTTCCAGAGTTCTGCATCCTCTCCTTCCCAGAGCGGTGTTAAGAACTGATTTCCCATTAACCAGCTTGTATTCAGCGTCCAGCCAGAGCTCTTATCATCTACTCCCTCCGGATATGTCACAAAACCGTCATCCATATAAACATAGTGTGTTCCTTCAATGCCCCAGGACAAGGTTGTTACCACATCTTTATCCGAGTACATAAGATTGAGAAATTTCATAGCCGCTTCAGGATTTTTACTGTTCTGCGCAATTGCCCAGCAGATTGAGTTTACCTGAGAGCTTGTTGCAAAGTAGTCTACAAACTGTTTATTAACAATTTCATAGCCTGTATTTCGTTTTGCTATGGTTGTAATACCAGGTTTACAGTTGGTGAAATAACTGAAGCCAACACCTGCTTTCATCAGTGCGGCATATGCCTCTTGGGTTGTGGCTATATCTTTCAGGATGTAACCCGCCTCATACCACCCACGGAACAGATTGATCATATTTTTGTACTCATCGGTTTCTTCGTACATGACGACATCAGTATTGTCAGAGCCGCCGTTTAGAAGTACTCCATTGAAGTCATCCAACGGATCTACAGTAACATAATCCTGCAAAAATGAGTTTCCGGCAGAGGAAATAACCAAGGGATAAAAATTCTCACCTTCGCCCTTTTTTATTTTCTCAAAAACAGGTGTCATATCTTCGAGGGATTTGACGGAATCTAAGTCGATATTATACTTATCCAGCAGATCCTTTCGCATGTTTAACCCGCCGCCGCGGCACAGATCCCTGACCGTCGGCACTGCATAAATATCACCGCTTATGCTTGCGCTGTTGTAGTAAGTGCCTAACGCCTCTTTGATTCCGGCACCTTCTTTATCCAGCAGCTCATTCAAAGGGATAATCTGGTTCCGGCTGGCATAGGTTGCAATCTCTCTGCTTAAGACTACCATCAGGTCCAGCGGTTCATCGCCGGAAAGCATTAAAGTCATCTGCTGTGAATAGCTGCTTGCTGATATCGGACTGATCTTTACTTTGGTATTGATTTTGGGAATCGAAATTTTATTGATGCCCTCTTCGATTAATTTGATATCCTGGGTACTTCCGGCCCCATTGATCATCAATGCCATATTAATTTCACTTACCTCGGCATCCGCTGCTTTACCATTCTTTGATTCCCCTGCCGAAGATGTTGTCTCTGAATTTTTAGTTCCGCTGTTGTTACCGCAGCCGGTAATCATTACACATAGAACAATTAAACTCAAAAGAATAGATAGCTGTTTTTTGATGTTTCTCATAATTTCCTCCTTGTATTATAATAGTTTTATTTTTATGGCAGTTATTGCTACCCCTACCATTCAAGAAAGATTGCTTCCCATGCATTTAATTCGCTCAAGTGCAGGTATATCCTATCCTGTTCCTGCCTGTGGCTTACCGTTTGACCGGTAACCAGAGCTTTCGCCATTTTCAGCGATGCATTTTCGGGAACGCGTATAACCAAATCAATATCCCTAAGCGTAATCGTCCGGCGTAACGGACGCTGGCCTGCCCCATTTACCAGATGCAAGATCAGTGTTCTATCCTTTTTAAAACAAGACAATTGCACTCCTGGTAAACGGTCCATCGATACCAGCTTACGTTCACCCAATAATAAATCAATAAGATTTGAAATCAACTGATAATGTTCTTCTAACCGGTAACTGTCCAGCATCGTGTGCATGGCGAAGGTAATATGGGCTACCCTTCCGTTCTGCAGTCTTCGTAATGTGACAGTCGGAATATCGGTATTCCCGACTAAAAACATAGCTCTCTCCGGCGGAGATCCTGCACCTTCCGGCGGACTGAACGGCGGAATAAAAGTGCTAAGTATTTCTGTCTTATCATCCTCCACGGCTTCATAGGTCAAGGTACCGGCAAACGGTAATATTTTCACTTCCTCCATGCCAATTTGAAGCGGATTTTTTTCCCCCTCAAAACGCAGATAAGAAGATTTCATAACTTCACTCTGGCCTAATGTCCTGACACCTGCCAGTTCACCCAGAGAGCCGAACTCATCCGGAATACGTCCCTCAATCAGTATGCTGCCGCCGGCACTTACACAGGCCTGACAGGCAGATACAAGCTCATCGCTCCAACGTGTTTTTTCAGGGAAGATCACCACGGAATAATCGGTTAATTTATCGGCATGCCTGGCTAATATCAAAGCATAAGGAATTTGATTGCCTGTCAGTGCTTCCACCCATCCGTGCCCGGCTTCCGGATTCCAGACCAGAGCCACCTGAGCAGCCGAAACTGCTCCCTCCATGACCGGTTCCACTTTTTTTACATCCCGATGAAATTCCGAGATGGTTTTCAGTATACGTTTATCCTGTACCGTTTCCGGGATCCCTGTGAGGGAGTGACACACATACCCGCCATTTGCCACAACCTGGTTCAGCCAGAATCGATGTTCTGCCGGACTCAGCCCGGTATGCCTCCAGGTCAGGCCCGGACCGGTATGAACGATATCCATGGGCGGCGCATCCGGTGTTAAAGATTGTCCCAGATTCATACTCGCACCCGGTAACCAGTCTCTCGGCAGCATACCCACTCCCTGGTTCAGCATGTCATGGGTTTCGCTGTGGACAATATCCTGAGGATGGGTATTAAAAATATCATATTCTCCGGGATCGTAAAACCACCACTTTGTGGCTTGATAGGTTTTGAGACTGTCCATATTATCCCAAAGCAGAAACCGGTGAAAAAATGCCGTATCCGGATTTTCCTTTTTAATAATCTGATAATAGGATGAAATTCTTTCATCCACACAGGCATCATACCAGCGGGGATCACATTTCCACGGTTCCGCCGGCAGGTCTTCTCCGTACAGGTCCTTATACTTTTTTTTGCAGGTGTCACATAAGCAGGGGGCATAAAACATGCTGGTTATGAAAATGCCGTCCAATTCATATTTTGACATGGCTTCTCTTAAAACCGGAAAGGCAACGGCTTCATTCTGATATCCCCCATTCGGGCAGGTACTCATCAGAAGAGGCCAGGCACCGGGCCTGTCAGCCGCAACAACCAGCGGCTTGTTGTTTTCCTGGCGGATAAACCATTCAGGCTTTTGATAATAGGTTTTATCCTCCGCTTTACTAAAGTCAAATCTGGCTATAAAGCGGATTCCGTTCTTGTGACATTGTTTTATTACCTCACCCACAAGGTCGTAATCATTTTGCAGAAGGGGATTACGCGTATGACAGGATACCTCCGTGGGGTACCAGGCATAGATACCGCCTACATTAAATACCAGTGCGTTTGTATCTGTTTGTATCAGCTGGTGTACTAATTTTTCCGGATCCATACTCGCCTGATCCAATTGTAAATTTGTCTGGAGTATGCGGTGAGGTTTCCCCCACCATTTTTTGTTACTAACCATAAGACATGTCCTCCTTAATAAAAAAACACTTATTGAATAGAAATTGCCTCATAAATACCTAATTTAGGAATTCTAATCGTTAAGTATTCACCGTCATGCTGTGTCTCATAAATGCTGCATGTAGTAAGAGAACCAGCTCTTAAAGCCTGGGTACGTAATGAAACTGTGATGTCATGCAGAAAGATTTCATCGATTTGGGGCTTTCCCTGTAAACCCGTAGCATTCATCAGGTGTAAAACTTCCCCTGTTCTGCCTTCTCCCCAGGCTACCTCAACTGTGTAAGGGGCATTTGTATGTAAATCACGCGTTACACCCATCCAATCCAATAAGTCTGACAGAAGCTTATCATTTTCAACAATACCGTACTCCCGAAATAACATTCCGATATTCCATGGCAGAATGGCTGCCATTCCTTTACCGTATTTGACAGCAAGAAGTCCCGGTTCCTTCGTTATTTCTGTTGTATACGCATATTCCGGTTTATTTATTTTTACCTTCGGTACCCTGTACAAGTCCTTTCCGGTAACCTCTGCATCCTCCCTGGGTATCAAATTCATCCAGGAACCCATAAATCCGATGCTGTCAACCTCTGCAAAGGATTTCCATACACGCTTGTCCTCTACCCGCAAATATCCTTCTTCCGTGCTTTTACTGCTGATCATTTCAAAAGGCAGACACTGCAATCCAAACTTTCCGCGATCACGTCCACAGGCATCTTTCGTGGCAGCTCCGTCACCCGTCACTACCAAAGCGCCTCCCCGTTCTACATACGCATCTACAGCAGCTATTTGTTCCTCATCCATGCAAGTTACGGAAGGTAACAGAATGGCATCATATTTTTTCAGGTTAACAGAAGTTAAAATCCCATCATGTAATACATCAAAAGGAATATGCTTTTGCACCAATGCTTCATATATTCCCCGGTATTCCTGCAAATGCCGGCTCGGGTAATTATTTGAGATAATTTCTGACAGGGACGTAGCTTTTAATTCCCTTCCGGACTCAAAATCGACAGACTTTTTTGAGAATACCACAGCAACTTTAGCTTTATTAATCAATCCATCATAAACGTCATTGTTAATTTTCAGGTAATTATATACACTTTTTAAAGCCGGCAGGGACTTACGGTCATCCTGCTCAAACGTACCGATTAAGTTAATTGCAGGACTTCCTCCAAACGCTGCCGTCTGGAGAATATCGTATACCAGCTGCGCCGGTGCCTGTGCAGCACGGCGGCCTATCTGTCCGGAATGATGAAGACATACCAGTGATCTTTTATTCATAGCATTTGCCATACGTGCATTTTCACCCGCCAGGTAGATCCATTTGGGCTGCCTGCGTAATACGGTGTTTACCGCTTCATTCGCCTGAATATCCTGCACTCCCATAAGCGGCACGGTGTCCCATCCGGAAAAGCAATTAAATTCCGGCCAATCCGATGCAAGGTTGTTGCATAATGCTAAAATTGCATCCGGCTTTTTATCCTTTATAAATTTACTGACACGTTTAAAATATTCCGTCACTTCGTTATAACGGTAACGTATGTACGCCCGTCCTTCTTCCGTATCCGTATGCAGACTCTCCGGCAGCTGCCTTCCGGTATCCTTTAAATATTTCTCCCTGCAATGGTCACAATGACAAAATGCATAGTGAACCGCGTTATAAAAAATTCCGTCCGCATCATAGCTTTCAAGCAGTTCCTTTAATACTTCGAAATTATATGTCTGCCATTTATCGGAATTGAAACAGCTCTGAAGCATACCCAGATCATGGGTTGGATTACCGTTTACATCCCTTCGGACCCGTTCCGGATGCAATTTTGCTTCTTCCTCGTAAACATTACTCACATCCATCCGGAGCAGCACTTTTATTCCATATTTGTGTGCTTCACGTATTACCGCTTCAACATAATCGAATTCCAGGTAGGCATTTTTAGGCTGTTCCGCTATTTTACTGTCGTACCAGCTTAAAAGCCCGCCTGCATTGGCAATAATGGCATTCGTTCCATAATCCCGCTGCTCCCTTATCAGTGCTTCTACATCCAAATTTACTGCGTCAATGGCTCGCAGATTGTTTTGGATTATCCTTATCGGTTTCTCCCAAAATGACTTCTCCAAATTCAGTTCCTCCTTTAATTAAAAATTATTTTTATTGCATCAAAATGTTCAAGCTTATCTATATAAACGGATAATTTTCCTTGTTTTATATCAAAGGAATATTCCGTATTGCGGACCAGGCTCTTAACTGTCTTGGGAACGGATGCGCAATCGAGGATGATCTTAATATCCTGCATAGTCACCGGCTCGTAAAAGGAGTTTCCAAAATGACCGGAACCGTTTATCAGATGAAGAAGCAGATCAGAATCGGCATTTCTCATCACTGCCGCCTCTACTGTCCCGGATAAATTTCCGCCCAAGGGTCTTATATCAAGTACCTGTTCCAGTAAATCCCCGATGAAATCAATGGTATTGGTGTGTCCGTCAGAACAGAAAATTTCACCCGGATTCCAAGGTATGTATACGCCCCTTCCTTCGCCGTAGGAATTTACCGTAAATCCGGGATAATCCGTAACGGTTGTATAATAACAGCGTTCCGGAGGTCCGAACATATGAGGCGGAACCAATTTTAAGAAGTATTTCGCCGATTCGATATAATCCGCATATACGTAGCACCCTCTCAAATAAACCAGTTCCGTATGATTCAGCCTCGGAAAATTTGCTTCTGAATCGAGCTCAAGATAGGACGGTTTCATATCCATGGAGATTTCTTTTACCTCCCGAATTCCAAGACTCTTAAATACAGGTATTTTCTGCGGCTGCTCCTTTGAATCCCGTAAGCCGCTGCGGGCTTCAACAATAACAGTTCCGCCTCCTTCAACAAAAGCATCAATTCGATCCGCCAAAAGTTCATCTATCAATAATCCATCCGGCAGGATTAAAGTCTTATATTTGCTGAAATCTTTAATTACTGTCTTTCCCGTGGTGATCACATCAAAAAGGAAATGATTCTCCGTTAAGAACCGAAACCATCCGCAAAAATCCTTATCCTTTTTGTAGGAAAATATTTTATTTTCATCCTGAAAAAGAGCAATCCCGGCGACACTTTTTAAGTTTGTATACTCTGTTTCATGTGCGGACTGATAATGATAAACGGCTTTAATTGCCTCATAACCCGATTTATCCTTACTGTTATCAAGCCTGCCCATCCGGTAATAATCAAGCCCGCCGCCGTTTGCCAGACTTTGAAGCAGACGCTGTTTCTGTAAATATGGGGAAACTGCCACATGCCGGTATGCGATATCAATAAAATCCACTGTAGTAGTACTGGGTATCATATTCGGATAGGTTGAAGAACTGATTTTGGTATTTTCAGAAGCGGCATACTGCCAATAAGGGAATGCCAGTGATGTCCCTGTTTCGTTACGTATAAAACCGGAGTTGAATTCGTAATGGTTTGCAATGCATAAATCCGGTTTAAGACCGGTAAGATATTTAAAAACCTTCTCCCTGTGCATCTTTACAGTGGTGTTTTGGAATTCAAGATATTTTTGGTAAATCGGCTCCTCCAAGTTTTCGGTCGTTGGCAAAGTACTTCCATACATGGATTCAAAACGGCTCTTGCAGTTATCACAATGGCAAATGCCGTAATGTTTTCCCGAGTAGTCGAAATTATTATTATAGCCGTCCATATTAAAGAAAACGCCGTCTATATCCAGTAATTCCACCGTTTCCTTCATAATCTCCAGTGAAAGCTCCTGTTGGTATTCGCTGTTGAAGCATAAATGCACGTCACCGTTATAATCGATAATTTGTCCAGAACGGCTGATGAACGCCCATTCCGGATTTTTTTCGTAAAGAGGTCTGCGGATTTTAGAAAAATCCATTCGTGCAATCACTTTAATTCCCGCCCCATGGCATTCCTTAATCACCTCCTTAAGAGTATCCCCTTTTAAGAATTGATTTTTAAAATGATAGGGAAGGCGGGTTTCATAATTAGCCACGATACCGGAAGTACTTAACATAACTACATTCGCTTTAAATTCCTGAAGATCAGATACAAATCTTTTTGCATTCATATCCAGCATATCGATTTCCCTTAAATTTGTTTGGATAAGTCTCCACGGCTTATCGACCCACCAGTAGTTCAGCTTGCCGCCATTATTCATTTTCATTCTCCTTTAAAAAAATTATCGTCCATACCAACACCAATGGTGAAATTCCACAACCCTGATTTTAGGATAGTAATACCAACCGGATTTATTATATTGTAAAGCTTATAGGAACATTTCACTAACATTTTGACGACTTTACATTAACGTTTTGACGACTTCAAGGACGTATTTTCCTATGCATAAAAAAAGATACCCGAAAACGTTAAAGCATGTTTCGGGTATCTATTCTTTTGCATGTAGATGCACATCCTGTCCTGTGAGTTTTTATTTAGTAAATCCCTGTCCGGTCTCCGTTCGGACGGTATATCGCTATTTTATTCCCTGATTCTGCTATTATCTCCCATATTTCTCCAGGTTTCAAATCGGGAATTTTTACACTTCTTTGAACTTCTCCTGTTTTATTCAAAATTTTCCCATAATATCCTTTTAACTCATAACTGGGCAGGTCTTTCCGGCAGATTATAATCAGCCTGTTTTCTTCCCATTTCACAATAAATGGCGCACATTCCCTCTGAACTTCCCAATAGGATGGTTTTGGTTCACCGCATAAATCCGTGGAACCATGGATTCTTTTCTTAAGCTTTCCTGCTCCGTCCTCTCCCATCTGGGTACGGTAATCATTCAGGCAGAAATAGATGGTTCCTGCAATTCCCGGGAAATGACGGTATGCTTCCATTTTCTCCAGGAAAATCCGGGCCCGGCGCTTATCGCCGCCTTTCCACCTGGGCTCGCAAAGACCAAACTCAGAGGGCACCATGGGCTTGTCAGGATTGGCATTCAGTATTTTTTCCAGTTCCTTGAACTGATCCAATTCTCCTGACCAGGTGCCGATATAATCGTTAACCATCATAATATCTCCATCCGCAGCGCCGTCCAGACCGGCATCCTGGAAAATACTGTTGCTTACATAATTGGCCGTACGGGTGGAATCCAGAACATGAGTATATGCCACGGCATCCTTTATATATTGTATGGTATCCTTGGACTGGGCATCCAGTTCATTGCCAACGCCCCATGCAATAATCGACGGATGATTATAATGTGCTTCCACCATTTCTTCTATTTGTTCTTTAAAGATTTTCCACTGTTGTTCTCCCGCTGTCTCCGGATCCTTTCCCCAAAAAGGCACCTCTTCCTGAACCAGCATGCCATGGCGGTCGCACCAGTCATATACCGTGTCATCCTGCTGCCAGTGAAAACGGGTAAATACACAGTTGCTCTCCTTTAAGCAGACAAGCATCTTTTCCAGCTGCTCTTTTGGCTCTGCCATTCCATAGACCGGGTCCGAACCTGGCATCCATTCCGTTCCGCAGATTCTTACTTTCTCACCATTCAGCGAAAAAGAATTTCCTTTAACATGGAAATTCCGGAATCCAAAAACTGTCTCCACACTGTCTTCTGCCACTTCACGGTCTCGCAGACACAATTTTAAAGTATATAACTTTGGATGGTCAAAATGCCAGTATCTAATATTTTCAAATATCCGGGAAGAAATCTTTCCACTGCCTTTTTCACATTTCTCACTTCCTGCACAGAGTTTTTCCGTCTGTCCGTCACAACCCTCATATAGCTCCCAGTCCAATACCAGTCCGTCTGACTCCGATCCATCCACAGCCATATCCACTCCGAAAACAGCATATCCCATATCCTGACGGATATCCCTGGTTATAATAACTGGTTCGGCAGTTATTCTGTGGGATTTGATCAGATGTTTCCCGGAGATTAATAATTCCACATTTCTGATAATACCTCCGTCGTTAGCCCAGTCGAAGCTTCTGTTACAGGGCAGTAAGGTGTCTGTGAATTCGTTATTCACTTTCACGGTCAGTTTATTTTCCTCTCCATACCTTAAGGCTTCTGTGAGTTCAACCGTGAAAGGTGTATATCCGGAGCTTTCATGTTTTCCCACTTCTTTTCCGTTTAAATATACGGCGGCATTGTGATATACGGCTTTAAACAGCACCCTTACTCTTTTATCTTTCCAGGAATCCGGTACCTTAAAAGTATGCCCATACCATCCGTTTCCCCAGGTTTCCTCCGTATTCTCTTCAATATTCCAGGTATGGGGCACGGTCACTTCCCGGCCCGTTTCCAGACACTCTGCCGTATCTCCCAGATTGAACTTCCAATGTTTTAGTAATATAGTTTCACGTATCATAATAAAATCCTCCTAGTTTTAATAAGTCTGAATCAGATGCCGAAAAGCTTCAATTCAGTTATTCCAAAGGGCCGGTTCTCGTAAGCAGCCATAGCAGAAATGTATACATCGTTTTTCTTCTCTTTTTTCAAAAAGATTTTGATTCCTTTTGTCTCTGTCCTTTCAAAATAAACCCTGTTTTCTTTTCCTCCGGTAATAAAACTTGCGTAAATCACATGGACAGGTTTCCATGTATCTCCCTCCAGATATTCCACATATATAAGTTCCGGCAGATCATGCCCTGCCCTGCCGTCATATACATCGTCGATGACCAGCTCCAGCTGTACCATATCCACGTAATGCGTTCTTTCAAACAAAATACCATAGAAATTTGCATCTTCCGGTCTGCTTCCGGCCGTATCCCAGTAGCCTGTTCCGGTCTTTTTTCCCTGTATCTTAAGAGGTTCATACATTAAATGTTCATTCAGGCTTGTAAATGGTCTGGCCTCTTTATCCAAAGCCAGTTCCAAATGATTTGGGAAAAGTTCGCAAAGTTTCCGGTATGGCACTTCTTCTGCAGGATTCATATTTCCGGATTTCACATAATGAATCATACAATAAAGCATCCAGGAAACTTCCGGCTGCTCTTTCTTGTTAAGGATATTCAGACTGCAAATCAGCAGACTGCCGGCTCCGCACTTAACCTCAAATAAGAGTCCCATGCTGTGATTTCTGTGAATATTGTCCACCATTCGGATAATCGGATGAATGCCCGGATTGTCCAGAATCACAGAACGGCTGTTCTCAAGCATATGCCACCAGGGATAGTTTGTATATTCATCCACCTGTATCTTTTCAAACAGTTTATGTTCTGTTTCTATGAGCATTCCCATGGTGCCGTGCTGATCCCATTTCTTAAACATGATCCAGCACCAGAAATCGCTCATAAATGAACTTCTCACACTGCCTGGTATCCCTGCCTGTGTCAGTTCCGGGAAAAAAATAAGTTTCTCACCATTTTCCAGGCTTTCCTTTGCACTTTCATCCAGTACGGTAATAATCATGTTCCTGTCCAACTCTTTTACATCCACCGGCGGATATACCCAAAGTTCATATTCATTGGCGTATTCCGTTCCCTCAATCAATATCATTACCTTAAGTTTATAAGAGGTATCTGCTTCCTTGTCCGGTATAAAGCATATGGTTCCAACCCGTTCCACTTTTCCCTGGCTTACGCTGCAGTCATTTATTACTTCTTTATAAACCACATGTCCTGCAGGGTCTGTCACAGAGATGGAAACCGGCTTTTCCAGCTTGTCTTCTCCATAATTAGCTATAACAACCTCCGCTTGTATTTTTTCTTTTTGCCTGAAGGTACGTTTATCAATTTTTATAAGAGGAACAACATGGTTGAAAAACTGCCTGAATCTGGCGGGATTTGAGAATTTCTTCGGTTCACCAAAGGCATCCGTCATTCCCACCAGAGCAGTTCCTTGTCCTGTAAAGTCCTGGATTCCCAGCAGGGAAATGCCTGCCAGTTTATCCGACCGAAGCGCCGCCTCAATTTCTTCTCTGTAGCACAGCTGGGAAAGCTTTCCCGTCACTTCCTGAAATTTGGTATCATAATCCGCCAGTCCGTGACTCTCCATACTCTTTTTAAACATACGAAGATTTTCCGGTTTCAGGTTACCGGTATATTTTTCAATTTCGTCATAATCAGGGTAGACCTGAAACTGGCCTACTTCAAAGCTGATTACAGGAATGGGAATGTCTTTTAGCACGTCATTATAGTCTGACCGGGTATTAGGAGGATATTCATTGATAAAACCATGGTTTCCCGCATATGCCCCACGCCATTTAGCCTTGTAATTTCCTTGTGCCATTACAAAATCACAATCCGGATTCACCCCTTCTTCCCCATACCATACGTTTGACCCCTCCGCATACAGCCTGTCAGGAGCGATTTGTCTCATATAACGGCATAATTCACTCATTCGTTCTCTTTTATGGCTTCTAAGTTCATTTCCCCAGGTCAAAGCCACATAGGAAGGATGATTTCCATATGCCCTGTCTATGCCAAGCGCCTCTCTGGTATAATAGGCATAATCTTCATCAGAATCAAAGGTTTCAAATGTCCACTCGCAAAGCTCCGGCTGCATATAAATTCCCAGCCTGTCTGCCGCACAAAATGCAGCATCCGGAGGACACCAGGAATGAAATCTCACATAGTTGATGCCATAACTCTTGTATACCTTAAGGAGCTGTTCCCATTCTTCCTGTTCCATGGGAGCATACCCGGTTTTTGGAAAAACGGCACAATTGGCCTCACTTCTTACAAATATCACTTTACCGTTTATCATAAAATGTCTGGAATCAGCAGAGACCTGGAAATTTCTCATGCCAATATTCAACTTTCTCTCCTGGCTTCCCAGCTTTGTATGAAGGAATATATTAACTTCATACATATCCGGTTTGAATTCATCCCAGGTCAGATAATCATCTCCAAGCTTATATTCAAGTACGGCTTTGGTTTTTCCCGGAGGAATTACCATCCGTATCTCTTTTTTAACTCCTCCGCAGGCACATACCTCCCAGCAAACCGGCTGTAAGATACAGGTATTCTGGATCATATCCACATTGATCCGGATGCCTTTCCTTTCAAAATCCGGATAAAACCGGATTGTATTCATTGAAATTACAGGAAGAATCCGAATACCTATCTTTCCGACAATTCCATTCCAATTGGTCTGGGTATGGGCTGTCGCCATATGTGAACCAATGACAGGTTTGGCCGGCATCTGTTCAAAAAGGTTTTCTACCTCTACCGTAATTCTGTTTATTCCTTGATTTACTGCCTGGGTTATATCGAATTCCTGGGATACGGTCAATAAGTTATCCTGACCAACAAATTGATTATTTACCCAGACTTTTGCCGCTCTGGTCCTTTCCATAAAAAACAATACCGTTTCGCCGGCCTGAAAGCTGACTTCAAAATCCCGTTCATACACCGCATAACCTTCATAATGATATTCCGGTGTCAGAGACATGGTTTCACCCGGTTGGCTTTTGGGAACTCCCACTATATTTTTCCCTTGTTCATCCAATGTGCCGGGAAGACATATCTTTTGATTAATGAACGCTTCTTCCTTTTTTCCAAGCCCAAGCTCCCAGGTTCCTTCCAAATTAATATAACGTTCCTGATATAGGGTTTCTGCCATTTTCTTTTCCTCCATAACTTCTTTCAGGATGTTAAAAACTGCTTTTGTTTCTTCAATCTAACTTCCCTTTGCATAAATCATGAAATCATGATTACCTGCCCTTTTCCAGACGCACCTTATCCTTTCACGGCTCCCGCCGCAATACCCTTGATAAAAGTTTTGGAGCATAAGCTGAAAATTATGATCATAGGCAGCACGGACAGAGACAGGGCACACATAATTGCTCCATAATCACTTCGGAACTGATTTGACAGGTTGGATACCATAAGGGGAATAGTAAACATACTCTGTTTGTTAACCAGTATTAAAGGAAGAATGTAATTATTCCAGGACCATAAAAATACCAGGGTTGCCAGTGTCAGAAATCCAGGTTTTATACACGGTACAACGATCTTTAAAAAGATACCCGGCTCTGAGCAGCCGTCAATACGGCCGGATTCCAATAACTCTGTAGGTACGGAATCTTTGATAAACTGGGTCATGAGAAAAGCCCCCAGAGGATGTGCGGTCCATGTAAATATCAGCGGAAACAGAGTATGATTAAGTCCTAACTTTCTCATCTCCAGCATATAGCCAATCATGGCAATCTGGCCGGGAATCATCATAATAGCCATTATAAAGGTAAAAATTGCTTTTCTGCCTTTGAAACGGTATTTGGCAAGTGCAAATCCAATCAGGGATGAGACGAAAACACTTAAGATAACCGATACCACCGATACCACAATGGAGTTAAAATATGCTTTAAAATAGTGATTTGCAAATACTGTTTTCAGGTTTTCCAGGAGATAATTTCCGGGCAGAATGGGCAGACCTTTAAAAATATCTTCACTGTAATAGGTACCCATAATAAATACGATATACAGAGGAAAGAACATAATCAAAGTCATCAAGATCAAAAGTACCTGCTTTATCACGGTATGAAGTATTCTTTTTCTATTATTCATTGTCACCGCCCCTTCCCTTTGTAATTTTAAATCCGATAATTGAAAATATTATAATGAACACAAAAAGGGAATATGCGATTGCCGAACCATATCCCAGCCTGGAATCCATGTTAAAGGCATCGTTATAAAATTTCCATACGGTAGTCAATACCGTATTCCCGGGACCGCCGGTCTGGCCATTACCAATGCTTGCCCACCCGCTGAACAAAAGCTTGGGTTCCTCAAACATCTGCAGGCCACCGATAATCGATGTAACAATAAGGAACATGGTAGTGTTTTTCAGCATCGGAATTGTAATTCTTGTAAATATTTTAATTCTGGAAGCGCCGTCCACGGAAGCGGCTTCATACACTTCTACGGGCATGGAAGTCATAGCGGCAAGATAAATCGTCATATAATATCCCAGGTAACGCCATACAACCATTATTACTACAATAACCTTGGATGCCGTTTCGCTCTGCAGCCAGTAAAACGGCTCATTTAAAAGTCCTGCACCGGTTAACAGCTTGTTGATATAACCGGACTGCCAGTCAAACAAATAAGAGAAAATAAAACCAATCGCAACAGGTGTTGTAATATACGGAAAGAAATTAACCGTCTGATAAAAGGACTTTCCTCTTCCGATATCAAACAGCAGATACGCCACCGTTATCCCTAAGAATACAGTAATGGGAGTGGAAAATGCCATCAGAATAACCGTATTCACAAGAGATTTTAAAAATAAAGGATCCCTGGTAAAAAGTGTAATATAATTCTGTAATCCCACGAACATCTTATTTTTCACGCCGTTCCAGTCAAAGAAACTCAAATGGAAAGAATACAACATAGGAAATAAATTGAATAAGAAATATGCCCCCAAAAATGGCAGGCAGAATAGATAGGGCCATTTATTGCCTTTATGCAAACTTTTATTATTACTCATTTATAAATTCCTCCTGTCCTATTTTATTTACGGAGGTTTAACCAGCTCCAGTAAACCGAATCAAATAAGGCTGCTGCAGTCAACCACAGCAGCCTGGTATAGTTACCCTATGTTATTTCAGAGTAGCAGAAGGAATCAGAGTCTGTGTCTCTGTTTTCAGTAATTCTAATGCCTCGTCCACACTCATAGACGGATTGCTTGCCATTTTTGACGCAACGGCAGTCATTGCTGATTTTACAAAGGTTTCATTTTTGGTCTGGACTTGTCCGACGGTATTGATGGCGATGTCGTTAATAAAGTAATCTGCCAGATTCTGTCCGCCGAAGAAATCATCATACTGACCTTTTTCAGTGAAGAAATAAGAATTTTTATCGTCATAAGGTGCCTTAAAACCGGTCATAAAACCAAACTGTTTAAACGCTTCCTTTACACCCTCACCGTCACAATAAACATCTTTCACATAATCCCATGCTGCTTGTTTATGTTCGCTTCCGGAATAAATACTTACAGAGGTACCTCCGCAGGTAAATCCGTCACCGGGAGCTTTCGTAAGACCCCAGTTTCCCGATCCGTCCGGATCATTTGTCGCAATACTCCATTTACTGCCCCAGGGCGCACATGGATAAAATATAAATTTGCCTTCTGCAAAGCCGGAATTTAATGCGGGGGTTTCTCTTTCCTGGTTTCCCAGAACCCCTGCCTGGTTAAATTCCGTTGCAATTTTAAATACATCTTTATAACGTCCGGTTAAATCAATATTGTTACCGTCAATATAATCCTTTACATTCTGACTGTATAAAATTTCTATCATCAATACGGAAATACCTGGTAACGCAGTTACACTGCCTCCGCTTTTTTCTTTTACCTGCCTGCTGACGTCAAGCATTTTATCCCAGCTTGATATCATCCCTGCAAGTTCATCAGGATCATCCGTTCCCAGATATTCCTTTGCCAGATCACGGCGGTAAGCAAAACCGCTGGGGCAGATTTGCTGTTCTACACCGTATAATTCTCCGTTCGGACCAGATTCCAGCTTTACAGCAAAATCAAACATATCCTCCGGATTCACATTATAAGGTGCTTTAGTTAAATCTTCCGTTATACCAAGATCAAATACTTTTCCGCGGTATGACATTTCACCTAATATAATGTCCGGCACTCCGCTTCCGGATGCCAGGGCACTTTGTAATTTTTGCATATAATCCGTTGCACCTACTACCAATGTATCAAACTTAATATTAGGATGTTTTTTTTGATACCATTCTGTCATATGGGATAAATGTGCTTCATCCCAATCCCAGATTGTCAGAGTAATATCCTCATCTGCGCTCTCTTTTGACCCTGTACCAGATGTACTATTTTCTACTTCCTTTGAATCACCTGCATTACTGCAGGCACTTAGGGCGGGAATAACCATCATTACCGTCAACAGCATGGCTATAATTTTACGCTTCATAGATTTCTCCTTTCAAATTACCATATTTCAAATCTTTCTCATCCTCTTTGTTACTATCCGAAAACTCAGGCCTTTGTTTTCTTCACCGGTTTATTATCCGTGCATTTTTTAACCGGTGCCGGGAAAAAAGTATTTAATTCCGTATTTATAGTATAGCATAAATGCACATAAGTAAAATGATGAATCCTTTAATTTAATGGACTATTTTACTATTAAATATAGTTTTACGGCTATTCAATTGTGCTATTTTACATGCAAAAAAAAGAATAGGTAAAATCCACACTGGATTTTGCCTATTCTTTATAATAGAAATAATCACTGTTTTTATATTCTTTTGGAGAAATCCCCACCACTTTTTTAAATATTCTTGAAAAGTAATATTGGTCTTTATATCCAAGCCTCTGTGCAACTTCATAAATATACATATCGGTTGACCGAAACAGTTTACAGGCTTCTTTCATTTTAAGGTTAATGTAAAAGTCCATAGGTGCATGCTGGGTATATTTCTGGAAGATTGCGTTCAGATAACTTTTTGATAGCTCAAACTCCTCCGAAATCTGTTCCAGGGTTAAGTTTTCCTGCAAATGTTTATACATGTACCTTACAACAGTTGTCACATACTTGTTCTGCTCCAGGGTGGTATTGTGCTTTTCCCGGTCATAAGTCTCCGCTAAAATCAAAGCAAGCACCTGGGATATATAGATAAAATTACCCAGCGTGTAGTTTCGTTCCAATACGCTGAATAATAACTCGAACAAAAACAGCATGCGGTTTGTGGAATTGTTGGAATTAAACTGTACGATACGGCATTCTTCTAACGGAAAGTATTTTGTATCCTCTCCTTTTATATGCACCCACAGGATACTCCACGGATTATCTTCACAGGCATAATAACTGTGTCCTTTAAATCTGGGGATACAAAAAGCCTCATTTTCATGAAGTACATATTGTTTCCTGTTAATATTAATAATGCCTTTGCCCTCCGTACAATACAGGAATATATACTCTTCGATCCCATCCTTCCTTTCCCTGTAATGATGTCTGGCACACGGAAAAAATCCAACATCCGTTAAATATAACCGCTTTACTTGAGGATGCTTCACATAATCCTGAAATACTTCCGTAGGCAGGACAATCATCCTCTCCCCCTTAAATCCATCCATTTTTTTGTTGTCTAATATACTCATAATCCCAATATAGCACTTTAATGCAATATTGTCCATCATTAATCACGATATGACATTTTAAACAGCTCCCTTTCTATGTTAGAATAAATTCAGAAGATCCGTGCAACGTGCATTCACATAATATCAAAACATCTAAAAAGGAGATTAAATTATGACATCAACAACACAGGTAAAAATATGGGAAGAACGATATACAATTCCAACCTACAAAGTATATCCTCCTGAAAAAAGCCCTCTGTTTATTGAAAAGAGAGCTTATCAGGGAAGTACCGGAAAGATATATCCCTTTCCGGTAACGGAAAAAATTTCCGATATAAAAGAGGATGTGGTTTATCAGGCTGTCTTTCTTGAAAATGAATATTTGAAAATCATGATTCTGCCTGAACTCGGCGGCAGAATCCAACGCGCCTATGATAAAACCAATGAGTATGATTTTGTCTATTATAACCATGTCATTAAGCCTGCACTGGTCGGTCTTACCGGACCGTGGATTTCCGGAGGAATCGAATTCAACTGGCCTCAGCATCACCGCCCGTCCACCTATTCACCGGTAGACTACACCCTGTCCAAAAACCCGGACGGTTCCTGTACGGCTTATATGAGTGAAATAGATAAAATGAACGGTACCAAAGGAATGGCCGCCATCACCTTATATCCTGGCAAGGCTTATATTGAAATTAAAGGACAGCTTTACAACAACACAGACCTGCCTCAAACTTTTTTGTGGTGGGCCAATCCGGCAGTCCCCGTAAATGATTATACCTATTCCGTATTCCCGCCGGATGTAAATGCAGTAATGGACCATGGAAAACGTGCAGTTTCCACATTTCCCATTGCTACAGGAGAATACTACAAATGTGACTATTCCGCAGGAGTGGATATTTCCCGCTATAAAAATGTAAAAGTGCCTACTTCTTATATGGCCGCTCACTCTGAGTTTGATTTTATCGGAAATTATGATGAAAAAGTAGAGGCGGGCCTTCTCCATGTGGCAGACCATCATATTTCACCCGGTAAAAAACAGTGGACCTGGGGTAATGGTGATTTTGGCCGCACCTGGGACCGGAACCTGACAGAGACAGACGGCCCGTACATAGAATTAATGACGGGAATCTATACGGACAATCAGCCGGATTTCACCTGGCTGAAACCTCAGGAAGAGAAAACTTTCGTACAGTACTTTATGCCATATAAAGGCGTAGGCAGAGTAGGAAATGCCACAAAGGATGCCATCTTAAGTATCCTGCCGGATGAGAAAGGCAAAACGGTTTTGAAGGTTTATGCTACCGGCATCTACCCGGACGCTTTTATCCGTGTGACTGAAAAAGATTCGGTACTTTATGAAAGCAGTGCCGATTTATCACCGGATAGTTTCTTTGAAGCCTTTATTCCCGCACCCGTGCACCTGACTGACTGTAAAGTAACCGTTTCCTGGAATGAAAGAATACTGGTAGAATATTGGGTTTATAAAGAAGAAATAAAACCAATACCGGAACCGGCTGAAGTTATGAAAGCACCGCAGGATATGAAATCTCCGGAGGAATTATACCTGGCAGCCACACACCTGGAACAGTACCGGCATGCTACTTATGAACCGGAATACTACTATCTGGAAGGACTTAAGAGAGATGCTTCGGATATCCGCCTGAACAACAGTTACGGTTTGCTTCTCTTAAGGAGAGGACATGTAAAAGAAAGCATTCCTCATTTCCAGGCAGCTATTAACAAACAGACCTGGAAAAATCCCAATCCCTATTCCGGCGAATGCTATTTTAACCTGGGGCTGGCTCTTGAAGCAGACGGACAGGATGACAAAGCCTACGATGCATTTTTCAAATCCACCTGGAGTTCAGAGACCCAGAGCACAGGATTCTACTGGCTTTCCTGCCTTGATTCCCGTAAAGGCGAATACGAAAAAGCACTGGAATTTGCCGGAAAATCCATGATCCGTAACTGGCATAACATGAAAGCCCGTACTTTAAAAGCGGCCCTTCTTCGTAAGCTGGGACGGCCGGTCACAGAAATTCTTGACGAAAGCCTGGCCATTGATCCGCTGTACATAGGCTGCCTGTACGAAAAAGCACTGCTTAATCATGAACTTATACCCTGGCAGCAGAAAATGCGTGCAGAAGCACACAACTATCTGGAGCTGTCACTGGATTACAAGAAAGCAGGCTTGTATGAAGATGCACTGAATATCCTGCAAAACTGTAATGATACCAACCCATTATGCATGTACTATCAGGGGTATATTAATCATCTGGCAGGAAATGAAACTGCCGCCAGGAAATGCTGTCTGGATGCTGAAACTTGTACGCCGGATTACTGCTTTCCAAACAAGGCGGAGGAAATACAAATTTTAGAGTATGCAATCGGTGCACTGGATCATGTGCCCATGGCTCATTTTTATCTGGGCAATCTGCTTTATGATAAAAAACAATATGCCAAAGCAACCTGCCACTGGGAATCAGCCGTTTCACAAAAAAATGACCTGGCCATGGCATACCGGAATCTTTCCATTGCTTATTACAATAAACAAAACAATTCGGAGAAAGCCATGGAATCAATCAGAAAAGCCTGTGAACTGGATGATGCAAGTTCCCGTTTTTGGCTGGAATACGACCAGCTGGCGGGCAAAATGAATATTCCCAACGAAGAACGTCTTCAGATAATGGAATCCCATATGGAATATACCAAAGCCCGTGACGACCTGTACCTGCGCTATGTTACCCTCTTAAATTGTACGGGACGTTACGAAGACGCTTTATCCGCTCTTCTCTCCTGCCGGTTTCATCCATGGGAGGGGGGCGAGGGCAAAGTGAGCTCCCAATACCGATATGCTTTGATTCATATGGCTATTAAAAAGCTGGAAGAAAAGAAACCGGAAGAAGCCCTGTCTCTTCTGAACGATACTCTCACATACCCTGAGAATTTGGGAGAGGGTAAACTTCCAAACGTCCCGGATAATGAAGCACATTACTACATGGGGCTGGCTTACCGTATTGCGGGTAATGAGAAACAGGCTGAAAAATATTTTGAACTGGCCGCCACGGGTTCCAGTGAACCCGGAAGTGTACTTTATTACAACGACCAGCCTTCCGACTATATTTTTTACCAGGGACTGGCCAATATGGAATTGGGCCGCAGAAACGCCGCTTTGAAATCTTTCCACCAACTGATTATTTATGGAGAAAAACATTTGTTTGACCGTGTATGCTATGATTTCTTCGCCGTATCCCTGCCGGAAATTGAAGTATACCAGGATGATATAAAGCTTCGGAATACACAGTACTGCAATTACCTTCGGGCATTAGGCAGCCTGGGCCTTGGTAAGAAAGAAAAAGCTTTCGGACTGTTTAAGAATATTCTTTCCAGACAGGCGGACTATCAGGGAGCCATTTCCCATATGAGGATGATATAACAAATCCCCTGCCGAATATAAATAAGCCCTATTGATCAGGCAGTTAATCTTATTTACATCTTAGTAATTAATAAAAAACCTCCGGTCGGGATTGGTTAATCCGGCTATTCCGTACTGGAGGTTCATGATTTATTAATCAGGTTTTCAGCATTTTTCTTTTATACTTTCTATAATCAACCGGCCTGTATCCTGTTACTTTTTTAAACATCTTAGAAAAATGTGAGAAGTTGGAATATCCTACTTCCAATAAAACAGCACTTATATTGATATCCGTTGTTTCCAGAAGTTCCTGTGCCTTTTCAATCCTCTTCATTAATAAATAGTCCGACAGGGACATTCCTGTTTCTTTTTTAAATAACCTGCTAAGGTAGTCCGGATTTATAAAAGCATACTTTGCAATGGTTTCCCGTGACATATCCTCTTCATCCATATGTGTCGAAATGTATTTCTTTACTTTTTCTACTATACCGTTCGCTTTATCGGAATCATAGATCTGATCCATTACCTTTGTTACAACATAACCGGTCCATACCTGCATATCCATTACCGAGTGCATTGCCTCTGCCGCAAGCTCTTTGGAAGTGCTGTCCTCGAATATCTGATGTGCCTGAATCCCTTTCTGATTCAGTAAAATATAAATCATTTGCATAAAATCCTCATGGAATTTACGTAACGTCGTTGCATCCGCTTCTTCATTTCGAATCAAATCATCGATAAATTCCGATATTTTTGTAATTACATTGTCGCTTTCACCATTTTTCAGCATTGCTGTCCATAAACTCATATCAGGGATTTTTTCTTTTGTATCACCTGCTGCAGATTCCGATAAAAGCAAAACCTTATTATAAAAAACATTATTATTTTCAAGCAGATGAAGCTTATCAACGGCGTCAGCCATTTCACAGGCATAGACCGGCTGGCCGATATAACATGACAGATCACAGCTAAAATACTGGTTGCAGAACGCAATATAATTTTTACAGTTTTTTTTCAATCCATTGATATCAATATCATGCTCACAGGCTATAATTCCCAGCATATCACCTCTATTGATCTGAATAACCTGTCCGGATTTCTCTTTCCCGATTATGATTTCCCTTGCTAATTCCTTTAAGGTGTAGTCCGATATTTTTTCTTTCCGCGTGCTTAGTTTCTTTCCCCATCTTTGAATATTAATATATACCGGTATAAATTTTAGGTCCAGAGGAATTAATATGTTTAATTCTTCCGACATTTCCTGGATTACCGCCTGATCAATAATCGTCTTTTGATTAATTAAACTTAGCCAAAAATTCTCGATAACTAACGTATAGTTCTTTTCATAAAACTGGTGAGAACGGCTTGCTTTCTTCATTTCGCTGTCTTTTTCAATAATCTCTTCCGCTTTTAATATAACCTTTTCCAATTCTTCAGGAAGAGCAGGCTTAAGCAAATAATCTACACAACCCAGTTGCAAGGCCTGTTTCGCATATCGGAAGTCGGCATGGCAGGTCAGGAAAATAGCAGGCAGATCGGGATATTTTTCTTTTACCCATGTTATGAGCTCCAAACCACTGCCCTGAGGCATCTCAATATCACAAAGTAAAATATCTATGGAATGGGATACAAATAATTCCTTGGCCTGATGCATGCTAAATGCAGTCAACAGTTCCGAAATGCCCAGCTTATCTAAATTCAGGTCGGATTTTACCCCCTCAATTGCAAGAATATCATCATCAACAATTAATAAAGTATACATTACACCATCTTCTCTCTTATTCTAGAGTGTGTCTGAAAACTGCTTGTGCCGGGCTGAATGTTCCACTTTGCGGGAGACAAGGAGCAGTTTTGGGGTGTAGTGGGTCTACGTTCCCAAAATGACGCAATATCCCGCGAAGTGGGGCGTTCAGAACGGCGCAATGGGTTTTCAGACACTCCCTAAGTTATTCTTTCAACAAAGGTAAAATTATATTAACAACGGCTCCACCTTTATTATAAAAATTTATACCGGCTTTTTCTTTATACAAGAGGTGCAGCCTCCGTTTGACATTCCATATCCCTGTATGTTCCATGTTCGTTTCAGGTTTTTCTGTACTGTTCAAAACGGCCAGCACCTCTTCTGAAAAACCTTGGCCCGTATCCCGTATGCGTATCTGGATAAATTGCTCGGAATCTATATCCAAAAATTCTGTTTCAACCGAAATCCGAATAATTTCCTCCATAGAAACAGCATACTTAATTGAGTTTTCTACAAATGTCAGTATAATAAGTGGAGGTACCAGCGTGTCCGATAAAAATTCTGGCGAATATATATCGTATTTTAAATTATTGGGGAATCGTAATTTTTGAATGTGCAAATAATTTTCGTTATGTTCAATCTCGTCCTTCAATTGTACCAAATTCATGTTGTTTCTGAATATAAAACGGAAATAACCAATCAGGCATAAAGTCATCTCCTGAATAAGCCCATAATTTTGTGCTTTTGACAGATTATATAATATATTCAGTGAATTCATAAAAAAGTGGGGATTCAACTGCAGTCGCAGCCGGTGCAGTTCTTCCTTCTGCGTAGTAATCTGCTCCTCATAAATACCGATCCTAAGTGTCTGAATTTCCGTAATCATTGTATTAAAAGTTTGATTCACCACTTCAAATTCATCCGAAGTACGATAGGCTGCGATTTTTACATCCAAATCACCGTTTTTCACTTTTTTCATAGCTGTAATCAACTTTCGAAGCGGAGTCAGCACTACTTTTCCGATCAAATACAGTCCGACAGGGATAATAATTGCCGTAATAAAAAGTATGACCATCACAATTTTTTGCAGGTATGGAAGTTTTTCTAAAATTCTGCTGTCAGGGATTAAAATATTCAATCTAAAATTACCTTTATGGGATTTCCCGATAACAACAAGATATCTGCTTATGTCCCCGGCCCCGCTTTCATACCATTGATACTGCTTTTGTTCTATCTTTTTAGCATTGATTCCTTCCGTATTGGTCATTATAACTCCGTTATCCGTTGTAAAAATTGCATGCGTATTATCTCCAAGGCCAATTAATTTCATAGGTGCCATAAGATTACTCGCCTTTATCCATACACCAAAATATAAGTTTCCGGAACTCCATATATGTAATAAATAGTATTCTTTCTTAATTTTGTGTACGGACCAACCTCCCATTTCATTATTTTTAGAGACCAAATCGGCAATATATGATTTTACCTCTTGTTTCTCAGCATAAGGTTCACCGTAATTATAAATGTCCAAAAAGTCATTTCTAACAGGAGAATATAAAAAAAAGCAATTTGCTATTTTGTAAATAGTAATATCTTCTTTCAGTTTATTCAACAGGCCGATTTTAGCAATGGTGTAATCCGATTCAGAAATATTCATATTCATATAGGATAAGGAATCCGTATATTCAATTAAGATACTAATGTATTTATCAATATCATCAAGACTCGTATCCAGCTGCGAAATGTATAAATCTGCCATTGCTTTGTAGGATTCTGCCACCTGTGTCCGTACAACCCTTATAGCATATTGATTCGTAAAAAAAAGCAATCCGGCCAGCAATAAAGTAAATATCAAAAAACCGCTGACCAGCTTAAAGCGTATTGAGTTCATCCGGCCTCCTATTGTTTTTCGATTATAATGAGGTAACATACAAGTTTAAAATGTTCTTTGATTCATTGTATATTTTCACGGATATCAAAACCCTTCCGTTCTCTTCTATATGTTATATTATACAATACAATTCATCTTTACTCAACATTATTCGACAAGTTATATTAATACTTTTTATTTTCTCTTATTGTTTTGTTCATCCAAATAATCCTGCAATTTTTCCATAATAGATAAAGTACTGTTATGAAAATGTATCTCCATGTATTTTTCTGCCAGCACCGGATCCTGGTGCTCCAAAGCTGCTATAATATCCTCATGTTCCCTGTATGTGTGGGGGATCCGTTCCTTTTTAAACGGAAGAATATAAGTTGCGATTCTGTGCTTCACCAGTATATTTTCAAGAAATTCAGCAACATAGGTATTATCACCGATATTTGCAATCGTTAAATGAAACTCTTCATCTAACAGCCCTGTCTTGCGCGGCTCCTTTTCATCATACAAAGCTATCTGCCGGTTAATATCCCGCAATCTGTCAATCTGTTCCTTTGTTGCTTTTAGGGCCGCTTTCCTGACAGAAAGACATTCTAATGAGCTTCGCACTTCCTGACTGCTTAACATTTCCGAATATCCAAAATTGGCGACTTGTACGCCGCATTGCGGAGTGTGAACTAACAAGCCTTTTTTCTCAAGTAAACGGAACTTCTCTGACAGGTGTCCTGCTTACTCCATATTGCTTACAAATATCGACTTCCTTAATTTTATCTCCCGACTTATATTTTCCGCTTTCAATACCATTTTGAATATCCTGTGCAATAGCATTTCCTTTTGCTTCCAATTCAAACTGATAATCCATCTTCTCTCTCATATTAAACCTCATTCAAGTTAAAAATATTACCTCTACTATAGGTAAATGTTAGCATCAATCATTATATTTTATTTAAATCAGCTAACATCTTTACAACCATTCCTTCATCCCATGCTTCCATTGCCTGATAAGAATGTAATTTCTTATATTGAGGATTTACAGCATTTTTGCAGGTTAACAAAGCTTCAACACGACTTTTAACCATATTAATCTCATGATGCTGTACTCCACGATAGGTAGCTCGTATAAAAATGTCCGTTACGGTTCTGGTTTTCATTTGTCATTCCACAAGGCTACAACTCAGCTATCGTACAGATATAAGTATGTTTCATTGATAACTGTAGAAAGTTACGCCAGTTATATTTAATACCGGATATTTTAGCTATAATAGTTTGCCAAAGCACTGTGGTTGTCAAATCCGCATTATTTTTATGAAGAACCTATATTCCATAAACTAAGAAGTAAGCGAAAGAGATACTCCTGCTGCGTGGGCTGTACCATTCGTTCCATTGTTACCGCAGGCTGTTGCCGATATCAATAAGCAGCATGCTAATAAAACCCAAGAATTCTATTTGCTTTCATAAGTTTTTCTACTCCTAAAAATAATTTTAATACTTTTTCCGTTATAATTTATATTATTATTTTGCTTTATTTAATTTTCTCGCCTCCCTTATTGTATACATTTCTTCTTTTATATTTTGAAAATTTGATAACCTCAAAAATTAATGTATACATTTTATCATTTGAGCACAGCAATGTAAACGTAAATCATTAATAATTAATTTTCCTTTTATTATACATTTTATACAACATCGATAAACCCATCAACTCTACATAATATGTTTAATTAATTATTTTTTACAAATGTAATTATTTGTTATTTTATACATATAATGCATTTCGTTTTTATTAATTATATATATATTTGATTTTTATTAATTTTTTGTATATTTATCTAAGACCGGATTTATGTATACATTTTAAATCAGCAATATAATTTGTTTTAAATATTGCATACAATTTTTATATTATTCCAAATAATTTTGTTTAAAAACAGATAACAACACGAATAAAGCTCTTTGTCGTGTATTTGAGTAGTTCCAATGGAATACCCATTACATAACAAAGAGCATAAAATGAAATAAAAAATCTCTTAAGACGATTCATTATTACTTATTTACATTCTCTTAAAAACTCTAATACTATATCTATACAAACAATACTTTACCTGATTTGCCATTCAATCTAAATACCTGCTATTTTATATCTCATTTTCATTGATGCTATATTTTTTCCGAAATTCTATCGGATATAATCCGATATTCATTCTAAAAACCCCTGTTATTGTACAAAAATGCCCTGGCAAATAAACACAGCTTCACTATCTGTATCAGCTATATCTTGTCTCAATTTTCTTTCTGTAAAGTAACCCACTGACCACTCTTTGCGCTGAGCAGGCAGGCTTCTACCAGCTTCATAATCTGTACTCCATCTGCAAAAGTAGCATAGGACTGTCCACTCTGACTGAAAGTCCCATTCTCAATAGATGCATAATACTCTTTGATGCCATTACGAAATGCATCACTCCATGCTACGGGATGCCCTCCGGGGAGAGTTGCATACCGTACTGCATCTCCAGAAAGTGTTCCAGGTGCTGATCGGAGACTCTGTATACCAAATACTCTGGTTCCTACTGTTAGAACATCCGGGCTCTGCTGCTGCCACTCCATAGAACAACGCTCACCGGAAATTTCCAGTCTTAGGTCATTTAAATGTCCCCCGCTCACCTGAGAAAGATTCAGACTTCCCAGCGTACCATCTTCAAATTTCACCACTATAAACGCGGCATCTTCGGTATCAATCGGTACCAATTCATAAGCACCTCCCTCTTCCTTAACAAAGGTCTCCGCCTGCTTTGTGTATTTTTTTCTAAACGGATGAACTGTCATAAAATCTGCACGTACCGCCACAATTTTTTTACCTAGTGCATATTGAGCCGTATCAAACCAGTGGCTTCCTATATCTGCCACGGTCCTGGAAGCACCTCCCATGTCAGAGGTTAGGCGCCAATTATAGTCAGTGTCCAGCATCATCCAGTCCTGAACATACTGTCCGGTCACATAGAAAACACGGCCGACAGAACCATTTTTAACCCTTTCTTTCATCTCCTGAACGATTGCATTGTTCCGGTAATTAAAGTTTACACCTGCAGCCACATGATGTTCACCTGCAATTTTAACCAGCTCTTCTCCTTGCTCCACGGTTATTGCCAGCGGTTTTTCACAGTAAATATGGATACCCTGCTCCATCACATATTTATTGATTTCATAGTGAAGTCCATTAGGCGTACAGTTATGTACCACATCAGGATGTACTTCTTCAATCATTCTCTTGTAATCCGTATAGATCTTTTCTACTCTCAGCGTTTCCGCTTTCTTCTTCAGTACTTCCAGATCGGTATCCACAAGTGCCACTACTTCATTACCTGAGATTCTCCGCAGGGCTTCCGTATGTTGCTGACCAGTAAATCCGGTAGCAATTACTGCAACTGTACGTTTTTTCATATAAATTCCTTTCCACTTTAAACTATTTTTCTTGTTAAGCTTGTTATGCACAATAGTACCTTAATCCTGGTGCAAAATAACTCCATTTGTTTCAATCACTTTTTTATACCAGTAAAAAGACTGCTTTTTATAACGGTCCAAAGTTCCGGTTCCATCATCATTTCTATCTACATAAATGAAACCGTATCTTTTTTTAAGTTCTGCTGTGGAAGCACTGACCAGATCAATACATCCCCATGTGGTATAACCCATTAACTCTACGCCGTCTTCGATTGCTTCTTCCATTTGGAGTATATGTTCTCTTAAATACTCAATTCGGTAATCGTCATAAACCGTTTTACTGCCCTGCCCATCATCTACAAGCTGATCTACTGCTCCCAATCCGTTTTCCACAATGAATAATGGCTTCTGGTATCTGTCCCATAAAGTATTCAATATATATCTAAGTCCTTTCGGATCAATCTGCCATCCCCACTCGCTTGCATTCAATGTAGGATTGGGTACGCCGCCAAGCAAATTGCCTTCTCCTAAAATATTCAGTTCCTGATTGGCAGTTGCACAGGTACTTACATAATAACTAAACGAAATAAAATCTACTGTGTTGGTTAATATTTTCTGTTCTTCTTCCGCCATTTGAATCTGAATATTATTTTCTTTAAAATAGCGTTTTACATATCCCGGATAATAGCCTCTTACATGCACATCGGTAAACATCATATTAATATGGTCCTGTTTCATCGCCTCAATCACATCCGCCGGGTCCGGAGATAAAGGATAGACCGGCATGCTTAATATCATGCAGCCAATCTTATTATCCGGATTAATTTCATGCCCGATTTTAGTTGCCCAGGCACTTGCTACCAACTCATGATGTGCAGCCTGATATAACTGGTTTTTTGTAATTTCCTCCTTCGGTGTGTTAATTCCTCCGCTCATGAACGGTGCATGTAAAATAGAATTGATTTCATTAAAGGTAAGCCAGTATTTAACTTTTCCATTGTATCTTTGCATTACAGTCGTTACATATCGTTTATAAAACTCAATCATATTAGAATTTACCCAACCGTTATATTCTTCTGCCAGATACAAAGGTGTCTCGTAATGGGACAATGTTACCAAAGGCTCGATTCCGTACTTAAGACATTCATCAAATAAATCATCGTAAAATTGCAGCCCTTTTTCATTGGGTATCTCTTCATCACCATTTGGGAAAATTCTGCTCCATGCAATCGAGGTTCGAAATACCTTAAATCCCATTTCTGCAAACAGCTTGATATCTTCTTTATACCTATGGTAGAAATCAATTCAACCAGCTTCATATTATCTTCCGTCGGTTCAGCCGTTCTGGGACCTTTAATGCCCTTAGGCATAACATCCTGAATAGACAATCCTTTTTTGTCCTCCCGATAGGCCCCTTCGCACTGATTCGCTGCTACGGCTCCACCCCATAAAAAATCTTTTGGAAACATAGTTTTACCTCATTTCATATTTAATTTCAAAAATGCTATGGCATTTCTTCTAAAACAAACCTGCAAATCAGTAAATTCAGAACTGATTGCAGGTTTGTTTATTAATTCACGCAAGCCCGTCATTCCGGCTTTCATTTTTCTTAAGCTGCCTGTTACGTGCGTTTTCTAACGCTTTTTCGTAATATTTAAACTGTTTTTACATTGTATAATCATAATTTTTATATTCATTTACTTCCGCATTCGCATGGTGCGGTGAATTACTGTCTATCTGAATTATTTCAAATTTATGTCCGTCAGGATCAGCAATCCAAAATTGATAATTTCCGTCAATTCCCATTTGAGGCTGACTCATTAACGTATAACCCCTATCCTCAATTTCTTTTGCATATTTTATACAATCTTCTACATCAATAGAAATATGCATGAAACTATTATTCTCATTTGAATACTCCCTGTCAGTTTTCTTATAGAATAATTCAATGAACTGGTAATCCGCCACCCTGATAAATTCAATTGCAGGCTTCCCATTTACACTAATTGTAAATGCTCTTTCCAAGCCAAGTCCATTTACATAAAAATCAATTGATTTTTCCATTTCGGAAACTCTTAAGCCATTATGAGATAATCTTTTTTCCATCTCTTACACAGGGGCTGTTGCAAAGTCCAAAATCTATCCTGCCTTGTATTCCAGGCCAGGGCCGGTAAATTTACCTTTTTGCAACAGCCCCTTTCCCCTTTCTTTATAATATGAATGCCTGTCTGATATTCGAATATCCTATACTTAATTCCTCTAACATACTTCTTTCACTGTATTCCTGGTCAATCAACAGAATGTGCTCTCTTAATTCTAACTTTTGAACAATTTCCGCCACTTTTTCTAATTCCACAGAACCGCAGCCGACCGCTGCCCAGCATGTATGTCTATCTCCCGGTATTCTATTTATTAATAAATCATTAAGATGTATCAATCCTATTCTGAAAGCATACTTTTCAAGACACTCCGTAATAGAAGCATCTGCCAGTTCTATCCATCCAATATCAAGTTCCATAGAAACATTCTCACTGGTTAATTCAAGAAAATAATCTAAAATATATTTATTTTCCCCATTTACATCTATTATTTTTAACTCCCTGTCATGGTTATGATAAAAATATTCGATATCATGCTTTTTTAATTCATCCGCAATATATCCGACGCTTTTTGCAATACGTTCGCATTCCTCTTTCGAATCCATCTTAGGAGCCGATACAAATCTCTTAATTCCTGTTTCCCTTGCAATATTGACAGCAGCTTCAATTAACTCATTAATATCCGTATTGCCAAGATATTGAACAAATATAGATGAAACGAGTAAATTATGACTTTTTAATTGGGTAATATATTCAGAGATCTTTTCCTGTTCCCAAATAGCTCCGCCTAATACCAGTCCTTTTTTTACATATTCTTCAACTTCTGATTTACAAAAGATTGTAGGCTCAATATATTTAAATCCAATTTTGCTTAATTCTCCATATATATAATCAGAGCCTTCCAATAATTGCTTGTTTAATCCATATAAATTGAGGCCTAATTCATATTTATTCGTGTTTTGCACTACCATTCAATCTCATCTCCCGTATAGCTTAAAAATATCTTTTCTTCATTTTCCTTTAACATAATAGTTACAATTCCTTCAGCACTAACAGACGGCTCATTTTTACCCATAAAATTGCTCATTTTAGTTTTCATGGATCCCGGGTGGATTAACAAAAAACCGATACCTTTATCACTAAATTTTTCATGTAAAATTAACCCTGCCATGTTTAAGGCCGCTTTTGACATATTATATGCTAACATTTGTTTTACACCATATTGCATAAATGTTCTTGTTTCATGCATACTTCCGTTTTTCGATGTTACTAAACACACTTTGGAAGAACGATTCAATACCGGAAGAAGATTCTGAATTAATCTTAATGCACCTAAAACATTGATATTATAAATGTCAAGGGCATAATCAATATCAAATTTATCTATTTCTTCCGTATCCTCTGTTTGGGGAGCTGCTATCGTATAATATAATAAATCGATTTTTTCTATCTCACCCATTAATGCATTACATACTGCTTTTACATCCTGCGTATCCGAAACATCAACTTGAAATTCTTTATAATTTTCATCAAAAAGCCTTTCACTTTTCGCTCTGTCAACACCAAGAACTTTGTCACCGAAGGCAAGATGTTTTTTTACAATTTCATATCCCAAGCCACCGGTTGCACCGGCAATAACGACTGTTCTCATAATTCCTCCATTCTAATCAAATATGCTGATTAATTGATCCTCACTCAGTCAGCTCAAATATGTATTTATAAAAGAGATGCCTGATTTAAGATCACTCATTAAATCTTCATTGCTGTTATCCTGGCAAATTACTAACGGACCATCCTCGAATAAATCCAATTTGTGAATATCAGCTAATATTTCTTTATAACCAACAACACCTTTTCCGACTGCTGTAAAAGACTGTTTTCTTATTTCCGGTGAATACCCCGGAATTAGATCTTTTAAATGTAATAATGTCACTCTGTTATTGTTTAATATATATTCCAAAGGACTTACATCAGCGAATTTGACCCATCCTAAATCCATCTGTAACGTTACCTGCTCCGGACATTGTGCCATGAAATAATCAAGTAAATACTGATCTTTTCCATCTGCATTACATAGTTCAAATTCTGTTTCATGGTTATGGTAGCAGATCTTAATATCCTGATTATCAATAGCCTGAACCAGCTGAGTCAGCAATTTACCAAACCGGTCACATTCTTCTACATTCTTTAACATTCCGCTAAAGACAAAATACTTTATTTTAGCTTCTTCATTCAATTTTTTAATATTCCCTGCCAAATCCAAAACAGAATCCTGCTCATCAAAGAAACAATGAATGGATGGAACCAAAAGTCCGAGATTATTAATTTTTGCAATATATGCAATTAATTCCTCGGTCCTCCAGACCAGATTTTCATATTTGGATGTTTCCTTTAATTCCTGGTTTCCTATATTAATAATTGGTTCAACACAATCAAATCCTGTTTGCTTTAACAAATTGAGTGTATTTTCTATTCCGTCTTTTAAAATAAATCTTAAACCATATAAATTAATTCCTATTTTCAATTTAGTCTCCCTCTTCAACGATTAATACTTTTTCTTCCGCTAAGACTTTCCTGTCATAAGTTTTAAGGAAGGGATAATAGATTGCCAGGTAAATAATACCAAGTGCTAACTGCCATAAAACAGCTGTCCACTTTCCTCCTGTTAATAAATAACCATTCAGGAAGTTTGGTGTAGTCCATGTTATACTAACACCAACTAATCTGGGAATCCATCCAATATAAGTTCCAATGTATGTTAGTAATGGTCCAATAAAGTCACATAAGAAATAGGGAATCCACATAATTGGATTAAACACTACCGGCAAGCCAAAAATAGTAGGTTCGTTAATACCAAAGAATGCCGGGACGATTGCAATTTTACCCAGAGATTTAATTTTCTTACTCTTGCAGAAAAGTAACATGGCAATACAACGCCAGATACCAACACCCGTTGCAAACATTAAAAATTCATTTGTTATAATATAAGGCAGCTTCTCTCCTGCTTCAAAAGCTAATCTGTTTGCATCGGTTGCTACAAGCAAAGCAGGTGTTAATAAAGAAAATACTACTGAATTACCATGAATACCAAATCCCCATAGTGCAAGCGTTATAAACAGCATCAACTGGAATCCCCAAATACTGGTACCAATCGCTGTGAATGGTGCTGCAACGATTGAATTCACAATAGAATGAATACTGTCAAATCCTACAATACTTGCGATTATTTTTATAATTGCAAATATTATGATAATAAATCCCATTGGAATTAATGCTGTAAAAGAAGCACTTACGTTACTTGGCACCGAAGGAGGCATCTTGATCGTAAATTTCTTTTTAACAAAAAAACGATAAAGTTCTGTAACAGCAATTGCCATTAACATTGCCGTAAAAAGACTTGTAGCCCCAAAACTTGAAATTGCAATACTTCCTCCGTCATTTGGAGAAGTAAATATAAAAATACATAAGCTAAGTACGGCGGCATTAATTGGTTGAATGATATCTTTATAATTCTCCGCTAATTTGTATGCAAAATACACAACAACAATTATTGCTGCAATATTCATGGTTGCATTACCAATATCCACTAAGGCAGAGTAATAGGCATTAAAATCAATTCCTATGGCATTAATAAATTTTTCATATCCCGGAACAGGTAAAAAAGCTAAAATATAAGCAAAACCACAAATAATTGTAAAAGGCACGTAAGCCATCATTGAATTTGTAATTGCTTTGATATATCTGTTTTCAGTGAGTACTTCTACTTTTTCCATTTGATCCATTAACTTGTCTTGAAAAGCATTGATTTTTTCTTTCATATTTACACCCTTTCTACTTTTCATTGCATTAAGTATCTAAATAATACGCGAATTTGCGGAATATTAACTTATTTTCCCATCCCGTATAAAGTTTCTGCCTGCTTTAAGATAGCTGCCCCATCACATGTTCCATAAGACAATCCATCAATAACATCGACAATTGCTCCCTCTCCAACTTGCGCCTTTACTCGTTTCAAAATATAACGTACCTGTGGTCCTAAAAGCAATACATCAAAATTGCCCATTTCAGCCTGGATTTCTCCCTTATCTACAGCCCAGATTTTGTAATCCTTTCCTCCTGCCTTTGCAGCATCCTGCATTCTGCTCACAACCAGGCTTGTAGACATTCCAGCAGCACATGCTAACATAATTCTCATATTATTTTCCCTCCTTCTTCATAAGTTTTTCAATTAATTTATAAATATTAATAAATTCTTCTACGTTTTCAATAGACTTAATGGCCATTGTCAAATGATCCTGTGCATGTACCAGAATAATGTTGACATCAACCGGGTTCCCTTGCGATTCCTGCTGTATCAAATCAAACTGGGCATGATGTGCCTGCTGCATTTCCTCCGTAGCTTCTTTCAAATATTCTTCTGCCTTTTCAAAATCATATTCTCTCGCTGCCTCAAGTGCCATCATTGCAGAAGATTTGGCATTTCCTGCTTTTACAATTAAATCAAATGCAATTTTGTATTTTTTGTCATCCATTCAGCAATCCCCCCATCTGTTTTTCTATTTTATTCATCAATTTTTCTAAAGTCTCATAACTTCCGCTTCGAATTAGTTCACTTATATCTTCCTGACTCAGCATTAGTTTTGCTGTTATTGAATAAAATTTCTGTATCTTTTTCTTTTTCTTTTTTGATACGGAAACTAAAAAGACTGCCTGTACCTGATGCTGCTCATCCCATTTAATCGGTTTATCAAGTATACATACGGAAACAAAGGTTTCCTCTGTCATAACACGATTTGGATGAGGCATTGCAACAAAATTTCCCATACAGGTTTGAGCCAGTTCTTCACGCCTCATAACCGCTTCCTTAAAACCATTCGGTAAGTTTCGATGCGTTGCTATTTGCTTACACATATACTCTATTACTTCTTTTTTGTTCTCGAGATTTTTACCATGAAAGAATAATTCTTTTGGATAGTAACTCATAATATCTTGTTCTTCTTCTGAATCCAACATTCTCCTCATGGCTCTCGCATCATTTTCATCCAGAAAAGCTTTTACTTCACAGATAGGGACCGGTACTGCCGCATGTATTGGAATAGTGGAAAAAATATAATCTATCTCTTCAAAATTCTGCCTGCCTACGCTTCTTTCGTCGCATGTAATGATCTCCTCTATACTGTCATAAAACATTTCCCGCATTTTGTATTCTAAAAGTTTTGCAATACCAACACCCGTAGAACAGACTAATAAAATCTTTTTCTTCTTACGGCTTTTTCTTTGCCGCTCCAGAGATAATTCCAAAGCTAAAGCTATATATGCAATTTCATCCGAATCAACATGCCGGCGGTATTTAGATTCTAAAACAGAACAAGCCTGGATCGCCATTGTATATGCAAGACTGTAACGTTCCCTGATTTCTTTCAGCAAAGGATTTTGCAGTTTCATTCCATAACGTAATCTTACTTCTAATGCAATCAGATGCTGGCTTAAAGACATAATTAATTCCAAATCATCTGTTAAATCAATTTGAAATACTCCATGAATTTCCTCTATCATCTGTTTTGCCAGTTCATTGATGTCACTGCTGATAAGCAGATTATCTGCCGACGTCCTATCATTTCCTCTTGATTTTTTACCTGCCAGATGAATTGCTATATACGTAATTTCGCTATCCGGAAATTCAATCGTAAAATACTGTTTTATGCATTCTGTGATTTTTTTCGCAATTTTATATTCTACTTTTTCTTTCCACTCAATAAAATTTACACTTTCCACCGGGATATATTTGTTGGACTCAATTCTTTGCATTGCTATATCGATATGGAACACAAGATTTTGCAAGGCTATATCAGATATCCTATAATTATCATCCTCCAAACAACCCAGAACACATTCCAAAATCAAATTGGTTTTCTTTTCATTCTTATTATCACTTGGAAGGATTGCATTGTTATTCTGTTCATTATATCTGGCCATGCAAAGCCTGATATCAAATTCATCTCCTGATATCTTCATTCCGTAATATGGTTTTCTTTCCAACAAAAGATTACTTTCCGAAAGTATTTGCTCTACCTTTTTCAAATCGATTCCAAGAGTCTTTCGAGAAACAAATAATTTTTCACATAGTTCTTCTACCTTTATATATCCCTGCTGTGTCAAAAAACAGTTCAAAAGATAATTCACTCTGTCCTGAGAGCAGTTTGGAATAAACTCCGAATGATTTCGAAATAAGTGTTGAAATTCATGAAAATCGCGAACTTCTAACCGGAATCCCTGTCCATACACGGATATAATTTGTGCACCGTGATTACATAATACTTCATCAAGTTCCTTAATTAACCTTCTAACAGTTTTTGTACTATATTGCATCTTGGCAGCCAGTACTTCTGCTGTCTGATATTCTTCCTGAGACAATAAACTGAGAAGATTCGTCAATCGCCCTCCTAACATCTTTTATCTCCTTTCCTGCAGAAAACAAGATTTATCTTATGCAGTTATATTATCAGCATACAGTTCTTATCTCAAGCACCACTATTTCAATATTAATTTGGAAATTTTGTTCCCATATCTGCCCTGAATATTTATTGCTACGGACCGATTTCCGATCGCAGAATTAAAGGAATGTAATGATGCAAAGAAGCCTCGTTCCTACATGCACCGCTATGAGAAATATGACCTCGTTATTATTATTGCAACAATGCCGTCCTCTGCCGGAAAAAGCGACACAAGTTTGCATTTTTTTGCAAATCAGATGTGGATTCTGGCCTGATTCAGACAGCAAAAAAGCTATGTCTTTTCATAAAACATAGCTTTTGATTCAAACTGCCTTCCGTGTTATTATCCCTGATTTCATGTTTATCTCCCCTGAGATGAATTTTTTAATAAGTTCCCGTATAATCGCTATTCCAGCGATAGATCTTTATTCGATTTCCTGATTCTACCACTGTCTTGCATACTTCTCCCGGTTTCAGGTCAGGAATCTCTATCCTTGTATGGATCTCACCTGTTTCCTTCAGAATTTCACTGTAATATCCCTTCATTTCATAACATGGTATATCATTCCGGCAGATTACTGTCATTTGATCCGCTGCCCGTTCTGCAATAAATGGTGCTCATTACCGCTGCACTTTCCCGTATGAGGGCTTCGGCTCACCGCATAAATCCGTGGATCCATGAATTGTATCCAAAAGATACTAAGTATATAAAAATATCGTACTTGAAACATATTTTATATAGTATTATTATATTAAATGAGAATAAAATAAACCCGATATGAAATGGAGGAATTTTTATGCAGGAAGTTTACGATTTTTTGAAAAAGTGCGATACATATTATCTTGCCACAGTCGAGGGTGACCAGCCAAGAGTCCGTCCCTTTGGCACAGTTGACATTTTTGAAGGCAGGCTCTATATCCAAACCGGAAAAGTCAAGGACGTATCCAAGCAAATGAAGGCCAACCCCAAAATTGAAATCTGTGCTTTTGACGGTGCAAAATGGATCCGTGTGCAGGCAACTGCCGTTGAAGATGACAGAATTGAAGCAAAGCAGCACATGCTGGACGCATATCCCAGCTTACAAGGCAGGTATAAAGCGGATGATGACAACACACAGGTATTATACTTAAAAGATGCGACCGCCACCATATCATCGTTTACGGATAATCCAAATGTGATTGAATTCTGAAATTCCTGAACAAAACATAGTAATCTTTGTTATAAACGAAAAAACGGATACCAGTATTGATATCCGTTTTTTCATTGCCGGCCGTTGGCAGTCTATATATTTTATTCCGCAAACGCATCTGTTTTTATATCAATCCTAATTTTATAAACGCTTTATATATTCCATCTTCATTGACAGCTGCAGTCACCATGTCTGCTTTTGCTTTCACTTCTTCCGAAGCATTTCCCATAGCTACCCCAACACCGGCAAATAAAAGCATATCCACATCATTTGGACCGTCGCCAATTGCAATACAGTCATTTCGTGACTTTTTTAAGTAATCTAACAATTTTTGAATGCCGCTGGATTTGTTAATTCCGGCTTCGGTAATTTCACCGCTAAATGGATTCGGTTCCTCAATACTTGCCGTCATTACCGTAAAATACGATGCATCTAGTTTGCTCCGCAATTCATCAACGGTAAACGGCGCATTAATATATAATATTTTTTCCACATCTTCCACTTCATCCAGATTTTCATTCACATCCGTATGGTTTATGATGCTGTCAATCCATTCCTGACTGCGCCCAGGAATACCGGTAAATATTTCAATAAGCTTATCCTTGCCTTCCTGTGAAGTATAAGAACCGGAGGATGCCTGCAGCTTGAAACCGACATGATTTTCTTTAAAAATCCGGAGCAAATGCGCTACCTTTTCTTTATCCATATGGTGATGATAAATGTCTTTTCCCTGATAATTCACATGGGCACCGGCAGCAGCCACAAAACCATCTAATTGATAATTATCCAGAGAGGAATAAAATTCTTTTCTTATCCTGCCTGAACTTATAAAAATCTTATGCCCATTTATTCTTGCTTTCTCCAATGCAATTTTTGCAGATTCCGGAATATGTCCTGAAAAATCCATCAGTGTGCCGTCAATATCCAAAAATATTAGTTTACTCATAATGTCTTCCTCATCATGTCTTTCTCTTATCTTATGTCTTCCTTTTATCTTATGTCTTCCTTTTATCTTATGTCTTCCTGTAATGTATCAACCATTTATTAAAATTCCTATTACATTAAGTTAAAATTTAATGTTAAAGTATCATATAAATATATTTGTGTCAAGTGCCTCCGGCAATACCCACGACAAATGCATGAATGAACATTTTGAAAACTTACTTTTCGTATTCCCTCGGGGCAATGTCAAAGAGCAAGTACTGTCTCTTCAATCCCCTGAAAAGGAGTACTGCCAACATAGCCTCTGGCTAAAGGTGCCGGTCTTTTGAATGTGGACGTCAGATTGTAGTGCATTTTTGTCCGGCTGCTGTTACCGATGCCCTGCAGTACCTCAAGTGCATGGAAGGCCATCTCCTTGCTCGCCCTGTGTTCTCTGCCCTGACGGATGGCCCATGCCATTTCCGCCGCTCCCAGACCTCGGTATTCCTCAGAAAAAGGATGGGATTGCTGTATAGCAAAAGGAGCCTCATTTCCTTTTAAAATTACCTTTACTTCACCGCCGAACAGGTTGGGGTCGTTCATATAAATCATGCCAAGTGTTCCGTAGATAACAAAGGAGGGTTTTTCCGGTGTAATCTGAATCGAGTTGGAATCAAAAAGGAGATTCCCAACCGTACCGTTTTCAAAAACCAGGGTACCGGACATAATATTTTCACAGGTGATGGTAAAACTTTCACCAAAATGTTCTACATACCGGTAAGTTCTCTCTTTATTTTTGGTATCCATAATACCGGTTACTGACTTTACCGGTCCCAATATACTCAGCAAAGCCGTAACATAATAAATACCAACATCAAAAGCAATACCGCCGCCAGCCTGAGTCGTAAATGGCGAAAGTCCTGCAAATAAGTTAATGTCCCTGCTTAAGGCTCCATAGAAGGAAGTTACCTCGCCGATCATACCGCTGTCAACTATATACCGGGCGGTCTGAATAGCCGAGCCTAGAAAAGTATCCGGCGCAACACCTAAATGCAGCTGCTTTTCATCGGCAATTACTGCCAGTTCCTGTGCTTCTTCCAGCGTTGTAGCCATAACCTTTTCCGTATAAACATGTTTGCCGGCATTCAAAAGCTCTTTGTTAACCCGGTAATGGGCCGGTGCCGTCGTCAGGTCAATGATCATCTCTATGGAGGCATCTTCCAGGATTTCTTCCATTGTCATTGCTTTTATTCCATACTTCCTTGCTGCATCTTCCGCTTTTTGCCGGTTCAGATCACAGCAGCCTGCCAGCTGAATAATCTTAAATTTCGTAGTTAAAGTAGTCATATAAGCGTCACTTATCATACCGCAGCCTACAATAGCTGCTTTCACCGGTTGAATTTTCATTCTGTTCCTCCTTACATTTCCTGTGCATGGACATAATTTACCGAAATCCATGATATTATCTCTTAATAAGATACGAATGCTATAAAACGGCCATCCGGCGACCAGGAATTTACATTAATTGTACCCTGCCCTCCTTTAAACTCCGCCAGTGCCCTTTCTTTATTTCCTTCAATATCCATTATATGCAGCCGGACATTTTTGTCCGGCCGTTGCTTTTTAGCCCTCACTGCTTCAGATGATTGATGCTTAATTCAATCCCTAACTGTTCTTTGGCAGCTGCATAACTGTAAAAACCAGAATCAAAAGTACCGATATGATAGGGATTCCCAACCCCTATTCCAGCCAGGCGCTCATAAATTTCATCCGGCTTTTGGACAAACATGCAGACATGAAATACACCGGTTCCGTGCTTATTAAGGAACTCCCGCCATGGACTGCTTTTTTCTCCGGGTTCAATCAGTTCGACAATAATATTCTGCAGCTGGTACTTAGCCACACGGCAGTCGTTATAGACTGCCGGTTTACCGTAAGTTACATGTTCGATGCCGCCTTGAAAGATAACTTCTACAGCTGCTTCCGGCACCCCTAAAACCACAGCCCAATTTTTCAGTGCTGTTTCTACATTTTCTACTACAATACATAGCTGGGTAATTGTTTTAATCTGCTCCGCCATATTGCCTCCTTTTAAAATTGGTAAATTTAGTGTGTTAACGTTACCACATTTACTCAGAAATAACTGAGAAACCATTTCCTGCTTCTCAGTTTATTCATAAGTCTTAATTTCTTTAACTGTCCCTCTGTCAATCAGTACCGGTTTAATTTTCGATTTCCGGGAGGCCGCCTGTAAATCGGTTATTCGGTCAGTCAGATAATTTATAGCTATTTTTCCGATCTCCTCACAGGGCAATCCCATGGAAGTTATGGGCGGCGACAGTAACGAGGAAAGTGTATTATCATATCCTACTAAAGAAAGCTCCTCCGGTATCCGTATCCCTTCCTGATAGCAAATCTGCATAACACCGCAGGCAAAGATATCGGAAGTCATGAAGAGGGCGGTTATTCTTTCTCTCTGTGATAATAATGCCGATATCGCCTTTTTACCTTCTTCTACCGTATAAGTATCTGTAATATAACTCATGGAGGAATCTGCTTCCATTCCCATATCCGACAATGCCTTAGAATATCCCTCGTACCGGAGTCTTTCTACTTCATGCCCATTCTTTACACCGATAAAACCAACACGGCGATGGCCTTTCTTAAGGATGTGGCTGACCGCTTCATAAGCACCGTAAAAGTCGTCTACCTCAACACAGTCAACTCCCGGTAACTTCTGAGTCCTTTCAACCATAACCACCGGAATGCCTGCTTTGGTTAATTTCTCAATGTCCTCCCGGTGTATGAAGGGATTGGATGTGATAATGACACCGTCTGCCCGATGTCCGATGAGTTCTTCCACCTGTCGCTTTTCTTCGTCCCTGTCACTATGGCTTGTAAGTGTCAGGACATAATATCCTTTATCATAAGCACAGGAATCCACCGAACGGGAAATCTGCTCAAACAGCATATTCTGGTTAAATCTTGTCAAATGCCCGATAAGTTTACTTCTGCTGTTTTTCAGTCCCTGGGCAATCTTGTTGGGTACATACCCGGTTTCTTCAATAATCCTTTCAATTTCCCTGCGTTTTTCAGCAGAAACATAGCCATTATTATGAATGACCCGGCCTATTGTCGCCAGGGAAACGCCGGCCCTCTTAGCGATGTCTTCCATCTTAATATTCGAAATATGCATCATCTCCCATGTGTTAACGTTACCATATTCTATCACCTTTTTTTCCCATTGTCAATATGGCCGTTATATTGCTGCAAGTGATGTATGCTCAATCAATCCAGTATGTTTTAATATACTCTCATTCTCATAATAACGCTTCTTTATTTCACACTATTTCATATGTTTTGTTTTTTTGTGTCTTAAATATAATGTACTTATTCGTGAGGAATTTCAATAATTTTTATGAAATAAAAAAGATCCGGACGATTATGAGCTTACTGATAATCTTAATTAATGATTTTCAAACATTTCCGAAACAGTTTTAAAATATTCCTCCTGCAATATAAGAACAGTTTCAACGACACAACAATGAAACTGCATAACTATCAATAAAACACAGAAAGGATTAAACAAATGGAAACAGTTCAAATCAAAACCCAAAATTATCATACGAAAATATCTGTGAATAATATGAATTTTCGCCCATATAGTGCATACATGGAAAAAATACGCTCAGGCCAGACATTTTTGTACAGGGAGGGCGGTTATCCGAGTATGGTCGCAGAAGCACGTATGAAAGAAGAGATATGCGGAAACTCATTAAAACAAGCTTTAGAGCTGGCTTTATTACGATATCCGTATTTTACCGGCAAAATACTCGAAAAAGACGGTGTTTTTTACCTGGTTAATAATCCGCTGCCTTTTATCCTTGAAGAAACGGCCGAATTACATTCATTAGGAAGTGCACAGGTCAACTATCATCTAATTGATATAACTTATTCTGGAAAAACAATCTATATTTCCTATAACCATGGCCTTTGTGACGGACGCGGCATAATGCCGTTTATTAAAACATTGATCTATTATTACTGCACTTTTAAGTACCAGAACAAATTGAATGTTAAAGGGTTAAGACTGGCCGGCGAGCCGTTTTTACAAGACGAAACCGCCGAACCTTTTGGAGAAAGCCAAAAAATCAGTGAAATCCAAATGCCGCAAATCCACAAAGACGGATATGCTTTACCGGATAGTCTGGATTCTGTGGGCAGAAATAAATCTTACCGCTGTGAAGTAACAATACAGCATGAAAGCTTTATGAAATTTGCCAGGGAGAATAATGCAACACCGGCTATTGCCATTGCCTTGTTTGCTTCAAAAGCTATTCAGAATATATATCCGGATACAGATAAGCCAATCATTTGTAATCTTGCCAGCGACCTTCGCAAAGGTGTCGGTATGGAAAACACTTTTAAAAATTGTGTCGGAAGCGTATGCCTGCCCTATACAGATGACTTTAATAGATTGTCCTTTAAAGAGCAGGCAAGTGCAGATAGAAAAATAATAGAAGAATATAGAAATAAAGATAACCTAAAAAGAGAAATCAATAAGCAGGTTTATCTGTATGAGAAACTGGACGAACTCTCTTCCTATGAAGAAAAAAAGAAAATGCTGTCATTTTTCAACAATTTGATTACAAATACTTTTATTCTTAGCTACGTCGGCCAAACAGAGCTTGGAGACTGTGAGAATTATATCGACTCTTTTCATATGTACACCAGCGGAACTGTCGGGTTATCAATGCAGATGATGTCTGTAGGTGAGTTTATTACAGTTAATATTATGCAAAGTTTTCATACTGATAAATATATTAATGCCTTTAAAGTAACTTTAAATGAAGCAGGACTTAAATATACTGTTTCAGACCTTATAGAGTACTCCATACCAAAAGATTCCATTATGTCAGCCGCATCATAATATAAAATTTAAGAGCCTGCCGTGGGAATATCTCAAAATTTGCGGCTATGATGAGGATTTCAATTCACATTTAAATTTAAAAACAATTCAAATAATGGTATTTTCATAGCTTTTCAATACTTTCTATGTTAATACACGGCACACTAAAAAAGAGTTATTTCAAAACAATAAAACAATGTAGTTTTGAAATAACTCTGAAATTTTAGACATAAAGTTTTTTCCCATATTCATACATTAATCATTCATGCTTACTTAGATAGGAAATTGCCAATCTGCCCATAATGTCTTCCATATCCTTTATTAAATCACTTTCACCGTCATGAAGACACCAGTCGAAAATAACACCTCTGGCCGCAATAAATAACTTTTCCGATATTATTTCCGGCAAAATTCCGTCCGTTATTTCACCGCTTTCCTGGCCGCTTTTTAAAATCTTAATTAATAAATCCTGCATGGCACGGCCGTGAGTGATAAACATACGGTTGGACGGAACATATAAATTTCTGACTTTATCGATTCCGTCTCTCAAAGAAAGCCCGGCATATAACAAAAAATATTCCTTTATTTTTTCTATGCAGGGTTCCTTTTTTTCCATTATTTCAGGGGTATGTTCTATAAAAAATTCATCCCCTTGTCTGTAAATTTCCACCAAAAGATCAAATTTAGACTGAAAATAATGGTAAAATGTCCCTACCGAAACTTTGGACTTTTTCGCAATCTGCTCTACGGTTATGTTTTCATATCCATGCTGCTGCATTAATCCGATGCCGCATTGGTAAATTCTTTTCTTCGTATTCATTGCCTGCCTGGCACGGTTTGTAAGTTTTTCTGCCATAAAAATTCGTACTCTTTTGTTACGGCTATTATATCAGAAAGAGTGAAAAACACAAAGTATTTTTCACTCTTTCTATAAAGTGCCGGCAGGTTACTCCAAATGGCTTGAAAGTTCATACGCATCCCAAATGGCGTACATAATATTTGATACCTTTCGTGCATCTCCTAATATATGAACATCAGACAGTTCTTTTTTCATCTTGTCATATAATTCATTTTCAGAGGTATAACCCACTGCCAGGACAACCGTATCTGCCGTTATTTGCTTTATTCCTTCCTGCGTTTCTAATTCCAGGATTTTACCGTCATAATTTTTCACTTTTGCAGACGCTATAACAGAAATACCTTTGAAAGGCACCAAAGCTTCCAGCATTTCAACGTTTGCATGGCATAAAGGACCGTTTACGGACAGGATTTTATGAAGTGTTTCCACAATTGTTACATTTTTCCCCTTTTCCTTTAACCAAAGAGCCGTTTCACATCCCACAAGACCGCCTCCGATAATTACCACATTGTCTCCGGCCATTTCTTTTCCAGCAAGATTCCCTGGCTGCTTCTACTACAGCTTTTATTTTATCTGCACCGCCAATATTTCCCGGAAATATAATTCTATGATTGGCTGATAAGCCTAAGAAATCGGATACTAGGATCGGAGAAGCCATTGAATCCCATGATAAACAGACTCTTTGCCCATAGCATAGTTATTTTATGTCTGGTATCTAGACCTTGATATTTGAATTAGGTATATGATTATGCTATGATATAGATACTTTCATAATTTGTTACGGTTACTTTAATTGGTATATTTAAGAGAGTAAAAGAAATATAGTGACTGAGCAGTTATTCTATTTTTCAGAAACATTTTAGAAATTTATATAAAAAAGCTTGAAAGGAAGAAGCAGAATGAGTATTACGATAAAACACACGATTTCAGTAATAGATTACAATATGCTCCGTAAGGCAGTGGATTGGATTGTTTTGGAGGAGGAACAGGCGAAAAGGGGAATTGAGAATACATATTATTTGGCGGCTGCCGTGGATGGTGATAAAACCGTAGGTATGGCAAGGCTTATCAGTGACGGAGGGTATGTGGCCTATCTGGCGGATGTAATTGTTTTGCCGGAATATCAGGGGAAGGGAGTTGGACGCCTGATTGTGGAAGATGTCATGAAGTTTATACGGGAGGTGTTGGCTGACGGGGTTCCGGTTATGGTTAATCTTATGTCTGCTTACGGACGGGAAGGTTTTTATGAGCAATTTGACTTTGTAAAACGCCCGACGGATGAAGTCGGCGCCGGAATGTTCCAGTGGATTAATTTAAGCTAAAAAATTTTAAAATATTTTTAAATACCCTATTGACCGTGACCTTGCGTAATCCCTTATAATTACATCACAAACGAAAAATAAGTAAAATTAAAAGATTTACAAATCTTTTAATCGTTAAGTTTGTGCCACCTTTGGAGTAAATTTCAGATGCGCTCATGCGCAGGAATGGAGGATGTAATTATGGTAACTTATTTTATTACAGGCGGTGCGGGTTTCATTGGTTCTAATTTTATCCATTATTTATTTCAAAAATATGGAAACAAGGCAGAGGTCATTAATCTGGATCTGTTAACTTATGCAGGGAATCCGGATAATTTAAAGGAAATCGAAGGTTTTCCCAACTATCACTTTGTGAAAGGCGATATTTGTAACAGGAAGCTGACAGAAAAAATTATGGCGGATTATGACATTGACTATGTGGTTCATTTTGCGGCTGAATCCCATGTGGACCGGAGCATTGAGGATGCAGGGGTATTCGTTCAGACCAATATGACGGGTACCTTGAATTTATTAAACTGTGCGAAAAAGGCATGGGAAAGCACGGACGGATATAAATCAGGCAGGAGGTTTCTCTATATTTCCACCGATGAGGTTTACGGGGAATTGGACAGGGAAGGCTATTTTACGGAAGAATCCCCTTTATCCCCCAGAAATCCTTATTCCGTAAGCAAAGCCGGCGGGGATATGATGTGCGGGGCTTTTTATGAAACTTACCAATTCCCGGTTATCCGGACCCGGTGTTCCAATAATTTCGGGCCGCGCCAGTTTACGGAGAAATTAATTCCACTTTATATCAATAACTGCTTTCACAATAAAAAACTGCCGGTTTATGGGGACGGCAGTGCGGTCAGGGATTGGATCTATGTAACGGATCATTGCAAGGCGGTGGATCTCATCCTCTACCAGGGGAAACCAGGGGAGGTTTATAATATTGGGGCCCACAATGAGAAAACTACCCTGGAGATTGCCGGAATTATTGCGGATATATTGAACCGGGAATACAATTATAATATACCAAAGGACTGTATATCCCATGTGCCCGACCGGAAAGGCCATGACCGCAGGTATGCAATCGATCCTGCCAGAATCCATAAGGAGTTAGGCTGGACTCCCGAAACATCCTTCGAAGATGGCATCCGGAGTACCATTGCCTGGTATCAAAAAGCAAATGAACATGAAAGGCTATAAACAGATAGGAAGGGGAACGGACTGGAGATGTCACATAGGAAAGATAATTTATACGGCAGGAACCAAAATCTGGTTTCTTCAGCCGGATACAGGTTGGAGGAACACCGCCTTTTATCAGAAATCCGGCAACCGGTTCCTGATAAGTTATATTATTCTACCGGAGAATTTGCCAAAAAGGCCAAGGTATCAATCCGTACCATCCGTTACTATGATAAACAAGGGATATTAAAACCCAGTTTCATCAATGATACGGGTTACCGTTTCTATTCGGATTCTGATTTTGGTAAGCTCCAGAAAATATTATCCTTAAAATACCTTGGTTTTTCCCTGGAAGAAATTATGGATATCACAAAAAATGACAGTGACCAAAATTATATAAAACAATCCTTTCAGTTACAGCTAGACCTGGTTAGGAAAAAGATCGAACACCTGCAATTAGTGGAACAGTCCATACAGGATGCTTCAAAGCTGCTTGATAAATCCGGCGAGATCGATAAGTCCATCGGAATGGATAAATCCATCGAAATGGATTGGAATAAAATTATTTCGCTGATCCACATTACCAATATGGAAAAGGATCTGACCAGTCAGTATAAAAATTCAGCCAATGTAAATATCCGGATTGGACTCCACAACAACTATTCGGTGAATCCCCTGGGCTGGTTTCAATGGATATTTGCCAACATGAACTTAAGGACCTGCCAGAAAGTCCTGGAAGTCGGCTGCGGGAACGGAGAATTATGGCGGGTGAACCGGGATAAAATCCCGGATGGCTGTACTCTCCTGTTATCCGATATTTCAGTCGGCATGCTCAGTGATGCCAATGAAAATCTGAGGGGCAGCCAACATGACTTTTCCTATGAAGTATTTGATTGTCATGAAATTCCTGCAATGGATAATACTTTTGATCATGTTGTCGGCAACCATATGGTATTTTATCTGAAAGACCGTGGTAAAGCTTTTGATGAAATATACCGTGTCCTGAAAAAGAACGGCTATTTTTACTGCAGTACCTATGGAAAAAACCATATGAAAGAAATTGAACAGCTGGTTAAGGAATTTGATCCAAGGATCTCCCTTTCCGAAATTAATTTATATGAAATATTTGGTCTGGAAAACGGTATGGCAGAATTAAGAAACCATTTCCGGGAAGTTGAGTTATTAACTTATGACGATTGCCTCATTGTGGACCAGGAACAGCCTTTGCTTAATTATATCCTGTCCTGCCACGGAAACCAGCAGGAATATTTAAAGGACAGATACCTGGAATTCAAAGACTTTATCAATAAGAAACTGAGTAAAAAGGGAAAGCTTAAGATTACCAAGATGGCCGGCATTTTCCGGTGCAGAAAGTAAGGAAAAACTGATAAAATCCAGGTGGCCGCAGGGAAAACCATGGGGTCACCCGGATGGATGTTTTCCGAATTGCCGTAAAATTACGGCATTTTTTATTTTCCCAAGTATTAACAGAAGCGAAAGTATTACAGGCACCATGGTCAGGATGCCACCGGCCTGCGGCAGTCCCATCTTCCGGGAGAAACAGGCCAGTCCCAGAATTAAGCACAACAAAACCCTTGTTTTCTTTTTATAACTTTCTATTTCCCTCTTGTTTAATTGCTTATTCAAATCCTCCACCGGCGCAAGAAAAAATACAGCCGTGCCCGATCCAAGCAGAATCAACATACCGGTAAATTCATTGCCGTATATGAATTTCGTTCCCATCAGGGCCGCCACAATTAAGAGAATGGAGATTAAATCACATCTTAACTGGGTTTTTGCATGATATCCTCCCGCGTAGCTTCTTAACGGGATATAGGCAGCGAGAAAAAGAATGCTTTGCCAGAACATTCCCATGAGAATTCCAATTAACATAGTTATAAAAATGTTTAACAGCATTACCATTCCCTGCTGCAACCCATAGGAATATAATGCTCTGTCCTCCATTGCTATCACACTATTATCAATAAGACTGTCCGTAATTTTTTCAGCGATCGATTTTCTTAGCAATTTTAAGCACCCCGAATTAATATAGTGATATTGTACCTGCCTGTAGAATGTGTTTTGCATTTACATACGTTTTGTAGGAGGTATGTATATAATAAAGGAACATGTGTGCTTCTGCATATTTGCAGTAAAGCACAGGCAATAAGTAACTAAAAAACACATTCCATAAGCAAGTTCGGTAATATTTACTTGATCACCGGAACGGCAAACATAAAACCCCGGTTTCAGGATTTTTTGTTAAAAGAAATAAGCCGCTTTTACTGAAAGCCATTTTCCGGCATGCGATTTTGTTCAGTTCCTGTAATAGATTATCCGCATTATTTTCCATATAGATATCGTAATTTCTCCTGCTGCTAAGTATATCATTGAAATATCTGTCCCAAATCTCTTTTTTGCTATATTTACCGGTCAGGATAAATAAATTGTTCAAATCAATACTGAAGAAATTTACAGGATAATTTTCTGAATGCCTGATACTTTTATCAGATGCATTAATTTTTTCCATTAAGGGCTGTTCCCTTTCAAAGGAAATGGGATAATCCGTCCCAAAATATTTTATATTCACATTCTTCCGCCCGGTTCCGAAGTTTTGCTGGCTTTTACCAACCTGACTTTTACCGACCTGGCTGTAACCCTCCGGTCGGAAACATCCATATCCAAGACTGTCGATATATTCTATGTTTTCCTTAAGAAACTGTTTTATCATAGGGATATCATTTTCCGTTTCATCCGGAAAACCCGCTATCAGGTAAATATTATTCCAAATGCCTGCTTCATGGCTGCTGCGCAAAATATTTGGTATATCGCTTGAATGGAAATCCTTATTCCTTTTCTGTAATAAGGTGCCGGAGACACTTTCCAGGCCAAATGAAATGATTCTCAGACCAGCTTTATAACATAACTCAAATAAGTCCCTGTCCATACCGGCATCGGGCCTGCACAGGCAGGTCCAGTAAAATTCCAGGTTTCTTCCCCTGATTCCTTCTGCCAGTTGTTTTAACCGGCCGGGCGAGAGCGCTTCATCATTAAAATTAATGTATCTGACTCCCCATAGGTTTACCAGTTTACCGATATCCTCCAAAACCAGTTTAATATCCCTTATGCGGTACATCTGCGAATAATTTGATGTCAGGCCCAGGAAACTGCATTTATTCCAATAACATCCTCTGGAGGAAACATAAGAAATGCTATTCTGTGAGGAAAAATAGGAACCCCAGGCAGTCCCTTCATAATCAGGGGTATCCAGAGAATTAATATTTTCTATGGACTGTTCCAGGGTTGTTTTCACAAGCCCGTCTTTTAAGTACATAATATTAGGGACTTGTTCCAAGGCAATACTTTTTTCCAGATGACCCAGCCATTTGAGCAGCGGGGTTTCACCTTCCCCGAAAATAAAACAGTCCGCATAACGGAACAATTCCGGCGAATTTAATACGGCCGTATACATATATGGCAGGATAGCCCCGCCGATAACAATCTTTTTGTCAGGGTGTCTGGATTTAATAATTTCAGCCAGGGTAAAGGCCGGCACCAGCTGATTGGAGCTTGCAACGGTTATTCCCCATACATCAAACTTATCGATATGACTGTCTGCATATTTCTCAAACAGGGTATAAAAAATATTTTTACCCCGGTCTTCAATTGCTTCTATTAATGTATTAACATTGTTTACTTCACCAATTCCCGGTTCGTACCGGTTGGAATCAAAATAGGCCGGATAATAGGGGGCAGAATATACATACCTGCCGATTTCACAAATCCTTTTGGCACGGTTTATGGTCCGCATATCGGAAGTTTCCTTCAATGCGCTTACCGCTTCAAGGATCTTATCCTTGCCCACCAGTTCATACAGGGAATAAATTTTCCGCAGATAATCGTTTTTCTCACCCTCCGAACGCAGGATTTCCAGGTTCAGTTTATTTACGGCTTCTTCAATTCCCTTATCCGATAAAATATAATTCTGTATCTCTATATTCAGGTCACAGCATCTGACCGTATATCCGTTTTGTTTTAAATAAGAACTCAAATAAGCTATGCTGGAATATGGTAAATCACATTCCCATAGCGGTGGACAGATTAAATTTACTTTCATATTCACTACTCCCCGGGCAGTGCTCCTTCTGCTGTAACACTGCCTCAAAATTAATGGTATCCGTTTTTCTTACGTAATAATGAGTGCCATAAATGCCGTTGCAAATGCCATATAACCTGCACCGGGAAGTTCGTTTCATAATACATATTCCGGAAAATCCGCAAAATAATTTACACATTTCCCCATGAAAATTGTATCTTTTCTAATAAATGTATAAATACCAGTTCCCTCTAAAAACACACTAAATAATAAAACTCCCCTCATCGAAAGTGGTATTTTATACGCGGATTAAACGAATATCATTCCGTTAATGAAATCCTCCGACGTACTTATACGAAATATCCCGAATGGCTGCTTCCATGTAAATGATCTGTTATGCTCCCCATATCAGATTTTACGTAACTTGTCAGCGCCTTCCGGCAGCTGTGGCTGGTGTGCCACAAACATGCATGCAGAATTAACGTTTAATTTTGTAACCTTTAAGGCAGCTTCTGCTACTTTCTTACCATGTTTCTCCATAAATTTCTTCACGGCGTTTCCTCCTTCCTTAAAATATTTTGGTAAGTCCATTGTAATATAAAATATTTTTTATGCCGGGTTTTGTAGAAAACTATATATACTTTTGTAATGAACTAAAGTAATAGAACCAAAAAAAGTCTGTTATTTTAGATTTTCCGTCATTCTTCCACATAAATCATCAGCAAAACAGAAAAAATATTATTGTCATGTTCTATTTCCAGAGTTCCGTCATATTTTTTCAATACACTTTTTACACTTTCAAATCCAATACCATGATTACCCCTGTCATCCTTTGTTGTCACGATATGGGGACCTTCCTTTTTTATTGCACCGGTGAATGGGTTGGTAATATAACATAAAAAACGGCTTTTATCATATGCCATTTTAATATGGATAAATCGGTTTTCCTCCAATTTTAAAACCGCCTCCAGTGCATTGTCGATCAGATTCCCGACTAAGACCGTCATATCAAAGGACGGTACGTTCATATTCTCCGGAACATTGATATCAAGGGTTATTTCTATGTTATTGCGGGATGCCTCCTGCAGTTTAAAATTCAATATGCTGTCTATGATAATATTGCCGGTTCGTGCCTGCCCCGACTGACTGGAGATCTGAAGCATTTCCGATATGTGGAGCAGGGATTTATCGATTTCACCGTTTTGTATTAAGGAATGCAGTGCGGATAAATGATTTTTCCAGTCATGTTTCATTTCTTTTAAAGCCTGCAGGGAATCCTTCATGATACGAAACTGCCTGTCGTAATACTGGTTCTGTTGTTTCAGTAATTTCTTATCCATCTGGTCCCACATCACCTTCGTGATGACATCATATAAACGGAAGGTTGAAAAATTAATCAGCAGGATAAAAATGATACTCATGATCAGCTGGGTGGAGGTAAGCTCTTCGGCGCAAAACAGCACGATAATGATATACAGGGAAGCGGCGGGAATTAAGGCTATACAGGCCCAATAGGAATTGGGCACTATTTTCCCTTTCCGTATATTTTTAAAGTTACTTATAATTAATACAACTGCAAAAGAGATTATTTTTATGCTGAGTATGCCGAATATGGAGGAATAATTATTCTGGGCCATAACAGGAAACTTAAGATACCCTGTCAGTAATACGATCAGCATTTCTATGCACATTAAAATTAAATATATGAATAAAACTGCTAATACCCGAATTTTAAATGATGATTTATAATTCCAGGACAGGAGAAAAAAGGCAAGAATATTGCATAGCATCAAAACCATTGGAATGTTGATAAATATATAAATAAAAGAGATCGCAATATTATAGCAGATAAAGGAGAGAATTTCCGTTTTTTTCGTGGTATGCTCTTTGTCAAAAAACACCCTAAAATATTTATAAATTGTATATGTACCGAATGTAGTACTGCATAGATATATTATATCGTACATACTTATTTTCATTAAATAATCCTCTCTTTTGCAAATTTAAGCTGCTGCTCCCTTACTTCTTTTCTCCTGGACTGGCTGATTGGCAGGTTGTCGGAATTAAACATAATAACTTCATCATATTTAAACTTTTTCACCTGGGCATAATTAATAATATAAGATTTATGTATCTGAATGAAGCAGTGTTTTGCCACCTGCGGGTAAACTTCTTCCAGTTTTCCGTAATACCGGTCATCTTCCTTCGTGGTTACGATTTTAATTTCCCTGTCCAGACTTTCAAAGTATATAATGTCTTTTATCTGGATTTTACACATATTATATCCTTTTTTATATACAAACGTCTTCTCGAGTTTATCGGATAGTTTCATGGCCAGACAGATATCCTCTATGATTTTCCCCGCCTCAACCGGCTTTGATAAAAAGTGCATGGGCTGTACGTCAAACAGCTCTTTATAATAATTATCCTTACCGGAGATGTATACAATATTGGTTACATAGTTGTCCATCTTCTGCCGTATTATTTTACCGACCTGAACTCCGTTCAGCTGCTTCATTTCAATATCCAGGTATATCAAATCAAAAAAATGACCCTGCTCCAGATATCCACATAATTCCTCCCCCGAGGTAAAAACTTCAACTTCCAGTTCCTTATATGTTTCTTTCCGGTATTTTAAAATAATTGCTTCTATTTGGGAACTGATCTCTATTTCATCATCACAAACCGCGATTTTAAACATATTTATAATTCCCCCCTTATGTAAAAAAAGTACGAAAATAGTTTGACGTACAATGTAAAATATTTCTATCTTAATTTTATATCCTGTCATAAATAATGTCAATTTATTTCTCCGTTTTCTCCCATGTGAATTAAGTAATTTCCGGGATGAATTTTTATCTGCAAATATTATCCCCGTATATTATTATGACAGCTTTACCTGCTTCCTGCCGAACCTGCAGGGACTCTGTAATTTAATTAAAAAGGACCGCGTATACAGCTGAACACGCGATCCTCCAACAGGGCTTTTTATGCTCTTTACAGCAGCCCTTTACTATGCATTCCTGTCTTAAATTACATTAATCATTTCTTACCTCTCCTGCCATCAGGCTGTCCGATAAATCATAACTTACGCATACGGGACATTTATTTAGCTCATCATACTGGATTTTTGCGCTTATACCATACAGTTCAGCCATATTTTCCGTATTGATTACCTCAAGTGGAGTCCCTTCACAGATAACATCCCCGTTTTTCACCCCTACCACATAATCCGCAAACCTGGCCGCATTGTTTAATTCATGGAGCACCATGATAATGGTCCTGCTCTGCTCTTTATTTAACTGCTTAAGCAGCAATAAGATCTCCAGCTGATGGGCCATATCCAGGTAAGTAGTAGGTTCATCCAACAGGAGAATTTCCGTTTCCTGCGCCAGGGCCATAGCAATCCATGCTCTCTGGCGCTGGCCTCCGGACAGGGTTTCAACAGGACGGCCGGAGAAATCCTTAAGGCCAACTACCTGGATTGCCCAGTCAATCATTTCATAATCATGGGTGGTTAATGCCTGCATGGTTTTCTGATGGGGAAATCTTCCATAGCTTACCAGCTCCCTGACTAAGAGCCCCGCCGGCGTAGAAGGGTTCTGCGGGAGAACTGCCATCATTTTAGCCACGTCCTTAGGCGGCTGCCTGGTTATATCCAGCCCGTTTATTTTAATGGTTCCCGCTTTGGGCTGCAAGATCCTGGCTATGGACTTAAGCAAAGTGGACTTGCCGCATCCGTTTGCCCCGATGATAATTGTAATTTTACCCTTAGGGACAGATAATGACATATTGCTTATGATATCAATTTTATCATAGGAAACCCGTATATGTTCTACTTTAATATTGTGTTCTGCTGCCATATTACATTACTTCGCTTTCTATTATTAACAATAAGGTCTAGTGTTCTATACCGTTCATCTTTAGTCAAACTGTGCTGCATATTTTGTCACTCCGTAAGGCGGAGGAATGAGGCGTAGTGGTTCCTACGCCTACCTGCGACAACGCAGCGGATGGCAAAATAGGCAGTGCAGTTTGGCTAATTATGAACGGTACAGCACACTAGGTATTGGATTCCCCTTTTAACATCAGATAGATAAAATAAGGAACGCCGATAAGTGCGATGGTTATTCCAACCGGTATTTCCACCGGTGCAAAAAGATTCCGGGATAAGGTGTCGGCAAATAATACAATACAGACACTGATCACCGCGGAGACAGGAATTAACCTGGCGTGGCGGGGGCCGGTCAGTTTTCTGGCAATATGAGGAGATATAAGTCCTAAAAATCCTATACTGCCGGCAACGGCAGTTGCACTTCCGGCAAGAGCTACCGTATAGATCAGCAGCTTCCTGTATTCTTTTCCCACATCCAGTCCCAGTCCTGTTGCAATATCCTCTCCAAGCATCAATATATCAAGATGTTTATATTTTCTTACGGTCAATGTAAGAAAGATTAAAACAATGGGAGTAACCGCGATAAAATATTTCCAGGAACTGCCCCAGAGACTGCCGGAGGTCCATACCAGCACCCGGTTAAAGTCCTGCTGTTTAAAATTCATCTGGTAAAAAGTAATGGCAGCGACTAAGCCGCTGTTAACCGCCACACCCATTAAAATTAACCGTACCGGTTTGATTCCGTTCTTCCAGGCCAGCAGATAAATCAGAAAAGCTGCTGCCAGTGCACCAAGTATGGCAACAAAAGGCAGGGCAAAAACGGATAAGGTACCTAAATCGTCATAATATTCACTGCTGCCCATTCCGATAAAGAGGACTACCGCGAAAGAAGCTCCGGCATTGATGCCAAGGATACCGGGGTCAGCCAGGTCATTTCTGGAAACCCCTTGTAAAACTGCCCCTGCCGTGGATAAGGCAACGGCAACTACCAGCGCGATAAAAATTCTCGGAAGCCGGATGCGGAATATTGTTATATTTTCCAGATGGCTGCCCTGTCCAAGCAGCGTCCTCACAACCCTGTCCCAAGATATTTCATAACTTCCCGTGCTCATACTAATTACGGCAAGTATGACGGCAAGTATGAAAAATGAGAAAAATACTGTTTTAAAACGGTTCTTTTTCATGATACTTTCTCCCTTCTGAGTAAGTACATAAAGAAAGGAACTCCTATAAATGCCGTAAACAGTCCCACCGGCGTTTCGTAAGGCACATTTACCATTCTGGCACCGATATCCGAATAGGTTAAAAGAACTGCTCCAAGGCCTGCCGCACAGGGAATGACACGCCTGTAGTCCTGACCGGTCAGTTTCTGGGTGATCTGGGGAATAATCAGGCCGACAAAACTTATGTTTCCTGCGATTGCCACCGCCGCCGCACACATGGGAATCAGAAGAATAAAAGAGGATATTTTGACCCTGGTGGGATTTACGCCCAGTCCGATTGCCACATCATCACCAAGGTTAACGGCATTGATGTCAGACGCAAGCAATATTGCCCCAAATATGCCTGCAATACCGATGATGCCTATCAGCCAGACACTCTGCCAGCTGGCAGTCCGAAAGCCCCCCGAGATCCAGAAAGCCAGATTCTGGGACATATTGGTCAATAAACCGATGGCAGAAGCCAGGGAAATGAAAAATGTACTTAAGGCGGTACCGGCAAGCACCAGCCTGGATGGGTTCAACCGTTTTGATTTCTGAATACTAAAGAAAAGTACAAAAACTCCGCTTGCAAAAGCCCCTAAAAATGCGGCACCCATATTTCCAAATATACTTTTTACCGTACCCGACAGGTAAGATATGGCGATAGCCAGAGTTGCTCCCTGGGTAATGCCCATAATGGAAGGCTCCGAGATGGGATTTCTCGTTACCCCCTGCATTATGGCACCGGATACACCTAAGACAGCCCCTACCAGAGCTGCACATAAGGCTCTTGGCAGCCGGACATCCCGGACCAGCTGAAAATCAAGTTCTTCTTTAAATGCAAACAGACTTTTTAACACCACATCCGGCCGGATGTACTTGGCTCCTACCATTAAGGCTATGACAATGCCGGTAACGGTAAGGAGGAAGGAGCCGGATAAAAGGTAAAAAGTAACTGTTTTCTTATCTTTTACTGTATTACTCAAGATTTAAAATATCTCCCTTTAATTCATCAATCAGCAATTCTCTTCCTATGGCACTGTAACCTTGGTTAAAGTACGGAGAAGAAGGCAATATGATGACATGGTTATCCTTAACTGCCCTTAAGTTTGTCCAGATGCTGTTCTTTTCTAATTCAGCAAGATCTTCCTCCGTGGCAACCACGATAATATAATCCGCATCGATTTCTGCCAGTCCTTCATAACTTACAACAGGCAGACTGATATCTTCCTGTACCGGCATCTTTTCCGGTCTTAAAAGCCCCATGTCCTTTGATAAGATATCTCCAAGACCGGCTTCACTAAAGATATAGAATTGTCCGCTGCTGGCCAAAAAGGACATGAAAGACTTATCTTCGCCCAGCTTTTCCTTTATCTCGTTACCCGCTGCAACTGCTTTTGTTTCGTAGTTTTTAAGCCATTCTTCCGCTACGTCTGTCTGGTCAAATAATGCTGCCAGGGTCCGTATATCATCTTTCCAGTTTACCTTGGCTATTTCGATCATAATAGTAGGTGCTATTTCCTTTAACGTATCATACATTTTTTCCTGTACGGAGGATATAATGATTAAATCAGGATTCGTTGACATGATCGCTTCCACATCCATGGTATCCTGCATACTGAAACCCACAATCCTGGCATCCTTTAAGATATCCTGTAAATAAGAAGGCAATACCGTATAATCGTAGGCGTCACTGTTGGCCGTAGCTGCCACATTGTAGCCAAGAATGGATAAAATATCGCTGGCTCCGGTCAAATCCGCAATTCTCTGCGGGTTGGCTGGAATCTCTACTTCTCCTTTTAAATCGGTTACGGTTCTTGTTTCTTTTCCTGCCGTATCACTCTCTGCCGTATTTGTTTCCGTTGCATTTTCCGTGGTATTTGACTGGGGAGTATCCGTATTGGTTCCGGTATTGGTTTCCGCCGTCCGGGTATTACCGCTTTCCTGGCCAGCTGTCTTGTTACTGCACGCCGTTAAAGCAAATATGGTTAATGTGCATAATAAAATTCTGTAAATATTTTTCATAAAGTGTTATCTCCTTAAATCCTATAAATTTTGATACGACAAAAATGATTCCATATCCGGTGAATTTATGATAATGAATATCATTTTCTTTTGCAATTATATCTTACAGCACCTTGAAAAGTCAATGAATAAACTTTAATTGATTATATTTATCAATTAAGGTATCCGTCGGTTTCATTTAATGTTCTATTTCAAAGCGTATATTCCCATTCCGCTTTGCTGCGGCTCATAACCTATTATGCAGCTACACTACTGTTAGGATAAAATAGATAAAAACAGTTTACCCCAGACCTTCTGTTTCCGGTAAATTGACTAAATATCTGTTATTTATTGACGAATGCTGCCCATAGTGTTATAAATAAAATAGCAGTACGCCCCAGAAAAGAGCGCAAATGCACGGTTCACCAGAGCCGCAGTGACTGAATAGTCTACTGAATAAAATGATAAAGATTCACTATATGGAGGCACTATAATGACACCCACAAAGAATTTGGAAACAATTCCGGTTGCGCCGCTAAAAATTATGTCTTTGGATGGTTTCCGTCCATTAGCGGAAAAAATCAACTCCTTAATTGTTAAAGCCAGACATGATCAGGCATTGGAATATAAAAATCTCCCTGCTTTTTCAGGTTATGAAGCCGATACCTATCTGGTAAATGCCGAATGTCCCAGGTTTAACTCAGGCGAGGCGAAAGGAGTGATAAAGGAATCCATTCACGGTACCGATATTTATATATTAGCCGATGTAACAAATCATAGTATACATTATAGTTTAGATGGTATGAACAATATGATGTCCCCGGACGATCACTTTCAGGATCTGAAACGTTTGATTGATGCCTGTAACGTGAAAGCACACCGTATTAATGTTATCATACCATTTTTATATGAAGGGAGGCAGAATAAGCGGACCAATCTGGAATCCCTTGACTGTGCCACTGCCCTGCAGGAACTGGTTAAAATGGGTGTAAAAAATATTATTACCTTTGATGCCCTTGATCCCCGTGTACAGAATGCCATTCCCATCGACGGTTTCGATAATTTTTACACCTCCTATCAGTTTATACAGGCTTTTCTGGCTACGGAAAAAGGGTTAAAGCTGGATAATGAGCATTTGATGATTATCAGTCCCGATGAAGGCGCCATGGCCAAAGCAGTATTTTATACCAATATTCTGGGTGTGGATTTAGGAATGTTTTATAAAAGGCATGACTATTCCGATATTTTTGATGATGACACTCCGATGTCCGCATATGAGTTTTTAGGCACAGATGTGGAAGGAAAAGCGGTTTTAATTGTGGCCGATATGATCTTTACCGGCAAAAGTATTCTGGAAATCGCTGTGGAACTAAAGAAAAGAAAAGCTTCCAAAGTATATATCGCAGCTACTTTCGGTTTATTTGCAAAAGGATATGAAGTATTTGACCAATATTATGAGGACGGTATCATCGACCGGATATTTACCACGAACCTTATCAACTGCCCCGCCGAATTACTGAGTAAGAAATATTATACCAATGTTGACTTAAGCCGTTATCTGGCTTTAATTATACATACTATTAATCATGACCAGTCCGTGGACGGAATATTAAATTCCACCACCCGAATTCAGGATATTGTTGCCGAGTATAAAAAAAATAATTAAGATTCCAAAGGCAGAATAAAGACTGTGAAGTAAAGTTTTAAAAATAAGAACGTTCTTTAGAAAATAAAATATAGAAAATCAAGAATAGCAAATTTAAACTTGCAATATAAAAAATACTCCCCGGTAATATGTACTTCAATCATTCGGATAATATCCGAATGGTAAGTGCATGTTACCGGGAAGTTTATTTTACCAATCATCCCATAAGCCAACAACCAGGTCAGTTGAATTACCGGAAGCCCCTGGATATAATGCGCAAGGCTGCAGGGTGAACTACGGTTCCAGCATTAAAAATGCCGCAAGTGTGCCCCGTTTTCCCTTAGAAGCCCTGTGGGAAAATAATAAATCGCTGTTACAGGACGTACATACCTGGGATATATGGATGTTTTCCGGCTTTACCCCCGCATCTAAGAATATATGACGGTTTGCTTCCCAAAGGTTTAATTGGTATTTACCATTTCCTTTGTCAAAAAGAATATCTTTTAATTGGATTTTGTTAAATTCATTTTGAAAGGCCTCTGCCACATCCCGGCTGACTTCGTAGCAATCCATGCAGATGGACGGTCCTACCAAAGTAATGACATCCTCTGCTTTTGTACCGAAATGCTTTTCCATGGCTTCCAGTGTTGCCCTGCCCATTCTTTTTACCGTACCCCGCCACCCTGAGTGACTTAAGCCTATGGCATGTTTTTTCGTGTCTACAAAATACAGGGGCACACAGTCCGCATAATATGTGGCCAGTGTAATGCCCGGTTCCTTCGTTATTAAGCCGTCAATTCCTTTGTAGTCCCTTTTTTTTATTATTCCTTTTCCTTTATCCGCGGCAGTGGCCAGACGGATTTCCGTAGTATGTACCTGATCCGTAGTAACGGTATCTTCCGGTTTAAATCCGATGCTCCGGCTTATTCTTTTATAATTCTCTGCCACATGCTCGGGATTATCTCCATTGCCAAAGGCCAGGTTCATAGTTTCATAGATGCCGGAACTGACCCCTCCGAGCCTGGTGGAAAAACCGTGTTTAATATAATTAATTTCTGATAAACATGGAAAGGTAAAAAAAGGAACTTTCCCGTCCTGATTCAGAACTGCATTCTTATTATTTTGAAATTTCATATTTACCTTTCATTCCGCCGCCCGCAGCGGCACAAAATTTGACGAAAGAATCACCGCTGCAAAAGCGAGAGAATTCCTTGATAGGTTAAAAAACAGCCTCAAAAGCATTTTGAATTAATGAGATTTCCTGATCTAAAATAACTACCACGTCAAAACGGCAGGGTGTATCTGCCGGAATACGTTTTTTCAGCATATAATAGCCGGCTGTACGGGTTATTTTCCGCATTTTATGCAAGCCAACAGCCTCCTGAGGCAAGCCGTTGGCGGTATTCCTTCTGTATTTTACTTCTATGAACGTAAGGTAGCCGTTTTCCTTTGCAATCATATCGATTTCTCCGGTCCGGCACTGAAAATTCTGTTCCAGGATGACATAGCCCCGCTCTTTCAGAAATTCCAGGGCGACCTGCTCATACCGGGAGCCGACAGACCGTTTATTATACATAATTCTCTCCATTCCTTCGCATATCTTTTCGCAGTTAATGAGGCACGGCCACTTTGTGACACAAATGCTGCATAAAACTCCAGAGAAACAGGATAGCAAAGCCCCTCTGGCTTTCATATCATATTTTCAAAGAAACTGCCCGGCGGTTTCTTTTATTCCACTTTCGGGAGTACTTTGGATTTAATACGATCCATATTATCGACAAAAATCAGAACTTCAGATACAACATCATATAATTCTGGCGGTATATAATCCCCGATATCCAATTTTGACAAAGTTGCCGCCAATTGCTCGTCTTTATGTACCGGTATATGATTCTGACCGGCTTTTTCAAGTATTTTATCTGCTAAATACCCTTTTCCGGCAGCTATTATCTTAGGTGCCGCCTCATCGGGATTATAGGCAAGGGCAACCGCAGTCTTATTCGGCGGATTTGTTTTATACTTATTATTTAATTGATTGAATCCTTCAGCCATGACCCCTGCTCCTTTTCATTTTATATGTAAATATACCGCTTTAAATATATCCATTCCTGCAGATATGTTTTTATTCCTGCAAATATGTTTTCTTTCCTGCAGATATCTTTTCTTTCCTGCAAATATGTTTTCTTTCCCGATAATAAGTTTTCTTTCTGAAATCAAAAAAAGTTTTTAATAAAACTTAACCGGTGGATCGGTGAAGGTCCTACCCTTTTTAATACTTCAATATGTTCCTGGGAGCCATAACCTTTATTTGCCGCAAAACCATATTGGGGAAATATGCTGTCATATGCAACCATAAGCCTGTCTCTGGTCACTTTGGCAACAATACTGGCGGCAGCGATGGATATGCTTTTCGCATCCCCTTTTATAATGGGAACCTGCTTAAGGGGAACTTTCGGTATGGTAACCGCATCATTTAACAATATATCGGGAACCACGGCCAAATTACCAATGGCCTGTCTCATCGCTTCATAGGTTGCCTGCAGTATGTTAATTTCATCAATTTTGGCAGGAGGTATGCTGCCCACTCCGACTGCAACGGCCTGCTCCATAATCTGATCGTAAAGTTCTTCCCTTTTTTTCTCCGAAAGCTGTTTGGAATCGTTAATATAAAGGATATTGCAATCTTTTGGAAGTATTACCGCACAGGCAACCACCGGACCTGCCAGAGGTCCTCTGCCAACCTCGTCTATACCGCAGATATAGCTGCAGTCCTTATACTTATATTCATACGCCTTCATTTTCTCGGTTCTTGTTAATTCCAGTTTCAGTCTTTCTTTTATCTTATCATATTTTTCAATTAATTTTATAACGCCTGTCCGGCTATCCTTCCGGTACTTATTTAAAATATCGTCAAGGTTAACCGGATCCGTTAGCTCCAGTTCATTTTTTATATCCGTTATTTTAATGTCCAAAATGCTTCTCCCTTATCTTTAGTGATTAATAAAACCAAACCGGCTAAGCGGCCATATACGGATCCAGGCTTTGCCTATAATGGAAGATTTCGTGATATTGCCTACTTTCGGATCCCTGCTGTCCGAACTGTGATTCCGGTTATCACCTAAAACAAAATATTCATCGTCACCCAGCTGGATTGGCTGCGCCGCAAGGCCTTCGCCGTCAATGGAAATAACTTCTTTTCCATAATCTTCGTTTAACAGTTCATCGTTAATATAAATCTTCCCATTGATAATCTGTATCGTTTCCCCGGGCAGTCCGATAATCCGCTTTATATAAAAAACGGTCTTTGTCTCATCAACGGGAAAAACAATGATGTCAAAGCGGTGGGGTTTCATAAAATGGTAGGATAATTTATCCACAATCAGGTTATCCTGATTGGAAAGAGTATTTTCCATGGACTGGCCATACACCTGGGTCCTCTGGCCTATAAAATGAAGGATTAAAAATGTTGACAGAAAAACAATCAATAAATAGAACAACAGATGAAGACCTTCCTTAAATACTTTCTTTGTTTTACCGTAATTCCGGCTTTCGTTCCTTTCAAGATTATGTTCATCCAACACGCCATCACCGCTTTCTTTTTTACAAGGCTCCTTTACTCGGTATCAGAAGCAGGGGGAAACTCCAACGTAATATTACCTAATCTTCCGTTTCGAAAATCGTCCATAACAAAACCGGCCGCTTTATTTAAGTCTAAATCACCGCCCTTAATTCTGCAAGCTCTTTTTTCGGCAATCAACTGTAAAGTTTCCACAGCATCGTCACTTTCTTCCATACCGTAACGGCCTGTCAGACAGCCCTTGTAATTTATAATCAGAAAACGTATTAGCTCCAAGGATAATTCATGGACATTCAGGATCTCTTCCCGTATGGAGCCGATGAAAGCCAGTTTAAGTCCTACGGACTGGTCTTCAAATTTCGGCCATAAAATACCCGGAGTATCTAATAACTCAATACTTTTATTTATTTTAATCCATTGTTTTCCTTTTGTTACACCCGGTTTATTGCCTGTTTTGGTTGAGGCTTTCCCTGCAATGCTGTTAATGAAGGTAGATTTACCTACATTGGGAATACCAACTACCATTGCGCGCAGTGGTCTGTTTAAAATACCTTTTTTCCGGTCCCTTTCTATTTTCTCCCTGCAGGCCTGCTGGACTACATCATTAACCTTTCTTACACCGCTGCCGTTTTTGGAATTTACTAAGGTTACATAAAAGCCTTTTTTTTCAAAATAGTTTTTCCAGCTTTCAGTAAATTTCTCATCGGCCAGATCATATTTATTTAATAAAATAACCCGGGATTTATTTTTTGCCATATCATCGATATCCGGATTTTTACTGCTTAGGGGAATCCTGGCATCAACCAGTTCAATGACAACATCTATTAATTTCATATCCTCCTGCATCATACGTCTTGCCTTTGTCATATGACCGGGGTACCACTGAAAATGCATTCACATGCCTCCTTTTACTTACATTATCCGGTTTATTCGCTTTGGTCACTCTCTTTGGTTTCCAGGGAATTATAACCGGTACTGTCATTTTTACGAGTGTTTAAATTGCTGATAAAATCAAAGTCATTGGTGCGCATCCAGGCTTTTCCCACAATATCACCAAACAATATATTTCCAATATTGGCGAACCGGCTGTCTTCACTATTGTTCCGGTTATCACCTAATACAAAGTATTCATTATCCTCTAATTTCATTTCCTCTGCCGCAAGGCCGCTGTTCTTTATCGGCTCCGTGACAATAGGTTCCGTAATGGTCTTACCGTTAATATAAATAGTGCCATTTACGATCTGAACGGTTTCACCCGGCAGGCCGATTATCCTCTTTACGTTAAAATAACTGTGTTCCTTATTGGATTGCTTAAATACAATGACATCAAATCGCTTCGGTTTGGAAAGCTTATAATAAAATTTATTAATAATTATTTTATCCTGATCTTTTAAGGTTGTTTCCATGGATTCACCAAACATGGTGGTTTTCTCCAAAGCATAGTTTACGATCAGGTAAGCCAATGTTATTACAAAAGCAATCTCTATGACCCATATGATAATATTAAATACTATTTTTTTAACCAGAGGCTTCTTACTTCCCTTATCAAAATCAAATTCCATATCTGCTCCTATTAAACCGGTATCTAAAAACGGTAAGCTTTACCTGTTAAAAAAAGGACAATACCTAAGTAGTTGTCCCTTCCCGTTTTCGTTTTCATTGTGTTACGAATTATTTAACGAGCTCTTTTACTTTCGCTTTCTTACCTACTCTATTACGTAAATAAGTTAACTTAGCTCTTCTGACTTTACCACGTCTGATCACTTCGATTTTTTCAACGCTTGGAGAGTGTAATGGCCAAGTCTTTTCAACACCGATTCCGTTTGATGATTTTCTTACTGTAAATGTTTCTCTGGCTCCGCCGTTTTGTCTTTTTAAAACAACGCCTTCGAAAATCTGGGTTCTTTCGCGGCTACCTTCTTTTACCTTAGCGTAAACCTTTACCGTATCACCTACATGGAAAGTGGTTACATTTTCTTTGAGCTGAGCAGCTTCAATGTTTTTAATAATATCGTTCATTTTGTGACCTCCTTAATATTTAGACGTTCTTAATACCTTGCTTAACGGATATGTAACCAACATGTCCTTATAATCAGAAAAGCGTTGTATCAGAGGACCATCCTATCTCACAACATCTTATTTTAACATACTCATCCATAAATTGCAAGTATTTTCGTAAAATCCCATAAATAAAACACTAAAATAATAATCTAAATAATAACTGACTTTGTAAAAGACTATTAAATACGGTTACACTATTCTTTTCTTTGTTTATTCAGATAATCCTCCAGGAACTTCTGTTCTTTTTTGGAAAGCCCGGCATTTTGCAATAGATCAGGCCGTGTCCTGGCTGTTCTTAGGATGGACTGTTCTTTTCTCCATTCCTCTATTTTGGCGTGATGACCGGATAATAATACTTCCGGTACGGTCTTGTCCATAAATACTTCCGGCCTCGTATATTGGGGATATTCCAGCAGGTTGTCCTGAAAAGATTCAAATTCAGCCGATACATCATTGTTTAAAACTCCCGGAACCAGCCTGGCTATGGCATCAATCATTACCATGGCAGGCAGTTCACCGCCGGTTAGTACGTAATCACCAATGGATACAGAATCCGTCACTACCATATCCAATACACGTTCATCTATTCCTTCGTAATGACCGCATAGAAAAATCAAATCCTCTTCTCTTGCCAGTTCCTCAGCCATACCCTGATTGAATACATTTCCCTGTGGCGTCAGGTAAATAACTCTTGCTTTTTTATCTACATTTTCAACTGCATTTTTATTCTCATTTTTTTTTGAACGAATCTGCTCTTCTATAAATTGTTGGGCACGGTATACAGGTCCCGGTGCCATCACCATACCTGCTCCGCCCCCATAGGGATAATCATCCACTCTTTTATGTTTATTTTCTGAAAAATCACGTATATCAACCGTATTAAGAGTAATTAAACCTTTATCCAGGGCGCGCCCGGTAATACTGGTATTTAAACCCTGTTCTATCATGTCAGGAAATAATGTCAAAACATAAAAATTCATGAAAAACTCCTTTTATCTCCCGGTATTCACCCTAAAAACCGGGAATTATCCATTAACGGCATCCGTTACAATTATACTGTATCAGATTAATCCGGGCAATACATGAACCTTAATAACTTTACCGGCAACATCAACGTCTAATATACATTCCTTAATGGAAGGCAGCAGAATTTCTTTGCCCTCTTTCGTGGTAACGATATAAACATCGTTTGCCCCCGTTGCCATTACTTCCGTTAATTTTCCCAATTCGGAGCCTTCCTCGGTAATGACCTTAGATCCTATGATATCATATATAAAATACTCATCATTTTCAAGCTTTACTGCATTCTCCCTTGTTACAAGAAGATCTTTTCCTTTATATTTTTCAATATCATTTATATTATCAATTCCCTTGAATTTAAGAATAGCCTGCTGTTTAAAAAACTTGACGCCTTCTACTTCAAGTTCGATCTGTTCTTTTCCGGTATCCAGAAATACCTGTTTTAAATATTTAAACCGATTGATATCGTCCGTTGTGGGATATACCTTTACCTCCCCCCGGATACCATGGGTTGCGGAAATTACTCCAACGCGTAAATACTCGTTCATTGCAGCTCCAATCTGTTCTTATGGAAATAATTTAGCTTAAATAACTTATCGGAAATTGGTCATGAGCATGCAACAAAGCGGAATGCGAAGATCCGCTTTGACTTTCCGATAAGAGGCGGTATGCATCAAGAAAAACAAGAACCCAGTCTTTAAGGTTAATTCCTTTCGGCACGGGTTCTTGTAAGATATGGGGCTGTTTAGCCCCATTTAAACAAAGCTTCTGCTTTAGGCATTCGACTTTTGTTTTTATTGGGAACTTATTGTAGTATCTCAACTACTACTTTTTTGTCATCCTTTGTAGCTGCTGCTTTAACAACTGTACGAATGGACTTTGCAATACGGCCTTGTTTTCCAATGACCTTACCCATATCTTCAGGGGCCACTTTCAATTCAACAATAATAGACTTATCGGTTTCCTTCTCAGTTACAACAACTTCTTCAGGGTGATCAACGAGTGATGTAGCAATTACTTTAACTAATTCTTTCATTACTCTTCACCTCCACTGGAATGTGAAATGCATAGTACAATAATGTACAATTCTTTGTAGCAACTAAACCGTAATTAAACCGGCATTATTTTGTAATGCCTGCTTTTTTAAATAAATTACCAACTGTTTCAGTAGGTTGAGCACCATTTGATAACCATTTTTTAGCTGCTTCTTCGTTAACTTTAAAAGCACTTGGTTCCCTGGTCGGATCATAAGTACCAATCTCTTCGATGAATTTACCATCTCTTGGTGATCTGGAATCAGAAACAACGATTCTATAGAAAGGAGCCTTTTTTTGTCCAATTCTTTTTAACCTAATTTTAACTGCCATTTATTTCACCTCCTTAAATTAATATCCCTTAATATAAAATATATATTAAGCTTCTATTGTAAAAGTTATAACAATTATTGTATATAACATAAACAACCAATTAAAATCCAAACGGTAATTTAAATTTGCCACGTTTGGCTCCCTTACCGCCCATCATGCCGGAAAACTGCTTCATCATCTTTTTCATCTGTTCAAACTGTTTCACCAGCTTATTAACTTCGCTGATATCAACGCCGGCACCCTTTGCAATCCTTTTTTTCCTGGAGGGATTCAATATATCCGGATTGGAACGTTCCGCCTTCGTCATGGAATAGATAATTGCTTCCACTCCGGATATGGCATTTTCATCAATATCCACATCTTTTAAGTTGCCGCCCATACCGGGCATACCGGGCATCATTTTTAATATATCGCCGATGCCGCCCATTTTTTTAATCTGCTGCATCTGTTCTAAGAAATCATTAAAGTCAAATTCCGCTTTTTTGATTTTCTTTTCTAATTCTCTTGCCTTATCTTCATCAAAATCAGCCTGGGCTTTATCAATTAAAGTCAGGATATCGCCCATCCCTAAAATCCTGGATGCCATACGGTCTGGATAAAATTGCTCCAGATCCGATAATTTTTCACCCATGCCGACATACAGAATCGGTTTTCCGGTTACGGCGCGAATGGAAAGGGCCGCACCGCCTCTGGTATCACCGTCTAACTTGGTTAAAATTACACCGTCAATGCCAATCTTGTCATTAAACATCTCGGCTACATTAACGGCATCCTGACCGGTCATAGAGTCAACAACCAGTATGGTCTGGTGTATATCCACATTTTCTTTGATTTCAATTAATTCATTCATCATGTCTTCATCAATATGAAGTCGTCCGGCCGTATCTAATATAACGACGTTATAATTATTCTTTACCGCATGTTCAATGGCCGCTTTTGCAATATTAACCGGCTTGTGCTTATCGCCCATGGAAAATACCGGAACTCCCTGTTTATCTCCGTTAATCTGGAGCTGTTCAATGGCGGCCGGCCTGTATATATCGCAGGCAGCCAGTAACGGCTTTCTGCCTTTGGATTTAAATTTACCGGCTAATTTTGCAGTGGTAGTGGTTTTACCGGCACCCTGAAGACCGCACATCATGATAACCGTAATTTCGTTGCCTTGCCTGAAAGCCACTTCTGTGGTTTCCGAACCCATCAGGTTAACCATCTCTTCATTAACAATCTTAATTACCATCTGCCCAGGTGTTAAACTGGACATAACGTCCTGTCCCACAGCCCGGTCCTGTACGGATTTTATAAAATTCTTTACAACCTTAAAGTTAACATCTGCTTCCAGCAGGGCCATCTTTACTTCTTTTAAGGCAGTGGCAACATCCGCTTCGGATAGGCGTCCTTTGCCTCTTAAGTTTTTAAATACATTTTGCAGTTTTTCAGATAGGCTATCAAATGCCATGCACAACCTCCTAATTCATACATCCATTCACTCAAACTGGTACCTCGTCTGCTTATGCCTATGCATAATTCGCATACGGTGTACCGGAACACGGCTGAATTTTTTTGCAGCAGCTGTCTGCCTAAGTTGTCGGTTTATAAATCTTGTAAAATGTTATCGGATAACATAATTATATCTTCCAGATAAGTCTTCTCTCCGGATAATTTCATCTGCTCCGAAAGCTCTTTAATCCGGTTTACCTTTACTTTGGTTTTCTCAAACTTCTTTACTAAACTGAGCTTATCTTCACAGTCTTTTAACTGCTTGCTGCATCGTTTTACGATGTCATAAACGCCTTGCCTGCTGATGCCTTGTTCTTCTGCAATCTCACTCAGTGACAAATCATTCAGTACATAGTCCTCAAATATGTGTTTATTATGGTCTTTTAGCAGTTCACCATAGAAATCAAAAAGAATTGAAAGTTCTACTTTTTCTTTCAGTTTATCATCCATTCCTATATTATCCATTCAAACACCGCCTGTAAAGTTTTTTTCTTTACAGGTGGTAGTATAACTAATTTTGATGGGTTTGTCAAGTTATTTTCCGGATAAATGTCTTTTTGTCTTTTTTTCAGATTATTTTTTTCAGATTATTTTTTCCGGATTATATTTTTCGGATTATTTTTTCCGGATTATTTTTTTTTTTCGAATTATTTTTTTTCGAATTATTTTTTCCAAATTATTTTTCCGAATTATTTTTTCCTGATATATGTCTTTTTTCTGTTATTTTTTTCTATAAATTCCAGCTTGTCTGAATATATTAAAATTCAGTCTTACGACTTCCTAGAACATTTCACGGCTCCTATGGCTGAACTGTAACTTTTATCCCGCTTTTTTATACCATTATTTTAGCTTCAGCTCTATGGAATTCTTCTTTTAAAAATTCTTTATCGATTCTTTCTATCGATATAACGGATGTGGGTTCTCCAACCGGATTACAAAGCCTTTTCTCCATAACCAGTAAATGCCTCCATTGTCCTAATTTATAAGCTGTATTATAATATGTGCCTACTTCCGTAAATCCGTATTTTTTATGTAGTGCCACACTGCTTTCATGAGGCACGCAGATCAAAGAATATATATTATAAAAGCCCTGTTTTTTTACTATATTAAATAATGCCTCATATAATGCCGTGCCAATGCCTCTTCTGTGGTAATTCTCATCCAAATATACGGAACATTCACAATCCCAGCCAAAGGCTGCCCTTTCTAAATGAGGGGAACAATAAGCATATCCTGCGACTGCCCCTTCAACCGTACAAACCAGCCAGGGAAATTTCTCCGTCACCTTCTTTATACGTTCCCGGAACTGCTCAAGCGGAACTTTATCATATTCAAAAGTAATTACGGTATTTAATATATAAGGTTCATAAATTTTATATATTGCCTCTGCATCCGCTGAATCTGCCATCCTGATAATAACTTCACTCATCTTATCTCCTTTTATAATAATTTCTTAAGTTAAGGAATTATTTATTATTTTGTCTGATGCATAAAGATAAATGTACCTATGCCTACTGCTATTGTTATATTTAAGGAATCCACATCCGGAGTCTGGGGGATGCATATACTGGTTCCTTCCTTTAAAAAGGAATCATTAAGCCCCGTAGCTTCATTACCGAAAACCAGGGAAAACAGATCCGTCTTCGGACAATTTTGTATTTCCAGGGTATTGGTACCGTTAAGCATAAAAGTAAACACATCATGGTATGGATATCGCTCCCGGTATTCTGCAAAGGAATTGAAATGCTGATGCCGTAATTTAAACAGGGCTCCCATGGAAGAACGTATGGTTTTCGGATGAAATAAATCCGCACAGGGCGTAATTAATGCTATATCATATATCCCCATGCCGACCGCTGTCCGGATGATAGTACCCAGATTTCCCATATTACTGGGATTCACTAATACAATATGCGGTTTATTCTGCTCCAGGGAACATTCATATTTATCGAAAACGCCTATCACAAAACAGTTTTCCTTATCACTGATCCTATGGATTGTTTTATCCTCCGTTAAAACAGGAATTTTATTTTTTCCGCACAGCGTTATCAGGCTTTCCCGGTCTGTGAAGGTGGAATGTATATAAACCGCCTTTACGAATTCCGGATGCCCTTTCAATAATTCAAATGTTGGAAAAGCCCCCAGGGTATATGAATACTCCACTCCCTTTTTATATGGTTTTATCTGTTCCATAATATCCTCCGAAATCATATAACTTTCAACCGCCTGGTGAAGCTTGCATAAAGGTTTGATTATTCAAGCAGTTATGATCTCCTCTTGGCCGGTCTGTATTTCCTTGTATATATCAGTACCTTGTATATATCAGTACATTTATACTTTTAAGCACAATATGAATAAGAATTACAATTTTATTTTCTATAGTAAGCCATTTTCGTATATATGTAAATATATAAAAAAATAAATTGTAAGAAATAATTATAAAGTTTAGATAAAATTTTAATCCATTTTTTAAATAACTCAAACACCCTGTCGTTTCTTAAATTGTATTTCAGTATATATAAATTTTATTTTAACTCACTATAATCAAATCTATGACATATACAAAGACAAATTCCAAGATACAGCCAAAGTTCATTGATCAAAATTAAAATAAACATAATCATAACTTCGTAATTTATTAAACCCTATTAACTAATGTATTGTTTACATAATATAATTTTGTCAACTTCTTAAGGGTATCATATTACATAATAATATTATGTTAATCTTTGAGAAAGATTTAATATAATAAAAATGCTTAAACACGCTTTACAGTTTAATAACTTAAATCTAAATAATAACAGGGCAACCCACGTTATATGGAATTTGCCCTGTATCGTTAATTAACTATATATTTTATTATCAAACCGGATAAGCCTGATTCTGCGTATCAGCTGCAGATATATCCATTTTCGTTTTCTGAGCCTGACGATATTTAAAGAACTCGGTTGCTACCTGAGGGAATAATGCATAGGATAACACATCTTCATCCTGTTCCTTCCATTGCTCCATTTCTTTTTCAATCGTTTTTAATTCCGGTTTTAATAAATCTGCCGGACGGCAGGTAATTGGAGTAGCGTCTCCGATAACCTTCTTCTGTATTTCAGGATCAAAAGGTTTAACCGTACGTCCATATTCTCCGGATAATACGGCTTTCGTTTCTTTTGTAACCATCTTATAACGTTCTCCGGCAATAACATTAAGCACAGCCTGTGTACCAACGATTTGGCTGGACGGAGTAACTAAAGGCGGTTCACCAAAATCTTTACGCACTCTTGGAATTTCCCGTAAAACATCATAATACTTATCTTCCGCTTTTTGTTCCTTTAATTGGGAAACAAGGTTGGATAACATACCACCCGGTACCTGATATAATAATGTTTTAATATCAACTCCCATTACCTTGGGATTTAATAATCCGGTCTCTAAGGCCTTATCTCTCATAGGTCTGAAATAATCCGCTATCTCAGCAAGTAACTGCTGGTCAAAGCCTGTGTCATATGGAGTACCTTTAAAAGTCTCAACCATAACTTCCGTAGCCGGCTGGCTGGTACCCATAGCAAAGGGCGACATAGCCGTATCAATAATATCACAGCCCGCTTCTACCGCTTTCATGTATGTCATGGCTGCAACACCGCTGGTATAATGGGTATGAAGGTCTATCGGGATACTTACTGCGGATTTTAATGCAGTGATTAAATTCGTTGCCTCATATGGTACCAATAACCCGGCCATATCTTTAAGACAGATCGAATTCGCACCCATTTCTTCTATCTTTTTGGCCATATCGATATAATATTCTGTCGTATAAGCATCACCCAAAGTATAGGAAATCGCAACCTGTGCATGGCCTTTTTCTTTATTCGCTGCTTTTACGGCACATTCTAAGTTTCTTAAGTCATTTAAAGCGTCAAATATTCTTATGATGTCAATACCGTTGGAAATTGACTTCTGAACGAAATATTCCACAACATCATCCGCATAATGACGATAGCCCAATATGTTTTGACCTCTGAATAACATCTGAAGTTTTGTATTTTTAAATCCGGCTCTCAGTTTTCTGAGTCTTTCCCACGGATCTTCTTTTAAGAATCTTAAAGACGCATCAAAAGTAGCACCACCCCAGCATTCAACTGCATGATATCCGACTTTATCCATTATATCGACAATGGGAAGCATCTGTTCGGTTGTCATTCTTGTGGCAATTAAGGACTGATGTGCGTCACGTAATATGGTTTCGGTAATTTTTACCGGTCTTTTTGCTTGATCTGACATTCTTATACCTCCTGTTTTATGATTATGCAATTTATTTCAAATCGACTTAAATTTAGAATTTTAATTAAACTTCAATTAATTTAAGGTAGCCAATAAAGTACTGGATTCTACCATATCACCTACGGAAACATTGATGCTGGCAACGGTACCGTTATCAGAAGCTACTATTTCATTTTCCATTTTCATGGCTTCTAATATTAAAAGGACATCTCCGCGTTTTACAGTTTGTCCAACGTTTGCCTTTACTGCTAAAATCTTGCCTGGCATAGGAGCATTTACTTTGATATTGCCTGCTGTGCCGGCTGGTGCTGCAGGTGCCTCTGCGGCTGGTGCCTCTGCCTTTGGAGCAGGTACAGGAGCTGCTGCTTTCGGTGCTGCGGCCGGTGCCTTTACTGCGGGTGCCGGAGCCTGAACTGTACTTCCTGTATTTTCTTCCACTGTTACTTGATATGCTGTTCCATTAACGGTAATCGTGTAATTCTTCATAATTTATTTCCTCCTTGTGTCTTGCAAATGACCCTCATTTACAAAAGTTACTATATTATTATCACAATAACTGTATTTAGCACATTAAAATTTTATTATGCATTCTGCCATCTTTTATTATTAATTCTTCTGATTGACCTTACAACCAATCCGTCGGCAGGTGCCTCATTACCCATGGATGCCATAATTGCAGCTGTAATTACCGCTACTAATTCCAAATCATCCGTTAATACTTCTTCTGCTACCGTTTCTTCTTTTGCAATAACCGGTGTATTTACCGTATACCCGGAATTTGAAGCACCGTCACCCGGTTTCGTATTTGTTAAGCCTGATATAGATTTAATTATATAAATCAACCCGGCGATGAAAATCAATGCCGCAAATACAATTCCCAAACCAATTAATATATTTAACAGTGGCTGGGGAATACTATCCGCCAAACTTGAATTACTATTCGCTGCCAGTATGATATTATATAATCCTGAAAGTAATAGATTCATATTTTGCTCCCATCCGCGCGGTATGCGCAAGTATAAATCAGGGATGAATATTTACTATACTGTGCCGTGTTTTTTGCTTGGACGGCTTTCTCTCTTAGTAAATAACATCTCATATGCATAAATTAAATGTTTCCTTGTAGATGCAGCATCTATGATACTGTCAATATATCCACGTTTCGCCGCAGCTACTGCACTGGATTGAAGCTCCGCATATTCAGAAGCTTTTGCATCAACAGCAGCCGGTTCTTTTTCATACATGATCTGGGCAGCTAATTTAGCATCCATCATTCCAATCTGTGCCCCTTCAACAGCAAATACCAGGTCTGCACCAATATGTTTGGAATTCATGGTCAGATAAGCACTGCCATAAGCCTTTCCGGTTATAACATTAACTTTTGGTACCGTTGCATTGGCAAATGCGTAGGTCAATTTTGCCGTTGCAATGCCAATGGACTTTTCTTCGTCAAGTGTTGCTTTATATCCGGTAACATTGGTCAAAGTCAGGATTGGAATATTATAAGAATCACATATCTGAACAAACTTTTCTGCCTTATAGCAGCCGGCCGTAGTTAAGGATCCGTCAAATTTTTCTGTTACCTTTCCTTCAGCATCCAGTACTTCCGTACGGTTTGCCACTGCACCAACTGTCACACCGTTTAAACGTATAAATCCCGTAACCATTTCCCTGGCATATTCCGCTTTCACTTCAAGAAAATAATTACTATCGGAAATAGCTTTTAATGCAGCAGCAGAATCTGCGACCGCTGCAGTAATTTCGGGAACTAACCTGTTTAAATCATCTGTACATTCATCGTAGGATGCATCGTCTTCATTATTGGAAGGTAATATGCTTACCAGTTCCCTGACTTTGGCCAGTACAGAAGCATCATCATCTAAAACGAAATCAACAGAACCTGATTCAGCCTGAAAAGCCGCGGCTGCCGTATCAAGTTTTGCCGTAAAGTTATTCTCAATTGCGTTTGGTGAATTAACAAATAATTTAGCGCCGTTTTTAGCCATAAATGAAAAATCACTCAAGGATGTCATAACTGCTGCTCCACCACCACAAGTACCAAGTACTGCTGTTATCTGTGGAATTACTCCGGAAGCAAGGGTTTGTTTTAAGTAGATTTCACCAAAACCATTTAATGCATCCGTTGCTTCTTGCAGTCTTAAACCGGCACAGTCAATAATGCCAATGACCGGTGCTCCTACCTTAAGTGCTAAGTCATAAATATGTGCTATTTTTTTTGCATGCATTTCTCCGATTGTACCATTTAATGCAGATTTATCTTGACAGTATACATATACTAGATTACCATCAATAACTCCATAACCGGTAATTACACCGTCAGCAGGTACCTCTTTCTGCTGCAGATTAAAGTCGGTACTTCTTCTGGTTATTAACGCACCAACCTCAACAAAACTATTGTCGTCAAGCAAAGAGTTTATTCTTTCTCTTGCTGACAATTGCGCTGTCGTATTCATTTTCTGCCCTCCGTTTTTCTATTTTGTAATATTAAAATCAAAATTTCTGCCGATTATAAGTATATCCCATTTTTGGTAAAATTTCAATACATAATTGTATAAAAGTTAAACTTTGATTATTTTTTAACAATGTATTTTTATATGACTCTCAATTTCAAGAAATATATTTTTTAATTAAATCTAACGGAAAACCTTTACGGTATAAACTGGAAGTTAATTTCATTTTTTCTTCTTCGGTCATACTGCTGATATCTTTTGTCTTTTTTCCTATGGCTTTTCGTATAGCCTCTTCTTCGTCCTCATATTCTTCACAAAAAGCCTGTTCTATATACATTTTTTCAATGCCCTTTTGAATCAGCTCCGCATAAATCTGACGTTTACTTTTGCTGTCCTTCCTGGAACGGATATAATTAACGGCATAACGTTCATCATCGATATAATGATAACTTTTAATGTATGCAATAACTTCAGATATAATGGAATCCGTATAGTCTGCCTGTTTTAATTTTAAGGCAAGTTCCTGCTCCGTTCTGTCCATAAATTTTAAAATGGCAAGTCCTTTCTGTTTTGCCCTTCTTAACACGGTATTTTTATAAATATCCTGATAAACCGCGTCGGGAATTATTTCGTTTTCCGCCAATTGATATATCATCAAATCCTTATGATACAGTATAAAATAATATTCATTATCTATATATACTTTTACCTTGCTTTTACCTGACTCTTCTAATTTCGTGATTAACATGGTCTCCCTTTCATAATTCCAGTTTACTCATTATTGCTGCAACATAAGACTTAACAAGTAAAATGGTACCATAAAATAAAACTTAGCAGTTGATTTGCTAAGTTTTATTTTATAAGCTGACAGCTAATAATTTAGTTTTCCTCTGCACTCTTAGGTGATTCAACTATGTCAGCAGCAATATCAAACTTATCACGTACTTTCTTATCTACTTCGGCAAAAATCTCCGGATTGTCTTTTAAGAAAGCTTTGGCATTCTCACGGCCTTGTCCGATCTTAGCATCATTATAGGCATACCATGCACCGCTTTTAACAATAATATTCTCATTGGCAGCCAGATCCAAAACATCTCCTTCCCGGGAGATTCCCTGTCCGAACATAATATCAAATTCCGCTTCCTTAAATGGCGGTGCAATCTTATTCTTCACTACTTTGATTCTTGTCCGGTTACCGATAATATCCCCGCCCTGCTTTAAAGATTCGATCCTGCGGACATCCAGACGTATGGAAGAATAGAATTTTAACGCCCTGCCGCCGGTCGTTGTCTCCGGGTTACCAAACATAACTCCGACTTTTTCACGTAATTGATTGATGAAGATAACAATACAGTTCGATTTGCTGATGACAGCAGTCAGTTTTCTTAATGCCTGGGACATTAGTCTGGCATGTAATCCCACATGGGAATCACCCATATCGCCGTCTATTTCCGCTTTAGGAACCAGTGCGGCAACGGAGTCTACAATAATAATATCTACCGCACCGGAACGAACCATGGTTTCGGTAATTTCCAAAGCCTGTTCGCCGTTATCCGGCTGGGAAATATACAGGTTATCGATATCTACACCGATATGGTTGGCATATACCGGATCAAGCGCATGTTCAGCATCAATAAAACCGGCGATTCCTCCCCGCTTCTGAACTTCTGCTACCATATGTAATGCCACGGTAGTTTTACCGCTGGATTCCGGTCCGTAGATTTCTATAATCCTTCCTTTTGGAACACCGCCAAGCCCCAGGGCAATATCCAGACTGATGGAACCGGTAGGCACTGTCTCAATGTTCATGTGGGCTGCCTTATCCCCTAATTTCATAACGGATCCTTTGCCATATTGTTTCTCTATCTGTGTTAATGCAGATTCCAATGCTCTTGTTTTATCTTCCCTTGACATATTCAATCTCCTTTTCATTCACGAACTAATGTTCTTGTTATTATAATAACTTATTACTTTCTTTTTGTCAATATCAAATACGATTGTATCTATTAAAAATGGATTATAATCCAGTTATCCCCCCCCTTTACCGGAGCAACTTACCATAACGCCGGTCAAAGGCTGTAAGTTATTTATTTTCCGCAGATTATTGGCATGGATTTTTAATGCGATTGATAAAAAAGAAATTACGAAAAGCTCAGTATCAGAACATAAAGACTATTTAGATTATAACAGACCGGCTGTTTTCTGTAAATCGTTTTATTAAGATTACTTCCGGCAAAACCGTAAAATTTAATCAAAATCGGGTTTATGCCGGTAACATAAGAACTGAAAGCCCGGTTCATTTTCGGGTTTTTCATTTTTTTACTTCTTCACCGGCAAGTCCTGAGATATCTTTGTATCATTGTCCGGCTGTATATAACAGGTGAAACCAGGCAATGGTACAATTTATCTCATTGAATTATAAGGTTTTGAACTCAGTGTCAATTTGAACTCTATGTCACTTTGAACTCTATGCCAATTTGAACTCTATATCAATTTGAACTTTGTATCAATTTAAACTCTGTATCAAAGGGAATTTTTATCTTAGCGGTAAGTGTTTTTAGGTTGAACGATTTTGGGATTATACCCCTCATCCTTTAAGGCTTTCACAATCGAATCCTTGTGTTCGTGGCCGAAAGCTTCCATAGTTATGGTTAGTTCAACCGCACTGTTTCTGTTAATACTGATGAACTGGTTATGATCCAGGCGGATGACATTGCCCTGGTTGGCTGCAATAACATTGGCAACATTCACTAATTCTCCCGGCCTGTCAGGAAGCAGTACGGATACGGTAAATATACGCCCTCTCTGAATCAATCCATGCTGTACAATGGAGGATACGGTAATCACATCCATGTTGCCTCCGCTTAAGATGGATACGACCTTTTTATTCTTACAGTCTAAGTGCTTCAGGGCGGCAATGGTTAATAAACCGGAATTTTCAACAACCATTTTATGGTTTTCAATCATATCCAGAAAGCTTACAATCAGCTCATGGTCATCGATTGCAATAACCTCATCAATATTTTTTTGTATATAAGGAAAGATAGCGGAACCCGGAGTCTTTACTGCAGTGCCGTCTGCTATTGTTTCTACGTTATGTAAAGTCACAACATGGCCCGCTTTAAGCGATTCCTGCATACAGTTTGCACCCATGGGTTCTATGCCGATCACTTTGATATTTGGATTCAATAATTTTGCTAAGGTTGAAACTCCGGCTGCCAGGCCGCCGCCGCCAATCGGTACTAAAATAATATCCACCGTCGGCAGTTCCTGAAAGATTTCCATGGCAATCGTACCCTGGCCGGTGGATACAACTTCATCGTCAAACGGGTGTATGAAGGTATATCCGTTCTCCTCTGCTAACTGCAGTGCATACTGACAGGCGTCATCGTAAACATCCCCCTGTAAGATTACTTCGGCACCGTAACTTTTCGTACGGTTTACTTTAATTAAAGGTGTGGTTGTGGGCATTACAATGACAGCTTTGGCATTATACATCTTTGCTGCGTAGGCAACTCCCTGGGCATGGTTGCCGGCGGATGCAGTGATTAAACCCTTATTTCTTTCTTCTTCCGACAGGGTACTGATCTTGTAATAAGCCCCCCGCACCTTGTAGGCTCCGGTAAACTGCATATTTTCCGGTTTCAGATAGACCTTGTTGCCGGTTGAATCCGAAAAGTAATCACTGTAAATCAGTTTCGTCCTTAATGTTACCTTTTTGACCAGTTCTGCGGCTTCTTCAAATTTATCCAATGTCATCATAATCTTTTGTCTCCTTTTAGTTGAACAGCGCGTTTACAAAATCCTCAGCGTTGAATTTCTGTAAGTCATCAATGTGTTCCCCAATTCCGATATATTTCACCGGAATACCCAGTTCGGCTTGAATGGCAATGGCAATTCCGCCTTTCGCGGTACCGTCCAGCTTTGTCAATATAATTCCGGTAATATCGGCAACCTCATTAAATTGCTTCGCCTGGGCAAGAGCATTCTGTCCGGTCGTACCGTCCAGCACCACCAGGGTTTCACGGTAGGCATCCGGATATTCACGGGCAATAACCCGGTCTATTTTTTTAAGTTCTTCCATTAAATTCTTTTTATTGTGAAGCCTTCCGGCCGTATCACAGATTAAAACATCCGTATCACGGGCTTTGGCAGCGGTAACCGCATCATAGATGACCGCGGCAGGATCGGAACCTTCCTGCTGTGCAATAATTTCCACACCGGCACGGTTAGCCCATTCGGTCAGCTGTTCAATAGCCGCTGCACGGAAAGTGTCTGCCGCAGCAACTAATATTTTCTTGCCTTTATCTTTTAACTGTCCGGCCAGCTTACCGACCGAAGTGGTCTTACCGACCCCATTTACACCGATTAAAAGAACGATGGATTTCCGGCTTTCAAACTCATAGGCAGTTTCACCGACTTTCATCTGCTCCATAATGCTCTGAATTAATAAATCCTTGCATTCCTTCGGTTCCTTGATTTTATTTTCCTTTACTTTCTTTTTTAAGTCTTCAATAATAGCACCTGTTGTGTTAATGCCCAAATCAGCCATTATTAAAATTTCTTCCAGTTCTTCATAAAACTCATCGTCTATATTTGAAAATCCCGTAAAAATGGATTCAATTCCCGCAACGATATTGTTTCTGGTTTTGGATAGCCCGGCAACTAATTTGCTGAAAAAGCCTTTCTTTGTTTCTCCCATGATATTGCCTCCTGTTACTATTATTTATCTAAATCATCTTCTATTAAATTAACGGACACCAGAGTGGACACGCCTTTTTCCTGCATTGTGATACCATATAGAATATCTGCCGCGGCCATAGTACCCCGTCTATGGGTAATAATGATAAATTGGGTATCTTTTGTTAATTTATGTAGATATTTTGCAAAGCGCTTAACGTTGGAATCATCTAAAGCGGCTTCAATCTCATCCAGCAGGCAGAAAGGTGAGGGTTTTAAGTTCTGTATTGCAAATAATAAGGATATAGCCGTTAATGCCTTTTCACCACCGGATAGCTGCATCATATTCTGAAGCTTCTTGCCCGGGGGCTGGGATGTTATAATAATACCGGCTTCCAAAATATCTTCGTCTTCCGTCAATTCCAGGGTTGCCCTTCCGCCTCCGAATAATTCTTTAAATACGGTATCAAACTGCTGGCGGATGGAACGGAATTTTTCTTCAAACTGTTTGCGCATCTCTTCATCCAGTTCCTTAATGATTCCTAATAAGGTTTCTTCCGCTTTTAACAGATCATCCCTTTGGTTTTTTAAGAAGGTATATCTCTCGGACAGATTTTTAAAATCCTCAATGGCATTGACATTAACGTCCCCTAAGTTCTTCATTCTGCCCTTTATGTCAGCGATGTTCTTCTTGGCCTGGGGCATATTATCAACGGACTCCGATTTAAATTCCATTGCGGTATGCAGGGTAAGTTCATATTCTTCCCAAATGTAATTAATTTTTTCATCACATTGTTCAGCCAGTTTTTCCAGCTGATTTGTTAAACGGAATACTTCCTTATCCAATTCGTTTATTTCCTTGGCAAGTTCCTCCCTTTTCTGGAAGAAATTCTTGTGATTCTTTGAAATATCTTCTTTTGTCACGTTTAATTCTCTGATCTTGTCTTCCAGTTCAATGGACCGGTTCGTATATTTTTTGATTTCAGCTTCCGTATTCTTAATTTGCTGCTGCTTTTGGTTAACCTGAAGGGCTGCATCTTTTTTACTGGCATTCAGACTTAATTCTTCTTCGTAAAGCTTTTCCAGTTCACGTTTGATACGCTTAATATGGTCCAGGGTGTTTTGATTCCGTTGTTCCAATGCCGAAAAATCGATGCGGACGGAAGCAACCTTTTCCGTCAGTTTATTTTCCTGTAATTTTTCTGCTTCCAGAGTTTTATTGATTTCTTCAATTCTGGCTTCATTTTCTTTACTCTTTATATCGTTTAATTGTAAGGATTCCTTTAATTTATCTATATTTGTATTTAATTCTATACTTTGTTGTTCAATTTCTTTTATTTCATTTGTAAATTCTTCGTAAATTGCCTTACCGTCCTGCTTCTTCTTTAATTCCTGGTTCAGGCTCATCTTTACCGTATTCTGATTTAAATAAAATTCCTGTAAAATGACTTTATTATCTTCGATCTGTTTTCTTGCCGCGCCCTTGTCATTTTTTTTATTCTCTTTATCGGTATTTAACCGGGTAATAGCCAATTCCAGTTCACGTACCGCCGCTTCCAGTTCCTCAATTTCACGGCGCCGGCTTAATAAATTACTGGTGTTTTTATAAGCACCGCCGGATAAGGAGCCTCCCGGATTTAATAATTCCCCGTCCAGGGTAACAATACGGAGGGAGTAATTATACTTTCTGGCTAATTTTAAAGCATTGTCAATATGGTCAACTACAATGCTTCTTCCAAGCAGGTTACGCATCAGCCCGTCGAATCTGGCTTCCGTTTCCACCAGGGTATTGGCCAGCCCCAATACACCGTTTTCAGATAAAAATTTATCCTGGCCGCTTGCTTCCCTGCCGGTAATGCTGGTCAAAGGTAAAAAGGTTGCACGGCCGAATTTATTCTTTTTTAAATATTCGATCAAACTTTTAGCCGTTTCTTCATTATCCGTAACAATATTCTGGATATTCCCGCCCAAAGCCGTTTCAATCGCTGTTTCAAATTTAGAATCTACTTTTATGATATCAGCTACAACACCGATTATACCAGTCTGGGTATCTTTTTTTTCCATTACTTTTTTTATGCTGTTGCCATATCCTTCATAACGTTCCGTCAGATTCCTTAAAGATTCCAGTCTGGACCTTTCCTGATGGAATTGCTGCTGTTTCTCCGTAATTTGCAGTGTAAATTTATCAATTTCCTCCTGCAGAACAGCCAGAGAGGTTTCTATCTGTTCATTTACCTGATTCACTTCAAGGATCTGGTTTTCAATCTTAAGAAGCTTATCTTCCTGTTCCCTGATGGCTATGTCCATAAGGGCTTCTTCGCTTTTGTTGCGCAAAAGCTTCTGGTTTAATTCCACCTTCTTGATATTATTTTGTTCCAATATGGTTTCATACCGCTGCAGATTGGTTTTGATAGTTGAATTTTCACTTAAGAATTCAAAGATTTCACCATTACATTCCTCTATTTGTCTGGTGTAATTTGATATATTAGTGCGGATTTTTTCAAGTTCATCGTTAACGGCTGTCTGCTCATCATCTAATAAATCAAGTCTTGCATCTATCTCTTTCTTTTCCCGGATATAGCCATCCTGTTCTTCTTTTCTAGCACCTATATCACTGTCGATTGCTTCGATCCGGGTCTGGTAGTGCAGGTCGTTTTGTTTCACGGCCAGGATCTGCTCATTTAATACTTTGATTTCACCTTCCTGCTTCTCCTTTGCCAGCAAACATTCACTTAAGGAATTTTTAAACTGTTCCAATTCCTCATTGCATTTTTCGATCTGAAGTTCTAACCTGTCATATTCTTCTTTGGTATTTTCATAATTTTTGTTGGATGATAACAAAGAATCCTGGGCAATCGTAAGTTTTTCTTCGATCTGCTTTTTGGCTTCTTCCATCTTTTCATTTTCCAGGAGGAATAAATTTACTTCCAGATTCCTTAACTCATCACGGAGTTTTAAATATTCCCTGGCTGCTATGGACTGGTGCTCCAATGGTCCTATCTGCTTTTCAATTTCAGAAAGGATATCATTGATACGGTGCAGATTCTGCTTTTCTTCTTCCAGATTCTTCTCCGCAGTCATTTTACGCTTTTTAAACTTTACAATTCCAGCGGCTTCATCAAAAAGTTCCCTTCTGTCTTCCGGTTTTCCGCTGAGTATTTTATCAATCTGTCCCTGTCCGATAATGGAATAGCCTTCCTTGCCGATACCGGTATCCAGGAATAGCTCCTGTACATCCCGTAACCTGCAGCCGTTTCCGTTAATCAAATATTCACTTTCCCCGGAACGGTATACCCGTCTTGCCACCGTTACTTCATCAAATTCTATGGGCAGCTTGTGATCCGAATTATTTAAGGTAATGGCCACATAAGCGTAACCCATGGATTTTCTGGTTTCCGTACCGGAAAAAATGATATCTTCCATTTTAGCGCCCCTTAACTGTTTTGCGCTCTGTTCTCCCAATACCCAGCGGACAGCATCACCAACATTACTTTTACCGCTGCCGTTAGGTCCTACTATGCCTGTAATACCATCGTGAAACTCAAATGTTATTTTATTGGCAAAGGATTTAAAGCCATGAACTTCAATGCTTTTTAAATACATTAATTTTCCCCCGACAGTATGGATTTTTTCTTATTTATTTTAAGAATGGACTGATAGGCCGCTTCCTGTTCCGCAGCCTTTTTGGTCCTTCCAACACCAATTCCCAGCTGGTTGTCATTCACCAGGGCCACCACCGTAAACTGCTTATTATGGTCCGGACCTTCTTCTTTAATTAACTCATAAGATAACTGTTCTTTGTATTCACTCTGAACAATTTCCTGCAAGATAGTCTTGCTATCAAAAAAGAGCTTTTTATTTTCAACATCTGATAAAATATATCTGCAGATAAACTCTTTTGCATTAGTAAAACCACCGTCTAAATAAATAGCCCCGATAACCGCTTCCATTGCATCGGACAGGATGGATAACCGTTCGCTCCCCCCGGTAGCCGCCTCCCCTTTGCCCAGTAGAATATAATCGCCGACATTGATATCCCTGGCGCAGGCAGCCAATGTCTGTTCACAAACCAGCCTGGCTCTTAACTTGGTTAAATCCCCTTCCGGCATTTTAGCATTCTTCATAAAAAGATATTCACTGGTCACCAACTCCAATACAGCATCCCCAAGAAACTCAAGCCTCTCATTATTGTCAAGCTTATTCATACGTTTCTCATTCGCATAGGAACTGTGGGTTAATGCGTGTTTTAAAATTTTCCTGTCATGAAACCGATAATTTACCGTTTCCTCAAAAGCCTTGAGCTTATCTAACCCAGCTTCTTCCACACGATTCATAAGATTCCTCCCTTCAAAATATATGAAAAACCCTTTCAAAAAGGCAAAGCCCCTGTTAAACAAGGGCAAGCCCCTATTTGAAAGGGCTCTGAATAAGTATTTTGACTTATTGATTAAGTGCGTTTTTGATTTGTTCTACCGCATCGCCAACAGTTACAATATTTTCAGCTTCTTCGTTAGCAATTTCAATATCAAATTCTTCTTCAATTCCCATAATGATTTGGAAGAGATCCAGTGAATCCGCACCTAAGTCATCAACAAAGGTAGTTTCCATTGTGATTTCATCCTCTTCTACATTTAATACTTCGCTAATAATTTTTTGTAATTTTTCAAATTCCATTCTGATCACCTTTCTTTACTCTTTATTCTTCTTGAATATTCATTCTTATTTTTTCGTTTATTTGCTGTTCTGTGAATGTAATACACTGAAGGATTGAATTTTTAATTTCAACACTCTTGGAATTCCCATGTGACTTAACTACCAGGCCGTTTAAACCTAATAGGGGGGCTCCTCCGTATTCGGATGCATCAAAGGATTTCAGTGTTTCTTTTAATGCCGGTTTACAAAGTAATGCTCCAATTTTGCTTCTGGTAGTGCTCATTAATCCGGTCTTTATCTTACCGATCAAAGCGCCGCCCAGGCCTTCATAAAGCTTTAAGATAACATTGCCGACAAAGGCTTCACAGACAATTACGTCTGCAGCTCCATTGGGTATTTCTCTCGCTTCGATACTGCCGATAAAATTGATCTCATTGCAGTTTTTCAGAAGCGGGAATGTCTCCTTTACCAACATATTTCCTTTTTCTTCTTCCGTACCAATATTCACAATTGCTACCCTTGGATTCTTAATTCCTATGACATGTTCCATATAAACTGAACCCATCTTTGCAAATTGAACTAAATGAGTTGGTCTTGCATCAACATTGGCTCCACAGTCTATAAGCAGGGATACTCCGTTCATTGTCGGGATCAGGGGAGCCAATGGAGGTCTTTCAACTCCTTTTATCCTTCCTACAATAAACTGTCCGCCTACCAAAACTGCACCTGTACTTCCGGCAGATACGAAAGCATCGGCTTCTTTGTTTTTAACCAGATTCAAAGCCACTACAACAGAAGAATCTTTCTTGCGCCGGATTGCCATAACCGGTGCTTCGTCGTTGGTTATAACATCGTCGGCATTCACAACCACCAGGCGGTTCTTATCATAGTTATAGTTTCTTAACTCTTCTTTAATAACCGCTTCTTTGCCTACCAGCAGTACTTTGATATCTTCTCTTTCGTTTACTGCTTCCACTGTACCCTTTACAATTTGACCCGGAGCATTGTCACCACCCATTGCGTCAACTGCAATTCTTACATTTTTGTCCATAGTTGGCCCCCATCTGCGCTATTATAACACTTCATACTGATTTATCCAAGTTCGATAGCATGCGGTTCAGACGTTCGAATTGTGTGTAACGATTCCATCTTATACCTATCCACAAGACTCCCTGTCAGTATCTATACACAATATACTAGATATTATTATAAAAATCAACCATAAATTATTAAAAAAAAGTGATATTCCAAAGTCAGTTTCAGACAGTTACAGAATCCAGGTTTATAAAGCCTTAAACTCATATAAACCTTAAAACCTGTAACAGCTGTTTATGAAATCCCCTGTTTTATGGGATTTCCCGACCTACGGAATAACACTTAATATTGATACATGTTAATAAAACTATATCTTTTTATAGAAGAAAGACTTATAAGTAGTAAACTGCAGATTCTGAGGCTGGATGATTTGTTCCGTACTGCCTACGAATAATATTGCATCTTTTTTTAAAGATGAATTAAACTTTTTGTATATTCCATCTTTAGCTTCTTCCGTAAAATAAATCAAAACATTTCTGCATATGATCAAATCACATTGATTTGGATATGCTTCTTTTAATAAGTCATGCTGTTTAAATTCCACACACGCTTTCACATTGTCTAAAATCTGGTAGGTACTGTTATTGACTTCTCGAAAATATTTTGTTAAAAATTCCGGCGGAAGCCCTTTTAAACTTTTTATATTATAAAGTCCTAATCTTGCTTTTTCCAATACCTGTTTATCAATATCCGTCGCAATAATTTTTATTCGTGTAAGCGGCACATACTTGGCTAAAAGCATAACCAGTGAATAAGGCTCGTCACCGGTAGAACATGCTGCACTCCATATTTTTAAGTTATTGCCAAATCTACTGAACAAATATGGTATTACATCACTTTCCAACAGATTCCACTGTTCGGGATTACGATAAAATTCGGATACATTAATCGTCAGATAGTTGACAAACTCTTCAAACATAACCGGATTCTTCTTTATGGTATCCACATAAGTGTTATAAGAAGTTATTTTATGCTTTCCGATTAATGCATCAATTCTTCGTTTCATTTGGCGCTCTTTATATGAATTCAAATCAATCTTGGTGATACTGTATATCCGTTCTTTAAATACCTCATAATTATCTGCCAAATAGAAAAACTCCTTTTTCTTCAGTAATCAGTATATTTATCGATTGTCCTTATTCCTCTGCAGTGGTTTCGTCCGGTTCTGCTGCTTCTGCCGGTGCGGCTGCTTCCTTCGTTTCCGGAGTTTCTGCCACATCTTCCATCGCTTTTACACTTAAGCTGATTTTCTTTTCGTCATGGTTAAAATCTACTACCTTAGCCGTAACTTCCTGACTAACCTTAAGTACGTCGGATGGTTTCTCCACATGTTCTTTGGAAATCTGGGATACATGCAATAAGGCATCAACGCCTGGTTCTAATTCGATAAACGCACCAAAATCAGTCATACGGGCAACTCTGCCGGTAACGACATTCCCTACGGCATATTTTTCCGCTGCTTTAATCCATGGATTTTCATCTTCAAATTTTAAACTGAGAGCAATTTTTTCACCGGAAATGTCTTTAATAAGGACTTTTACCGTATCCCCTACCTTAAATACTTTTTTCGGATTCTCTACCCTGCCCCAGGACATTTCGGAGATATGAAGAAGTCCGTCAGCACCGCCAAGATCGATGAAAGCACCGAAATCGGTTACATTCTTGACAACGCCTTCCACGGTCATTCCTGCACTGATCCTCTCAAATAATTCTTTCTGCATTGCCTGTTTTTTCGCAACGATCAGCTGCTTACGGTCACCGATGATCCGTCTTTTTTTCGGGTTGAATTCAGAGATTACAAATTCTATTTCCTGTCCGGCATATTTTGCAAGATTCTTCTCGTATCCGTCGGAAACCAAGCTGGCAGGTATAAAAACCCGTGTTTCATCAATAATAACACTTAAACCGCCTTCCAATACGGTAGCTACTTTTGCTTTTAATACTTCTTTATTATTAAAAGCTTCTTCCAATCTTTTGCTTCCTTTTTCGGCAGCCAGTCTCTTATAAGTTAAGAGAACTTGTCCTTCGCCATCATTAACCTTTAATACTTTAGCCTGCATTACATCGCCTTCTTTAACGAGTGTAGTTAAATCAGTATTTGGTGTATTGGTATATTCACTTCTAGTAATGATACCGTCCGCTTTGTAGCCTATATTTAATACGATTTCGTCTTCTTTTACACGTATTACAGTGCCCTCTACTACCTCTCCGTTTTGTATTGTTTTTAATGATTCCTCCAATAATTGTTCAAAACTCATTTCTGACATGCGGTATGAACCTCCTTGATAATATTGTTTGGGGTGGATGCCCCTGCTGTAATACCTACGCTACGAAAAGATTTGAGTTCCTCCAAATCCAGGTCTCTAAGTGTCTGTATATAGTAAGTATTTTCACATTCTAATTTAGATATTTCGTATAGCTTCCTGGTATTCGAACTATGCAAACCGCCGATAATAATCATAGCGTCAGAATCCTTAGCAAGCTGCCTTGCTTCCGTTTGACGCTCTTCGGTAGCATTACATATCGTATTTAAAACAATTATATCATAACCCTTTTTTGATATAATTTCAACTAAATCTTGAAATTTCTTGTAATTAAATGTCGTTTGAGATATAATACATATCTTTTGTTCAACAGATAAATTCAAGTTTTCAGCCTGATCGGTGTTTTCAATTATTGTATAATTATTCATACACCAACCTTTTATTCCTTCCACTTCAGGATGTTTGTCATTGCCGATTATGATGATGTGACGCCCCGATTCGCTTTGTTCCTTTACTATCTTGTGGATTTTAATAACAAAAGGACAGGTGGCGTCAACTATTTTTAATCCCTGTGCTTCAATGATATCATAGACTTCCTTAGATACTCCATGAGAACGTATAATTATTGTACCCTCTGTAATGGCTTTTAATTCTTCCATTGTATGAATCAGGCCAACACCTTTCGCAGATAAATCCGCGACTACTTCCTCATTATGGATAATGGGTCCGTAGGTATAAACTTTGGAACCTTTTTTTATTTCTTCATAAACCATGTCCACGGCACGTTTTACACCAAAACAAAAACCGGCTGTCTTAGCAAGTACTGTATTCATAATATATCTCCACCGCTTTTTTCTTTGAATAATAAAATGATTTTATCAATTACTTCTTCTATTGTCAAATCGGAAGAATCAACAAGCACAGCGTCTTCTGCTTTTCTCAGGGGCGAAATCTCACGGTTCATATCCTGATGGTCACGTTTTTTAATGTCTTCTTCAATTTCCCTCACATCGCAGGGGATACCTTTATCATTTAGTTCCTTCCACCGCCTCACGGCCCTTTCCTGTGTACTTGCGGTAAGATAGACTTTCAGATCGGCACCGGGCAGTACTACGGTTCCGATATCCCTTCCATCCATGACTACATTGGCAGAAGCAGCGAGATTTTTCTGCAATTCCACCATTTTGATACGTACGGTATTATATTTTGCAACCGCGGATGCCGCATTGCCTGTCTCTTCGGTCCGGATCAGACCGGTAACATTTTCGCCGTTTAAAATTACCTGCTGTTCACCATCTATGTATTCTATTGTTATATCAACCAGACCACAGGCCTTTGAAACCGCTGCCTCATCCCTGGTAGGGATACCATGTTTTAACATATATAATGCCATGGCACGGTACATTGCCCCGGTATCTACATAAATGTATTCTAATTTTTCAGCAATACTTTTTGCTATCGTACTTTTACCGGCACCGGCCGGTCCGTCAATAGCAATATTGTAATTATTCATTATTATACCCGTTGCATATCATGGGCTGGCCCACGATACTGCCACAACATAAAAATGCGAAACTAGTTTCGCAGGTTGAAAGAATCTATTTGTGGCATCCTTTCTCTGATTACATTTTCTTTCAACCTTGAAATGGGCACCCTCTGAGCTCATTTCGAGTTTCTTCTTAAAGTGAATTATGTTTTATAGTTCACTTTTTGTGAAGACACTTTTTTCTTCACACTTCCCATCATGATGCCGTTTAAGCGGCATCTCAAATAATGTTTAATCTTTTACACGGCATTGCCTGCGGAATAAGCCGTTGACCAGGCAATCTGCAGATTAAAGCCTCCGGTTAAAGCATCCACATCCAGTACTTCCCCGGCAAAATAAACTCTGGGGATTAATTTGGATTCCATTGTGGAGGGATTTATTTCCTTAACCTGCACTCCGCCTTTTGTTATAACCGCTTCGTTATAATCCCTTAAGCGGGAAATACGGAACTTGAACCCTTTTAACAAATCAACCAGACGGCTTCTTTCTTCTTTCGTAATTAAATTAACTTTCTTTTCAGGGTCAATGTTACTTAATTCTATTATAACTTGAATTAGCTTACGTGGCAATAGTTGATCCAACGCATTCTTATATTGTTTATTGCTAAATTCATCAAAATCCCTTAAAATTCTGGCGTCCAGCTGCTCCTTAGACAGGGCCGGCTTTAAATCAATGTTAAGGAGTAAGTCCTTATTCTCCATATAGGGTATACAGTAACTGCTGGCACTTAATATAACCGGGCCGCTTACGCCAAAATGGGTAAAAAGCAGTTCCCCGAAGTCGGAATATATTTCTTTGTTCCGGGATGTGATCCTGATATGGATGTTTTTAAGGGCTAATCCCTGAAGTTCTTTTACCGTCTCAAGTTCCTCAACATTCATAGGTACCAGGGACGGATACAGCTTCGTCACGGTATGTCCCATGCTTTTGGCAAACCGGTACCCGTCACCGGTAGATCCGGTGGCCGGATAGGATAATCCTCCGGTTGCAATGATTATTTTGTCACCGGGTATCATTTCAGGGCAATCTTTAAGTTTCGCACCGTAAAAACAATTATCCTTCAACAGTATTTCAGTAACTTCACTGTTATACCTTATATCCACTTCCCGATGTCTTAATTCCTTTAGGAGAACGGCCAGGACATCCGAGGATTTATCCGATTCCGGGAACACACGGTTACCACGCTCTATTTTTGTCTTTAAGCCTATTTCTTCAAAGAACTGTATCAGGTCAAAATTGCTATAGGAATAAAACGGACCATACATGAACTTAGGGTTCGTAACCACATTCCGGAACAGCTCATCCATATCACAGGCATTGGTCAGGTTGCATCTTCCCTTGCCGGTTATATATAATTTTTTCCCCAGTTTTTCATTTTTTTCAAGTAATATAACCTGATTCCCGTTTCTGGCCGCAAATATAGCAGCTAACATTCCCGCCGCACCGCCGCCGACAACAATGATCCGTGGTTTATTCTGTTTCATAACATCACCTCCCGGTGTTAGATTATACGGCTAAATTTATATAAGGAAAGAATTCCAACTCTTTTTTTGTCAAGAATCGGAATTCTTCCGTTATTCTTTAATGAAAGATACGTTTTGTGTAATGATTCAGTGCACCCAGTCACCCTTTTGTATTGTCACTCATGTATCAGGTATAGGATATGCCGCCCGAAAAAAAATATGATACGTTTTTATTTTGTTTTACTGTTGTCTAAATATACCTCATCCAGCCCAAAGGAAAAATTCCCGGACGAATAGGCTTTGCCTTCCACCCTGAAAATAACCTTAGGAGACTCCTCCAGGTTATCGACCAAACTCTGTGCTATGGCATCCAATATGGTTTTCTCCAGACTGCTTCCCACATTCGTCAAAGGCGGCTGGTCTGCTTTAAAACTTACAATAACCGTATCTTTCTCCGCCGTAACCTCATCAATGCCTACCGTAATAAGCCGGTCTGCCAATGAATCCGTGACCTGGTCGACAATCAGCTCCGGAGTAATTTCACTGTCCTGGGGAATTAAAGCAACAACAGATTCAACCCCCTGAGTGGCTTCGTTGACGGTATAGATGAATATTTCCTTGGTCGCTGCAGGTTCTACGATATCCGGTTCCGCAGACTCCGAAGTATTTTTATCCTGTGTTGTGGCCGGTTCCTTATCGTCCACACCGTTCAGGGTGTTGTTTTCTGAGGAAGTTAATTCCTCCGTAGTCTGATTACCATTAATAGTTGTATTATCTAAAATTTGCTTGCCTGATTTTACACTACAGCCATTTGCTGCCAACAGCAGTGAAAAAGTTGTAACAAAACAAATCCGCTTCCAATTTTTATTATTCATAATAATCACTCCTAACTTAAATGCCGTTACATTAGCTTTCTGTAAATGTCTATGTTAATAATTATGCATAACGTATATACTGGTCCATAAAATAATAATAAGCTGTAACTATGTCATTTTTATGTTAAAACATGGGTAATTTCAAGGCTTGTTATTATATTTACATTAGGGCCGGAAAAAAGCTTGCGGCATAGTAAATAGTCGTGGTTAATTTATGAATAGTCAAAATAAGTGGCAGGTCATTAATTTCCATACTCTTCTATTATTGCGTTTCTTAAAAGGTCCAAGGCATAAATTACGGTGTAATCCCTTATTTTCCCGCGGCTGCCTTTTAATTTATATTCCTTAATGCGCAGTCTTCCATTTAAGGTACAGGAAATATATACAAGTCCTACTGGTTTTTCTTCAGTTCCGCCATCCGGCCCTGCAATTCCGGTTACGGCAAGGGAAGCATTGCTTCCGGAAGCTTTGGCAGCCCCAAATGCCATTTCCGATGCGGTTTCCCTGCTGACGGCACCGTATTCCCTTAAAGTATCTTCACTTACATTTAAGTACTTCTGTTTCGCTTCGTTGGAGTAAGTAATAAAACCTTCTCCCAGAACAGCGGAAGCCCCGGGTACATTTACGATTCTGCCGGCAATCAGCCCTCCCGTACAGGATTCTGCCGTGGTAAGCATAATATGGTGTTTTGCCAGTAAGGCTACTACTACATCTTCCAGGTTTTCTTTTTCATTGGTAGTATAAATCGTAGTGGAAAACCGCTTTTTTAATTCATCCACCAGGGGTTTAACAAGGATTTTTCCTTCATCCGTACTGCCCGCAGCAGCAGTTACTCTAAAATGTACTTCCCCGTTCTTTGCATAGGTGGCAATGGTCGGGTTTGTCTGCCCTTCAATCAGGTCCTGTACCATGGTTTCCGCCTTGCTCTCGCCAATGCCGCATACCTTTACCATTTCAGAGTAAAAGATGCCCGGCTGTAACCGGTTCAGGAAAGGCGCTATCTCACTTTCAAACATAGGGATCAGTTCACCCGGCGGTCCCGGCAGCAGGATAACAGTTTTATTAACATAGGGGGACAGTTCCGATGCCGTATCGTTCCCCGTATTTACGATCAATCCGGGAGCCGTTCCGTTGTAATTATCAACTGCAACGGAACCTTCCATTATTAATGCCTGTTTCCAGTTATTTTCGGTAACGTCCTGCAAATTCCTTCCCTTAAAATAGCCCATGATTTTTTCCCGGGTATGCTGGTCCTCAATCAGGTTCTTTCCCAGTACTTTGGCAGTTACCTCTTTGGTTAAGTCATCCTGGGTCGGCCCAAGGCCTCCGGTTAAGATAACTACGTCGGAACGGGATAACGCCAGTTTAAGGGTCTGGGTCAATCTTTCTTCATTATCTCCGACCGATACCTGATAATAATTGAATATACCAAGTTCCGCACACTTTACGGCCAGATAATTTGCATTGGTGTTTACAATATTGCCAAGTAATATTTCCGTACCAACGCTGATAATTTCCGCTATCATATCAAACTCCCATCTGTGCGCTCTGGCGCACATACAAATCAGGATGTTGAAAAAATGCTTTTGTTTTTTCAACTTATGCCTCACTTATTTGTTGTTTTCGGATAACACCTTTCTGTTTTTATATAAATAATCAATCAGGGATGCTATAGTTAAGATCAGTGACAGATAGATAAATACCTGTTCCAGAAAATTAAAAACCGGATGATCCAAATTCAGAATCAGTAAAATGGACATTACCATCTGGGCCGATGTTTTAAATTTGGCTATATAACTGGCTGCTATCACCACTCCATTATCGGATGCAACCAGCCGGAAACCGCTGATTATGAATTCCCTTGAGATAATGACAATAATAATCCAGGCAGGAACCAGTTTTAATTCCACAAAACAGATTAAAGCCGCCGAAACTAAGAGTTTATCCGCCAGGGGATCCATAAATTTGCCGAAATTGGTGATTAAATGGTACTTTCTTGCCAGATGTCCGTCCAGGGCATCCGTAAGACAGGCAATAATAAAAACAACCGCCGCAATATAATTGCCGTAAGGAATACCCGGCACTAAATAAATAACCAGGAATACAGGAATCATGAATACTCTTGCAATTGTTATTTTATTTGGTAAATTCATAAAACACATCCTTTCTCCCATTGGGATTTTAAAGTTAAATTAATTCACCGATTAAATCGTATTCTTTCGCATCGGTAACCAGTACCTCCACAAATTCTCCGGACATCAATTCCCCCCTGGCCTGAACAAAGATATATCCGTCCACATTGGGAGCATCCATATAAGTCCTTCCGATATACACCTTGGCCGCCAGCCGGTCCTGGCTTGGTATGGCACCTTCCGCCATGGTATCCTCCGGTAATTTTCCTTCAATCATTACCCTTAGTTTTTCCCCTATTCTGGTCTTTGCTTGTTCGAAGGCTATATTCTGCTGTAATTCCATAATTTCTGCCTGCCTGCGCTTCTTAATGTGCTTACGGATCTGATTTTTCATTTTGGCTGCCGGGGTATCGTCTTCCCTGGAATAGGTAAATACACCAAGCCGGTCAAATTCCATTTCTTTTAAGAATTCTTTTAATTCTTCATGTTCTTCTTCGGTTTCTCCCGGGAAACCGGTAATCAGTGTGGTGCGAAGGGCAATATCCGGAATGTTGTCCCGGAGTTTCCTTATGATATGGATCAATTCCTCTTTATTGGTCTTTCTTCCCATTCTCCTCAATATAGGATCGCTGGCATGCTGTATCGGCATATCCAGGTATTTGCAGATTTTGTCTTCGGATTTGATGACTTCTATCAGTTCATCCGTTATTTCTTCCGGATAGGAATACAGAATACGAATCCACTCCAGGCCCTCTATTTTACATAATTCTTTCAATAATTTCGGCAGTGTTTTGTCACCGTAGATATCCTTGCCGTACAGGGTTGTCTCCTGGGCAACCAGAATTAATTCTTTCACGCCTCCATTTACCAGGCTTTTCGCTTCCTCCATAAGATTTTCCATGGGTACACTTCTATAATTTCCCCGGATCTTCGGTATGATACAGTAGGTGCAATATTTATCACAGCCCTCTGCTATTTTTAAATAGGAAAAATAACCTCCCGTTGTATTAACCCTGGAGGACTTAACCGGCAAAATAGCTTCCGGCTCTTTGACGGATACGGTTCTCTTTCCTTTCAGCACGCCGTCAATTACTTTCACAATTTCGTCGTAGCTTGAGGTACCCAGTATGGCATCCACTTCGCTGATTTCTTTTTGTATGTCTTCCTTGTACCGCTGTCCCAGACAGCCGGTTACGATAAGACCTTTCAGTCTGCCGCTTTTTTTATATTCGGCCATTTCTAAAATGGTATTAATACTTTCTTCTTTGGCATCATTTATAAAACAACAGGTATTCACTACAATGATATCCGCTTCCCGCTCATCATCGGTTATCTGAAACCCCTTTTCCCGTATTAAACCTAACATAATTTCACTGTCCACTAAATTTTTGTCACAACCCAGTGAAACAAATAATATATTCATCTTTTACACCAATCGCATACCGCAAGCAGTCTTGCGATACCGCCACTTATAAAGAAATGTGAAATGAGTTTCACAGATTGAAAGAATCCGGTCGTGGCGTCCTTTCCTGTACTTTATTTTCTTTCAACCCCGGCTCCATGCAGTCAAAGCGGATATTTACAGTCCACTGAGCTACGGCTTTATCCTTATACCTGCTTCACAGGCATTTCAGTCGGAGCCACTCTCTGACTGAAACAAGCAGCTCCCAAACCCACGGCTTACGCTTTGCCAGGAAGCGGGGACTTACTTGTAAGGTTAAAAAATATCATCCCAGACATTTTAACAGTTTTTATATAAAAAGGAAACTATTATTTTAATTTACCTTATGGCTAATTTTCCATACGGTGATTTTATCCCTCATAATTTAAACTTTTTTTATAATTTTCTAATCTATTTGTAATTGACATTTATGACAGTTTTGTTATGATTAAAGCAATAGAAACATCCCTTTCGGGGGATGCTTATGTTAATAACAGGTGTGCCTGAGGGCAGCCCTTCAAAGAAGGAGTCTTTATGAAAAAGTTTTTAAAATTCTTAATACCAATTTTGATTATACTGGCAGCAGCTTATATTTACTATTATATCACACTGCCTGCGATTAATATCCATTCCCCCGGCTTTTGGTTTTTTATTATCGGTGCCCTGGCGGTAATCTGTATTGTAATAGCACTCACAACCGCTAATTGGGATAACAAGGGACGGCGTTTGTCCGGTCCCAATTTTAAAAATAAGCTTTTTGTCACGGCAGTTTCTCTTACCGGCATTGTTATACTTATCTATATCGCCGGCAGTATTCTGTCTTCACCCATGGTCAATGCCAAAAAGTATCAGCAGATGTTAAAAATTGACGAAGGTAATTTTACGGAAGATATTCAGGAAATCTCCTATGATAAAATCCCGATTCTGGATAAAGATTCCGCAGCACTTTTAGGTTCCAGGAAAATGGGAAGCATCGTGGAATATGTATCCCAGTTTGAAGTCGGAAATAACTATACCCAGATTAATTTTAAAGGAGTTCCGACCCGGGTTACCCCCCTTCAGTACGGAAGCTTTATCAAATGGTTTACCAACCGTTCCGAAGGTATTCCTGCTTACATGCAGATAGATATGACTACCCAGGAAGTGAATTTAATGAAATTAACCAAGGGCATTCATTATTCCGAAACGGAATATTTCGGGAGGAACATCCACCGTTATCTGCGTTTTCATTTTCCCACCTATATTTTTGATACCATTAATTTTGAAATAGATGACGACGGACTCCCTTACTGGATCTGCCCTGTCAAAGATTATACTATCGGTTTATTCGGCGGCCAGACCGTAGGCCGGACTGTTATTGTGAATGCCGTTACCGGCGAGTATAAAGACTATGACATAAAAGATGTTCCCAAATGGGTCGACCGGGTATATTCCGCCGAATTGTTAATCTCTTTGTATGATTATTACGGTACCTTAAGGCATGGTTACTGGAATTCTGTATTCAGCCAGAAGGACGCCCTTCAAACCACGGACGGTTATAACTACATTGCACTGGAAGATGATGTCTGGGTTTATACCGGTGTTACCAGCGTTGCCAGGGATGAATCCAATGTAGGTTTTGTCCTGATGAACCAACGGACTGCCGAGACACGATATTATTCCATATCCGGTGCGGAGGAATATTCCGCCATGGCATCCGCAGAGGGTCAGGTACAGCACCTGGGTTACCGGGCAACCTTCCCCCTGCTGCTTAATATCGGCGGAGAACCTACCTATTTTATAGCACTGAAAGATGATGCGGGCCTGGTGAAAAAATATGCCATGGTAAATATATCCCAGTACCAGGTGGTAGCCATCGGCGATACCGTGAATCAATGTGAAAAAACTTATCTGGAGTTAATGAAATCCAACAACATCAATGTGGAGGATACCGCAAAGCTGCCTAAAATAACCGGTACCATTACAAAAATGGCAGAAGGTGTTGTAGACGGCAATTCCCATTATTATATACTGTTAAATAACAGCAGTGCCATCTTTGATGTTGAAATTGTTAATTTCATAAATATCATTAAATATAATGTGGGCGACAGAGTTACCTTTACGTACTCGGAAGGAACGGAATCCAATACGGTCCTGGGAGTGGAATAAGAACTTTATTGCCGGGATAAAAAGCGGTGTATTCACACTGCACCTCCGGCCACAGTATAAGCCTGTATCCGAAACATTTTACATGGCATCACGTAAAATGTCCGGATACAGGCTTAATTTCTAAGGTTATGAAATTCATTTACATCCGTTATTATTACTGTGTCCGGATAAAGGAATAATAATTTTTTATCTTTTGTAAATAAGAATTAAAGCTTAACTTCTTTTTTCGTTTGGCCTTACCGCTATTCTCCGGGTGTTCATAATCCCCTACAAAGGACGTTTTTAAATAATGCCGGATACATTTGATATCCCTGGCCTTGCTTAAATCCCGCAGTCCCAAATCAAGATTTTTCCTGATTCTCAGCATGGCCTTACTGTGATCAATGGTCGTTACTAATTTACCGTCCTGAAATATATATTCACGGACTTCTTTATAGCTGTAACAAGGAATCTCTTCCTCCGTCCCATAATTTTTAACAAGAGTATTGCCGATAATTACGGCACCGGTAAATTTGATGGGTATCATTACCTTATTATATTGTACCGTTTCGATACCCTTTTCTGAAAACATCAGCTCCGGTTCAACTCCGTTTACGACAGGAAAGCTCCTGGCGGCAGTCACATTAAAGCTATTTAAATATAACTGATATTCTTTGATTTCAAAGATGCCGCTGCATTCAAAATCCTGATCGTCTGACCATAGGGGCGATATCCCCAAAATGTCCGGCTGGTAAATAGTTTTCATTTCACATTTTAGTATTAAATATGACGTTTCATCAGCAATTATAGTATCTCTTGCATCCATACTTCATCTCCTCAATAAAATGCCTGCTTATTTTTTCATACCGGTTAATTTCTTTATTTATCTTATATATATTGCAAAAGAGCTAAGGTGTGTCTGAAAACTCATTGCACCGTTCTGAACGCCCCACTTTGCGGAATACTGCTTCTCCCACAAAGTGGAACATTCAAGCCTGGCACAAGCAGTTTTCAGACACACTCTAATCTGGGCTGGATACTTTCAACACAATTATTCATCAGCATGGCAATAGTCATTGGGCCGACTCCTCCCGGAACAGGGGTAATCGCGCTTACCCGGCCAATAACATCGTTATAGTCAACATCGCCGCATAATTTATTGTTTTCATCCCGGTTCATACCAACATCGATTACAACGGCACCCTCTTTAATATATTCCCTGTTGATAAATTTGGGTTTGCCAAGGGCGGCAATTACTATATCTGCACGTTTTGTTACTTCTTTTAAATCTTTTGTCCTGGAATGACAGATGGTAACCGTTGCATTCTCACGCAACAGCAATAAGGCCATTGGTTTTCCTACTATATTGCTTCTTCCGATGACGGCACATTCTTTACCCTCTATTTCTATGCCGGAACGCTTTAATAATTGTATTATTCCGGAGGGGGTACAGGAGGCGAAGCCTTTCTGTCCAATACTTAAAGCTCCTACATTCTGGGGATGGAACCCATCCACATCTTTGTCCGGGGAAATAGTCCGTATTACCAGGTCTTCATTAATATGTTTCGGTAAAGGCAGCTGTACCAATATGCCATTGACATCCGTCCTCTGGTTTAATTCATTGATCAAATCAAGCAGCTCTGCTTCCCCGGTTTCTTCCGGCAGTTCATAAGCCAGGGATTGGATGCCGATATACTCGCAGGCCTTTTTTTTATTTCCCACATAAACGCAAGATGCAGGATCCTTACCGACCTGGATAACCGCAAGGGTTATCCTGATATCTTTCTCCCTGTATGCACCGACCTTTTCTTTTAATTCCTCTTTCATGTCCTGGGATATTTTCTTACCATCAATAATATATGCCATATTTTCCCCATTTCTGCGCTGCTTTTGCGCATGCTTTATTTATCAGCATCCCGATAATAATTGATCAAACAGCCTTTTTCTATAATTACCCTTTCATCCTCCGTTAATTCGCCCAGTGTTAAGGTAAATTCCTTCATATCCCGGTTTACCACATAAGCCTTTATTTCGGATACTTTTTCCGTAATGGCTTTTTTAACATCTTTAATATAGAGGTAATCCCCGTTTTCAAAAGGCAGTTCTTCTTTCAAAACGAAGGGCAGCATACCCCAGTTAATTAAATTGGAACGGTACCTTTTTGTTGCATATTCTTTGGCAATATTGGCCAGTCCGCCGAGTACCTTCTGGCAGCTCGCAGCCTGTTCCCTTGCCGATCCGTCTCCCGGTTTTACCGCATATATTACGCTTCCGATTTCGGTTGATCTGGCATCTGCCCGGAATCTGGTATTGATCTTGTCAAAAACCTCTCTTATTTCAGCATTGGTAGCATAAATATCTTCACCGGCAATTCTGGCTTTCTCCGCTTTTTGTATTTCCTTGGCACGTCCTACGTAAGCCGGATCTTTTCTGGATAAGGTATATTCGGCAAGGCCTAAGGGATTGGAACGGTAGGAGGAAGTTTCACCGGAAGGTATTAGTTCATCCGTCGTCGTAACCGGGTCATTGATAACGGAAACCACTTTTAGTACCAGGTCCTCCGTCAGGCCTGCCATAGCTGGCCAGTCCACAATGCCGGGTCCGAACTTAACTTCGACAGCCGGGTCCGGTCTGTCTGTTCCGTCGTAAACACGGTTTTCATAAATCTTGCTGTCAAAGAAATATTTTGGTTTCATAAATTCCACGTCAATATTTTCTGCTGAAGTTAAATAACCTTTATTTGCCGCTGTTGCAGCTATGGACCTGGCATCCATTAAAGCAACGGATGCAATCTGCCCGTTTGTAATCTTGGAACCTTCCCTGTTAGGGAAATTTCTTGTGGTATGACGGATGCTTAAGCTGTTATTGGCAGGAACATCACCGGCTCCAAAACAGGGTCCGCAGAAAGCTGTCCTTATGGTTGCTCCTGTTTCCATTAATCTGGCTACCACCCCATTTTTAACCAGTTCCATAAAAACAGGCTGGCTGGCTGGATATACGCTTAAGGAGAATTCATCCGCTCCAATGTACCTGTTATTTAAAATATCCGCCGCATCGCAGATATTTTCAAAACCGCCGCCGGCGCATCCGGCAATCACACCCTGGTCGATGTATAATTTTCCATTTCTTATCTTATCCCTTAAAGTATACTTAATCTTATTATTATCAAGGCTGATCTGTGCTTTCTTTTCCACTTCACTTAAGACGTCGGACAGGTTTGCATTCAGTTCATCTATGGTATAAACATTGCTTGGATGGAAAGGCATTGCGATCATCGGTTTGATTTCCGACAAATCAACATAAATCATACCGTCATAATAAGCTATTTTCTTCGGCTTTAATTCTTTATAATCGTCAGGCCTGTTATGGAGTTCATAAAATTCCTTTACGGATTCATCGGTAATCCAGATCGAAGAAAGGCAGGTGGTTTCCGTAGTCATGACATCAATACCGATACGGTAATCCACACTTAAGTTTTTCACACCGTCACCGATAAATTCCATCACCTTATTATTCACATAGCCGTTCGCAAATACGGCTCCGATAATAGCCAGTGCTATATCCTGGGGTCCTACTCCTTTTCTCGGGGTACCTGTTAAGTAAACACCGACAACCTCCGGCATATTGATATCATAAGTCCTTGACAGGAGCTGTTTTACGATTTCAGGACCGCCTTCGCCCATCGCCATGGTGCCCAAAGCCCCATGGCGGGTATGGCTGTCGGAACCCAGGATCATTTTGCCGCCGCCGGCAAGCATCTCACGGGCAAACTGATGTATTACTGCCTGATGGGGCGGAACATAAACTCCGCCATACTTTTTTGCGCAGGACAGGCCGAACATATGGTCATCTTCGTTGATGGTGCCTCCTACCGCACATAAACTGTTATGGCAGTTGGTAAGTACGTAGGGAACCGGGAACTTCTCCAGGCCGCTGGCCCTGGCTGTCTGGATGATCCCTACAAAGGTTATGTCATGGGATGTCAATTTATCAAATTTTATCTTCAGCTTCTCCATATTGCCGGAAGTATTGTGGGCTTGTAATATTTCATATGCCAAAGTATTTGCCGCCGCGGCTTCCCTGGTACAGACTTCGTCTAACTTGTCGGAAAGCGTTTTGGCAGATGCACTCTGTTCATCAATTATTTCAGTACCGTTTATTACATAGGCACCTTTCTCATATAATTTAATCATAGTGTCGCTCCTTCTTTTGTCTTTATTTTAACCTATCAAGGAAAATCAATGGTTGCTATTCAAAGTGACAATTAGTGTGTCATTCATAATCATAATATTTATAGCGGAAATAATCAAGGAAATTTTAAATTTTTATAAAAAAATTCATTTTCATGTATATATATTCATTGATAAATTCACACCGGAGTGAGATGGCTTTCCGGTGTACTTTCCGCTGGTACTGCATTGCGTAAATATCACTTAATATTCAGTGCCTGATATTTACGCAATGAAACCCTTATCTGCCAAAGCGGATATTCGCAATCCGCTATGCTACTTGCTCATAACCTTATACCTGCTACGCAGGTATTTCAGTCGGAGCATGAACTAACACGAACTCCGACGGAAAAGTTAAGTCCCTAACCCACCGCTTACACTCCACTAAGAAGCGGGGCACTTACCTGTAAGCTTAAAATAAGGATAACAGCACAAAGGATAGCTTTTTCCAATCCATCCTTTCGCTGTTATCCCTATAGAATCGCGACGATTCCGTCACTGTTTGACACATGCATGTCTTTGGGTCATATATCTTATCCTTTATTCGATATATCTTTTACCGTATTCCTGATGATGAGTTTTGTATCCATATAAACCTTGCCTATGCTTTTATTCCTGTCTTCAATCAATTCAAATAACAGCTCCGTAGCCCTGACGGCAATCGCTCCCATATTACGTTCAACCGTGGTCAGGGGAAAAACCGTATTACACAGCCAGCTTATATTGTCAAAACCAACTATGGATATGTCCTCCGGAATACGCAGTCCGGCTTCTTCTACGGCTTTTGAAGCTCCAAAAGCCATTTCATCACTAAACGATAATATGGCGGTCAGATCATGGTTTAATAATGCCTTCCCGGCACGGTAACCGCTCATGATACGATAATCTCCCGTCTCAACGGGCACCGAATCAATATCCAGATTATGATTCAAAAAAGCCTGCTTCCATCCCCTGTGTCTTGCCCTTGTGGATGCCAGGTTTGGAACACCTTCAATAATGCCGATTTTTCGGTGGCCGTTCCGAATTAAATATTCCATGGCCTCCATTTCCCCTTTTGCCTCATCCGTTAACAGGTTGGCAACATTATGGTAAACAGAACGGTTAAATACCACTATGGGAATTTTCTTTACGACTGCTTCTTCGATAAATTCATCGTCTTCCGGTTTCTGGCTTAAGATTAATAAACCGTCATATTTCGCACTGCTTAAAGTATTGGGTTTATGGCGGTCAATACCCTTTACCACAACATTATAAGCATTATCAATGCTGTTATATACGGATTTTACAATGTCATGCAGGATAAACGGTGAGGACATGGCGCCGATATTGGAAAAATAAAGACCGATGGTATAGGATTTTGCCAGTTTTAAGTTAACCGCATTCTGGTTTGGCGTATAGCCAAGCCTGTCTGCAGCCTCCAGTATTTTTTCCCTGGTTTTGGAAGCCGTTCCCAGTTCTCCGCTTAAGGCACGCGATACGGTTGAATAGGAGACTCCCACTTCTTTCGCTATATCTTTAATTGTAACCGGCATTTTAACTTTCCCCTGAATCAATGTTTTGGTAGATATCTTCCAAGTGTTTTTTGGCGGCAAGCGCCCCGGAAGGCTTGGTACCTTCCAGCAGGACATGTATAAAGGGCTTATGCTTCTTAATCAGATCCAATAATATTTCATGATGGAAAATACCGTTTCCCGTAGTATTTTCCACAACTTTCCTGTCCTCTATCTGAAAATCTTTTGAATGGATGGCTGCAATCTCTTTGCCGAATAACTCGAAAGCACCTTTGATTATGTCATCCTGTTCCTTATAATTATCATAGGATAACAGATTTACCGGATCGAATATGATTTGCAGATTCGGGGAATTCACCGCAGTTAAAACCCGGTATGTACGTTCCAGGTCGGATACAATATGGGTATATACCGGTTCTATTCCGAGTATTACCCCCATCTTTTCCGCATAATCCACGATTCTTTTTATATTTTCAATAACCACTTCCAGGGCGGCTTCCGAGTGATTGGCCTTAGTGAAAGTGTAATCCGGATTCATTGAACCTGTCTCCGTACCAACCATGCCGCAGCCCAAAAGGCCGGCAAAACGTATATGGGTCTTATAAACCTCCATAATCTGCTTCCGTTCCGAATCCACCGGATTGGCCAGATTTAAATAACAGCCCAGAACCGCTACATCCACCTTATTTTTTAAAAATACGTCTTTGATATAAAGAGCCAAACCCGGCGTCATGGCTTCCGGTTTTACATTAAAGTCATAAATTGCTTTCTGCAATGCCAGCTGTGCACAGCAAAACCCTTTCCCTCTTATATTCTGAACCAATTCCTCAAATGGTGCCTTCTCCATGTCGTGGGCACGAATACCGATTTTCATAACTGCTCCTTCCTCTCCTCAGCCAGTCAAAGCGGATTTCACCTTCCGCTTCGCTACGTATGAAACAAGTAAGTCTAACTCCCGCCTGCAGAAGGCTGGAGAATATTATCTCCTGAAAAAATTCGTTCTATGAGATAAAAACGCTCCGCGGGATGCACATGACATGCTTGCAGAAAAGTCACTGAAGTGACCGCACGTCAGCGCAAGAGTCTGACAGGTCAGCCTCTATCTTGATAGGTTAAATCCTTTGTTACCTGATCCATATGTAACTGATCTATGCTGTCAAGTTTCATACCTTTTCCCTTATATCCTTTCAAGGTAACCTGTGTCATTTCTAATTCTACTATATTTGCCGCAAAAATACCACTATTTGTTATATTTTCGATGCCATCCAGCATGTCCGGAGGGCCGGGAACGGGATGCTTAGCAAAATCCACGCTAATATTTTCCATGGTTATTTTGCCTATTTTTTTCTCAGGAAGTCCATAAATAAATGCTGCGGCAACATGACAGTTCCTGCAGGTCATATTCCGAAAGGTAAGCTCATTTATACAGGGAGTTCTCTCGTCTACGGGCAGTACTTCCTTAGAACCCACATATTCGCTGTGTCCGTCCGGATCACAATTATAGAAGGAGTTTATTGAAATTGGTGTCATAACCTGCTCCATTATGATATGATCAAGGAGTATATCATCAATTACACCTTCCTTTCCTCTCCCCCTTCTCAGTTTTAACCGAAAGCCCCGGTCGGTATGGGAAAACAGACAGTCCTTTACCGTAACCTTCTTTACCCCGCCGGCCATCTCACTTCCGATAGTTACGGAACCATGCCCGTGCCTCATATAACACTGGCGGATCCGGATATTCTCCGAAGCTGTCTTATATTTTGATCCCATATATATTTTCCCTGATTTAATTGCGATACAGTCATCCCCCAGGGAAAAATATACCCCGGTTATATCAACATTTTTACAGGATTCCGGATTGATTCCATCCGTATTGGGTGAATCCTTAAGATTTCGAATCGCCAGATCCATAAACTTTAACCCGGCAGAAAAATAGGGGTGGATGCACCAGCTGGGGCTGTTTTGTATGGTAATCCCCTGTATGGTTATATTTTCACAACGGTTTAAGAATATCATTCTGGGACGGTAAGCTTTCTTTTTTACTTTCGGCTCTTTCCACCAGTTCGTAAAATCGGCATTCCCGTCCAGGATCCCCTGGCCGCAAATGGTTACTTCCTTTACCTGTATACCGGTGATAACGGCAGAAAACATATCCAGGGGATTTCCTTCCCAGGTGCCCAGGTTATATTCCTCCGTTTCATCGTAACTTTCAATTAACCCCGGAAGCACGGGAAGCTTATTCCTGTCCGTAATGGCAGAAAGAACAGCCTCTTTTGCAAGCTCCAGGGTTAAATTGCTCTTTAAAAATAAGCTGGTAACCCTATAGGTCCCCTTTGGAATCAGTACCCTGCCATTAACCGGACAGGCACAGATGGCACTCTGTATAAATACGGTATCATTCTGAAAGCCATCCCCTCTGGCACCGAAATCTTTCACATTCAGGGTTACAAATTCTTTTTTTGTCATAAACCGGACCGTTTCCGAGGATACGCCTGTACCTTTCAGATACAGGCTGTAAGAGGTATCCGGATGAAGATTATCAACGGACTGTACAGCCTTTTTGCTGTTCATGATAAATTCACCGTTTAAATAGATTCCATATTCCCCGGTTTCATAAATTCCTTCATTCAGTACCTCAAAAACGATCTGCCTGGCTGTTCTTAAGATGATATTAAACTTCATGGCTGACCTCCTTCTGCTATCCTTTCACACTGCCGGCCGTAACACCTTCCACAAATTGTTTCTGAGCGGCAAAAAATACGATAAGGGACGGAATAATGGTTATGATGGACATGGCAAGGACCTTGTTCCATTCAAAGCCCACTTCCGCATCCATGGATAAGCGCAGCCCCAGGGAGGCAGGATATTTTGCAACTGTTTTGACATAGATAAGGGGCCCCATAAAGTCATTGGAAGACCACATAAACTGGAACAGTGCTGCCGATACAATGGCAGGTTTTAACACTGGGCAAATGACATACCACAGAGTCTTTAAGGAATTGCAGCCGTCAATCTTGGCCGCTTCCTCCAGTTCTCTTGGAATTCCCCGCAAAAACTGAACCAGCATAAATACAAAATAGGTATCACAGGCAAAAAAAGCGGGTATAACCAGCGGAAAATAAGATAATACCGGTTTCAGCCATCCCATATCCCGGAACAGCAGGTATTGGGGAATGTTTAAAACAACCTGGGGTAAAAATAAGGTCGATAATAAAACGGCATAAAATACCTTTTTCCCTTTAAATTGGAACCTCGCAAACCCATAAGCCGTAATTGTTGCGGAAATAACCGTTCCAAGAACTTTAGGCAGGACTATTTTATAGGTATTGATTAAATAGGTCAAAAAAGTATATTCCGTGGAATGCCAGCCGTCAATATAGGCTTTTAGCGAAAATCTCTTTGGTATTATGCCGATCGAAGAAAATATTTCATTATTATCCGCTTTAAAAGAAGCTCCAAACATCCACAGCATCGGATAAATCATAATTAATCCTACGGCCAAAAGTATAAAATAACGAATGGACGTGTTCATGATATAACGTTGTTTTCTGGTCATCTTCCTACCTCCCGTCCTCATCCGAATAATATACCCAGTACTTCTGGCTCATAAAGGATATTATGGTCAGTGTCATGACAATGAGGAACAAAAGCCACGATATGGCACTGGCAAAGCCCATCTGATAGGTTTTAAAAGCATTCTGGTAAACCAGTAAGGATATTAATGTAGTTGAACCTAAAGGTCCTCCGTTGGTAATAATGTAAGGACCGTTAAATTCCTGGAAAGCCTGGCATAACTGGGTTACCAGGTTATAGAATATAACCGGCGTGATAAGGGGTACGGTCACCCGCAGAAACTGCCTGGCTTTCCCTGCCCCGTCAATGGACGCAGCTTCATAAAGGTCGGTGGGTACACTTTTTAAGGCCGCTAAAAAGATAACCATGGGAGATCCGAACTGCCATACCCGAAGCAGACTCACGACAAGCAGGGAATAATTTGAATCTCCCAGCCAGTTCGGGCCGGTAATCCGGAAAATTCCCAGTATCTGGTTGATTAAGCCGTTTGTCTGAAACAAAAATTTCCACAATACGGCAATTGCAACGGAACCGCCCAGAATGGAAGGTATATAATACATGGTTCGAAACAGGTTAACTCCCCTGATTTTAAAATTTAATATGTATGCGATAAATAGTGCAAAGGCCAGCTTAAGGGGAACGGTCATGAAAGCATACTGAAAAGTTACCTGAAACGCTTTTCTTAATTTGGCCGTCTGAAATATGGTTTTATAATTATCCATACCGATAATGGAAATAACATCTTTAAATAAATCATAATCCGTAAAACTGTAATACAGGGAAGCGGCGAATGGATATAATTTAAATACCAAAAAACCGATAAGCCAGGGCAGGATATAAAAAAATCCCGTATTATTTTTCAAAACATAGCCAAATCCCCTTTTTTTGAGAACCGCATCCGATATATTACTGTTCTTATTGACATAAGATTTATTCCGCAGACGGTTTACAGCGGTATTATTTTTACTCATTCACCCATTCCTCCATTCCTGTTTCGGGTACTCTTCTTCCCTGCGGAGCAAAAGCATCTGGGCATACGCCATAAAAAGCGCCCCCGCTCCTTTCTGGTCATCACATACTACCGGCTCGGAGAGATAATAAGAAAGACTTCCGTCCCTGGTATCGCCAGGTCCTAATCCCGCCACCGAACAGATATCTTTTAATTTTAATCTTCCATCTTCTTCAATCAGTTTGTTTTCCAGGAGGGACTTAATGATTCCCTCACCGATATCCTGATATTTTTCCTTATTCAGCGCTCCCAGGCTGCAGCCTTTTAATATACCATAAGCGATCATTGCGGAACCTGAAGTTTCCAAATAGTTATCTTTAATTTCGGCCCTGTCAATAATCTGATAGAACAGTTTACTTTCCCTGTCCTGGTATAATAATATTCCTTTGATACATTCCTTAAATAGCATTTCCAAAGTCTTATAATGTTCAAAAAGTTCTTTTGATATTTTATCCATGGTATCGGCCAAGGCCATGATATACCACCCCATTGCCCTCAGCCAGAAATTTGATGAAACCCCGGTCTTTTTATCTGCCCAGGGCTGGATTCCGGCTTCGTCATATCCATGGTAATACAGTTTTTTATCTTCATTATACAAATACTTCCGGACATTTATAAACTGGCTGATAATATCGTTATAGTTTTTCTTTTGGTTAAATTTTGTTTCATATTCCATATAAAAGGGCTGGGCCATATATAAACCATCCAGCCAGACCTGATTTGGATAAATATTTTTATGCCAGAAATTATTACTATTTGTTCTTGGCTGGCTTCTTAACTGGTCCATCAGAACTTCGATTGCCGCCCTGTATTTTTCTACTTTTGTTTCTTCGTATAAGAAAAACAGGACTTTCCCGGTATTAATGCCGTCAATGTTATAATGTTCTTTATTATAGTAATTGATACTCCCATCTTCATTAATAAATCGATCCATATAATGTACTATGAAATTTTTGTAATATTCATCCCCTGTTACCCGATACAATAAAACGGTCCCCATAAGGACACAGCCGTCCTCGTAATTCCAGTGATCTTTTGCATTTTGGTAATCCGTTAAATAAGAAGTAACGTATTGTTCCATCTTCATATTCTCACCATGCCTTTCCATTACCTCCCATTCCTGTTTTTACCCTATTTAACTCAAAGCCGTCAGAGTGCTGGCACCCTAACGGCTTGACGGGTATGTATTTTCTTATTCTTTGCTGTATCGTTACAATTGAGCCTTACGGCTAAGTGTAACCGATGTATCTTATATTATTTAATTTGCCGCATTGACTTCATTGACGCTGTCAATTAAATAACTGGCTGCTGTTGCCGTATCCGTTTGGTCATAACTTAAGTTCTGGAATATCTCATAGTAATATCCCGTACTGTCCTTTAGTGCGGAGTGTTCAAAATTCGGATCGATATCATAACCCTTAAATCCCATTACCAATTTATTGGCATCATAGGTTAAACCACTTAATAAACCTTCCGATACCAATGTAGCTTCCGCAGCACTGTTTGAAACCGTACCTCTTTCCATTCCCATAATCTTAACCCCTTCCGGATCAGAAGTTAAAAATTCAAGAAGTAAAGCAGCTTCAGCCGGGTGTTTGGAATTGGCACTGATAGCAAAGCCCATGGATATCTTGGTAAAACCGCTCTTATTCGTTCCTAAGTCCGTAGGAAACTGGCCAATCACAAAACTCTGGCCTTCCGACAATGCCGACTGGAACTTGGAAGCGCTGCTGTCCCATTCGTAAATGCCCGCATAATAACCGTCCATCCACTTCGGGTTCTTATCCAGGGATTCCGCTCCGTCTCCGGCGATGGTTGCAAGAGTCGGTGTAACATGTTTGTCTTCCAGCATATTGATCCAATCCAGGCCTGCCTTTACTTCTTCCACAGTATAATTTACCTTTTTGTCGGTAACCCACTCTTTGCCATAGGTCTGGTGGAGATAATACATTAGCAACAGGATCCGGTCATATTCCCCAAGAGCAATCGGATAATAATCCTCTCCCAGTTTCGTTTTAAAAGTTTCACCGGCATTGATGATATCTTCAAAGGATGCGGGAATCGGGATTCCTGCCTTTTTAAAGGTTTCTTCGTTCCAGTAAAATACCCTTCCCGTAGTTCCGAGGGGAACGCCCTGAAGTGAGCCGTTTGCCGTCATCAGTTCAAGCAGGTCGTCCGGATAATTCGTTACCGTAATAATGTTGGACAATTTATTCAGGTCATAAAACTTATCACCCTTAGGTGAAAATTGGGATATCCAGTTCCAGTTAATCTGCAGTAAATCCGCCTCTGTTTTTCCTGCCAGCTGGGTAGCAATGTTCTCCTGCCATCCGGTCCAGGCACCATATTCAGGCTTAACGGTAATATTCGGATACTTAGCCGAAAAAGCGTCCAGCGCCTTTATTGTAGCCTCATGTCTGCTATCTCCTCCCCACCAGGAAAATCTTAATTCAATGGGATCCGTTAAATTTGGTTCCAATGCAGATGAGGTATCCTCACTTTCCGCTGTCTCTGCAGGAGTCGTTGCTGCTTTGTCATCCGCTGTATTCTCATCGGCAGCAGCAGTTGGTTCTGCAGAAGTGGCTGCCTCCTGGTTCCTGCTTTTCCCACAGGCCCCAAGGGATATGACCATTATGAAAACTAACAGGAATGATAAAGATTTTTTTGTAAGCCTTTTCATATTCATTTCTCCCTTTCTTTTAATTCGTTACTTTGCTCTGCTGGTCTGCAAAGGACAATATAGATGAATAACAGCATTTATCCACATTGTCGTTTTGCATTGAATTTTCCCCATGTTTTTTAGCAAATATGTAACTTTGATTATTACAAGCACAGTATATCATTGCTATAAAACCATGTCAATTCGCCAATATTAACATATTTCACCGCATTAATTGTGCATTATGTATATTTTTGCAATGCCATTATTCAAACGTTTGCATTTTATGGCCAGAATGATTTATTTGTATTATTTTTTTAGTTATTTTATTAACAATATACCGGCATGTAAATAAACCGGCTTATTATGTAAGCACTTACATAATAAGCCGGTTCCTGTCGGCCGAACTTATTATACAAAGGACGCAATCCCCAATTGTGACCAGGGTGTCAAAACCCATACACTATATTGGGATTTTGACACCCCATCCTATTGTAAAAAAAACAGATGTATAACCATATTACGGTAATATACATCTGTTTCCTTTTTCGGCACCGATTATAAAAGTCTATAGTGTAACACCTTTTTTAAAAATAGCCATATCGTGGTAACCCTCTTCTTCTGCTTTTACTTTTTTACCGGATGCCACTTCCAATACATATTGGAACAACTGGTTTGTTAAATCGTCCATTGGGACATCTTCCAGCAGCCGGCCGGCATTAAAATCGATCCAGTTGGCTTTTTTCTGTGATAAAAGGGTATTGCTGGCTATCTTGACAGTGGGTACAGGGGAAGCAAAAGGCGTCCCTCTTCCGGTAGTAAATAATATGATATGGGCACCTGCCGCAGCTAATGCCGTTGCGGCAACCAGGTCATTGCCCGGACCGCTGAGGAGATTCAAACCTTTTGTTTTAATCGTGTCCCCATAACCAAGCACATCCGAAACCGGTGCACTGCCGGATTTTTGGGTACATCCCAGAGATTTATCCTCCAGGGTGGAGATACCTCCCTTTTTATTCCCGGGAGAAGGATTTTCATAGATTGTCTGGTTATGGTCCGTAAAATATTTTTTAAAATCGTTTATCATGGCAACGGTTTTTAAAAACAGTTCTTCATTCTTACAGCGGTTCATCAGCAGGGTTTCTGCCCCAAACATTTCGGGTACCTCCGTTAAAACTGTTGTTCCGCCTTTTGAGATCAGAAGATCCGAAAAACTACCCACAAGAGGGTTTGCAGTAATACCGGACAGTCCGTCGGAGCCGCCGCATTTCATTCCGATAATCAGTTCTCCCGCATCGATCTCTTCCCGCTTAAAATTGCCGGCATAACGGATTAATTCCTCTAACAATGCCAGCCCTTCTTCCATTTCATCCTCCACATCCTGACATTGCAGGAATTTCACACGCTGCTCATCATAAGTGCCGATATGGGGTTTCAGCTCTGCTATGCTGCTGTTCTCACAGCCCAGTCCTAAAACCAGCACGCCTCCCGCATTGGGATGTTTCACAAGGTCAGCCAGAATCTGCCTTGTATTTTCCTGATCATCCCCCATCTGGGAACAGCCGTAAGGATGGGGAAATGCAACCACCTCTTCCACACTTCCGTTTATTAAGGAAGCTGCCTGTTTTTCCAGGCTGGACGCAATGGAATTAACACATCCGACCGTCGGTATAATCCATATCTCGTTCCGGATTCCGACCCTGCTGTCAGTTCTGCGGTAGCCTTTAAAGTAAGCCTTTTGGGTTACAGACATATCCTCATAGGAAGGCTGATAGGAATAGTCCAGTATGTCCCCCAGGGTCGTGACGATATTATGGGTATGTATCCAGGTTCCGGGGTCCATATCTTCTTTGGCATAACCAATGGGGTAACCATATTTTATAATCTTTTCATTTTTATTTATCGTCTTTAAAGTAAATTTGTGTCCCGCCGGAACAGCCTGTGTTATTCTTATCTTTCCATTACCGGTTTCCACTTCCGTTCCGGCTTCCAGTTCCTTTAGTGCAACCGCCACATTATCCGCTTTATTGATTTTTATATATTCCTGCATATTTACCTCTCATTCCGCCCCATGGCGCCAGAGCCTGGCTTAGCAGACTCTGATAAGTCAGACTCTTTCTTACGCTATGTTCCATACTTATCATTCTGCTTATTATTCTACATGGAATGGCTGTTTACCCTTCTCATGGCTTCCCGCATTCCCAGTTTATCAATGGTTTCTATATAAAAAGTTACCATATCTGCAAGACTTTTGTATTTGGACATGTCTTCCCCAAAAAAGGCAGTATTGTTTAAATAAGCCAGGGTAAATTCTTTTGCAGGAAGTTTGGAATTCTTCCGGAAGAATTCCAGGACAGAATCATCGTCCATTATCTTATAACTGTCCTTGCCCCTGTGCCCGATCAATGCATGGTCGGCCGGTTCATCGCTTCTGTAAAAGCTCAGCAATGCAGCCAATGAAAAGGTCAGGTGCAACGGCAGTTTGCCAAATTTATCAACGTATTCCTTAAAACTCGGCAAGCAGCGTGATTTCCATTTTGATACGGAATTTAAGGATATGGACAATAAGGAATGTTTAATGTAGGGATTCTCAAACCTTTCAATTACGGAATCAGCAAAAGAAAGCAATTCATCCTTCGGCAGGGTTAAGGTAGGTATGATTTCATCAAATATGGTTCCCGTCATAAAATCCTTTACATCCTTATCTTGCATGGATTCCAGCACATAATCATTACCGGCCAGATAGGAGGCCAGCACAAAAGAAGTATGGGCACCGTTTAAAATCCTTACCTTTCTTTCCCGGTATGGCTTCTGGTCATCCGTAAATATAACCGGAAGTCCGGCTTTATGAAGGGGTAATTCTCCCGAAATATCCTTATCACTTTCAATGACCCATAATCCAAAGAGTTCCCCGGTATCTAAAAGTGCGTCCTCATATCCTAATCCGCGGTATATTTCTTCTGCTTCTTCTTTCGGATAACCGGTTACGATACGGTCCACCAGGGTACTGCAGAAAATACATGCATCATTGATCCAGGTTAAGAAGTCTGCTTCCAGTTTCCACAGATCAGCAAAGCTTAATATACACTGCTTTAAGGTACCACCGTTATTTTCAATCAGTTCACAGGGGATCATTACCAGCCCTTTCGTTTTGTCACCGTTAAAAAACCGGTACCTTTCATATAAGAATTTGGTTAACTTTCCGGGAAATGTCTTAGGCGGTGCTGCTTTAAAAGAATCGGTTTCATCAAAAACAATACCGGCTTCCGTCGTGTTGGATATAATAAACCTTAAGGTCTCACATTCCGCATAGGCCGCATATTTATCATATTCTTCAATGGCAGCCACAGCATCCGCAACACTGGTAATCACCCGGTTTACCACCTTAGTTTCACCGTTTTCTTTTCCCCTTAAGGATAAGGTATACCGGCAGTCCTGCTTGTGGAATGCATCCAGATTGCCGTAAGCTATGGGTTTTACAATGACAATATTTCCGTTAAATACACCTGCCTCATTGGCAACATCAATCATATAGTCTGCAAATGCCCTGAGAAAATTGCCTTCCCCAAATTGAAGTACTTTGACTGGCCTGTCAGTACCTTCTTTCATTTTCTTATTTAATAGTTCCATTGCTGCCTCCTTAAATTTATTTATAAAATATTATCTCACATTAGTACCATTTTAACCTATCAAGGAAGTTTCCCTCCTCCGCAGGCGGAAATTAAATTTAACTTTTCAACAGAGGTCAGGGCCTCCGCCAAAACAGCAGCAAAGCTGCATAACAGGTTAAAGCCGCAGTAAAGCGGAATGGGATCCTCTTTGACTTTTATGTAAGCGTTTACATTAATTTTACTAATTATTTGTTTGCGTGTCAATTATTTTTTCTATATTTTGTTTCCGGAACGGCAAACATTTTCATTTTATTCTGTTTATATAATACTGATTATTAAATCCGGTATTGTCATGGCTGTAAAATTATAGTATAATATAGAAAGTAAATTCAGGCGTCTTACGACACATGTAAGCACTTACAACATTGGAGGTGATTTATGAATATTTATGATGTTTCTGAAAGAGCCGGGGTATCCATAGCAACCGTATCACGTGTCATTAACGGTAACCCAAACGTAAGTGTGAAAACCAAGCAGAAGGTACTTGCCGTTATGGAAGAAATCGGTTATACCCCCAATGTCTTTGCCAGGGGGTTAGGTTTAAATTCCATGAAGACCATCGGAATCATGTGTGCGGATTCATCCGATCCTTTTTTGGCGAATGCCGTTTATTTCCTTGAACGGGAACTGCGCAGAAACGGTTATGATTCGTTTCTTTGCTGCACGGGTTATGAATTAAAAAATAAGCAAAGTTATTTAAGCCTGCTGCTTTCCAAACGGGTAGATGCCATAATCCTGGTAGGTTCCGGTTTTCTTGAATTCAACCAGTCGGATAACTCTTATATCATGAAAGCTTCCGGTGAAGTTCCCATCATGTTAATGAACGGATATCTAAATAAACCGAACATTTACTGTACCATGTGCGATGATTACCAGGCTATTTTTGATGCTGCCACCCTCCTGCTCAAAAAGGGATTACAGGATATCCTGTATCTTTATACCGCCAAATCTTACAGCGGTATACAAAAGCTCAACGGTTACAGGGCTGCCGTGACGGAAGTGTTTCAGACGGTAAAGGAAGAATTAATTCAGTGTTGTCCCGGTACCATTACCGGAGCCAGGGATTTACTGTTTAGGCTGTCGGAAAACGGCTTGAAATTCGACGCCGTCATTGCGGCAGAAGATATCCTTGGAGTCGGTGCTATTAAGTATGCCAAGGCGAAGGGTATTGCCATTCCTGAGAATTTAAGCATAATAGGCTATAATAATTCTCTGTTGGCCAATTGCTGTGAACCGGAGCTTACCTCCGTGGATAACCATGTTGAGACCTTGAGCATTACAACGGTCGGTACCCTGATGCGTGTTCTTGACGGCCAGAAGGCACCAAACAAAACTACGATCTCCGGTGATTTAATTATCCGGAACACAACGGATTTTTGATTTTCATGCGCTGTTGCGGCTGCCTGATGGCAGCCATGTTATGAAGTGTGAAGAGAAACGTTTTCACAAAGTGAATTTGTGATGCCGCAAAACCGGCATCATAACCGGAAGGTTGAAAGAAAAATATAATAAAGGAAAGGAATGCCACATTCAAATCTTTCAACTATTTTTATTTGTGGCAGTACCGCAGACCTGTCTGCGGTATGCAATGGGTGTAAAAAATGAAAGAATTTTTGGATAAGGATTTTTTACTGACAACGGAGACAGCTAAAGTGCTGTATCACGATTATGCGGCAGATATGCCGGTCATTGACTATCACTGTCATATTAATCCCAGGGAAATTGCAGAAAATATAAGTTTTGATAACATAACCCAGATATGGCTTGGCGGTGATCACTATAAGTGGAGATTAATGCGTGCCAATGGTGTTGAAGAAAAATACATTACCGGTGACGCCTCTGACCGTGAGAAATTTGAGAAGTGGGCCGAAACCTTGCCGAAGGCAATCGGCAACCCTCTTTACCATTGGAGTCATCTGGAATTACAGCGCTATTTCGGTTATTATGGCGTGTTAAATCCGGATACGGCCGAAGAAGTGTGGAATCTGTGCAATGCCAGGCTTCACGATCCTTCCATGAAGGTGCAAAATATTATTAAACAGTCCAACGTGGAAATCATCTGCACCACCGATGATCCCGTGGATTCCCTGAATTGGCATAAATTAATTAAAGAGGACAAAGCTTTTGATATTACGGTTCTTCCGGCTTTTCGCCCGGATAAGGCAATGAATATCGAAAAACCTGAGTTCTGCGATTACATAGCAAAATTATCGGAAGTCAGCCAGGTTTCCATAACCGGTTTTGCCTCTCTTTGCGAAGCCCTTGCAAACCGTATTCAGTATTTTGACTCCGTTGGCTGCAGGATATCAGACCACGCTCTGGAATATATTATGTATCAGCCTGCCGGAAAGGATGAAATCGAAGCTATCTTTAAAAAAAGATTGGAAGGCATTATTCCGGATGAATCAGAACAGCAAAAATTCCGGACTGCTTTTATGCTTTTTGTAGGTAAACAATACAACAAATACAACTGGACCATGCAGTTACATTACGGCACGAAACGTAACAACAATTCCCTCCAATATGAAAAAATAGGCCCCGATACGGGATATGACTGTATCAACAGTTACGCTTCTTCGGCGCAGATGTCGGAATTTTTAAACGCCCTGAATCAGACGGATGATTTACCGAAAACCATTATATATTCTTTAAATCCCAATGATAATACCGTAATCAACACGGTTATAGGCTGCTTCCAGGATTCCAAAGCCATTGGTAAATTACAACACGGTTCAGCCTGGTGGTTTAATGACCATAAAATGGGCATGGCCGAACAGATGACTTCCCTTGCAAGTGTAGGGTTACTCGCTAATTTCATAGGCATGCTGACCGATTCCAGGAGTTTTATATCCTATACAAGACATGAATATTTCCGAAGAATCCTGTGTGATTTGATCGGAAAATGGGTAGAAAACGGGGAATATCCCGGTGATAAGAAAGTCTTGGGACAGATGGTAAAAGATATCTCCTACAATAATTCAAAAAGATACTTCGGCTTTTAGCCGATCCGCAGAGCTGCATAATCGGTTATGGGCATAAAAAAACGAAATGGGAATATCCGCTTTGACTATGCTTTCAATTGTATAAAACAAGGGACTGTTCCGTGCAGTCCCTTGTTTTTTCATTAAGGACACTTGCTAAGTGTGTGTCCGTTTATTAAGCATATTATCTTCTGCCGGCGGCCGGGCAAATAAAATTAATCCAAATCAATTGCACTTGTCGGGCAGCTGTCACGTGCATTCTCAGCATCCGCCAGCTTTTCCTCCGGTATATCTTCTTCAATAGCATGTGCATATCCGTCATCACCCATGCTATAAACATCAGGACAAACATTAGTACACAATTCACATGATATGCAAAGATCCGGATCTACTTTTGATTTCATGCTTATTTCCTCCTTAACATAAGACGTCCGGTTATGGAACATCATTATTTATTATTATCACACCTATTATAAGTAAATATTGGATAAACTATACACCTGTATGAAATATTCCATTCTTTATCCGCTTTCACGAATGAACCGGAATTTCCGGTCCTTACTTTCAGACAGACACATAATTGATCGTGAACCGAAAAATAAGTTCCGTATTGGAAGTTTTCCATAATTTATTATAAATTTTAATAAATACTTATTATTTAAATTAATTACTGAAGCAAAAATTTTTATTGTAATACCCATATTACTATAGTATAATATGCAGTTGAATAAATAAACCTAATTTACGGAGGTGCTTATGAAACATCTGATCAGTCCCCTTGACTTATCTGTTTCCGAATTAAAGGATATTCTGGATTTGGCGGGAGAAATCATCAAAGATCCAGGGAAGTACGCTAATATATGCCAGGGCAAAAAATTAGCAACTCTCTTCTATGAACCAAGTACAAGAACCAGATTAAGTTTTGAAGCTGCCATGTTAAATCTTGGCGGCAGTGTTTTAGGTTTTTCTTCTGCAGATTCCAGTTCTGCTGCAAAAGGCGAAAGTGTCGCCGATACGATTCGAGTTATTTCCAGTTATGCTGATATCTGTGCTATGCGCCATCCCAAAGAAGGTGCTCCCTTAGTTGCTTCTATTTATTCTTCCATTCCAGTAATCAATGCCGGTGACGGCGGTCACAACCATCCCACACAGACTCTTACCGATTTATTAACAATCCAGACTTTAAAAGGCCGGTTAAATAACCTGACCGTTGGTTTCTGCGGGGATTTAAAGTTCGGCAGAACGGTCCATTCCTTAATTAATGCCTTAGTCCGCTACGATAATATTAACTTTGTATTAATTTCGCCGGATGAACTTAAAATCCCGGCTTACTTAAGGGAAGAAGTACTGGATGCAGGCCGCGTTCCTTATCAGGAAGCAAAGGTTCTGGAAGAAGTTATGCCGCAGCTGGATCTGCTTTACATGACCAGGGTACAGAAGGAACGTTTTTTTAATGAAGAAGATTATATCCGTTTAAAAGACTCCTTCATATTGGATGCCAAGAAAATGGAATACGCCAAAAAAGATATGCTTGTGCTCCATCCCCTTCCCCGTGTAAATGAAATCTCCACTGAGGTAGATAACGATCCAAGGGCAGTATATTTTAAACAAGCCGAATTCGGTGTTTATGTAAGGATGGCACTGATCATGAAACTATTGGAGGTGGAACCATGTTAAATATTGGCGGATTAAATCAGGGAATTGTAATTGACCATATCGAAGCCGGCGGAGCCATGAAGATATATTCCTATCTCAGCCTGGAAAAACTGGACTGCAGCGTAGCCATCATTAAAAATGCCAGAAGCAATAAAATGGGTAAAAAAGATATTATCAAAATCGAAGGACATTTAGACATCGATCTGGACATACTGGGAGTTTTAGACCGCAATATTACCATTAATATCATTGAAAACGGCCAGATTATTAAAAAACACAATCTGAACCTTCCGGAAAAAGTTACAAACATCATCAAATGTAAAAATCCCAGGTGCATTACTTCCATTGAAAGGGAGTTACCCCACAGTTTTAAGTTGACCGACAGGGAAAAAGGAGTTTACCGCTGTATTTATTGCGAACAGGCTTTTAAAAGAAATTAATAAAATATTTTAGGTACTAATTGAATCAAAAAGTTAAGGAACCTTCCTTGCCAGGTAAAAAAATAGAGCTGATTAGATATTTTTATTCCGCATATCTAACCAGTTCTATTGTAAGGACAGATATTTCACTTACAAACTGTCTATCCTGTCCCTTACCACACTCCAATCTATGTTTTTCATAAAATTATTTATGTAGGTTACTTTGTCGTCTGCATATTGGAGAAAATAGGCATGTTCATACATATCCAGCACCAACAGCGGAATTGACATGGCAACATTACCAAAATCATGGAGGTCAAGACTGAGGTTCCTTAAACGGTCTGAACGTGGATCGTAACTAAGTATGACCCAGCCCCTGCTGGCTTTCGCTGTTGCAACAAAATGAGCCTGCCATTGGTCATAACTCCCAAAATACCTGGACAGGAATCTGACTTCCGACTCATCCGGTTCATTGTTGGTGGAACCGATATTCTCAAAATAGAATTCATGAAGAATAACGCCGTTTAAGGCATAGGTCTCTCCTCTTTTAATCCCCCTGAAATAACTGTAAGTCGAATTGGCATCCTGCAGATCCGGATCGTCGGCAAGGAGCCCGTCTATTTCGTTCATCTTGTTTATGTATCCTTCGTACAATCTCATATGTGCATCAAATTGCGCCTGGTTAATAACCGTCACATCATTTGAATATTCAAAATTCAGCCTTACGAATTCCATTAAAATAAACCTCCGTCGTATGCAAATATTTATATATATAAGTATACGCAACACTTGGAGGTTTATTATAAACTCTAACGCTAATTTTGTTATTTAAATAAATAATTTAAAGCAGGCGGATATTATCTGTTAATTTGTAACATTTTTTAAGAACTTTTCATTTTTTCGTTTTCTATCATTTTGTGTGTTTTATTTTTATATCTCACTCAATATTCAGTTTCGTTCGATTAAAAATCATTCTCAACAGGCAGTTTCTATTCTAAAAAAACCCGGCATTGTAATCCCATAAAGTCAAAGCGGTTATTCGAATCCGATTCACTACCTGCTTATAATCGGTTACGCAGCTATGCTGCTGTTTCAGCAAAGCCCCGGCCGCCACTGATAAATTAAGTCTGACTCCTGCCTACTGTAAGTAAGAAACTTCCTTGATAAATTAAAATAATCCGGTTATAATGCCGTCACTGTTGACATCAATTCCCTCCGCTGCCGGTTTTTTCGGCAAACCGGGCATAGTCATCACCGTTCCGGTTATGGCGACCACAAATCCTGCCCCAGCTGATAAATATACTTCCCTGATATGGATATTAAATCCGGATGGCCGTCCAAGCTTTGCCGGGTCGTCGGACAGGGAATACTGGTTCTTAGCCATGCATACAGGCAGGTCTTTATAACCTAATTCTTCAATATGGGCAATCGCCGTTTCTGCCCCGGAATCGTAGGATATGGTTCCGGCACCGTAGATTTCTTTTGCCACGGTTTCGATTTTATCTTTAAGGGAGAGATCCAATTTATATAAAGGCTTAAAATTACTCTCTTTCGTATCCAGTACCTGCAGGACCTTATTAGCCAGATCAACGCCGCCTTCTCCGCCTTTTGCCCATACTTCGGACAGAGAAAACTCGCAGCACCTGCTCTCACAAAAAGCTTTAACAAACCTAAGCTCAGCTTCCGTGTCGGAAATAAAACGGTTCAGGGTGACGATAACCGGAACACCGTATTTCTGGAGGTTTTCAATGTGTTTTTCCAGATTTACGATCCCGCTCTTTAAGGCATTCAGATTTTCGGACGATAAATCATTTTTGTCCACTCCCCCATTGTATTTTAAGGCACGGACCGTAGCCACTAAAACTACCGCACTGGGCTTTAATCCGGCACTTACGCATTTGATATCAAAAAACTTTTCAGCACCTAAGTCAGCGCCGAATCCTGCTTCCGTTACCACGGTATCGGCTAATTTAAGGGCAGTTTTCGTTGCCCTGACACTGTTGCAGCCGTGTGCTATATTGGCAAAAGGCCCGCCGTGGATGATAGCCGGCGTATTTTCCAAAGTCTGGATAAGATTGGGCCTTATGGCATCCTTTAAAAGTGCCGCCATGGAACCTACCGCATTCAAATCCCCCGCGGTTACGGGTTTTCCTTCATAAGTATAGGCAACAATGATTCTGCCAAGCCTGTCTTTTAAGTCCTTCAAATCATCGGCAAGGCAAAAGATAGCCATAATTTCAGAAGCAACGGTTATAATAAAATGATCCTCCCGCACCACTCCGTCCGCTTTTCGTCCAAGGCCCACCACAATATTGCGGAGAACCCTGTCATTCATATCCAAACAGCGCTTCCAGACAATCTGGTTCGGATCGATATTTAAGGAATTACCCTGATGGATATGGTTATCCATCATAGCCGCCAGCAGATTATTGGCAGAGGTAATAGCATGAAAATCACCGGTAAAATGAAGGTTCAAATCCTCCATCGGCACCACCTGGGCATAGCCGCCGCCGGCTGCCCCGCCTTTGATACCAAAACAAGGTCCTAAAGAAGGTTCCCTTAAAGCAATAACAGCTTTTTTCTTCAATAATCCCAATGCCTGGCCAAGACCAACCGTAGTTGTGGTTTTCCCTTCTCCGGCAGGCGTAGGGTTGATTGCCGTTACCAGTATCAGTTTACCATCCGGATTACCTTTCACCTTATCCCATAATTCATCCGAAAATTTCGCTTTATATTTCCCATAATAATCCAAATCCTCTTCTTTTATATTTAACCTGGCAGCAACTTCCTTAATATGCTGTAATTTTGCTTCCTGAGCAATCTGTATATCGGTTTTCATAGGTATAAGCCTCCTGAAATATGATTAATCTTTCCAATCCTATTATAGCAAATTATTCATAGAAAGATAGGCATAAATTCATTATAATTTGAAATTAAACTTATTAATAAATATGTTTTGACCTTCTTAAAGGTAAGAGGTATAATAATTTTGAATAGCTAAAGGTGAATTTAGCGGGGTACTGCAGTAAATTATGCATTCTGCGTAATTTCGCACGTGGTCAAAGCGGATATTCGCAATCCGCTACGCTTAAGAAGCGGGGGACTTACTTGTAGGGTTAAACTCGGGTTTTCTGTGACCGGGCCAAAGCGAGGTCACAGAAAACCCCGAAAATATTGCAGCCAGATAGGAGACACAAATGAAATACACCACAGTAATATTTGATTTAGACGGTACACTTTTAAATACTCTGGAAGATTTGACAGACAGTGTTAATTATGCATTAAAACTTTCCGGCTATCCCTTACGGACCATAGATGAAATCCGGCAGTTTGTCGGCAATGGCGTTAAAGTTCTAATGAACCTTGCTGTTCCAAAAGGGACCTCACCGGAAGCTTCCGCAAAATGCCTGGAAATCTATCGGAAGCATTACTCCGAAAATATGCGGAATAAAACCCGCCCTTACGATGGGATATACGATTTGTTAAAAAATTTAAAGGACAAAGGGGTCAAGATGGCAATCGTTTCCAACAAATACGATTCCGCCGTAAAAGCCCTCTGTAAAGATTACTATCAGGAATTTATCCCGGTTGCAATCGGCGAATCCCAGGGAGTTGCCAAGAAACCCGCTCCGGACAGTGTATATGCAGCCCTGGCTGAATTAGGTTCGGCCAAAGAAGATTCTATCTATGTTGGGGATTCAGACGTAGATGTGCATACCGCCCACAATGCCGGTTTAAAATGCGTAGGGGTAACCTGGGGTTTTCGAAACCGTGAAATTCTAAAAGCGGAAGGTGCCGATTATATCATTGACAAACCGGAGGAATTACTGGAATTATAACTATTATGCCCGCGTTAAACTCATTTTTTATGACTTCCTCTCCGCTCCATTCATAGAAAACCATCTCGTGTAATCCACGGCTGAATCGTAACCTGGATTTATAAAATAACCGGCAGTTTTACCGGTATTTTTCCGGTATAAAGAAATTCTCTTTTAATTTATATAAAAAACTTTGCCGCAATGCTGCCTAAAAACCTGGCAAGTCTACTTTTAACAGGGGCAGCCTTATGTTCAATATAATAAACACACTCCGGCTTCAGCCATCCTTTTTTCTTCCAGAATTCATAATCATATTTATTATCCTGATGCATTTCCTTCTGCCAATATTTTTGCTGTACCTTAAATATCAGATAGGAATAAAAGGAAGGTTGGAAAGAATTATTTTTAATTATGGATTTTATTAAATCCTCGGCCAGCTTTCCAGCCATATCGCCATAACTTTTCTCTGTTTCGCCGTTTTTCATATAAGCTCCCATACGGAAATTCTTTTGTGCCGCAATTCGGAATCCCCATGCACTTAATGCATTTTTCATGGTCCTTAAGGCATGATTGGTTGCGCCTCCGCCCGAAGTGGTTAAAACCAGTGCGGACTTTCCCATAAAGGCAGGCCGATGGCAATAAAAGGCCATCCGGTCAATCCAGTTTTTCATAATGCCGTTAATATCTTCCACATATACCGGACTTCCCAGAATAATTCCATCCGCCGCCATAAGTTTCGTCCTGACATCGGTTAAATCATCTCGAAGAGGGCACTTTTCCTCTCCCCTGTCAAAGCAGGCACGGCAGCCCAGACAGGCAGAAATATTATTATCAGCAATAGAAAGATATTCGATATCTATATCAAGCTTTTTCTCTTTGGCTGATTTTGTTAAATTATGTTCAATCAGCCTGATGATATGCTCCGTGTTACCGTTTTTTCTGTAACTGCTGTTTATTTCAAGTATTTTCATATGGATACCTGTGAGTGCGGGCGTAGGGCCCGGCTGCCTCCTTTATAGTTTATCACGGTACATCATTACCTGGGTTTTAGTTAATTCAGGCCTGGCACAAATCATCCGGAGAATCCATCTAAATTCCAAGCGATCAGTATATTAGTATTATACTACAGATAAATACAGGAGACTACCATATTTTGAGATTATCATAAAAAGGAGCCGTTGCAAAAATATTGAACAAGTCCGTTCCCCCTTTAAACGGGCTTATTAATACCTTCTGCAGCGGCTCCTTTTTATGATAAACTATTTATCCAGCTGTTCTGCCCCGGACCATAACCCTTTTCCTGGCCGATATCGTACAATTCCCCGTTTTTATATTCTATGGAGAGAGTCAGGTCGTTGCCGTCATTAAATCCGGTCTGGCCGTATTTTAATAAAAGTGAACTGTAATAACTGACCACATCTCCCCGGTAAGCTGCCGGTATATTGGAGTTATTCCGGAATATATCTAAAATATCTTTACCGTCTTCGGTATAGAATCTGCCATTTTCATTTTTAAGTTCCCGCAGGTCATAACCGGTTTCATGCCGGATAACCCAGTATAAACTAAGTTTATCTGATTTTTCCTTTGTTATCTGGGTGGAATCCTCACTTTTTCTGACCGCTTTACTGATATGGGAATACAAATTTTTTGAATTATCCCCTTCATTTAATATCTTTTCTATTCTGCTTTTTAAAGCTTCATCAGCCACTCCCGTTACTGTTAAAGTAAAGTCATAGGGATTAATACTGAACTGGATTGAGGTATCCTGAGGTATGTATATATTGTTTTCCTGAAATAATTCATTGATCTGTTCGGTAATTGCCGTTCTGTCGTATTGTATTCTTTTATATTCTTCTTTTTCCACATAAACCGGCTCACTGCCACGCAGCACATAATCGGCCATATTGTAACTGAACAGCTGCCCGTTGTTTAACATTGACATTTCATTACGCCAGGCAATTTGCCTTTCTTCCTCCGTCATATCAGAACGGTACCAGCCTGATTTGGGATTACAGTACTTGTCACTAATATGGGCCTTTGGATCGGAAAAACTTTTATTTCGGTTATTGATTTTCTCATAATACGTTTGCAGTATGTCTTTTGCTTTTTCTTCGGTACCGTAATAACCGTTATCCTTTTTTATTGAGGTCTTATCTGCTTGTTCTTCTTTTTGATTTGTACCGCCAGTACTGTATACTATTGTATTATTGTATCCGGAACCGGATATCGTATTTACTGTCATGGGTGTCTTATCCTTTCTGCTTTCAACAGGATCAGGAAGGCTGTCCAGACTTCCCGGTCCTGCTTTTATCAATTATGGTGTAAATAACTTATAATCCGTATTGGATATATCATACTCCCAGTTTAAGGTCAATTTCACGTTTTTCATGGTAGATGCCCCGCCGGCCGTTGCATTGTACCTAAACTGCCACTCCTGCTTTGCCGCAATGGCATTGCTCAGGCTTATACCGTAACTGCCGCTTGTAGCACTCGTTGCAAGGGCAGTAAACCAGGTTCCGGAGTTGGAAGGCATGATTTTATGTTTTACTCCACCCTGTGAAGGTGATTGGACCGCCGATGTATTAGCACTTTTTACTACTGCAAATGCCGGTATCTGCGTACTGTTCGTTAAATTTAATTTTAATATACTGGAATCCACGCCGGCCGGAATATAAGGATTATTTCCCGGATTTGAAGCAGTCCCTGTAAAATCAAAGGCTTTGGAACCGCTCTTTATTCTGTCATAAAAAGTATAGGATACATACATAGCCTTTGTTTCATCAACGGTTCCCCGGTTGATCCTTAAGTAAAAGGTCTGTCCGCTGCCGGTACCGTTACAGTTAATTGCCATAAACGCTAAAACAGTACCCGAATCGTGTATCTGGCTTGTCCCGTCAATTTTGGTGCCGCCAGCATTTAATAAATCTACCGACATCCCGGCTTTATCCGTACTGTAAGTAACTCTGGCATAAATCCGGTCTCCCGCATTTACCGTAAATTTATAATATGCAGCCTCCTGGTAAGGTTCAATAATAGTGGTATCAATATTTGAATTGCTCCACAATCCATGAATATAAGCATTTGCTATACTGTCATTCCCGGTAATTGCCGCTTTTGCAGGAACTGCAGGCCCCAATACTAACGCAAACAATACCAAAGTTAACAAAATACTGATTGATTTTTTTACCCTTAGTAACACTCTCATAATTCCCTCCTTAATTATGCTGGTTAAAAGTTCTGTTTTGTTTCCTTATGGCACCGCCCCTTTCCGTCTGTTTTGAACCACTTTTTTACCCCAAATACTTGATTACTTTTTTATCCGGCCTGCCGGCCGGATATTCTCCTTAAACTCTGGGATCAGAATTTTCTCAATTTCTTAACTGTTTCCGGAGCTTTAGGCTGATATCCAATAAAAAAGCATGCTGAATTAGCTTCTTTTTCAGCGGTTTTTAAAGCTATTTTTGATATTAACTTTAAAGGTATTTCTTTCATTTCTTTTCTCATATAAAGTCTCCTTTCTTTTTATAATTACTATAATCTTCCAATTACAGTTTTTCAATCATTGTAACATAATCGACAGTTTTTATGTATAACTTACAGAATAATCCATTTTTGTGGATTTTCCACGTTATCCGTTTAATATAATATTACAGCTGAATATTCCTTTATCTGCCTCTAAAATCATATTACCGTTATATTTCTTTATAACATTTTCCACATTAACCAGGCCAATTCCATGCTCCTTCCCTTTCTGGGACACAGGTTTTCCGTTTGACCATCTGTCAATTTCCACGGTACTGTTCTTTATATGTATAGCAATAAAATTATGATAGGTATCTATTTTCATTTCAATAAATTTAGGTATGATAACCTTATCGCATGACTCTATTGCATTATCCAGCAAATTCCCAAATAATGTGGTAATTTCCATGGGTTTCATAAAATGCAGATCTGCTTCACCAATTTCTGCCTTAAAATCAATATTATGATACAAGGCGCATCTTTCTTTATCGTTAAGCAAAATATTTAAGATCGGATGATTGGTATACTCCTTTACTGCCAGAGGCGTCAGCAGCTGGGAGATTTCTCTGGTATAGCTTAAAGCCATTTCATTTTCATTCATTCCATGCATTTCTTCGATCAATCTGATGTGTTTGTCAACATCATGTAAAATACGTACTGATTCATTATACTTCTCTTCCTGGGAAACATAATACTCGTACTGGAGCGTTGACTGCTGTTCCAATAAAATTAATTTAAGTTTTAACCGGTTATTTTCTTCAATAAACTTTATAAAATATAAAAAATATAAATCTGCAAATACGATACACCCCATATTCACAAGTAAAAGGATCCTTTCCGATTTACTTGTAACCTTGGTAATAACAGTAACGATAACCGCCAGGTTAGCCAGACTGTAAACTATGATTATGGCATGTACAAAATATTGTGCAGGTGTAAATTTAACCGGCGCGTCTTCACGCCAAAGCTTTATAATAACGGTATAATAGAAAAATAATACCACCAGTTTAGAGAATGTCATATTAAAACTGCTTCTCATTGCCGGCTGGATAGAATAAATGCCGGTTTTCCATAGTACAAATTCAAAAATAACCACGCCTACTGTTTCGCATATTGTTAGAACCAGAATCAGCACCACGATCTCAAAAATACGGTTTGAGATTTTTTTCCCTACATTCTCGTACATTTTCGTATTTATTAAACTAAAAGCAACGATCCAGCCAATCAAGTTAACAGCTGGATGATTGAAAAGATTAATTCCTGACATAACGCAGCAGGTGAGTATTCTCACCCCCTTATATAAAAGCCGGCTGTCGTAAATCCTATTATACCGTTCCTCTATGAACTGAAATAAGATTATAGAATTAATCAGGTTCGAAACGATCGCTCCTACGAATAACACCATATAATTCCCCATTTCATCTCCCTATATATTACCCTGTATAAATTTGTTTAATTTTTTTCTGAAATCCGAAGACCTTTTTTGTGAAACCGGAAGCTGCTCTTTATCTTCCAGATAAATATCGTAACCCTTGATTTTGGAGACAAACTTCAGGTTAACTAAATAATTCTGATGGCAGGACTCAAAATTATATATCTGCACCTTTTGGATCAGGTTTTTCATTTTACCTGTAAAATAATATTCCTCCTCCTTTAACTTCAAACGGATTTTTCGGTTGACATATTCAAAATAATAAATATCCTGCACATCAAAACTCTTAATTTTTGTTTCCACCCTCCCCGCTTCCGTAACACTGATTACCTCAAATTTCACAATTACCGGCTTTTCTTTCTCTTTATCAACCAAATGCAAAATTTCATCCATCTGCTCCTTCACCTTATCCATCGTGACCGGTTTTTCCAGATAAGCAAAGGCATGAACCTGGTTCATAGCCTGCTTGCAGTACTGATGGAAGTTGGTCGTATATATGATCCTTGTGTTCCTGTTTTGGTTTCGAAGCATTTTTCCGGCCTGAATACCATTGATGCCGGTCAGTGCAATGTCTAAGAAAATAACATCATACTTTTCAGTCGATGCCAGTAATTCTTCCCCGGATCGAAATATATGTACGGCATATGATTTTTCCAAGCCTTCCATATAGTTTTTAATGATTGCTTCAAGTTTTATCCTATCCGCCTTTTCATCATCACAGATTGCCAAATAAAGCATATTTTATCCTCCCCCTGAAAAACATATTTAATACTCCCCTGGTTTTAGTTCCCCTCGCCTCCCAGTATAGAATTGATTGGTTAAATATCCCTCTTAATAATTATCGGCAAATCCTCGTATAAGATTAATTTGTTAACTGTTCGTTGCATAAATTTTACAATAAGTCAGGCTTGTATTTACTAAGGCACCAGCCGGTTCCTATCCCTTGGAAAAAGAGTCGTTTCTCTTACATTATTTCTCCCCAGGAGGCACTGGGTCAGGCGTTCCAGGCCCATTCCCAGACCGCCGTGAGGAGGCATGCCATATTTGTGGATCATAAGAAAACTCTCAAACAGGCCGGTATTCATGTTACGGCGGTGCATTTTTTCGACCTGTTCCCTATAATTATGAATCCTCTGGCCTCCGGTGGTTATTTCAACCCCCCGGAACAGTAAATCAAAACTCAGGGTGTATTCCCGGTTATCCGGATCTTCCATGGCATAAAACGGTCTCTTGGCCGTGGGATAATGGGTTACAAATACAAAGTCGCTTCCGGTCATTTCTTTGATGCTTTCGGACAGCAGACGTTCTTCTTCCGGTTCAAAATCTCCCATATCCTTGATTTCACGGTTATAGGTTTTGCAGACTAATTCCTTCGCTTCCTTAAACCGTATGGAAGGTATTTCCGCTGCATTTGGAAGCTTTACCTTTAGCAACTCGATTTCCCCGGCATAATTTTCCTTAAGGAACAGAAAAACCGCCTGCAGCAGTCTGGTTTCCATCTCCATAATCTCGGTAAAGTCATCGATAAATCCCATTTCGAAATCTATCCCTGTGTATTCATTTAAATGCCTGGAGGTATCATGTTTTTCTGCCCGGTATACGGCACCGATTTCATATACCCTTTCATAAATTCCCACCAACATCTGTTTGTAAAACTGGGGACTTTGGGCTAAATATGCTTCCTTGCCGAAATAGTCCAGTTTAAATATATTGGCACCGCCTTCTGCTCCGGCATAGACAATTTTGGGAGAATGGATTTCCGTGAAGAAATTTTCCTGGAGAAAGTTACGGGCGGCGATGCAGATCCCCTCCTGTATTTTAAAGATTGCCCGCTCTTTTTCATTGCGCAGGGTTATGGGCCTGTAATCCAGAATGGTATCCAAAGATGCGGCGATTTCCTTATTGTTGATAACCACGGGCATTTCTTCCTCCGGTGCGGTCATTACGGTAATTTCTTTTATCCGGATTTCATAGCCTTTTTGGGAACGGCTGTCTTCTGCCACATCACCGGTTAGCCGGACACAGGAATTTTCTTTTAACTCATTTATATTATAGCCCGTATATTCCTTAGTATATATACACTGTACCAGGCTGCGTCTGGTTCTTAAAATCACAAATACAAACCCGCTCATATTCCTTATTTTATAGATAAAACCATGAAGGGAAACTGTTTTCCCAATATAATTCAATAGTTCTTCCGCTTCTATCTTTTCCTCATATTTTCCTTTAATCATTATCATAATGTATTCCTCCTGCCGTTCATTTAATTTAAGTCTTTCCTAATAAATGCTTATAAATGAATGAAAGTCAGGATCCATTCCAACATAATCTGTATGCTGCATATTATCACGCCCCTTTGTTAAAACTCATGGAATTTTTATAAAAAAACCGCACAGATATAATAAATTAAATTATTATACCAATGCGGTTTTATTCGTAAATTATGGATTAAAATGAACCGAATATTTTCCACCAGCACAGGTACAAGCCTTTTAGCGCTTATACCTATGGAGGTTCCACAGCTATAAGCGCGAAATATCGTCGTCCCTGTTAAGTTGACAGATAAATAACTGATTCATAATAATTGCTCCCTTATTAAACTTTATAAAACTAATCAAATAAGCCTGACTTCCGCCGACCAGACGTAAGACCTTCCCGGCAGGTGAAATAAGTTTATTGCCACTTATAATTTTTCATATATTAGCATGTAATTCCGGCTATGTCAACCTGGCAGGTGAAATCCGCGTCATGATATATTTTAAATATAAACGGACCAGATTGATATCCGTGCATTGATATAACATCCTGGCTCCGACTACGTCTTCTATTTCGTTGAAAATCAATTCGCCCTTATCACCGATGATAAAATCGATACCTACCATGCCAATATCAAATAATTGTATAATCTTTTTAACTAAAAGGATTTCATCCGGCGACAGATCATATTCCCTAACTTCTCCGCCCAGTGAGAAATTGGATTTAAACCCTTCCCTGGCAGTCCTGAGAACCGAACCAACGATCTCCTTTCCAATAGCATATACCCTGAGATCCTGATGTCTTGAGCCCATTAAAGGCTGCAGCACAATGTCCGAACCGTTTAACCCGTCATAAATAGGATTTTCGTTTTGTTCTACAGATGTAGACTCCCTTGGTTCGAATAAGTACACCTGATTCCCGCCATGTCCGGCAACGGTTTTTATGACGGTTGGCCCGGTTATTGCTTCCAGTTCCTTGGCAAGCAGCGAATTCCTTAAGAAAGTAGTATCTACCATTGGAATCCCGGACTGTGCCACATACTGGCAGGTCTTTGCCTTATCATTACATATTTCAGCAATATGGGAATTATTAAAAACCGGAATCCCCATATATTCCAATTGCTTATTGAATAAAGGGTATATGGTTCTGCAGATGGCAAAATCCGGATACTTCACCGCTTCTCCCTTGTAGGCCATAAACCATTTATTATCCCAAATTCCAAACTTAAAATCTTCGATCAAAATTAAACGGATATCCATATCCAGTAATTTACCTTCTTCTGCATAAAACTGAATATAATGTTTATTCTTTTCGACATCCTGTATACTGTATATCAACCATCCGACCATAGTTTCTCCCAAACTTTTTTCCGGTTCTTGGCAATAATTACTGCTTAGCTATAATCATTGCTTAACTAATAATATTGATCCTTCCATTTATCATAATAATTAATGAGTACTCAGCTGAAAGCGGTATGCGAATCTCCGTTTTGATCATTATTTATACCCGATACATATCCTTTTTATTATATAAGCCAGAATAGAATCGGCAACATTGATTCCGGTGCAGTCATAAATATTCTTAAAATGTGCATTGGAATTAACTTCACAGACAATGGGCTCCTGATTTTTACCAAATAACAGATCTACTCCGGCAAAATCAAGACCTAATATTTTACAGCACTGAACCGCCAGTTCCATTTGCTTTAGGGTGGGTTCATAGGCTTTCATCCTGCCGCCGTTACTGATATTTGCCCGAAAGTCCCCATTGTCGGAATAACGGTACATGGCGGCAACTACCTGATTGCCTACTACCTGCAGCCTTAAATCCTTGCCTTTGCTGCTTTGTATGAATTCCTGGAACAGCACCGGCTTCGCGCCTACAGACATGACTTTTTCCTTTAATTCCTGCCGGTTATCCGCCTTATATACCTGCTGTCCGAATGAGCCGAAACACTCTTTCATAATAATCGGATAGGTCAGCTCCCTTTCCACCTGTTCCAAAAAGTCCAGATTATTATAACCGATATTCGAAAAAGTCATAGGTGCCAGAATGGTTTTTGGCATCTTAATGCCGGCAGCCTGTAAATACAGGTGGGTCAGGGATTTGTCATCACACAGGGCAATACCCTGAGATGAATTAAATACAAGGTAGCCTCTCATTTCAAGATATTTTGCCAGTCTTACATCTTTATCCCAGAATAAGACAAAATCGGGCTTTTCATTTGATTTTATATTTTTCGCATTGGTAAAATCAGAATCCAACTGCACCAAAACCTCCGCATTGCTCCTGACGATTAATTCAACACCCATTTTTTTAGCTGCTTCCGTTAACCAAAGATGAATTTCCGTAAATTTATGGGTATGTAAAAAAGCATTGGTAATCAACCAGCCCTTCATATACTACTCCTCTCTTACCGGTTCATATTCTGGTAACTCAGACATATTCGTCTACATATTGTTCGAATTCTTCCAGAGACATTAAGATCTTTCTGGGTTTCGTACCTTCTTCCGGTCCGACCACGCCGGCTTCCGCCAACTGATCCATAATTCTGGCAGCCCGGTTAAAGCCTATTTTATAAACCCTTTGCAGCATACCGATGGAAGCTTTATCTTTATCAATAATAAACTTGCCTGCCTCTATGAAGTATTCGTCCCGCTCATTGGCACCGGCCGCTGCGGAACTTTCCACAGCCTGGGCATTGCTGATTTTGTTTGCCACTTCTTCACTGTACTCCGCAGTACTGTTCCGTGCAGTTAAGAATTCTACCACAGCACTGACCTCTTTATCCGAAATAAAAGCCCCTTGTACACGTACCGGTTTGGGATAACCGGACGGAAAAAACAACATATCACCTTTACCCAATAATTTTTCGGCTCCCGAACCGTCTATAATCGTTCTGGAATCGATGGCGGAAGAAACGGAAAAGGCAATTCGGGAGGGGATATTGGCCTTAATCAATCCGGTTATGACATTAACGGAAGGACGCTGGGTAGCTATAATCAAATGTAAACCGGCCGCACGGGCCATCTGGGCTAACCGGCAGATGGCATCTTCCACTTCACCCGGGGCAACCATCATAAGGTCGGCAAGCTCGTCCACAATAATTACGATCTGGGGCAGCTTCTGATATCTTTCATCCTGGTACTCCGCAACGGTAGCAATCTTTTCATTGTAGCCCTTTACATCCCTCACACCTAAATCCGCAAACTTCTTGTAACGTTCCGTCATCTCCATAACGGCCCAGTTTAATGCAGCAGATGCTTTCTTGGGATCTGTCACCACCGGAATCAGCAGGTGGGGGATCCCGTTGTATACGCTTAATTCAACAACTTTCGGATCAACCATGATCATTCTTACGTCGGAAGGTTTGGCCTTATATAATATACTCATAATCAGGGTATTGATACAGACGGATTTACCGGAACCGGTGGCACCTGCAATCAACAGATGGGGCATCTTGCCGATATCCGTTACAATGGTCTGTCCCCCGATGTCCTTGCCTACTGCAAAAGCAATATCCGACGGATGTTGTTTAAAGTCCTTGCTTTCAATTAATTCCCGGAACATAACCGCGGAATTCTCTTTATTGGGTACTTCAATTCCTACCGCCGCCTTTCCGGGAATCGGAGCTTCAATTCTTACATCCGCTGCCGCCAGATTCAGTTTAATATCATCTGCCAGTCCGGTTATTTTACTGACTTTAACACCTTGTTCCGGCTGTAACTCATATCTGGTTACGGCAGGTCCGCAGCTTACATTGGTTATCGTTACACGGACACCAAAACTTTCTAAGGTCTTCTGCAGCTTTAAGGCTGTCTCTTTTAAATCCCGGTCGGTCATTCCCTTCGCGTCATTCTTGGGTTTTGACAATAAATTAAGGGGAGGGAATACATATTCCTTCTTTTCTTCCGCTTTTTGATTTATCTTAATATCTTCCAAACCCGATGGAAAAGGGCCGGTTTCGGACGAAGAACTTAAACCGGCCGGTTTCTCAGAAGAATTCCTTGAGGACCCGGTAAAGTCACTGCCATTTTCCGCCCCCTTCACCGTATCACCATTATTATAAGGAGCTTCACCGCCCGATCCGGACATGGCAAAGGAATCTGCGGCAATTTCTGTACCCTGTACATCCTGTTCTGCGGCACGAAGCAGCCTCTGTATGTCCTCATCGATACCCGGACGCTCTGCGTTCCCGAAAGAGGAATCGGTAGCTTCTGTACTTCTGCCAAATTTTATTTTCATCTGTTCTTCATATGTATTATTCTTATCGCCGGTGCCTGTCCCATCCGAATATAAACCGCTCCGCTGTATCGGAATATCATCGGCCGTAAAGGATGTGATTTCTTCCATGTCAAAATTAGGCTTACTGTTTGCATCAGCCTCTTGAGCACTTTTGTTTTTTTTCTTTTTCAGCAGACTAAGAAAGCCTTCTTCGGAGCCTTTATTCTGTTCCCCATTGTTACCGGTGTCACCGACATCTGCCTGTGCCCCTTCTTTCTTAAGTAAAACCGTCCTGGCTTTCCTTCTTGGGGCTCCCTGATCCTCGTAACCGTTCTCATACTCTTCTTCCAACTGCATTTTACGCTCCCGCATCTGTTTTAAGGATTCTCCACCTTTGGAACCGATATATGCAAAGAGTGCTTTTCCCGTAATAAACATAAAAAACACGATTATAAAGGCGATTAAGATAATATAGGTTCCTACGGTCCCAAACAAAGGATGCAGAAGCCGGTTTAATAACCCGCCGAGAATTCCCCCGCCATTTTTTAACTCTGCCGAATTCTCATAGTACTCCGCTAATTTCATTTTATCCGAATACCCCGTGGTTAATAACTGGATGAATGCCGTAAATATGATTCCGAGGGAAACCGCACTGATTAACTTACGCAGGGCTATCCGGTTGCCCCGGTTTGCTATATAAAATGCAACACCAAAAAACAAAAAAAACGGTAATAAATATGCAATAAAGCCGAATAATCCAAAGGTAACGCCATTAATTGCCCTGCCTACGCTTCCGCTTAAATTAAAATTGCTTAATATTAAGAGCAGGGACAAAACTAAAGCTATGATTAAAGTTATCTCATCATGAAATAATTCTTTGTTAGGATCCTCATTTATCTTTTTATGTACTTTTTTGCTTCCGGTTGATTTTCTTTTTCCTGTTGTACGATTTGTCTGCCTTTTTGAATTTGCTTTATTACTTTTATTTTGTACCGCAGCCACAACATATCCTCCTTAAGCTACTTAAAGTAGAAATATCTTTAACAAGAAATTGATTCTAAGCCGCCGGCAATAATGCCAGGCTAACATAGAACCAATTCTTATTATACCCTTATTTAACTATAGTTGCAAGGAAAAATATTGCAGCACTTCGAAAAAATGTTCGAAAAATGTAACAGGTATTTCAGCTTAAGAGTTCTGTCTTTGGTTTTTAATAACGGTTCCAGGCGTGTATTCCTGATTCAGGTAATCGTTCATATCCGTAGAATTGACCCCTTCCACGATATAATTCTCACCGTCTCTTCTTGCATAGATATTTCCATGTTGTAAGGTTATGCTTTTGTATTCTACATCTGTAACCCCGGCTTTTCCTGTCCCATCCGAATGTGTATTCCCAAGTACGCTTTCCGTTCTACAACTGTAGATTCTTTCTAAAGGAACTACGGTGTACAGCATTTATTCACCTCCTCTTCCGGTCATTTGGTATAACTTACTCAGTGCTTCCTTAATTCCGCCCACTTCATCAATAATTCCTTCGTTTATTGCTTCTTTGCCAACTAATATGGAACCCACATCTTTCGCCAGTTGATTGGTATTCTGCATTAAACGTTTTAATTCATCCTTTTCAATTTTGGAATGGGTCGATACAAAATTTAAAATCCGTTCCTGTATTTTTTCAAAATAATCATAAGTCTGGGATACCCCGATTACGGTCCCATTCATCCTTACCGGATGGATTATCATGGTTGCCGTAGGCACAATAAAACTATACTCGGCGGATACTGCCAGAGGTACACCAATGGAATGGCTTCCTCCTAAAACCAGGGAAACGGTGGGTTTGCTTAAAGATGCAATCATTTCCGCAATGGCAAGCCCTGCTTCCACATCCCCTCCGACCGTATTAATGAGTATTAATAATCCGTCAATATCCGCACTGTCTTCAATGGCAGCAAGCTGCGGCAAAACGTGTTCATATTTTGTTGTTTTATTATGTTGCGGCAGACATTCATGTCCTTCGATCTCACCGATTATGGATAATAAATGTATTTTCGATTTTCTCTTTTCATTTACAAGAGTCGTCTGTCCATACTCCAGTATTTTCCCGTCATCCAATTCTTCCTTTTCTTTTTGTTCTCTTTCCTTGTCAATGTTTCTGGTATTGTTTTCCATATAAATCTCCTTGAGAGTTTTTATAGCAAAAATCTTCTGTTTTGGTCAGATCCGGATGCCCCACTAAACAGAATTTAAATAATTCCTGCTTATTATATGGAAAATATCATTTTTTATTTATATTAAAAAATCTCTCCATTATTTTATATAAAATGGAGAGATTTTGTACTAGGGTGTGTCTGAAAACTGCTTGTACCGGGCTGAATGTTCCACTTTGTGGGAGACAAGGAGGGATCTTGGGGGCGTAGCGGGTCTACGTTCTCAAAATCACGACGCAGTATGCCGCAAAGTGGGGCGTTCAGAATGGTACAATGAGTTTTTCAGACACACAGACACACCCTAACCATGTTCACAAAATTGTGATGCCGCATGCCGTTTAAAACGGTGCTATGATTTTTTAAACACGCTCTCGTACATCGTCCGAATAGTCACATTTTAGTCAAAGCGGATATTCGCACTCCGCTAAGAAGCGTGGGACTTACTTGTAAGGTTAAACTATTACAATAGTTTAATTAATTTTGTCAGTCTCATAAAAGTCAGCCTGTTTCTCACATAAGGTGACAGACATATGGTTTTTGATATGATACGCTCATCCAGCCCGATTTCATGGACATATTTTTTACAGCCCCCTTCTGTTAAAAGCCGGTTGATCCGGTCAACGGAAGGAAGTTTATCCAGGATATCGGCAACGCGGGGCAATAAATTTTCCAATTCTATCCGGTCGATCTGCTCTAAAGGATCCGGCGTATTCTCCTCCAGCATACCTTCATATAACCCCTTAGGCCCGAAGGATTCTTTGAGGCACATGTAATCCAATCCGGTATAAGCTTCCATTTCATACTGACCGCTCCGGATAGCTTCTTTCACCGTGTGATAAGTCTCTGCGGCAATCATCAGGCCGATTGAGACTTTTTCCCCGTGATAGGCATCCAAAGGACGATTGATGACTTCCATTTCCCACAGGTGGGATATATGATGTTCCGCACCGGAAGCCGGCCTGGAATTACCGATCATCTGCATGGCAATTCCGGACAGCAGCAAAGCATACATTAATTGTTCGTAAGCCTTTAAGCGCTGTTCCTCCGATACGTTCCCGCGTAAATCCGGAAGGCAGCTGCAGACCTCGTTGACCGCTTTCAGCTCCAGTTCACATACTCTTTCACAAATATATTCATCCGTAACGAGGTGGGCAATTTCCCAGTCGGCCAGTGCAGTATATTTACCCAGCAAGTCCGATATACCGGAGGCAGTAAGCCGGTAAGGTGCTTTGGAAAAGACATTGGTGTCTGCAACGACCAGCACAGGTGAAACCGCCGGGAAAGTCTTTTTAAATCCATTCCAGGTCATGGCTGCAACGGTTGAAACAAATCCATCCACACTGGCTGCAGTGGGTACGGATACAAATGGTATTCCTCTTTTATTGGCAAGGTATCTGCTGATATCGTGAATGGTTCCGGAACCTACTGCAAGAATTAATTTTGTGCTGTCCGCAAGCCGCTCTTCTGCAAGCTTTACTCCGTGATTATCGGCATGAAGTCCAATAGAGGGCAGTATGACTACTTTACAGCCCTTCATTTTTTCTTCTACGGATTTTCCTGCAGCCGGATACGTATTATCATCACACAGTATGCTTATCTCCTCCGGTTTTCCGGTAAAAATATCTGATAATAATTCAGGTATTTTATCGATTGCTCCAGCTTCAATTAAAATTTCTTTTACATGAATCTTGTGTTCTCTGCCGCAGCTACATGGTTCAGAAAAACTCTTAACGTCAATCTTCATAATAACCTCTCCCTTTTTAAATCTGTCAATCAATATAGTTTCACAGTTACCATTACAGAATTCCATTACCTGATAGCCTGAACGGATATCCGTAATCCGCCACGCTACCTGTTCATAAACTTAAATTTTATCTTATAATTCTATTTCCAAAATTTCTTCTGTATTCGAAATAGAAATTACAGTATCTTATTTATAGATGTGCTGCAGTCATTATTTTTATCGGAAACCAAACTGCTTGCTAAAACCGGTATGTTTCGATGATTAACAAATTACTTCTATCCGGAAATTCTTTTATCATAATTTTCGTTTGCAAAACGACAAGTAACAATACAAAATCCAGGTTATTCGTTTCTACCATATACAGTACATAAAATCTTTACAAATAAAGACTTTAAATTTCAGGCAAAATCAGTAAGTCACGTCACCTTTACTTCTATTAATTAACTCTTGAATTCTTATAGTATTGTATTTTGTATTTCCTTTTTCAATTACAGATTATAATAATAAGATTTTCATTTCATCCTCTTCTCACTGACATAAATAAATATACATATTCCTCCAGCCAGTCACACACCCATTAAATTATACTGTATATTAATTCAAGTTTCAATTATTTAAAATAAAATTATTTAATGAAAACTATACGGTTTGGATTATATTTTCTATTGCACAAAAGAAAAACCAGCGGTGAATCCGGCATCACCCAAAATTCACGGCTGGTTTATAATATTCTAAAGTTTGCAAAAAAGATTTTTACAGAATCATGGAAACAGCCTGTTTCCAGCCCTGGTACCGTTTTTCCCGTTCTGAGGAAGACATGGAAGGTTTAAATTCTTTCCGGTTAACTTTATGGAATATTTCTTCTTTTTTATATAGTCCGTACCGGATCCCGGCACAATATGCCGCTCCCATGCCGCTTAATTCTTCTACATCGGGAACCTGGACCGGTATACCGGTCAGGTCACTTTGCAGCTGCATTAAATACCGGTTTCTTGTAGGGCCGCCGTCAACCCGTAAACCATTCATCGTTACACCGGCATCCTCTGCCATTGCCATAACAATATCCGTGATCTGATAAGCGATACAATCCAGGGCGGCCTTCACAATTTCCGCCTTCCCGGTTGTCCGGCTCATTCCGGCCAATACCCCTTTGGCATCATTTTTCCAGTAAGGTGCTCCCAGCCCCGTAAATGCCGGTACCAGATAAGCCGTATCGGAAGGGTTGGCAGACAGGGCCAGTTCTTCGGTTTCCGCAGCGTCTTTTATTAACTTAAGGTCTTCCTTCAGCCAGCTGATTACAGCACCGGTATAGTTTAAGTTTCCTTCCAGTACATACTGAACTTTCCCGTCAAAGCCCCAGGCCAGTGAAGTTACCAGGCCATGCCGGCTGTGTATTAATTTTTCCCCGATGTTCATCATAATGGAGGAACCCGTACCATAGGTTGCTTTTGCCATTCCTTCCCCATGGCATCCCTGGCCATATAAAGCTCCATGGGAATCACCCAGTACACTTAAAATCGGTATTTTAGCATCCAGATATCCGTTAAAATCCGTTTCACCGAAATTCCCGTTGGAATCACAGACTTCCGGTAAGTTTTTTATATTGATACCAAAAATCTTACCGATAACATCGTCCCATTTTAAGGAAATAAGGTTAAACAGCTGGGTCCTGGAGGCATTGGAATAGTCTGTTTTATAAGAGGTTCCGCCCGTAAGCCGGTAAACCAGGTAACTGTCCATGGTTCCATACCTTAGTTTTCCTGCCAGGTCCATTTCCTTTGCACCTTCCACGTTCCTAAGTATCCATGCAATTTTGGCTGCCGGAAAATAAGGGGATAAGGGGATTCCCGTCTTTTCTTTTACCATTAGGTTATAACCGTCTTTTTCCAGCTTCTCGGCTATTTCCCTTGCTCTGGAACACTGCCATACAATGACGGGCGCAATGGGTTTTCCGGTTTCCCCATCCCAGGCTATGGAAGTTTCCCGCTGGTTACTGATACCGATACAGGCAATATTCCTTTTATCAATGGCTGCTTTATCCACCACCATTGGAATTAACTTCAGAATATTATCATAGATTTCATTTCCGTCGTGGGAAACCCACCCGCTTTCATTTATATATTGTTTATGGGGAAGGTCACATCTTACAATTAAGAGGCCTTTCCGGTCAAAAAGCAATGCTTTCGTGCCCTGAGTACTCTGGTCGATTCCCAATACATATTTTTCAGACATTTTTAATCAACTCCGCCGCTGTTTTTGCAATATTTTCCGCATTCAATCCGTAATGGTCAAATATCTCCTTTGAATTACCGGTTACTACCGGGGCATCCGGTAGGGACAGGTTGATGACTTTTTTCGGATATTCACTGCTGATGATCTGGCTTACCATGGCTCCCAGGCCGCCGATAAAGGTATGCTCTTCCACGGTTATGACTGCTTTCGTCTCCTTGGCCGCTTTGATAACAGCTTCCCGGTCAACAGGTTTTATACAGTACATATCCAGCACTCTTGCATGAATCCCTTGCTGCTCAAGGATTCCGGCAGCGTCCTTAGCCGGTTTTACCATTTCCCCGCAGGCTATGATGGCAATGTCATTGCCGGAATGGACTTCGGTAGCCAGGTCCATGACAAAGGGAGTATTACCGGGCAATAACCCCTCTTCATATACATCTTCCACCGGATTTCTGCCTACACGCAGATAAGCCGGTTTATTGTCTTCCAGTAATGCTTCCACCAGATATCTGGTCTGATGCCGGTCACTGGGAATGTAAACCCGCATCCCCGGAATGGAGGCCATGGTAGCGATATCCTGGGCTGAGTGGTGGGTCATGCCCAGGGCTCCGTAACTGACGCCGCCGCTGATTCCGATCAGGGTAACATTGGTGCCGGAATAGGCTACGTCCACTTTGGCCTGCTCCATGCTCCTGGTGGATAAAAAGCAGGCCGGGGAAGCGGCAAATACCTTTTTGCCGCATCTGGCAAGGCCTGCCGATATGCCGACCAGACTTTGTTCCGCTATACCCACTTCAATAAACTGGTCCGGATGGGCCTGGGCAAAACCTGTCATAGAGGCAGAACCCCGGGAGTCACTGCATAATACGACAATATCTTTGTCTGTTGTTGCTTTTTCTGATAAAACATCGCATATCACCTGACGATTTGGTATTTTATTCATAAGATGCCCTCCTCTTTGCTTCCAGTTCTATGACTGCCTTCTGATATTCCTCTTCACTGGGTACTTTATGGTGCCAGGGTGCGGAGTTTTCCATAAAGGATACGCCATAGCCTTTTATGGTATCCGCAATGATTACCGTAGGTTTTCCTTTTATGGTTTTTGCTTGTTCGAAGGCCATATTCAGAGAATTTACGTCGTTACCGACAGCGTTTAGTACCTGCCAGCCAAAACTTGCCCACCTGTCATCCTGGGAATCCTGGGACATAACGTCTTCCGTACTGCCCGAGATCTGTAACCGGTTCCGGTCTACGACTGCACATAAATTATCCAGTTTGTAATGGCCTCCGGCCATAGCTCCTTCCCAGACGGAACCCTCCGCCAGCTCCCCGTCACCCATAACGGTATAGACGCGGTAGGAAGCGTGATCCATCCTTCCCGCCAGGGCCATTCCTACGGCTACCGACAGCCCATGGCCCAAAGAGCCGGAATTCATCTCAATTCCGTTTACTTTATTATTTGGATGGCCAATGTATTTGGACTGGTATTTCGAATAGGTAAGCAAGTCTTCTTTCGGAAAAAAGCCCCGGTCCGCCAGAACGGCATACAATGCTTCCACGGAATGCCCTTTGCTTAAAATGAAGCGGTCACGCTCCGGACTTTCGGCAAGCTCCGGCGAAATATTCATCTGTTTATAATAAAGGGCTGTCAGAATGTCAGTCACACTGAAATCTCCGCCGATATGTCCGCATTTTCCGCGGTAAATCATATCTAAAATATCTTTTCTAAGTTCAAATGTCTTAGCCGTTAAATTTTCCATAGCTCCTCCTAATTCTCCCCGCGAAGATAAGCTCTAACCTCTTCTTCAATGGGATCGTAAAGGTCCGGTGTCACCTTAATATATTTACAGGCTTCATATAAAACCGGGACCACATCTTTATGGATTCCGACACAATGATGGATATAAGGTCCTTCCACAATCTTTGCTTCCAGCCTTTTTAAGTTCTCTACCTCTACCCAGAGGTAAGTACCTTTTGTATAAGGTCCGTCCACCCCTTTGGCACGGCCTAAAAGCAGGGAATATTCCCCGTTATCACCGTCAAACCGGCACAGGGTCACATCGCCCTGTTTTGCCTGTGCTTCCACCGCACCGGGATAGTCAAATGCCAGAGGGTAGCCGATGGCAGGCTTTTCCTTTGCAACGGATATGGGCCATGGGCCGCAGTGCTGTAATAATTCCCCGTTTTCATTATCCGGGTGGCGGACAGTCCAGTCCGCAAAGAAAGATCTGGTATCATCCAGAACCGCCGCTTCCACCATGACTGCCGTTATGGCACCGTGTATATCGGTTTCACAGACTACGGGGATCCCTTCTTCATTTAATAAGGAATTGGCCGCACAGGGCATGATTCCGATTTCACCCTGAAGGGCATTCCAGCACTGGATGGCAATGGCGTTACATCCGTACTTGTCTGCCAGCTGTTTCATGGCAACTTTGAGGGCAGCCACATTCTCCAGTTCTTCGTCCTTAATTTTGACGTTCATATTTTCTTTTACATAAGCGATTACTTTTGCAACTTCACGGCCGTCTTCTTTTACCTTTTTTAATTCCTTGGTCAGTTCCGGCATGGGAATGGGTGAAAGCTGTATATTATACTTCTCTAACAACTCTCCTTCGTTACACATGGTAGACCAGAAATCAAAGGGCCTTGGTGCAATCTGAAGGATTCTGGTATGTTTAAAAACCTTAACCACATTACAGACAGCTAAGAAGTCATGTATTCCCCTGGAAAATTCCGCATCCTCCAGGCGGCAGTTATTCATATAAGTAAATGGAACCTGAAATCTTCTAAGTACCTTGCCTGTTGCAAATAAACCGCACTGGCTGTCTCTTAAACGGATACCGTTTTCATCCGGCCGTTCATCCCTGGGTCCCCATAACAGCACGGGAAGATTCATCATTCTTGCAAGCCTGGCAAGGACATATTCGGTACCAAAATTGCAATGAGGAAAGAATAACCCGTCTACTTTTTCTTTCGTAAACTTCTCATAAACTTTCTGCATGTCCTCGTCGTTGTACAAAAGTCCTTCCTCATTGATATCCGTTATGTCAACAAATTCGACACCAAGTTCTTCTAATTTCTTACGTGTAAGATTCGCATATTTCACTGCATCCGGTGCACTGAAAATACTTCTTCTGGTTGGTGCAAACCCTAATTTCACTTTTTTCATCCTGCTCTCCATTCTGTTCTGTTTCCTGAACCTGATTCATGTGGTGTGTTCTGTTACATATAATTTTTTAATTTAATTACAACTTAATTATATTTAATTTTTACTAAATTGTCAATTGTATCAATTTAATTTTATATTAAATATTCAATTTGATTTAATAAAATTAAGTTTTGGTTGACGTAGGCAAGATTTTACTGTACTCTATTTAATAATGGAAGTCAAAACTACGAATGGAGGTTATTATGTCAATCTCTGCAAAAGAACTTGCCGAAATATTAAATTTATCCCCTGCAACGGTTTCCATGGTTTTAAATAATAAGCCCGGTATCAGTGAACAGACCAGAAAACTGGTTATGGATGCCGCTGCCGATCATGGGTATCAATCATCCAAAAAGCAGCTTCAAAAAAATACAAATAAAACCATACAATTTGTAATTTACAAAAAATATGGCACGGTGGTATCGGATACTCCGTTTTTTTCACAGGTAACGGAAGGAATTAATTATGAGTGTTCCCAAAACGGTTATCACCTGCAGATTACCTATCTGTATGATAATGAGTTTATAAACGAACAAATTGAGGATTTAAAAAGGACAAGCAGTGACGGGATCTTGCTGCTGGGAACGGAAATGACTTCCAAAGATTATCTGCTTTTTCAGAATTTAAAGATTCCTTTTGTAATTTTAGACAGTTATTTTGATGATATTAATTGCGATGCCGTATTGATCAATAATGTACAGGGTGCTTACCTGGCTACGGAATATCTTGCCTTAGGAGGACACAGTAAGATCGGCTATCTCCGTTCCAATACAAGAATAAGCAATTTTGAAGAACGGGAAGACGGATATTATAAGTCCCTGCGCCACAACAGTATTCCCACCGGCCACCCTTATGTCGTAAACATTACACCGACTACGGAACAGGCCTATCTGGATATCTGTAATTATCTAAAAGGAGACCCCGCTTTACCGACTGCTTATTTTGCTGATAATGATATTATAGCGGCAGCTGCAATCCGGGCTTTTAAGGAATTTAACATTAAGGTGCCGGAACAGGTATCGATTATCGGTTTCGACGATATGCCCATATGCCAGTTTACGGATCCGACTTTAACCACTATGTATGTGCCGAAGCAGCGGCTGGGCGCTCTTGCCGTCGACCGGTTACTGGACCGGATAAAAGGATCCAATACGGAAAATATTAAAATTGAACTGGCGGTGCAGTTAATCAAAAGGGACAGTGTGAAATAAAAAACAATTTTACCGGCCAGCGTCTTATGACGCTGGCTTTCGTTTATGTTCAAGCCCTGGGCCTTTGCCACTTATTTTTTATTCATCGAAATTAAATTATCCAAATATACCGACTTCATCTGTTTACTGGCCATAGCCTGTTTTATGGGCGGCAGCTTTAATATGGAGGATAAAACCGCAGCCATGGCCCTGTGGCTGCCAAAGGCCTGATTATCAAAAATCAGGTTTTGAAGCATTCCTTTTTCAATTGCCATAAGTACGGTTCTGTGCACGGAATTTACCGGTGTTATGATTTTCTGGTTCCTTCTTTGTAACATCATGCTCTTCTTGCTGCAGTTCCTTACGCAGACTCCGCAGCCAAGACAGACTTCCTCATTTATCTTAATTGTCTTTTTTCCGTTTTCATCCGAAACGGTCTCAATGGCACCGATGGGACAGACTTTTAAACACCTTCCGCATTTCGTACAACTGTCCTCATTAATTTTAGGTATATAATTGGTTGTCTGTACCGGATGCAGCATACCGAATTTTTTGGAAGCGATCATTGCCTCACAGCAGCAGCCGCAGCAATTGCAGATAAAGGTTACCCCTTCCCGGACATTTTCCCCGCATTGTACCAGATTGTGCTCATAAGCCTGGTGCAGAAGCTCAATTCCTTCCGAGGCATCTGCCTTTCTGGCAAAATTGTATTTGATTAAGGAGGCCGCCGCATTCCCAAAGGTCATGCATATATCCATGGGCGCATCACAGGCATGGCCTGCATGATGCATTTTATGGCGGCAGTAACAGGTACTGATACCGATATGTTCCGCACTTTTTATGATATGGCTTGCCCTCTCAAAATCCAGTATCTGGACTTCATTTTCATTGGTAAGGACACCTTCCTGGACAAATACCCTGCCAAGTCTGGTTTCCGTACTTAAGAATAATTCTTTTACAAAGTCTTCTTCCACATTTAAATATTGATAAAAAAGTTCCCCCAGTAATTTCTGGTCAATATCGTTGCGGGTCCTCATCATTGAAAACTCGAAAAATCCCGCCATGGGCGGCGGAAGCATATATTGTCTGGTTCCGTTATTATCCATATCCAGAAGCAGCGCCCTGCTGGCAAGCCGGTTTAAGAGTTTTTCTGTTCTTACTTCATCCATCTTCCAGACCTTTGCGGCTTTTTTCACCGTAAACGGCCGGATTGGAAGCTGTGCTACATAGGCCGCTTCCTTTTCGCTGAATAGTATACTTAGAATCTGGTAAAGTGTTTTGGAAGGCGGGGCTCCCTGGGGAAATTTATTGATTCTTTCTTCCAGGCTTTTATAAGCCGATTTTCCTACTATATGTGACATCTTATCACCACCAATTGTTTTTACTTAAATATACCATATAACTATTTTTAAGTAAAGCAGTTGCACGGCAGGGAACACCGGTCCCTTATTTCCTTTATAACTAAGACAAAGTCACTGCTCCCGTCTTCCCTGGTTACCGGTTTTGCCGTTAGCGATTCCTGTCCCGTTACCTCTTTTATAAAACTATATGTACCGCAAACCGGATCATACCAGTAAACATCCATGGTTTTTCCGCTAAAAGAGGTCACATCAACCGTTACCGCATTGCCGTTATAAATATAGCAAAAGATATAGCCCGCACCGGCAAAGACCAGGTTGTAATCATATCGGCTGCCCTGTCCGGACAATAAAAGTTCCTGTGCAGGATGTCCGTTTACAAAATCCACACTATTCATCAGGTCGGACAAATGCCGCATTTGGGCTCCCCCTTCATGATGTAGGGCATCCTGCCAGAAAGTTTTAGCACCAAAAGCTCCCTTTTTCTCAGATTCCCGGTAAAACTGCATGATGGAATTATGGCCATAGGTATGTCCAAACGCTCCTGCAAATACGGCCCAATAGGCATATCTTCTGACATCTCTCGCCTTCCAGTAAGGCTGGCTCTCATCATGAAGCCCCTGAAGGATCTCTTCATAAGACGGTTCTCCGTCAATTGTCGGCTTTGGAGGATTCAACTCATAATCTTTGCTAACATACCGCCAGTTGTCTTCGCCAAAATACTCCTCCGTTACGGCATTATCATCCCAGGCTCCAAGAGATGCCTGATCGTATCTTCGGTGGCCGGATTGAAACATATTAAAATCCAGCCAGGTTTTATCATGAAACCATGTAGAGGATGAGGTTCTCCCAAAAGGGTGATACCCTACCAGCCGGTCCGGGTTTTTTGCTTTCATCATTTCCCCTGTTTTGTTAAATACCGTCTCATTCACGTTGCCCCTTACATCCCCTCCGACAATCCAGACCAGATTGGGATAATTTTTATACCTGTCTAATATGAAATTCATATAAGTTTCCAGGTTATCCGTTGTTAAATATCCTCCTTTTACCATACTGCTTCCCCAAACCGGCAGGATTCCCATATAAAGCCCAAGTTCCTCAGCCATGGCAACCACCTTATCAATATGTTCCCAATAATCTCCTGCCGTATTAATCTCATTAAAATTTTGATCCACTAACGGAGTATCACCATTCAGATTCGTTTGTTCCGGTGAATGGATGAAATCAGATAAAATAATTGTATACCCTTTCTCTTTCCTGTTTTTCAGATACTGGAAGGATTCCTCCAGTGTGAGCTTTTGAAATACAAGCCATGCCGTATCTCCCATCCAAAAAAATGGTTTTGTACCGTTAATTAAATACCTGCCGTTGCTGCTAACCTTTAATACACCATAATCCCAGGGTTTATTCATATTTACCTCGCATTCCGCCGCCCAAGCCGGCATAAAATCCGATAAAAGAATTGTAATGAGGTATCATTTCTTATTTTCTTTAATCTTCCTCATACTTTTATTGAATTTTATTAAATTTATAACTACATTTTATTAAATACATCGGAACTTTTCAATAGGAATCAACAAAAAGTTAACTTTTCTTTTTATTTTTAGGAAATTAACGGAATTACTCAATGATAAAGGCAGCCGTATTCAAAATACCGTCCGCCTTTATAGAAATAAATATTAAATTTATATCATTTATTAAAACAAGTTAAGTTTATTCACATTTTCCAGGTTACCAACCAAAGATATACTGCAATTTTCCTTTACCAGATACTTTTTTACAAAGTCCATAATTTCTTCTTTCGTAACTTCATTTACTCTATCAATGGTTTCTTCTAAAGGAATGATATAATTTTTCAAAAGTATGGATTTACCGTTACTGTTCATCCGGTTCTTCGCACTTTCATTTCCCATTATCAGTTCTGTTTTGATCTGTTCTTTTGACATGGATAATTCATCCTCTGTTAAACCATTCAATTTTAAATCTTCAATGATATCAAAAGTATTTTTAAAAACCGGCTCCAGCTGGTTTGGATTCATAGCTCCGTATATATGCAATAAACCGGCTTTTTTATAGGAACTGCCATAAGAGTATATGGTGTAGGTAAGTCCAAGATTTTCACGAATGACCTGAAATAACCTGGAATTAATACTTCCGCCTAAAACAGAATTCAATATAGTTAAGGCATATTTTTCATCGGCATCGGCTACAACCGAGTCAAAAGCAATATTTAAATGAAGCTGTTCCACGTCTTTTTCTTTTGTATAAATGGACGGATGATAGATTGGCACCGTACAATCAGGCTGTCTTTGACCTGTAGGAATACCGGAAAAGTTTGTTTCTAAAAGTTCCATAACTTCCTCTTCGTTAATGTTTCCAGCTATGGATATCACTATATTTTCAGAAACATAATACTTGGAGATAAAATCCAGAATTTCCTGTCTGGTTGTTGCTTTTACGTTTTTCTTGCTGCCGGAAATCTGATAACCTAAAGGATGATTATCCCATATTTTCATTTGCAGCATCTCGTGAACCAGATCTTCCGGCGAATCATCATACATATCTATTTCCTCTATAATAACACCTTTTTCTTTTTCCAGTGCTTTATCATCAATCAGTGAATTGTTTAACATATCACCGATAATTTCTATGGCGATGGGCAGGTGTTCATCCAATGTCACCGCATAAAAGGAAGTACACTCTTTACTGGTATAAGCATTGATGTCTCCCCCGATTCTGGCCATGTCATCTGCTATCTGTTTTGCAGAACGATTTTTAGTCCCTTTAAAAAGCATATGCTCAATTATATGTGAAATGCCATTATTTTTTTCATGTTCATTGGAGGATCCTACCTTGACCCACACTCCGAAAGCAGCACTCCTTAAATAAGGCATGGTTTCCAATACTACAGTTATTCCATTGGATAACTTTTTGTGATTTATCATGAATTACTTCCTTTCTTTTTTCATATAGCCTAAATTGTATCACTAAGTAAAAGAATATACAACACCAGAATACTTATATAGGAAGGAATCCAATTTAAAATGGAAATAACTGGCTCTTTCCGTTTATTCAGGCTGAGAATGAAAAAAGGCCGGAGTATTACTCTCCTGCTTCCACTTCCTCTTTTACGGTAAAAAATTAATATATTCAATTTTACTGCAGTCATTGAAGCCGGCAAACTTATTGATAGTACGCTTTAAACTTCCCTTTAATTTTTTCGTTGGCCTGACACCGTTTTCCAGCCAAATATTTTTAACCTGCAGACATCTGTTTTTCCTGTCGTTAATCATTTCAATCCTGCCGATTAAAGCGTCCCCGGAGAGGATTGGAAGGACATAGTACCCATATTTACGCTCTGCCTGAGGTATATAGATTTCCCATTTATAATCAAAGCAGAATAAAGCTTTTACCAGTTTCCTGTCCCACAGCATATTATCGAGGGGAGCTATAAATTCTGTCCTGTCCTTCAGTACGGGTTCGTTTATTATTTCCTCAAGGAGATTTCTGTCTGCTTCCAGACAGTAAAGCCTGTCCTTTATATTTTCCACGGATAATTCAATAATTTTTTTCTCCTTAAACAGCTCCGTAAAAGCCCGGTTTCTGTCCTGTGCCTTCATATTCCGTATAAAGAGCCAGGCGTCCGAAGGCCTGTTCCATAAAAGCCCGACAGCTGAAATTCTTCGCAGGATATTCCATTTTATATATTCTATCTCTTCCGTTAAAGGGTCTTCTGCCCGGAATACTTCTTCGGGTAAATAATCCTCTGTTAAGGCATAATATTTGATCGTCCCCTTTTTATGATGAATGACTAAATCACCCCTAAAATACATGGTTTCCAATGCTACTCTGGAAAGGTTTGTATTGTTGCTCCAATACCAGTCAACTTTTTTACCCAGGTCGATGTCCTTGGAGCACAGGGGACCTTTTTCCCTTATCATTTCTATTATCCTGTCTGCTACGGCATCGACTTCTTTTTGGCTTCTGCTGTGATTTTTAAAATATTCCCGTATCCGTTTCGTATATTTCCAGTCACAGGTACCGATAATGGCGAGATTTTTATCATAATAATCCATAAGGGCACGTTCTTCGTACAAAAGCTCATAAAGCATCCGCTTCGTAAAATATTTAACCCTTGACTGTAATACCAGTTCCCCATTTTTTCCACAGACATCGATGGGATCAAACTGAATACAGCCGGCCTGCCTTACAAACTCTTTGATACCTTCCTTACCGTTAAATTTATACTCCCCGATTAATCCATGTTTTAACAGGATAAATCTTCTTGCCTGTTTATTCGTCAGTTTATACTGTTCCATATTTGGCTCCCGTCTGCCTGTTCTGCCAGGCTTAAAATATAACCTCCCCCGGCACCGTACAAGGATTTATTGAAAACCCCGACAGACTGAGGTTTTCAATATCCCGTAATATGGTACTGGCGGAGTCAAAGCGGATATTCCAGGTCCGCTACGCTATTTGCTCATAACCTTATACCTGCTACGCAGGTATTTCAGTCGGAGCATGAACTAAGCATGAACTCCGGCTGAAAAGTTAAGTCCCTAACCCACTGCTTACACTCCGCTAAGAAGCGGGGATACTTACTTGTAAGGCTAAACACGAACGTATTTTCTGGTTTCTTCCATTTTAATATTTTTAAGCAGAAATAGCAAGACTTTCTTGCATCTTCACAGAACAAATGTACGCAGGACTGCCAAAGAAATAAGCCTGCCGGCATTTCTTGCTGACAGGCCCGTTTTATATAAAATCAGAATAACATTTCATGAGTAATACCAGGCCCTTCTAGTTTTGCGCCGGATACTATATTCATTTCATTCATTTGTTGTTTTTATCCCGGTTATCTTCTTTTACCTTATCAATGAAATCGTTGGCCTTCTCCATAACCGACTCTTTCATATCATCGGTTTTTTCACCAATCACCGCCTTCATTCCCTGTACCTTCCCCTGGAATTCCAATCCCTCATCATCCATCCATTTTCCTGCCGCTTCTTTTAATTTACCAACCGCTTTGTCTTTTCCATTTTCCATTTTATCGATCATTTTCATTCCTCCTGTGCTCCTTGTATTTCCTTTATTAATATATCTGTCGTATTATAATATTTGCAAAATTAAGGAAAAATATACAGGAAAGTATCCGCTTACGTTATACTCTGCTTGCTGCCGGGTGCGTCAGCAATTTAATTCAAATCCCCTGCAGTGCGATCTTCCCAAAGGTTTTTTGTGTAATAGAACGCGATTTCCTATTGCACAGGAAAGAGTCAGACTCCGGTGCCTCGGCGGCCCGCATGCGGCATAATACACAACAGGGCGTCATTTTATTATCTTAAATTCCGCCAATCATGGACTTAACCGTATTTTTTTGTTCAAATAATACACAGCCGCCGTTATGCTCTCCGGTAAGAATGCCGTTTTTTTGTAAATTTTGAAACAATGGAGAATGTAACGCTTCCTTTAAAGATACCTCTTTAAGATTTGTATCGGAATAAGGAGAGAAAGGACAGGGTTCCGCACCGCCCTGGCAATTAATATGAAAAAAACCTCTGCCTGCCGCCAGGCATCCCCCCGAAGACTTTTCATCCCCCGGAAAAGAAATAAAAATCATGTCATCATATGTTTTCCTTAAAATAAGCAATCTTTTCTCTAAATAGGATCTTTCCGCATCTGTGGGTGCAATATCCCCGGATTCTGCCGTCACGGGTACATATTCCACATAAAACACGACCTTGCACCCCCTGTGAGCAAGATTGGACAAAAAAGCTTCCCCGGTTACTTCTTCTATATTATCTTTGTTCACGGTAACCGATGCTCCGAATAGTATACTCAAACGCTTCATTTCCTCCATATCCTGCATTAATTTGAAATAGATTCCATTCCCTCTTCTTGCATCCGTTGTATCTGCAGCTCCTTCAATACTGATTACGGGAACCACATTGCGGTTTTTATCCATTAAAGTTATAGAAACCTCATCAAACATTGTTCCGTTTGTAAAAACAGGAAATAAGATATTCTTATGCCTGGCGGCAGCCTCCAGTACCTCCTTCCGGAGTAAAGGTTCTCCTCCTGCCAGCAGGATAAAGGAGATCCCTAATTGACCGGCCTCCTTAAATATCCTGTCCCAATCCCCTGTACTAAGCTGATGGCCGGCTTCTTCATCCGTACAGGAAAAATTAGCCCTGGCATAACAGCCCTTACAGTGAAGGTTACAGGTACTTGTAATACTGGCAATTAAAAAAGGAGGTATATGTTCCCCTGCCTTCTTAAGTTTCTGTCTTATTTTTACCCCTTTGCTTACAGCCAGAGAAAACTTTGCAATATATGCACTTTCTTTCGGATTTTTAAGAGCGGCTTTCACGGTGCCTTTTATAATATTTTCAATTCCATTATTTAAATATTTCTCTAAATTAAATTCCTGTTCCATACTTAACTCCATCCCGCTTTTTATACTTAACAATCTTATACTTAACAATCATGGTACCGGAAAGCTTTATTCCCAAATTGCATTCCAAAGAATTTTATAATAATGATAACTTATGGGAGGATTACCGGCAAGTTACATTTGTCATAAGGACATCCTGCTTTTTGTCATTACTTTTTGTCATTACTTTTTGTCATTACCTTTTGTCATTAATTTTGTCTATAACTTAAGAAAAATACCGGTCAAAACCTGATATATTGATTCGGTTCCGGCCGGTTATATAATGTGATGCATATAAGATATTAGTATATTGAAACTTTTAACAGCTTATTCGAGGAGCATAAGAGATTCCTTAGGAAGCCTGATATATTCAGGTATCTCTTCCTTTAAGGTATTGGACCAGTAAGCTCTACTTATCTTCCACCAAAGTTCGTTTAAATTGCTGCTTAAAATTATGTTTTTTTCAAAAGGGCTTTCCACAATGCGCAGCGGTTTACAAGGTAAAGAATTTTCTTCCTCCATGTTATTTGCCAGCCTGATATCATGTGCCCGGATACCGACATAACGGATAAGTTCGGACACCCTTTCCTCCGTTTTTAGGACGATTCCCCAGGCAAGGGCTTCTACTTCATATTCCGACACTTTTACCGCCCTTGAAATATTCTTGCAGCCGGTCAGCCTTGCGGCAGCCAGCTTTACCGGCTTTTGGAAGATTTCCGCCGTATTGCCGGCCAATATCAGACTGCCGGCATCCATAACAGCAATATTCTCACACAGGCTGTAAATCTCATCCCGGTTGTGGGATACGATTATGGTATCTCCGAGATATTCTTTTAATGCCACGGACAGTTCCTGCTGGAGATTTTCTTTCAGGTAAGCATCCAGAGCGGAAAAAGGTTCATCTAACATTAAAACATCCGGTTCATAAGCAAGTATCCTGGCTAAAGCCACTCTCTGCTGTTGCCCGCCGGATAACTGCATGGGATATCTTTTCCCTAACTCTTTCAAATGTAATAATTCTATCATCTGTTCTACCCTGGGCTTTTTATCTTTTTTCGAACCGGTTAAACCACACCCAATATTCTCTTCCACGGTCATATTGGGAAAAAGGGCATAATTTTGAAACAAATAACCTACTTTTCTTTTCTGGGGGGATAAATCGATTTTTTTCCCGGAATCAAATAATAGCCTGTTATTTAGGATAATCCTCCCCTCATCCGGTTTTTCAATTCCGGCAATACATTTTAAGGTCATGCTCTTCCCGCACCCGGAAGCCCCCAAAAGGCCCAGTCTTTCTTTTTCTGTATTAAATTTAACCTTAAGGGTGAAGCCTTTGAATTTTTTTGTTATATCTACATATAAACTCATTCCTTCTCCCCCCTGACTCCGTATTTTCTCTTTCTGTCAGGAAGATAATTCATTAAGAAAACTACCGTAAAGGATATGATTACAATAAGAATAACCCACACGGCTGCCCGGTCCATCCTGTTTCCCTGTACCGCCATATAAATTGCTACCGGTATGGTCTGGGTAACCTTTGGGATATTACCGGCTATCATAAGGGTTGCTCCAAATTCCCCTAATGCCCTTGCAAATGCCAATATTCCCCCTGACATAATTCCCGGAAGGGCCAGAGGTATATTGATCCTCCAGAAAATCCTTATCTCAGACATCCCCAGGGTCCTGGCCGCAAAGATTAAATTCCGGTCGACCTGTTCAAAGGCTGCTTTTGCGGAACGATACATGAGGGGAAAGGCTATTACGACTGCAGCGATTACAGTAGCAGACCATTTAAAAACGACCTGAATACCGAACAGGGATAAAAGCTCTCCGGCCGGGCCGTGTTTCCCAAATAATACAAGGAGAAAAAATCCTGCAACCGTAGGCGGCAATACAAGGGGAAGATTAAATAAACCGTCCAGGAACCAGACTAATTTCCCTCTGATTTTTATTACCTTCCAGGCAGCAAAGATACCTAAAAAAAATGTTATAACCGTGGCTGTTGCCGCTGTTTTCATAGATATCCATAAAGGTGACCAGTCCATTTGTTTTCCCCCCTTCCTTCCATTCAACCTTATTTATTGGCTGTAAATCCATATTTTTCAAATATACCCAATGCTTCATCCGATCCCAGGTATTCGACAAATGCTTTCGCAGCCTCTGCCGCTTTGCTGTCCTTTACTACCGCAGCCGGATATATGACTTTGGAGGTACTGCCTTCCTGTGCCTCGGCCACAACGGTTACCCCGTCACTGGATTTTGCATCGGTAGCATATACCACACCGGCTTCCGCATTTCCTGTACTTACCCAGGTAAGTACTTCCGTAACATCTTTGCCGTAGTTTGCCTTTCCTTTCACATCCTCCAGCATATTTAAGGAGGTAAATACTTCTTCCGCATACTGTCCGGCCGGTACGCTTTCCGGGTCACCCAGGGCAATGGTAGAGGCTTTTAAAATATCTTCAAAACTTGTGATGCCAAGGTCACTGTCTTTGGGTACGATTAATACCACTTTATTCTCCAGAAGTTCCTTTTTGGTGCCGTCTAAAATAAGTCCTTTCTCTTCTAGAGCCGTCATTTGTTTCAAGGCCGCCGACATAAATACATCCACCGGAGCCCCCTGTTCGATCTGTTCCTGCAAAGTACCGGAGCTTCCGTAAGTGAAGGTTACCGTTACGTCAGGATTTTCAGTCCGGTATAATTTTCCGATCTCTTCCATGGAATTTTGAAGACTGGCCGCGGCAGCCACAAGAATTTCCGCCGGTTCCGGTGTTGCTTCTTCCGTATTGCCAGCTGTCTCTGCTACCGTTTCCTGCCCCCCGTCATTGCTTTCTGCCGTATCCGTAACCGCCTCCACCGTTGAGCTTCCGGCAGCACTGCCCGTTTCGGCTGCCTCTTTTTTACCGCAGCCTGTGGTCAGGAATGCAGCTATGAAGATAATCAGGAACAAAACATGTTTTAACTTTTTCATAATTAATTCTCCTTTCTTTGGTTTGTTAATCCGAAAATCCGGTATGACTTACCATTTCTTCGCCTAATAAGTTCCCTGGGTATTCCAAAAATTTATATAAATGTAATTGAGACCCTTAGTTAAAAATTCTGTTTTTAAAGAGATACCAATTACATAACTGCTATTCTAAAAAAAGATGCCTAAGACCAATTTGGTCTTAGACATCTTTGCCTTATCATAGCACTCCGGATCAAGTAAGTCTAACTCCCGCCGATCAGGCGGGAGACCTTCTTGATAGGGTTAAAATCAGATTTAGCTACATTTATGTTCAAGTAATTATGTTTTATCTATTATCGTTCTGTTTGTATGCGTTTTGTTTATTTTAATGTTTTGTATTTTACACGTTTTATTTTGGAAAGTCAATCCTTATTTATTATTTTTTTTTATAAAATTTGCCGGATAATTTTAAAAGGACAAAGCTGCAAAAACTCAAGCCTGGCATAAGTCCTGACAGGCTTCTTCTTTTTAATATTTATTTAATCCAATATCATCCCGATATCCGTTGTATCATAACCGGATAAACGCTCCAGTTCTTCTTTGAACTCCCTGGAATTAAGGATCCGGATCAATTTCTGGTACCAGCCATACTGGGTAGACTCTAATTTAACTACTAAGTCGTAGCTCTCCATCTGGATCGGAATAAAATCAATTCCTTTCAGTTCCTTACTGATTCTTTCATTGCCAAGGGCTACATCTGCGCCGCCTCTGGCAACAGCACCCCCACAGGCAAGATGGGAATTGACTTCTTTTCCATAACCGTTGACCTGGGACGGTTTTATACCCAGTTTTAATAAGTACTGATCCAGTAATATCCGGGTTCCGCTTCCCTTTTCCCGGTTTATCATGGTTATATCCTCCCGTAAGAGGTCTTTAAAATCCTTAATGTGTTTCGGATTTCCTTCCTTTACATAAAAGCCCTGCATTCTGTTGACCAGATGTATTCGCCGGTAGGCCATGCCCGGAAGCATTCTCTTTACAAACTGCTTATTGTAATCTCCTGTCTCCCCGTCCCATAAATGGGCGGTCGCAATATCAACCTTATCCTGATATAATGCATACAGCCCGTTATAACTGCCAAGGTAAGACCGGAATATAAGAAGGTCTTCCAACTGGCCGGAGAGATAATTGCACAAAATCTCTAAAAGAATATCCTGACCGCATATAACAAGTCCCCGGTTATTAAAAGCTTCCTTCCCCATCCCGGCTTCCGTATCTAATTTTTGACTAAAAACATTTGCCCCTGAATTACCGAACTTTTCCGGACTTTTTGGGCTTTCAGCCAGGGCAGATTGATCCCTTCTCTCTTTGCCCTCCTGAATTTCAATTAAGTTTTCGCTATTGTCCGGTTTCTGAATACCGTTATTCTCAGCCGGCATATTATCGGATAAATTTAAATATTCCTCCAGCTCATCTTTACGGATTCTGAATTGTTTTCCAATTTTTCTGCATTTTAGTTCGCCACGTTTTATCAGTTCATATACGGTATTCTTTTTTATCTTTAATAAATCGGCAACTTCCTGTGGCGTATATAATTCTTCGTTCAATTTAAGCTCCTTTTTGTAAATGATGAAAGCTTGTCAATGAGTAATTTATAAATGTTTAGAAAATATTTAATATTTTTAAAATTATAATTGCAGGAGAAAATTTTGTCAACATTGGAAAATACGCCTTATTGATTCTTTCATATGGAATTCCTTATAAAGTAAAAACTCCGGCAACAATTCAATTTGCTGCCAGAGTTTATTAAAGCCGTAATAATTCGTGTAAATGATAACTGTATGATTTAAATCTTTATTGACTTGTTTTAATTATTTTACATCCTTCATACTGAAACTGATACGTCCCATCTTATCTTTACCAAGGCAAACGACTTTAACTACATCGCCCAAAGTAAGGACATCTTCAACCCGTTCAATTCTTTCCTTGGAAATCTTGGATATATGGACCATGCCTTCTTTACCGGGAGCAAATTCTAAAAATGCACCGAATTCTTTGATGCTGACTACTTTGCCTTCAAAAATCTGGCCTTCTTCAAAATCAGTAACAATAGTCTGGATTATTTTAACTGCCTTCTGGATACTTTCAGAATCGATACCGCATACAGATACCGCACCGTCATCCGTAATATCAATCTTGACACCGGTCTGGTCGATAATTGCGTTAATGGTCTTACCTCTCTGGCCGACTACATCACCAATTTTGGTCGGATCAATCTTGATCTGTACAATCTTAGGTGAATACGGACCAACTTCCGGACGGGGCTTATCAATGCAGGGAGCCATAATATCATCCAATATATAAGTTCTCGCTTCTTTGGTTCTGTAAATTGCTTTTTCAATAATTTCCCTGGTCAAGCCGTGGATTTTAATATCCATCTGGATTGCGGTAATACCTTTGTGGGTACCGGCAACCTTAAAGTCCATATCACCAAAGAAATCTTCCAGGCCCTGGATATCCGTTAAGATAATATAATCCTCATCGGATTCACCGGTTACGAGACCTACGGATATACCTGCAACCATACTTTTAATCGGCACACCGGCAGCCATTAAAGACAGGGCGGAAGCACAGATACTGCCCTGGGATGTGGAACCGTTGGATTCCAGTACTTCAGAAACCGTACGGATGGCATAGGGGAATTCTTCTTCTGAGGGAAGAACCGGAACCAATGCCCTCTCAGCTAACGCTCCGTGACCGATTTCACGTCTTCCCGGTCCTCTGGAAGGTTTGGTCTCACCTACGGAATAGGAAGGGAAATTATAATGATGCATGTATCTTTTGGAAGTTTCATTCTCATCGATACCGTCTAATTTCTGGATTTCAGCTAAGGCACCTAAAGTCGTAACGGTAAGCACCTGAGTCTGTCCGCGGGTAAACATGGCAGAACCATGGGTTCTTGGCAGAATATCCACTTCTGCGGCAAGATGTCTTATCTGGGTAACATCCCTGCCGTCCGGACGTTTTTTATCCTTTAATATCATCTTACGGACCGTTTTCTTTTCAAACTTATAAACCGCTTCATCCAACAGAGGAATCCAGTCCGGGTTTGTTTCTCCATAACGTGCGGTCAGCTTATCCTTGATTTCACGGATATTCGCTTCCCTTTTCTGCTTTTCATCCGTAAATACGGCTTCTTCCATTGCCTCAGGCGTAACAAAGGCTACCATATCCTGCCATAACTCCTCCGGAGTATCGCATTTTATATATTCATGCTTTGGTTTGCCGCATTCCGCTACTATCGTTTCAACAAATTCGATAATCTTCTTATTCAGATCATGGGCAGCAAAGATTGCTTCTATCATCTTATCTTCCGGTAATTCGTTTGCACCGGCTTCAATCATGATAACCTTTTCCCTCGTTGATGCAACCGTTAAAGTTAAAGTTGATTTCTCTCTTTGGCCACTGGTGGGATTAAATACCAATTCCCCATCCACCATTCCGACCATGGTAGAAGCGGTAGGCCCGTCAAAAGGAATATCAGAAATTGCCGTTGCAATTGCGGAACCTAACATTGCGGTCAATTCCGGACTACAGTCCTGGTCCACACACATAACCAGGTTATTCAGGGTTACGTCATTTCTATAATCTTTTGGAAATAATGGTCTCATTGGCCTGTCAATAACACGGGAAGTCAATATGGCATTTTCAGATGCCTTACCTTCTCTTTTAATAAATCCTCCCGGGATTTTACCTACTGCATATAATTTTTCTTCATATTCAACACTTAATGGGAAGAAATCAATTCCCTCCCTTGGCTTATCGGATGCAGTTGCTGTTGATAATACAACTGTATCGCCATAGTGCATAAATGCAGCACCATTAGCCTGTGCCGCTACTCTACCAATATCTACGGTAAGAGTCCTTCCGGCAAGTTCCATGGAAAAACTTTTGTACATATTTTGCTCTCCTTTGAAAAAATATTTTGCTGGAGATGCCGAAACTACTGAAAAATTCACCGAATTAACATATTATAAAAGTTTGCTTCCTATTCAGTCACTGCGTTTCCGGCGAACAGCACATTATGCATTCTTTACTCGGGCGTTACTGAATAGTGCCTTTATGATACCTGCATTCCGATAACCTTTTCAGAAGTCTCGGAAAAACTCTCCAACATACACTGATTTTACAGGAAAAAAAGACCCTGCAATAATATATTATAGCACTAAAATAAATAAATTACTACTAAATTTTTCAATTTTTCAGTCAATCCATTCCATTTATATAATACAGCACAAAAACAGCAAGAAATACGCCATTAACACCTTTTTTGAACGTATCCGTAAGCCGCCACCTTTCCGGGGTAATTCCCCTTTTCGCATCCGGCAGCCCGGTTTATGATATTTTCTTGCATATTTATTAAATTTATGATAGAATTTCGTTGGTCATGCGTTAGTCACATCAACACAGAAGGAGTGTTACGAATGCAAAAATACGATGTAATAATTATAGGAGCCGGACCATCCGGTATTTTTTGTGCTTATGAATTAATTAAAGAGAATAAAGATTTAAAGATCTTAATGGTTGAAAAAGGCAGGCCGATTGAAAAAAGGATGTGCCCAAAAAGAACAACAAAACAGTGTGTAGGCTGTAAACCCTGCTCTATTACTACCGGTTTTGCCGGTGCAGGAGCATTTTCAGACGGTAAACTCTCTCTGTCTCCGGATGTAGGCGGCAACCTTCCGGATATATTAGGTTATGAAAAGACCATTGAACTGTTAAAAGAATCTGATGATATATATCTTAAATTCGGTGCTGACACCAATGTTTACGGATTAAATAAAGATAATGAAATCCATGAAATCAGGAGACGCGCCATCAATGCCAACCTTAAGTTAATCGAATGTCCCATCCGTCACCTGGGCACGGAGGAAGGCTATAAAATATATACCCGTTTACAGGAGCATCTGCTCGCATCCGGTGTTGAACTGCTTTTTAATACCATGGTTCAGGATATTATCATTGAGGAGCAGCAGGCTAAGGGTATCATTATAGGTGACGGAACTACTTATTATGCGCAAGAGATCGTGTCCGCCATTGGCCGTGAAGGTTCTGACTGGTTCAGTCATATTTGTAATGACCATGGAATTGAAACCAAGGTAGGTACGGTTGATATCGGCGTGCGTGTCGAAGTCCGGGACGAAGTTATGGAGTTTTTGAATAAAAACCTTTACGAAGCAAAACTTGTGTATTATACCCCTACTTTTGATGATAAGGTGCGTACTTTCTGCTCCAATCCTTCCGGTGAAGTTGCTACGGAGTATTATGAAAACGGTCTGGCGGTGGTAAACGGCCATGCCTATAAATCCAAAGAATTCAAAACAAATAATACAAACTTTGCAATCCTGGTATCCAAGAACTTTACAAAGCCCTTTAAAACCCCCATCGACTATGGAAAATACATTGCCCAGTTAAGTAATATGCTCTGCGACGGCAAAATCCTGGTACAGACTTTCGGTGATTTCCAAAGAGGCAGAAGGACAACGGAAGAAAGATTATGCAGGAATAACCTCATTCCCACCTTAAAGGATGCGGTTCCCGGCGATCTTTCATTGGTATTCCCCCACAGAATCATGGTGGATATCAAAGAAATGATACTGGCATTGGATAAAGTAACTCCGGGTATTGCAAGTGATGAAACCCTGCTTTACGGTGTTGAAGTCAAGTTTTATTCCAATAAGGTAGTGGTAAACAAAGACTTTGAAACCAGCGTAAACGGGCTTCGTGCAATCGGCGACGGCGCTTCCGTAACAAGAGGGCTTCAGCAGGCATCCGCCAACGGCATCAGTGTTGCCAGAAGCATTCTGTTAAGGATGAACCGTTAACCGGATTTACGGGTATTAATATCAATAAATGAGGCTGCTGCAAATTTAAAATCTATTCTCCTTGGGAAAGCCCCAAGCCCGGTAAATTTATCATTTTGCAGCAGCCTCATTTTAACCTTACAAGTAAGTCCCGCTTCTTAAAATACCAACAATATTAATGGTATTAAACATCTTAAAAGGCAGGTACATTATAAATACCAGGAAACAAAGATTTACATAAACTGCAACCTCAATGGGGATCGCTATTGCTATGGTTTTTTCAAGGAAAGCCCGGTCCCCTGCTATCCTATTTATTCTGTTCATTATGTACATAGTCGACATCCATTCGTTTTATGATTCTCCGATATGATTAACAACAAAGAGCTTGCTTTGGCAACTCTGGCTCTGACGCGCTGTTACTTCAGTGACAATTTCCAGTTGCAGAAAAAAAGAGTGGATTAATCCACTCTTTTTTTCTGCTTTTTAAACAGCATGTTCACGAAGTTATTATCTATGTTTGCCTTAAACCGGCAAAGAAAACTTAAAGCTTCCGAATTATTTTCTTAATCCTAAACGTTCAATTAAAGTACGGTATCCTTCAATATTTGTATTCTTTAAGTATTCAAGTAATCCTCTTCTTTGACCAACCATTTTAAGAAGACCTCTTCTTGAGTGATGATCTTTCTTATTGCTCTTTAAATGCTCTGTTAATTCGTTGATTCTGGCAGATAAAAGAGCGATCTGAACTTCCGGTGATCCTGTATCTTCCGGTGTTCTTCCATAGGTTTGGATAATTTCCTGTTTCTTTTCTTTACTGATCATGGTATTTTCCTCCTGATTATTAAACGCCTGATACTAAGACTAAGGTCGGAGTGTCCTGATTCTGGGTATCGGCTTATTGTTATGACAGAGCCTTAAAAGATTTTAATAAAATATGCTTTTCTTAAGACAAACGTCACACGACTTTTATAATAACATAATCATAATGAAATGTAAAGTACTAAATCAAAAAAACACCGGTAACGGAGTCAACGCGGATACTCGCAATCCGCTAAGAGACGGGGAACTTACCTGTAAGGTTAAAATAACGCCATAAAATACGGAGTTATACCGGTAAGTCCAGAAAAAAATGTCATAAAAGCAGTTAATTTATAGGTAACTGCTCTCTATGAAGTACGAACTTTTTATTTGAAAAGCCATATATTGAAACATGTAATATAGTTATTATTTTAAGGGTTTCGCCGCATTGACCCTTCATTAATAAATATGGGAGGCTATTTATGAATCCTACGAATTATGATTTTGCAATTATCGGCGGGGATATGAGACAGATTTATATGGCAAATGAGTTAATCGCCCATAATTTCTCTGTCATTGTATACGGTCTTCTGGATCCATCCCTGGATTTATCCTGTACCACTGCCACTTCCTTAGCAGAGGCTGTCGAATCCAGCCAAACCATAATCACACCGATTCCGGTCTCAAAGGACGGAAAGAATATACTATCCCAAAGAGTACATCCGGATTTAACCATTGAACAATTATTGAATTCATTATCCCCCGAACAAAAATTGTACGGAGGCTGCCTGAACAAAGAACTCAAAAGATACTGCGACAGTCATGGTATCTACTACCATGATTTTATGGAACAGGAAGAAGTTATTTTATTCAATACCATTGCAACTGCCGAAGGGACCATTGCAGAAGCCATCCTTTCCAGTACCACCAATCTCCATGGCAGTTCCTGCCTTATATTAGGATTTGGACGCTGCGCACGTACCCTGGCAGAAAAATTAAAAGGGTTATGCGGCCATATTGATATTGCCGCAAGATCGCCTCTGGCTTTAGCTGCTGCTAATGCGGCTTCTTTTGGTACGGTTTTTCTTTCCGACCTGGATGAGAAGATTGAGCAATACGCTTATATATTCAATACAATACCAACTCTTATCCTTACGGGAGAACTCCTCGCTAAGACAAATCCCGATGTAGTAATTATTGATATTTCCTCTGCTCCCGGCGGGGTTGACTTTAATGCAGCCCGGGAATTATCCCGAAATGCAAAGCTCTGCCTTGGCCTTCCGGGGAAATATGCTCCCAAAGCCTCTGCAGACTACCTGATTGATTACCTGTTAACTAATCTAGAAAGAAGTGATTCATATGTCTTTGCATAATAAAAATATAGGAATCGCATTAACCGGTTCCTTTTGTACCTTTGATAAAGCCTTTGAAGAAATTGAACATCTCTTAGCGGAAGATGCCAATGTACATCCCATATTATCTTTTAACTCCCAGAAAATTGACAGCAGATTCGGTAAAGCTGCTGATTTTTATGAGAGACTGAAACAAATGACCGGTAAAGATCCCATCACCACAATCGAAGATGCCGAGCCAATCGGGCCAAAGAACCTTTTTGATATCCTGGCCATTCTACCCTGTACCGGGAATACTTTGGCAAAACTTGCAAACGGAATTACGGATACACCGGTTCTGATGGCTGCGAAAGCCCATATAAGAAACAATAAACCCCTGGTAATATCGGTAGCAACCAACGATGCCCTTGGACTGAACTTAAAGAACATCGGAACTTTATTAAACACGAAAAATATATACTTCGTACCTTTCGGCCAGGATAGTCCAGATACCAAACCCAAGTCAATGATTGCCCATACCCACCTGTTAAAGCTGACACTGGAAAGTGCACTGGAAGGAGAACAGATTCAGCCGGTTGTTATAAGTCCCTTCTGATACGTTACTATTATCCGTAAACTTAATTTATGTTTCTTCACCTTAATTAAATAGTAATTTCATAAATTAGCCTAAAGGATTTCTTTTTATTATATATAACATTTCCGTAAATTATCAAATCGAAAATTCAGGGGATAAAGTGATATGGATTTATACCTTCTATATGACCGTATCCCCTTACATATATAGACTGCTCCTTTTACCGGATACTTTGGCTTTCTTTATCCCCCAAGGGTAACGTCCTGGGTCTGATACCAATCCAGGGCATCATATAAATGTTTCATTTTAAATTCCGGCCACATATCGTCAATAATATAGAAATCCGCATATATGGACTGCACCGGCAAAAAACCGCTCAGCCGTCTCCTGCCGCCCCATCTTATAATTAAATCAATCCTTGAAATTTCAGAGGAAGCCAAACCTGATGTAAAACTATCTTCTCCCGATTCCCGGTTTGACCGGAGAGAATGGCTTAAATCCCAATCCCATCCGTAGTTCACCAGGAAATTAACCTTCATAAGCCCTTTCCCTATGGCCACCCGCTTCGTAAAAGGGATCAGTTCTTTGGGAAATAAGGGCGAACCCGTATTCCCAACCACTAAAAGATTCGCATCCTGTCCCGTCAGCTGCATAACAGAATCCACGCAGGCTTTCTGGAACGCTTTTGTCTGAACGGCAGGCCGCTTGGTGTTATCCTGGGTAAAACCATAAAAAGTCATTTCCTTTATACCTAATTTAATACATTCATTATACAGTTCAAATCCTGGTCCTATGCCATGTCCATAACCCTCTTCTTTATTTAAACCGTTGCTTTGTGCCCATCTTCTGTTACCATCCGGAATTATCCCGATATGTCGGGGCAGCCGTTTGAATTGTTTCATCTTTTCACCTTTTGCTTGCCACAGGTTTGCCTGCGGTACTGCCAGCCTTTCCCTGTTTTTATTTTCTTTCAACCTTCCAGATAAGATGCCACCCTGGGGCATCCTGCCTTTTACTCTGGCTATAGCTCAGACAGAATAAAAATTCTATTATTATCCATAGTAACAGTAATATAATATTTTGTCATCTATTTATTTATCCCGCAATATTATTTATCCGGACAATAAAAATCTGTGTTAAGAGTCAAAGCGGATATTCCAGGTCCGCTAAGTTAAGTCCCTGACCCACCGCTTACACTCGTTAAGAAGCGGGGGGACTTACTTGTAAGGTTAAAATTCTTTTCTGGCATAAAGTTATAATGTTTCAATTAAGGTATATTTATACTTTATCAATGGAAATGGGAATCCGACTGTTCGGGCATCCGACTTTAACTATTTTGTATCTTCGCTATTTCGTTGGAATTCATTCATGGATTCTTTGAAAACTCAGAATAGAGTGAAATGTTTTTGGGATTATTGCCTTAGATTTTAAGTATTATATTAGAATAAAGATAGACACCAGCTGCCGCAGAATAAGTTTGGACCTTCTCAGTTAACTACGGCAGCCTCCTTATTCTTATAACTGTGCTTAGGAGCGATGAAATATAACTTCACCCTCATTGCTCATAGCCCGGCTTTTTCCCAGCTTCTTTGCATGGTAAAGCATTTTGTCCACTTTATCCAGCAAATCGGCATATTGCGGAAAATTTCCCGAGGATAACTCTACATAAACGGCACCTGCACTGAAAGTAACCGGTACGGACACTTCTTCGGCTGCAAAGTATTCCTCTAATTCCTTATGTATCCGTTTCAGGATTAAAATGGACTGTTCCTGGTCACAGTCATTGAAAACAAAGATAAATTCTTCTCCTCCATATCTTCCTAAGATATCCTTTTGCTTTACATACTTTAATGAAATTTCCGAAAAAACTTTTAAAACCTTATCCCCCATCAGATGTCCGAACTGGTCATTGATTCTTTTAAAATCATCAAAATCAATCATACATATGGTAAATCCGTTCTGTGCCGAACCGGCTTCCTGTAATTTCTGGATTGCATCAATCAGGCTCTGCTTATTTAATGTCCCGGTTGCAAAATCGATAGCCAGGTTCTGTCTCAAGTGTTTTATCTGCTGTTTTAATTCCGTCACATCTGTAAATTCAAGTGCGGCATAATGCCCGTCGTAAAAGGTATAGGCACCGTTTAACTGGAACCATTTTACAACCTGGTTTTGTCCGTTATAAAATGTATATTGAATTACTTTTTCCTTCGTTAATTTATTATGAAGGAGAATTTCCCTTGCTGTATTCCGGATGCCGCATTCCATGCACCTTTCTGATTTTCCGCACTCGGTACATTGCCCATTGATATGAACACATTGAAAAAACTCTCCAAAGGTCAGTCCTTCCCCTTTATGGGGCTCTGCCTGCACATACTGGTACATTCTTTTATTGGCTGCTATGACAGTTAAGTCCTCATTGACTATAATTTGCCCGATCATTGAATTTTGAAAAATATTAAAATAAAAAAGCTCTGCTTCGTTTGTTATTATCTTGTTCTTAGGTCTTGAGTCTTTCATATACCCCCCATTGTCTTTCTAACCAGGGAAAACAGGTTCCTTAATGCATTTATTCCTTCGTTATTACCTTATTGCTATGTTTATAAATGCCAATTTATGTAAATCCTTTATAGAAAATGATAATTCCTCAGTAATTTTTTTTCTTGTTATATTATGTAATAAATCCAACTATAAAGGTAATAAAACAATTATAAATGTTTTTTATTACAATTACAAGTGTATAATTACTTTTTCACTTGGTTACGAAATATATATATAATTGGTAAAATCAAATGGGGTGATAAAATATGGAAATTAACTATGCTCAAATGGGCAGAAGAATTGCAAAAAGGCGTAAAGTATTAAATTTGACCCAGGATGATGTTGCGGAGTCAACCGGACTAAGCAACAATCACATTTCAAACATTGAAAACAATCATTCCATTCCAAGCTTAGAAACATTAATGAAGGTTTGCGAGGCGCTAGATGCTACACCGGATTATTTTCTTTTGGGATCTTTAAAACGTACTGACGATATTTTACAAGCCGCAATCAAAGATAAAATCAAACTATGCGACGGAAAAAGACTTAAATTGATTGACAATTTTATAACATGGATTATTGACGAAGAGTTTTAAATGCAAAAAATTGCAGGAACCGTTTATTTGCTCCTGCAATTTTTTATTATTGATGTATTCAATTTATAACCAAAATACTCTTTGGCAGCTATCTTTATTTTAAATGCAGTGATTCAAGTCCTTCCATTATTTCTATGAATTTACCACTGTCTCCGCCGGCATCCGGATGATATTTTTTCGCAAGCTCGCGAAACCTTTTCTTAATTGCACCGGTATCCGCATCAAAGGGCAATCCGAACTGGGCCAGAATTTCAGGGTCATACAAGCCCCGGGCCAGGATTCCGTTTTCTTCATATAATTTATAGTAGACTCCATAATAGAACTCACTGATTACATTTTTCAGTTCTTCCTTATTCATTTTGGCCAGTTGGCTGATTGGGTACCTGACAGTTTTTGCAGAATTTTCACGGAGATCAAAGAATTCATCCCACACAAGGCTTATTTTACTATTTTTCGATAGCACATTCAGTTTACTGTTACTTTCTGAGAAATCCACTATGTGAAAACGTATTTTAAGTTCCAGCTTCTTTAAGTTTCTGATTTTTCGTTTGATTTCACCATTACTGATATAACAATCCGTCATCTTTACCCCCACGGCTTTCTGCTGACTTAATTCGTTGAAAGCGGATATTCGCATTCCGCTTTGCTGCATGCTTGATTGGTTAAATAATATTGTAGTCTTTTATATCCGGAATTGCAATATATTTATGTATTTGTTACCTTAATGGTTCTTACCAAGTCCTCACCATCACAAAACGCAGCCAATTGAGACTGCGTTTTTGTGTACAACGATTGTTTTACAGAAAATTTTGATATTCACATGCTCCATACAGAACCCGTATAATAACAACTTGTTTGTCCATAACCAGTCAAAGCGGATATTCCAGGTCCGCTACGCTACTTGCTCACAGCCTTCACATTTCTTTTTAATAATCCTAAGATAACAGCACCAACAACGGTTCCGATAACTAATGAAACCAGATATAAGAAAGCATTCTGTACTACCGGAAAAACAAAGATTCCTCCATGAGGCGCCATTAAAGTGCAGTTAAATAACATGGACAGGACACCAGCTATTGCAGAACCGATAATACAGGACGGCAGTACTCTTAGAGGGTCAGCTGCTGCGAAAGGAATTGCACCCTCTGATATAAAAGACAATCCCATAATAAAGTTAGTAGGACCTGATTTTCTTTCCTCTTCCGTAAATTTGTTTTTAAATAAAATTGTAGACAAAGCAACTAAACAAGGCGGAACCATACCACCTACCATTACGGCTGCCATGATATCATAGTTTCCGGCAGCTATAGATGCCGTACCAAATAAATAAGCAGCTTTATTAACCGGACCACCAAGATCAACAGACATCATTCCGCCAAGAACCGCACCAAGCAGCAGTTTACTGGCTCCGTTCATATTTGCCAGTGCCTGATTCATCAAGGTATTTAATACTCCAATCGGAGGTTCTACAACATAGGTCATTATAATACCAATAATAAATATACCCAGAAGCGGATATAATAGTACCGGTTTTATCCCCTCCAGGCTTGCCGGTAACTTAGAAAATAATTTTCTTAAAAGTACTATGGTATAACCGGCAACAAATCCGGCTACCAAAGCTCCTAAAAATCCGGAAGCTCCATTAGATGCTATGGCACCACCGACAAAACCCAGGGCAAGGCCCGGGCGGTCTGCAATACTCATAGCAATAAACCCGGCTAAAATTGGTAACATAAATCCAAAAGCAATTCCGCCGATATTTTTAAACATAGCTGCCGATGGGGTAATAGAACCAAAATTAGCTCTTGCTTCACTGGATAATGCATTAATATCTATGGATAACCCGTCAATTAAAAAGGCAATGGCAATTAAAATACCGCCTCCCACTACAAAAGGAAGCATGTGGGATACACCGCTCATTAAGTGTTTATAAAACTGGCGTCCGCTGCTTTCCCTGCTTTCGGAAATTTCAGTCTGTCCTCCCCTCCCTTTATAAACAGGTACTTCCCCGCTCATTGCTCTGGTTATCAGTTGTTCTGCTTTATTAATTCCATCGGAAACTTTCGTCTGTATTACTTTCTTGCCATGGAACCGTTCCATAGGAACTTGGGTATCTGCAGCAATAATAATACAGTCAGCTTCCGCAATTTCACTGTCTGTAAGGATATTTTTTGTCCCTCCGGACCCTCTTGTTTCTACTTTAATACTGCATCCTAATTTTTCTGCTGTTTTTTCAAGACTACTTGCGGCCATGTAAGTATGGGCAATACCCGTTGGACATCCGGTAACAGCCAGAAGTTTTACACTACCCGTTTTTACAGCCGTTTTCTCCGCGGCTTTTGCTTCATTGGTTTTGTCTTGTACCTTTTCTGCCAAATCAATAATATTTAAAAATTCATCTACTGTCTTTGCATTTATTAAATCCCTGGTGAAATCTTCCTCCATAAGCAGTACAGATAATTTACTAAGTATTTCCAGATGCACATTTTCCTTACTGTTAGGAGCCGCAATTAAAAAGATTAGGTGTACCGGCAAACCATCCAGACTGTCAAAATCCGTTCCTTCCGGAATTACCATAGCGCTGAGTCCGGGTGTGATTACTGCATCGGATTTACAATGAGGAATGGCTATTCCTTCACCAACACCGGTAGTACCCTCTGCTTCTCTTTCGAATACACCTTTTTTATAGGTTTCTTTATCTCTGATTTTTCCGCTTGCATCCATAAGCTCAACCATGGCATTAATTACTTCTGTTTTACCTTTGGCTTTTCCTCTTAACTGAATACTTCTTTTATCAAGTAAATCAATAATTCTCATATTGGATACCTCCATAATATTGATACAAATTTAGTAAATTTGTCATAACCAGATACCTTCTCCATACATATTTCTACCTACTCTCCATTTTCTCTTGCAAGTCACTGCTTTTCTTATTCCGGTAGCACTTACCGTTTTATAACGGAAAGGGATGTGAGTTAAAAATTTCCAATACTTCTTCCCTGGTTGCCAATTCTTCCGAAAAAGCACTGGCGCTGCCAGTACAAACCCCCATTTTAAATGCTTCTTTATAATCCTTCTTTTCCAGATATCCGGCTAGAAATCCGGCCACCATGGAATCCCCTGCCCCGACAGAGTTTCTCACTTTCCCCTTAGGGGCATCCGCAAAATAAGTCTCCCTCCTTTCCGTTACCATAACGGCACCTTTCCCCGCCATAGAAACTAATACGTTTTGTGCTCCCATTTCCTTTAACTTTTTTGCATGTTCCAGTATCTCTTCTTTGGTATTAAGTTTGGCCCCAAATATTTCATCCAGTTCATGGTTATTGGGTTTTATTAAAAAGGGGTTGTATTTTAATACATTAAGGAGCAATTCCCTGGTAGCATCCACAACAATCCTGATTTCCCTCCTACTTAACCGTTCCATGATCTCCATATATACGGTAGAGGGCACAGATTCCGGCACACTGCCGCCTAAAACCAGAATATCCTCAGGCTTTAGTTTTTCTAATAAATTGTAAAGCAATAAAAGCTCCTGATTATCAACGACCGGTCCCATTCCGTTAATTTCGCTTTCTTTTCCGGAACGAATCTTTACATTAATTCGTGTGAGTCCTTTCTTCACCTGGATAAATCCTGCATCTATTCCTCTTTGCTGCAAATCCCGGACAAGTTCCCGGCCGGTAAAACCGGCGGTAAAACCCAGGGCTGTACTGTTTAACCCCAGATTCTTTAAAACCAGGGATACGTTGATGCCTTTCCCTCCCGGATAAAGCAGTTCTTTTGTAATACGATTTACCGCACCTGCCTTAAAATCAGGAACGGTCACAATATAATCCAGGGACGGATTTAAAGTTACCGTATAAATCATGAAACATTACTCCCTTCTGTCTCCCCTGTTACCTGATCGATGAGAGGAAACCTCTTTTGCAGCTTCCACTATATTATTGCATTTTAAATATGCATCATCTGTTATAATATTGGTTATAATCTTAGCACTGCTAAAATCAGCAAAACTTACGGATGAAATCTGTGAAAACTTACTGTTGTCGCACAGGACATACCGTTCCCTGCATCTTTCCATAGATTTTTTCTTAATCATAGCCTCTTTTAAATCCGGTGTACTAAATCCCAGCGGCTGGCTGACACCATTAGTGCCCCAGAAACCTTTTGTAAAATTGTATTTGGATAAACTGACATAGGCTTCTTCTCCAACAATTGCTTCCGTGGTAGCTTTATATTCACCGCCCAGGATATAAGTAGTACAGCCCATTTGTGCCAGTTTTTTTGCATGTATGGTGGCATTGGTTACAAACACGGCCTTCTTTTCCGCTATAAAATCAATCATCAGTTCCGTAGTAGTGCCTGCGTCAATATAAACAAAATCATTGGGTTTTATCAGTTCCGCCGCATATCTGGCAATGGCCTGTTTTGCTTCTTTATTTAAATCCTGCCGGTTTACAACTTCATCATCTTTTGTATAATAAACACTTCCGACTGCCATTGCTCCGCCATGAACTTTCACAATCTGCCCATTGGCATCCAGGGTATTTAAATCCCTCCGAATAGTGGATTCCGAAGCATTTAAAAGTATCATTAATTCCTGAACGGACACACTCCTTTTCTGTTCCACGATGGCAACAATGTCAATTAAACGTTTTTCCATCAACATATCCGCATTTTCCTCCACAATTATATAAATTTTCCATATTCTGATTATACAATAATCACCCGTCATTTTCAATCACTTTCATCCATTTTAATTCACAAACATTCAAAATCATTCTTGTGCAAAATAAACAAAAAAGAATGTATGTAAAATAACATAATCTAACTTATAAAAAGCGTGATGTAAAATCAATGTCTTCAACTTAACTTGATGATATTGATTTTATATCACGCCTTTTATTTTATTCTATACTTTGAAATACAGCCGCTATTTGCTACAGCCTGGCATGTCAGCTGTATAAAAGTGATGCTGCTTGAGACAAGCTTTCTGGCAGCCTCTGTTATGATTCTCAGTCTCTGTTTTTCCTGTATCTTTTTAATCCATCTGCTTATCCAGAAAATTTAGTTCTATTCCGAAAGCTTCCCATCCTGATGCTTTTCCAGTTCTTTCGCAATTTGTTTATTATCATACATTAACTTATCGATCTGTTTTTGGAATTCTTCCGTATTCATATTTGAGTTATAATCGTAGACGGCATAACCCATACTAAAACTCAATTTGTAGGGCCGATCACTGGTTTTATTATACTTATCAATGCAGTTTCTGATCCGGGCAACGACCTCTTCCAGCCTGGCTTTATCGGATATATCCAGTACAATAAAGAACTCGTCGCCGCCAAACCGGGCAACTAAATCATTGGAACGAAGGCAGCTGCCCAGCAGTTTTACCGTAACCTGCAGTGCGTTATCTCCCATATCATGACCAAAGGTATCATTGATGGACTTAAAATTATTTAAATCCAGCATAATGGCTGAAAAAGTCTTTTCCGCAGTACTGGTACCGATCTTCTGCCTCAAATAATTTTCAAGCTTTTTACGGTTATATGCTCCGGTCAGATAATCCGTGTATATACTATAATTTTGAATATTCAGGGATACGATCAGCAGAGATAACACAATACCGTTTAATACTATAGATAATCCGTAGAATAAAATTTGTAAAACTAAGCATATAAAGGGGGGAATTCCAAAAAATAAGAGTGAAAAAAAATGTTTTTTATTTATTTTTTCACGGTTTATTATAGTCAGAATAAAGGCGACAATTACCAATGCTGCGGTCATGGCAGCAGCAATCCAGTAGAGTGTCCCCCTATGGTAAATATTATCACTATCTATGTAATAGTACCATCCGAAACGCTGGGTCAGTAATAATAAAACTATATTTACGGCATTTACGGCCAATAAGGCAAAACACAATTTTATAATTTTAGCCTTATTATGGAATATCTGATCATGTACATACAACAGCCAAAGGGAAGATATGACAGGATTCAGCAGGAAAATAATAAAATTGCCGATATGGTTGATAATGGGATAAACCGTACCGGGTCTGCCGTCAAATCTGCTTAATATATCCACTGCCAGCATTAAGATCGTAATCAGTAAAATTCCTTTATAAAGCTTATTCTGAAGGGATTCATTGTCTACATGCCTTGCCGAAAAGATATAAATAATGATTAAAATACCGATGGAATATACATTTATAATTATGTTGCCTGATAGATTCATGTATTCCTGCTCCTTCGTATCGCTAAACCACATATAACATAAATTAGTAACCGTATAATAACTTTTTTATCTTTCTGATTAATATAACGCTTTATTATAACATTATAAATAAAAAAAACCAACTAAAATACTGTAAAGTATTAGAAAAAAAGTTACAGTTCAGCTATGGATACCGCGAGGTGTTTTTATGTGCCCCCGCTCTGTCCCAGTCACAGAAAATCCGGGAGTAACAAGCGCGAAATTATGCAGAATTACATAATTTCTGTGCATAATTGTAACATTTTGTCCGTAAGGCTGAACTGTAACAAAAAAAGATCAAATCAATCGGGATTGGGCCGAATAGACTGATCTCTTTTTACCATATTATCAAGCATATGTGCTATAGGGCAAAGGAAAATAAGGTTTGGGCCGTTATATTTATCTCAACCGTTATTTTCATTTATTTTGCTTTAAATATACTTTGCCTGTTCAAATCAAGCTCTGCCGCAGTAAGATGTATTATACTCTCTTCAAGAGCCGATAAAACCGCCGCAATTCCTACCAGCCATAACAGTGCATCTATCCGTAATAGTATAATCAGCGGAGTCAGAAAAACCAGAAAGCCCGTTATCTTATTCCCCCAGGTGTGTAAGGTGGCAAAAGTATGATATTTACATGCAGCAATTACTATGTTAACCAGACGGATTACGATTACAAGACCAATCAAAGGTATATATTTAACTACCCTGCTTCCCAGCCACAGTACAACCGACAAAGTAATAAGTATAAATAAAATCAAATCCGCTATGGAATCCAGTCTGGCTCCCAGCGTACTTTGCGTTTTGGTTTTGCGTGCAATATACCCGTCCAGCACGTCGCTCGCACCGCAGATAAGGTATATTACAAAAAATAACCAGGGATTATGAAAGGAGAAAAATAATATAACCGACAAGATGATTCTGCTTATTGAGATTATGTTTGCCGCATATTTCAATGTCCGGGCCTCCTGATAAATTTTACTTAAACGGTGCTTTAATACGTACGATGGTTTAATATTCAAACAAAGTTTCTACCTTATCTCCTTCAAGCTCTCTCCGGACAATTTTCGTCCGTAAACGGTGATATCCATCACGCCAGCCAATACTTGCATCCGGATTCTCTTTATTTGCCTCAAGTTTATAATAAATCCAATTATCACACAATTCAATATCGTCTACGCTATAATAATCCGCTTCTTTCTCCAAACCCTGATAACTATAGTCCAGATCAGGTATCCAGGTTATCATACCGGGAGATGAATTCAGATAAATATTAACACTATCCTTATATACAAAAGGCTTACCTTCCGGATAAACCAGAAAATCTGTTTTTTCTATTTCTCCCGAATTTATATGTAAGGCAAAAGATCCGCTATTTTCCGAAATCGTAGAAAAATAAAGTATTTCTTCCCCATTTTTACTTGCTACATAGAATACGTCATTTATCATATTCTCATAGTCATCTGCTCCATCCTTTGTGCCCCCAGCAAGTACACTGAACTCACCTCCGTCTTTATTAACCTTTGCTATTTGGCCGCCTCCATAGAAATTACCGGTTCCGCCATAGGTACCATATGCAAAATAAACCGTCTCTCCTACAAATTGTATGCAGGGAATTACCGCTCCACTGTCCGCATATTCATAAAGCTCCTTACCTATCTCTGCCAATAATTTTTCATCTGTTCCGTCCGCATTCACACTGCAAAGCTTTATCTCACTTGACTGTACTGTTTCATCCTCCGCTTTTCCGGTATAATAGATAACACCGTCCTTTATAGCAAGAACTTTTGCACAAGGTATTGCCAAATCATATCTAACAGTTTCCCCGTTCTCACTATCCAGTCTAAATAATTGATAGGTATCTCCCTCATCTGCCATCATACAAACAAAAATTCCTGTTTTTTCATCTATTCCTTCTATCCGGCCTGTACCAATTATCTGTTCATTGGTACCATCTAAATTCACGGAATATAGCTCGGAGGTATACTCCTCATTTAATTTTTCCAGATACATTCTGTCTTTGTAAATAAAAATATTCCCTTCTCCGGAATCAAGAAAGGCGGTTTCCTTTGTCCCATCCTGTTTTAAGCGGACCATAGTCTTAGTAACGCCCGGGACTGATTCATAAGTACCAAAAATACCATCGGACGCATAGCTGTCGGCAGTATACTGCCGATAATATATATCTCCGTTATATTTTACATAGAAACCACCATTATTTATTACTTGTGCTGCATGCTCTGCCGTATCGTTAAGCTTCTCCCCTGTGTCATTTACGTTCTCCGCCGTATCATTTACATCCGCCGCCGTATTATTAACCTTCTCCGTATCCGTCTTGCCTGTCCCGGTGGTATTATTATTTTGTACTGTATTATCAGTGTTATCTTTTGCCGCATTAAGCGTGTCATTTTGTTTCCTGCACCCCACTGTAAAGAATGCAGCAAAAACGATCAGTACGAGCAGAGACCTGGTTTTTACCACGCCTTTGATTCTTTTTTTCATATTTTTTTTCATACTCTTATTCATAATTCTCATTTACCTATATCCCCTCAATTTTTTATAGTATTGACAAATTATGAATATTATACCATTTATCAACTTACATTGAAAGGGTTTGTCGCAAAATCAATGTGAATAAGTTAAGGCATGGACTTTACCGACATTAACAGAGATTGAGAAAGATATTTTGTAAACAATAACAACAGCAAATACTTAAGAGCTGCCATATTTATGGCAATTAGTATCGGTATACATAATCTGGCGTGCGGGAATGGATCCTTCCCAAAAGACAAAACTGATTACCCATGTTACCTTTGGCAGGGATTATACCGATTATAGACAAGCAACAGCAAGGTACTTTATACTGTTTTAAATCCCTGCCCTTTATACATAACATATATTCAGAGAATATGGTCAGGAATCAGTAAAACTGATACTCTCTCCATTTTTCACCTTAAACTATGAACTTTCAACATATGAAAAAAGCACATATCCCTTCTTCCATGCAGTTCTTATTTGACATGTACTGCAAGAAAGTATACTATATAATCATAAAGGTTTTTCATAAATCGAAAGAAAACCATTCAAAGGAGTTACTGTATGAACAACATAATAATGCCCCATGATCATGGTCAGAATATTGAGAAAATTTTAGAAGAAATGCCGGAGGCCTCCCGGTTCTTAGAAGCTGCTGTAACCTTCCAACAACTTTGCGACGGATCACGCCTGCGTATTTTATGGCTTCTCTGCCATTCGGAGGAATGCGTATCCAATATTGCCGCAGCCGTAAACATGAGTGATGCTGCTGTTTCCCATCATCTGAAAACTTTGAAATTAAATGGCCTTATAACAAGCAGGCGGGATGGTAAAGAAGTGTATTATACATTATTAAATAACGAAAGAGCTCGTCTGGTACACCAGATGATTGATGATTACTTTCAATTAAATTGTCCTACGAATCCTCATCCATAATTTTTTTATGATATAAAATAACAAAAAAACTATTTCAGGCCGGTGTATTTAACCATGTGATCACCGGCTCAAAATAGTTTTTCAGCATTTTATAAATGGATTACATCTTTTTGATATTAAGGGCACGGATTGCATTTAAAATAGCAATTACGGATACACCTACATCAGAGAACACGGCAGCCCACATGGATGCCAGACCAAAGGCTCCAAGAACCAGTACTACACCTTTTACCCCTAATGCTAAAATAATGTTTTGTCTTACAATCCGAAGTGTTTTTTTGGATATCTTCATAACTTTGGCAATCTTAGAAGGCTCATCCGTCATGATAACCACATCGGCTGCTTCGATGGCTGCATCTGAACCCAGCCCGCCCATGGCAATACCGATATCCGCTCTGGCAAGAACAGGTGCATCATTAATACCGTCGCCGACAAACGCAAGTTTCCCTTTGGCACTTTTCTCCTGCATCAATTCCTCCATCCGTTCCACTTTGTCTGCAGGAAGCAGTTCCGTATAAGCCTTATCCAGTTTTAATTCCCCTGCAACTTTCTGCCCAACCGTATCTGCATCCCCTGTCAGCATGACGGTTTTTTTAATTCCAGCCGCCTTCAGATCCTGAATTGCCTGACGGGAATCTTCCTTTATTTCATCTTCAATGCAGATAAACCCAACATATTTACCTTCTACCGCCAAATGTACTATGGTACCTGTGGATACCGCATCGTTATAAGAAATATTCTCCTTTTGCATCAGCTTTACATTGCCTGCCAGAGTTTCTTTCCCATCAATGACCGCTTTCACGCCGTGGCCTGCAATTTCTTCTATGTCTGAAACACGGGAAGAATCCACTTCTTTCCCATAAGCTTTCTTGATTGAAATGGCAATGGGATGATTGGAATAGTCTTCCGCATAGGCCGCAACTTCCAGTAATTCACCAACCGTCATATTCTCCGGCTGAATTTTACTTACAGCAAAGGAGCCTTTGGTCAAGGTTCCTGTCTTGTCAAAAACCACTACCTCCGTATCAGCCAGCGCTTCCAGATAATTGCTTCCTTTTACCAGCACACCGGATTTTGATGCACCGCCGATTCCGCCGAAAAAGCTTAGAGGAATGGAGATGACAAGGGCACAGGGACATGAAATAACCAGAAAGGTTAATGCACGTGCTACCCAGATACTAAATTCCTGGCCTGTAATCAAAGGCGGCAAGACTGCCAGTAACACCGCCGCAATAACTACAATAGGGGTATAATATCTCGCAAATTTCGTGATAAAGTTTTCACTTTTGCTTTTCTTGTCACTGGCATTTTCCACCAGTTCAAGAATTTTGGCTACGGTTGACTGTCCGAATTCTTTTGTTACTTGAATTGTCAGTGGTCCTGTCTGGTTAATACAACCGCTGATAATATCCTGCCCTGCCTGTATATCTCTTGGCACAGACTCACCGGTTAATGCAGACGTATCAATGGTGGATACCCCTTCTGTTACGATACCATCCAACGGTATCCGCTCCCCGGGCTTTACCACAACGGTATCACCTACCTGTACCTCCTCCGGGTCTACCTGCACCAGCTGCCCGTCACGAAATACATTGGCATAATCCGGCCGTATATCCATCAGATCCGAAATGGAACGGCGGGATTTAGACACGGCATAGGACTGGAACCATTCACCCACCTGATAAAACAGCATAACCGCAACGCCTTCCGGATATTCCCTTAAAAAAAATGCACCCACAGTAGCCACTGCCATCAGAAAATTTTCATCGAAAACCTGGCCATTTAAAATGTTTCTGCCTGCTTTTAAGAGAATGTCCCCTCCGATAATTCCATATACCACCAAAAAGACAGCCAATTTTGCAATCCCCTCCAAGGGCAGCAGGATTGCTATAGTATAAAGTATGCCTGATATGATAATGCGAAGCAACTGCTTTTTTTCCCTTTTTGACATGTCTGTTATCCTCCTTTTTTCATAATAAAAGCTGCCGCAAATTAGAAATGATCTTCTCCGGTTGTATGTACAAGATACAGAGAATTTTGCAGCAGCCCCTGGCTTTACGCCTTTACGGTTACATCCGGCTCAATTTTTTTAATTACCTTTTTGGCTTCACTTAATACCGAATCGTACTTATCATCGGGAGCCTCCAGCTCCATTTTTTGACTGAGAAAATTTACCTTAACATCGGTTACTCCCTCCAGCTTTTTCACGGCATTTTCAATTTTAGCTGCACAGTTTGCGCAATCCAGATCCTGTAATTTAATTATCTTTTTCATATAATTTCTCCTTTCAGAAAATATTGAATGATCCAATTGAATCATAAATAGAATCAAATAATTTATCAATCAAGCAATCGTTTAATTGTTCTCTTTTAGTATATGCATCACTTAGCAATTTGTCAATTGTTTTTTAATTTATTTTTATAAATTATCTTTTATCATTGACACAGTCCTTTGATATTACTATAATAATAATTGAAAAGTGACTCAACTATTCAATCATAAGGAGGTTACCCCATGAGTGCTTATACTGCAGATGTTGACAGATGTGACTGTAATATTATTCATGAAGCCGTAGTAAATGATGTCAGGGAACATATGCCCGACGAAGAGAATTTAATGGATCTGGCTGATTTATTTAAGCTGTTCGGAGATTCTACACGTGTAAAAATCCTTAGTGCTTTATTTCGTGCAGAAATGTGCGTCTGCGATATTGCTGTTCTTTTAGGCATGACAAAATCAGCCATCTCACATCAGCTCAGACTTCTCAAACAGTCTAAACTGGTAAATTACCGTAAGGAAGGCAAGGTTGTTTACTACTCATTAGCAGATGAACATGTTAAAACTATCTTCGACCAGGCGATGATACATGTTTGTGAAAAGTGAATTTTATCATTAATGTATAGATAATGTTCTTAGTATTCTGTTAATGTCATCAGGCAAGCTTTTACATATGAGCCTGATGTGGTTATGGTAATTAACGGGGAATTTTACCTCAATAGTTGAATAGAAGTTCAATTATTCAATCATAAAAATTAGAAAAGGAGATATAAAATATGGCTACAACAAAAAAACAATATATACTGGAAGGGCTCTGCTGCGAAAACTGTGCTGCCAAAATCCAAAATGATGTTCAGGCTTTAGAAAGTATAAAATGCGCAAATGTCAATGCAGATACAACCATTCTCTCCGTGGAATTTGAAGGAGATACTGACAGTATTCTGAAAGCTATCACCAGTATCGCAATTTCCCATGATGAAGATATTGTGGTAAAAGAAGCATAACAGAAAGCGACGGTGATAACAATGGATGCAGCAATAAAAAAAGAATTTACCCTGGAAGGTCTGTGCTGCGGTAATTGTGCTGCCAAAATTGAACGGGATGTAAAAAAGCTGAGTGGTATCGCTACTGCTTCCGTTGATTTTGTGTCGAAAACCCTCTCTATGGAGATTGCCGACAGTGCAGCGGCTAATAGCCTGATTGCACAGGCAGATTCCATTGTAAAGAGACATGATTCTGCAGTTGTAATGATTGAAAAAGAAATCTCAGGACCCGGACAAAAGACATTATATCTACTGGGACTTTGCTGCGGCGACTGTGCCCAAAAGATTGAAGCACAGGTCAACCGTATTGAAGGCGTTAAGACCGCTTCTCTTGATTTTGTTACCCAGCGGCTTACTATTGAGGCAATAGACCGGAAATCTCTTCCGGCTATTATACGGCAGGCCTCACAAATTGCTTTAGACATAGAACCTTCCATTCAAATTTCTTATACAGATAAAAAACAGGAAGAAGCTGGCTCCCCAGCCACCAGAAAATGGGTTTACCGTATAAGCCTTATTGCGGGTACCTTGTTATTTGCTGCTGGTATCGCATTTGATTTACCCCGTCCCGCCGAATTAATAATATTTCTGCTAAGTTACCTGTTCATCGGCGGTGAGGTTGTCTTTCGGGCACTAAAAAATATTTCCAAAGGTCAGGTTTTTGATGAAAACTTTCTGATGAGTGTGGCTACTATCGGTGCTTTTGCCATTGGTGAGTACCCGGAAGGTGTTGCGGTTATGCTGTTTTATCAGGTCGGTGAAGCCTTTCAGCGCCTGGCGGTCAACCGTTCCCGTAAATCCATTTCTGCTCTTATGGATATACGGCCTGATTTCGCCAATTTAAAAGTGGGTAACGAAATACGCAAAGTAACTCCGGAAGAAGTTGGCATCGGTGATGTAATTATAGTTAAACCCGGTGAAAAAATACCTTTGGACGGACGGATCATAGAAGGCTCTTCTGCACTGGATACCTCTGCCCTCACGGGAGAATCCCTCCCCAGGGATGTAGAGCCAGGCAATGAAGTCTTATCCGGCTCCATCAATAAAAATGGTGTGTTAACCATTGAAGTTTCAAAGGAATTCGGAGAATCTACCATTTCCAAAATTCTTGATCTGGTGCAAAATGCAAGCAGCAAAAAAGCACCTACTGAAAATTTTATTACAAAATTTGCAAGATATTACACCCCGATTGTTACCTTTGCCGCTTTGGCACTGGCTGTTATCCCTCCCCTAGTTATTCCGGGGGCAACTTTTAATGACTGGATCTACAGGGCGCTTGCCTTTTTAGTAGTGTCCTGTCCCTGTGCTCTGGTTATCTCCATTCCGTTAAGCTTCTTCGGAGGTATCGGCGGAGCATCGAAGAACGGTATTTTAGTAAAAGGAAGTAACTATCTGGAAGCCCTTAACAATATCGATACCATTGTATTTGATAAAACCGGTACTCTGACAAAAGGTATTTTTAAAGTAACTAAAACCGTCGCTGCTAACGGCTGGCCGGAGGCGGAACTGCTCTCCTATGCGGCCCATGCGGAAAGCTTTTCCAACCATCCGATTGCCTTATCCATTCAAAAGGCTTATAATCAGCCAATTGACCAGAACCGGCTTACGGAACAGGAAGAAGTGCCCGGACATGGAATCCGTGTTAAGATTGACGGTAAATTAGTGCTCGCCGGTAATGGAAAGCTGATGGAAGCAGAGCATATCGGCTGGCAGCCGGTGAATGAACTGGGAAGCATAGTATATCTGGCTGTTGACGGTGTTTATGCCGGTCACATTGTAATTTCCGATGAAATAAAGCCCGACAGCAAAAAGGCCCTGAAAGATTTAAAAGCCCTGGGTGTAAATCAAACTGCCATGCTGACCGGTGACACAAGGATAGTCGGAGAAGCCATAGCCAGGGAAATCGGTCTGGATACTGTGTTTTCCGAGCTGTTTCCCCACCAGAAGGTGGAACAGCTGGAGCAGCTGGATAAAAACAGGAAATCCAAAGGAAAACTTGTCTTTGTCGGAGATGGCATCAACGATGCCCCCGTACTGGCAAGAGCCGACATCGGAATTGCCATGGGAGCATTGGGTTCCGATGCGGCCATTGAAGCAGCTGATGTTGTGTTAATGACGGATGAACCGTCAAAAATTGTATCCGCTATTAAGGTGGCTCGGAAAACCAGAGCGATTGTATGGCAGAATATTTTATTTGCCATGGGTGTAAAACTCGTGGTTCTTGCCCTCGCTGCAATTGGCATCGCTACCATGTGGGAGGCAGTTTTTGGTGATGTAGGTGTAACGGTAATTGCCATCCTAAATGCAATGCGTGCTATGAAAACTGTGCGTTAAGAATAAACCATTTTACAGAAAATACTCTCCCGCTTGAGTGGTATCGAGTATCCAAAACTGTGTTAAGCGGCACCTTTGCTCTATAAAAGTAAATCAGGGTTGATCCTGCTATGTGGATTTCAACCCTGATTTTTGGTACTTTAATAAAGTCCTTTTTTTGTCTGGATTTTTAGCCTGTTTTTATCTCAAAAGATAGCTCTGTCGCTTTTTGCTGGAGTTTATGGATGTTGAAAGCCAATCCTAAAAGAATCTCAGTTTTACCTTGTTCTTCTTAGCAGAAATCTTTGAAGTTCATAGTCTTTTTAAACTCCAAAAGCTCCTTCAACTTAAACAGAGCTGCAAAAAGTAAAAATATTTATTTTATTATATCCTGTACCGCCATTTCCAGAGCCGCAATTACTTTGTCACACCATTCATCAAATTCTTTATCTTCCCTCTGGTATTCCGGATGGTTTAAAATATTTTGGATAGTTTCCCTGACACCCCGGTCAAAACGCTTCACCGCTGTGAATTCAGGCACCAGCCTCTTTAATTTTAAATTGTCAAATACAACAGAATTCGCCTTATCGCCTAATAAGGAACCGTTAAAATCCTGCCCGCTGGCAGCATCCAGAAATTCCGAAGAAACATGGGCGGCATTTAATTTAACACCCAAAGCATCTGCAATGGCCTGGTATATCTGATTCCAGGTCAGGGTTTCATCCGAAGTAATCTGAACGGCTTCCCCGATTGCATGGATATTACCTAACAAGCCGATAAATCCCCTGGCAAAATCCGTATTATGGGTCATAGTCCAAAGGGAAGTTCCATCCCCATGGATGATTACCTTTTTTCCTTCCTGCATACGTTTTATTACCTGCCAGCTTCCTTTCTCACCGTGCACTCCCAAGGGTACGCTTCTGTCATCGTAGGTATGGCTGGGCCTGACTATGGTAACAGGGAACCCATTTTCCCGGTACAGTTTCATTAAATACTCTTCACAGGCTATTTTATTGCGGGAATATTCCCAGCGCGGATTAGACAAAGGGGTGCCCTCTGTTATCCGGTAATCCGATAAGGGGGTCTGGTAGGCCGATGCCGAACTGATAAAAATAAACTGTTTCGTTTTATCCTGAAACAACCGGTAATCCCTCTCCAGCTGGTCAGGGACAAAAGCGATAAAGTCGGCAACCACATCAAATTGCAGATCTGCCGTTAATTCGGAGACCCTGGCCTCGTCGCCTATGTCTGCCCTGATTTCTTTTGCCCCGGATGGCAGCCCCTGATTCCTGTGGCCGCGGTTTAATAAATACAGTTCGTCGCCCCTTTCCAGCAATGCCTTGGAAATAGCCATACTTATGGTACCTGTACCGCCAATAAATAATATCTTCATCAATCGCTCCAATCTGCCTTTTAAAAAAGGCCTTTCATTCCTTGTATGGTATTTCAATAATTGCCATCTTATTAATAAATACCTGCTTATTATAATGCAGCCAGAACGCCTTCAACACGTCTTAATTCGTCACGGATTTTTAACTTCTGGGGACATTTCTTTTCACAGACGCCGCAGTCCTTACAGACATCAATGGTTTTACCGGCTTCTGCTTTATATTTTTTCATTTCGGATCTGGCATGCTCTGTTAAACCGTAGACATTATGATAGGTATACAGGTTAAAGATATGGGGAATGTTAATTCCTACCGGACATGGCTGGCAATAAGAACATCCGGTGCAGTATAATTCACTGAACTTCTTAAGCTGTTCTACCGCATCTCCCAACTGTTTCCACTCTTCTTCGGAAAGTATGGTATTGTCACTGCCGATAACAAGGTTCTTATCTACCATATCCATATTCTGCATGCCGGATAAAGCACAGCTTAAATAAGGATTGCCCAAAACGAATTTAAAAGCAAGCTCATAAGTTGCGATGGAAGGTTTACCGGTTAATTTCGTATAAAGATCCGTCGGTGCGGCAAGTCTTCCTCCGCCGACCGGGCCCATGGCCACAATTCCTAATCCCCTGGCTCCTGCATAATTGATCATCTCTTCATTGCTTCTGTCCAGAAGATTGTATTGAACCAGCATGGTTTCCATCGGAATTCCTCTTTCCTGGGCCGAATCAATTATGTACCTGATATTTTGCGCTTCATCATGGAAGGAAAATGAAATATGCCGGATCAGGCCTTCTTCTTTTGCTTTTTTTGCTTCCTCCAGTAAATGAAGCCCTATTACACCCTCCTCAAAACTCTTCTTATTAATTCCCCAGAAATGATAGAAGTCAATGTAGGAAGTGTCCAGCTTTGCCAGACTCTTTTCCAGAAACTTTCTGTAATCCCCTGCTGACTTACAGTCCCCAACCGGTAATTTGGTGGAAATCATTACCTTATCACGGATACCCTTTAAGGCTTTCCCCACAGCCAGTTCACTGTTGGAATGACAATAATACGGTGCCGTATCAAAGTAATTTACACCATTATCATAAGCATGCAGCAGCATTTCCGTTGCTTTTTCGTCATCCACAAACCATTTGCCGTCTTTTTCATACTCCGGAAGCCTCATGCAGCCAAAACCCAGTGCCGAAATATTTTCACCGGTCTTTCCAAATTCCCTGTAATTCATAATAAACTCCTTTCAAAATCATCACATAGTTTTTAAATATAACACGAGTATAAGCCATAGAGTTAACTCTAGGTCAATGATTTTTTAAAAAGTATGCAATTTTTTAATGTTTAATAATTTTAATAATTTTAATAATTTTTAATAATTTCCCATTTTTTTCTTCCAAATGAAAATTTACTTTTCATTTAACCTCCAGGCATTTTATTAAGATTGACACAAAATTTACAATATGTTATTTTATAGTGGATGGGGTACCTTAAAAGACAATGGAGGAAGTTAGCATGGAATATACGATTAAACAGGTTTCCGAAAAAACCGGACTGTCCATATATGCTTTACGTTATTACGATAAAGAAGGATTACTGCCGTTAGTAAAACGAAGCCAGAGCGGAATAAGGAAATTCTCCGACAACGATATTGACTGGCTGGGATTGATCTGCTGCCTGAAAAATTCAGGTATGTCAATTGATAATATCAAGAAATTCATGAATTTGTGTTTACAGGGTAATGAAACGGTTGAAGTACGTAAAAATATTCTTCTGAAACACAAAGCCAATATCTTAGCACAAATGAAACAGTTGGAAAGCAGCCTGAATACCATTAATTATAAAATCGATCATTATAAGGAAATCGGAATTTTTCATATAGACAGTGAGACCGTGTAAAAAAATCAGTAAACAGCTTCCAAAGATAACCGGATTTAAGTTTAGCATATTTCCAGGTCTTAAGTTCACTACACAAAAAGTTTATGATATGTCAGGAAAACCAGGGTATATAAAAAGTTTCCTGACATATCATTTTTATTTTTGATTTACTTATAAATTATTTGATATAATGACAGATATTAAGAATAACCCGGCCCGCTTCATCCTTCTGCGTAAATCTCGGACGTCCGTAACGCTCAAAGAACAACCATTAGGTATTTTCTTCATCACTTATAACTTCATAAACGTCCTGTATCAGCCTGGCTGTGCATTTTTACTTTCCGGTATATTCTGCCTTATCCAGTAAATTCCCGCAAACAGCAAATATAAATAAGGATATTGCAATACAGCAAAAAGTAAATGGAAATGTTCCTAAAAATTTTAACCCTTCCGGCAGCATTAAGATTGCAGTTATACTGATTCCAATGCCTGGTGACATTACAATCATAAATAAGGTCACGCCTAACATTGCCGAAATTAATTTATTGGGCTGTCCGCCGAAAATCCTCTGGCATAGCAGGGTGTAACTTACAAAAATCGCACCGGAGGAGGCATAAGCCAGTGCCAGAAACAAATTTAAAAGCGGTGAAGTCTTACTGACCACACAGATAACTGTAAAAATTACAACGGCATCAAACCAGGGCTTTATGATGGTCGTCATGGAGGCTGCAGCTACCTTCTTGATTGATTTTTCCGGTATCATATAAATATAGGGTTTCGAAAGCTCGTCAGAAAGCTTGCCAAGCACCGTTACAAAGAACTGGATATAGACCAAAATACCAAGAACGATATAAACCGAATATTCCGAATTGATGAAATAACAGACCAGCCCCCCGCCGCCTGCTGCCATTACCGTATACGTATCCAGATATACAAACCGGCTGGTCCTTTTCTTTTCCAGCAAATGCTTATAAAAAATAGCACTGTACCCTTTGCCGCCCTTTAATCCGGTCTGTTCCTCCTTCACCTTGATTTTTCTCGTACTGACAGCTTTTTTACCGCTTTTGGCATCCTGCAGTTTATTATAAACCACCTCCGTACTGTTTAACACATCTTCATAATAATCGGCATCCCCGGAAGTAAATAAGGATATAATAACGATACTGCTTAATAGAAATAACAGCAGGGCTATGACAAGATAAAGTACGTTACCCTCCACGGAAGCACTCATAAACATAACGGCCCAGCCCATAACCGGCATGAAATGAAAGGGTTTGTAACTCATAAAATCCAGCACGGCCTGTAAAATGGTCCCGCCGTTTTGCAAATACTGAAAATAGATACCCAGGGCAGTTATCCCAAATACCGCATATAAAACCGCTTTAACCAGGTTTTTTCTTTTCGCATTTCCGTTGGAAAAAATATAAATTCCAATGGATAGCAGCTGGCAGAAAAATATCAGGATGGCATAGATAAAGAATAAGTTAAAAATAGCACCCACACCCAGTCCGAAACTGCTTCTGATCGTCCGTATCTGGTATAAAATAAATATGGCACTCAAGAAAGTGGTAGCCATTTGTTTGATTAAACCGTATAGCAATATTTTTTTAGAAGATACGGGTGATACAAAAAGCAGGCCCACATCTGCCATGGTAAATAAAGTGGAACCGGTTGATAAACCCGTTGTAACAAAGGAAAATAAAAACATAGCCCCGATTCCGGCAATAATCCCATATAAAATCCGTATATCCGCAAAAGACTGTTTTACCGGTACCTCAGAACCTGCGGAAGCAAAAATCATTGCTCCGATTCCCACTGTGATTAGTAAATATAATACCAGTAATGCAGGTTTTTTCTTCAGGTTCAGGATCCTGTTTTTTATGGTCATCAATAAGAGGTATATTAATGCTTTCATTAATTCACCTCTTCCCGGGTACTCTTATTACCTTCCGTAATCTCAAAAAAAAGTTTCTCCAAATCTTCTCCGGTACCTCTTATTTCTTCCCGGGATCTGGAAGCGGCAATCTTACCGTTTACCATAATCTTGGTACTGTCCCAGAATTCAGCCACACTGTCTAACATATGGGTACTTAATAATATGGCTTTTCCTTCCCGCTTGTTTTCCACCAGCATGGTTTTTAATTCTTTAATGGCGTGGGGATCCAAACCTACCAAAGGTTCGTCAAATAATAATACTTTTGGATCAGGCAATAATCCGCAGCAGATGCTGACTTTTTGCTGCATGCCCTTGGATAACTCGCTGCCCAGTTTATTTTTTTTATCATCCAGTTCCAGCCTTCGGAATAAATTTTCCGCCCGGTCCTTCCAGTTTTCAAGGGAATAAGCCCTGGCTATAAATTCCATGTGTTCCCAGATGGTGAGCATATCATAAAGAGCAGGCAATTCCGGTATGTAACCTAAATTTCGTTTTGCCTCCAGGGACTTGTTCTTCCTGCCGCAGATTAAGATTTCCCCCTGAAACCTTAAAAGGCCGGCTATACTTTTTATGATCGTGGATTTACCGGCGCCATTCGGACCTGCCAGAATGGAAATTTCTCCGGGATGTACCGTAAATTCCAGTGAATCATTGGCTAAAAACTTACCATATCTTTTTGTGACATTTCTTACTTCTATCATACGCGATACAACTCCTTTTACAGCATACCCTGCAATATTTTTTACAGGCTCCCACCGCCTGTACCGGATACTTATGGTTATGATTATCTCATACCTTTAACGGAAACACAATAAATAACTTGCAAAACCCCGATGTAACTGGTATTCTTCTCTCATAAAGATTTTTATTACAGAACCATACCAATTTCAGGAGGTGCAACTTGCTTACCATTAATATCGACACTCATTCTCCCTCACCGATGTATGAACAAATCTACAATTATATTAAAAATGAGATAAAGAACGGTACCCTCCCCTGCCACTATAAATTACCTTCTACAAGAAGCCTTGCGGTGAATTTACAGGTGAGCCGCAATACGGTTGATATGGCTTACGCCCAGCTGGTATCGGAAGGATATATTGAAGCTGTGCCAAAAAGCGGCTATTATGTGGCAATGGTATCGGATTTAATGCATATTAGTGCAAAATCCAAACTTACCTCCAAACCTCCGGTAAAATCAAAAATACCCTGCCGTTACGATTTTTCCCCCTTTGCAATTGATATAAACAGTTTTCCGTATAATATCTGGCGTAAATTATCAAAAAACTGCATGAATGAATATAACAATGATTTATTCCTTCTTGGCAATAATCAGGGGGATGAAAGCCTCAGGGCTGCCATCCGAAGATATCTCCATGAATCCCGGGGCGTTAATTGCAGTGAGGAGCAGATTATTATCGGAGCCGGGGCGGATTATCTGCTCCAGCTGCTGTCCCAGCTTTTTCAATACGTCAGGGCCATAAAAAACATTGCCATGGAAAATCCCACCTATAAGCAGGCTTATAAAATTTTTACCGGTCTTCACTACTCAGTAATCCCAATCGGCCTAGACCATAACGGTATTCTAATGCAGGCATTAAATAAGTCGGAAGCCGACGTAGTTTATGTAACGCCTTCCCATCAATATCCCTTAGGCATTGTAATGCCGATTAAGCGGCGGATGGAATTATTACAGTGGGCCGATAAAACTCCTGACCGGTATATTATTGAAGATGACCATGACAGTGAATTCCGATATAAAGGGAAACCAATCCCCGCTTTACAGGGAATTGATTCCTCCGGTAAGGTAATTTATCTCGGAACCTTTTCCAGGGCTGTTGCCCCTGCTATCCGTGTGGGATATATGGTCCTGCCGAAAAAACTGCTGGAGCTGTATAAACAATACCTGTATTATTACTCCTCTACCGTTTCCCGGGTGGATCAGAACATTATTACCCATTTTATTACGGACGGATACTTTGAAAGACATCTGAATAAAATGCGAAAACTCTATAAAAGCAAACATGACCTGTTAATTCAATGCTTAAAAGTGTTTAAAGATAAAATAACCATAGAAGGAGAAAACGGCGGCCTGCATCTGGTTCTCCGCTTCCTGAGCAAAGCCTCAGAAAAGGATATTATAGAAGCTGCGGCCCAAGAAAGCATTAAATTATACGGCCTGAGCGAGCATTATATCCAAAAACCGGAGCAGCCTGACATACCCTCCATATTATTAGGATATGCCAACGTACCGGAGGAAAACATACCGGCTGGCATAAATGCCTTGTATGAAGCAATAAAAGATTATTTATAAAATGCAGCAAACACGGCTTAACCTTATAATAATAGCAAAACGGACTTTGCCTTCTGTGAAAAATAGATTGAAACCATGAAATGCATAATGGAAGGGAGAACGGTATTCGCCCTTTCATTATGCATTCTTTTATAATATTATTCTTTCCAAAAAAACAGATTAATATTTATAAATTAAACTAAATATACTAATAAATTTTACTGTAATTTAAATACATTAATTTTTTATCCTTGTCTCTGAAAAACTGAATTACTAATTTCACATCCGTTTTTCCCTTTTCAGTCAATGATCTGGTCCGGTCATCGTGATCCTTATAATCCGGTTCCGCATGCCTCACAAAATATACAGTTGTCACAAAGCCTCCTGGTATATTATTGCATATTTATTATTCCCTTTAAAGGTATATTGGTAACACACTCTCTTATTTCTTTAAAATTTTAAGAATTATATTGGTTGGAAATAACCGCTTTTCAAATAAAAAGGCCGCAGATAAAGCTGCCTGGACCAAACCGATAATAAAAAACAAAACATGGAGGAAAACAACCGCTCGCAGCATAATACACTGGACAATAATCCAGATAACCAAAGCCCAGCTAAAAACACTGCTGACATATCCCTGGTATTTTATTTTGAAAAGAAAGGTTACGGCACATAATATATTGCCAAGGCCAATTACACCAAATAATAATATACCAGGTATCAGGAAATCACTGAACGGCGAATATTTTAAAGCTTCCACAGGCATTCCGAGAGGTTTCCCCGGATCGGTTATGGCTGCAAGCCCACCGCTCATTGCACCTAATCCCACCAATACATGCAAAATAAATAAAACTCTGTTTACTACCTTCATTTTTCCTCCCTATTATATCATTATTAAAACCATAATTAACACATTAAAAATATAATCAAGTAACCATCTAAAATCCCTAAATTCTATACCCGCCGTATCAATTCGTATATGTTATGGATTTAAGCCGTTTCTATGATTAAAACATTAACATAATCTCCTCATCTTTGTCAAAATAAAAATGAATTAAATATTCTTTTATCCTCTAATCCGATTATAATCAAAATTTCTTGGCCAAACCATCAAACAGCTTACATTTATTTCTTTTATCTTTCAGAAAGTACACCTTTACTATTTAGACACTCACAAAATAATAGAAGATAATAATAATGACAATAGAAAAAAATATTACCGATTCATAATAGTCTCCAGTCGGAACCTATATATGACAATGTCAGTGATAAATATCTCGATTAAAATAAAAGACTAGGCTTAATGCTTAGTCTTTTTTATATCTGTTTATCCAGTCTTTGAATTTGATGATCTGGCCTGGGGGTGCGAAGCACTGAAAACTCTTTTCATATCTACCCGCAGGCCTCATGTTTCACAACCTTGCGTTCGAACTGTTAAATCCTTACGTTCGCCCTGCTAAAATTCATGGCCGGAAAAATACTCCCGTCCAAAAGCAATATCTTTCTGCATCTGGGCTTTTAATTCCTCCACTGAATTAAACTTAGCTTCCGGTCTCTCCATGCAATATAAGGAAACTTCAATGGAGGTACCGTATAAATCAGCATCAAAATCAAAAATATAGGTTTCAACCCTGCGTTCCGGAGTTGTCCCAACAGTAGGGTTATATCCGATATTGGTAACTCCCGGATATTTCATGCCGTTTATAACGGTAACGGAAGCATAAACTCCATTGGGAGGCAGTAATTTCTGGGCCGGGGGAATCAGATTTACCGTAGGAAATCCCAGGGTTCGTCCGATTTTTCTACCATGCTGCACTTCCCCGATTAAGGTAAATGGCTTTCCCAGCATAGAATTCGCCTTTTCCAGATTGCCTTTTATAATTTCACTCCGGATATAGGAACTGCTGATTACCTGTCCTTCCAGCTTCATTTTATCAAATATAATTAATTCATAACCGTAAATTTCAGACATTTCCTTAAGCAAAGCAACATTTCCTCTGCGGTTATGGCCAAAACAAAAATCGGTGCCTACCACAATCATCCTGGCATCCAGATTTTTTACCAGTACGTCTTTAATAAAGATCTCCGGTTCCATGGAAGCGGTTTCTTCCGTAAACGGATAGGAAACCAGGACATCCAGGCCGCTCTGCTTAAGCAGGTACCGTTTCTCTTCTTCCGTATAAATGGTCTCTATCTCTTTATCTGAAAACAGGTTGCTTGGATGAAACATAAAGGTAAACATTACTGCCTGGTATCCTTTTCTTTTCTGCTCTAATATTTTATTCAGCAGAAGTTGATGTCCACAATGTATTCCGTCGAATTTACCTAAAGACACGGCGGAATTATGAAGTTTAAAATCTGTCCTGCCTGTTATATATTTCATATGTTTACTCCTATCAAGGTCTTACAAAAACATTTTTACCGGCTTAAATATCTGTTCCTTCGGAACAGCTTCATAGATTCCGATAAATTGATTCTGCCAGTCATATACCCTAACCTGCCCGGTAATTTCACAAATACTCCGGTTATCCTTTATCTCTGCCGCAGTTTTTATCTGATTGATGTGAAAACGGTTCCCGTTGTAAATATACTTTGTAAATTCTTCCGCAACTGTAATTTTTGGATAATCCGGAAACATATCATCCGTATGAATCAGGTAATCCTGTAATTTATCCTGTTTAAAGATATCGGCTATTTCCGATAATTTCAAGCTGTTTTCCATTGAAAAAGCCCCCGCTTTGGTTCTTAGCAGGCTTTTCATGCAGCCGCCGCAGTTAAGGGCAGCCCCGATATCATGACATAAAGTTCTGATATAAGTACCTTTTGAACAGTCCACTGACATTTTAATTTCATGCTTTTCTTCATTGAATTCAAGAATCCGGATATTATGTATCCTTACTTTCCGGGGCTGTCTTTCTATCTCTTTTCCTGCCCTGGCCAGTTCATACAAACGCTTTCCATTCACTTTTATGGCGGAATACATGGGCGGCAGCTGGTCATATTCACCGATAAAGCTTAGTATAACATCTTCCGTTTCTTCCCTGCCTGCCGTTACTTCTCCATTTTCTAAAACGGTACCGGTTATATCCTGGGTATCCGTAACTACACCAAGCAATAAGACGGCTTCATAAGTCTTATCTTTGTCCGTTAACAAATCACATAATTTTGTGGCATTCCCCAGGCAGACCGGCAATACCCCTTCCGCATCCGGGTCTAAGGTACCGGTATGTCCGATTTTTTTCTGCTTTAATATTCCCCTCAGTTTCGCTACTGCGTCATGTGAGGTAAATCCCTTTTCTTTATATACATTGATGATTCCGTTAATCAATATCCTGGCTCCTGTTCACTTATCAGATTGGACAGCTGATGTTCAATATGTCCGGTCAGATTATTTACAACGTCATGAATGGTACCGTGCATGGTACACCCTGCTGCCTTAATATGACCGCCCCCGCCGAAATATGCGGCTATCTTACTCACATCCACTCCTCCGTTGGCCCTCATACTGACCTTGAATTCATGTAAATCCGTCTCATACAGGAAAATGGCAACCTCGACTCCTTCCGTAACTCTTAACTGGTCCACAATACCGTCTAAATCGGCTGATGTGGCGTCGTAAAACTCCAGTGTTTTTTTACTTACAGAAGAAACAATACATTTGCCGTGAAGAATTAATATGCTCTCCAGCAGACAGCGTCCTAAAATTTGATTTTGTTTATAGTTTTTCAGGTAAAAGGTTTCGTCTATCATTTTAGAAAAAGGAACCCCTTGGGAAATAAGTTTTCCTGCGATATTCATGGTTTTTTCCGATGTATTGGAATGTTTAAATACACCTGTGTCATGTATGATTCCAAGATACAAGGCTTTTGCTATTGTCAAATCTATTTTATCTTCCATAAACAAACCGAATAACACTTCACAGGTAGAGCTGGCCTGGTCCTCCACATGATTGGTATCTGCAAACTTAAGATTACTGATATGATGATCAATATTCATGGTATGGCGGGCATTATTAAAATACTCCTGGGCAAATCCCAGGCGGTCCAGGCTGCTGCTGTCAAGGGAAATAAAGAGATCATATATTATCCCTTCTTCATTGGCCTGCTTAATGATCCCGGTATCTCCGGCTATCTTAAAATTTTCCGGAATTGTTTCCAGATACAAATCTACAACGGTATCGGCCGCCAGGTTACCCTTTAAATAATAATACAATGCCATACAGGAACCCACACAGTCGCCGTCAGGCCTGACGTGTCCGGCAATTCCTATGGTTCCGGCATCTTTTACTTCTTCTAAAATATTCCTCATACTAGCTCCCATTGCATATCCGAAACCGGAGTTTCGGATACTGCCTAACATAAGACATTCGTTTTTGAATGTCGTTGTTTAATCAAGGTGTGAATTATGCCTTTCAATAATTCCACACTAACGCCCATGCCCTTTGGGCATAAATCGCGAAGAATAGCCGCTTTTGCTATTCTTCTAATGGCTCGCATGTCTTTCGCGAGACTATTCACACTACCACCCATGCACATCGCAAGCTGGCTTGCGATACTGCCCAAATAAGAAGTGTGAAATGTCTTTTATTTCACACTACCTCCACACCAGCCGGCTTCATTACTTTTTGAATCTATTTCCTTATAATTTCTGTGCACATTCCTCGCGTGTTAAACTCGGGTTTCTTCATCCGTACCGTCATCTTTAAAACCGTCTGATTCTTCCCCGTCTTCCGTATCCAGATCCTTGTTTACTTCATGGATTAAACGGGACATATTGACACCATATTCGATGGATTGATCCAATACAAAAGTCAATTCCGGTGTATTCCGCAGATTAATGGTTCTTGCCAGCTGGCCTCTCATATAAGGGGCTGCACTTTTTAAACCTGCCAAAGTGTTTTTCTGGGATTCTATATCCCCTAAAACACTGATGTATACTTTAGCATGTTTTAAATCCGGCGCCACCTCCACGGCTACCACAGAAGTCATGGGATTTATCCGGGGATCCTTAATCTCTCTGCTGATTAACTGACTTAATTCACGCTGAACTTCCCCGTTTATCCTGGTGTTTTTAATACTGTTCTTTCTCATTGCCATATCCTTGCTTACCCGGACCTGGTACCGTCCGGCTCATAATTGATGAACCATACCGTACACTGGTGTACTGGCCCTTGACATCTGGATTAATCCCATCGATGATTCACATCAGCCGATAGAATCAGCCAGGATGTCAGACAGCCATTACATATCCTGGGATACTGCCATAATTAAATAGTTGAAAGAATGTATTTGGCATTCCTTTCCCTGTTATATTTCTTTCAACCGAAAGATATGATGCCCGGTTAAGACATCCCATCCTAGCAGGAAACGCCATATGGTCCCATCAGACAGCTCAGTTACTATGGCGTATAACTCAATTTTCCTGCACAATTAGATTTATCTTGGAACTTCCTGCATAATATATAATTCTACCGTATCGAATTCTTTTATATCATTGAACTTTTCAAATACAAGACCGCATTCATATCCGGCAGCAACTTCCTTCACATCATCCTTAAATCTCTTTAAGGATGCAAGTGCACCTTCAAAAATGAGCTCGCCTTCTCTCATAACTCTTGCGGAACAGCCTCTGATTATTTTACCGTCCAGAACATAGGAACCGGCAATGGTTCCAAGGCCGGAAGCTTTAAATACCTGCCTTACCTCCGCATGGCCGATTACTTTCTCCTCAAAGGTAGGATCAAGCATTCCCTTCATGGCAGCCTCAACATCTTCAATTGCATTATAAATAACCCTGTATAATCTAAGGTCAACCTTTTCACGGTCCGCAAGTTCCTTCGCCGTATTATCCGGACGTACGTTAAATCCTATGATAATCGCATTGGAGGTACTTGCCAAAGATACATCGGATTCGTTGATGGTACCGACACCGCCGTGGATAATACGGACAGCCACCTCCTCGTTACTTAATTTAACCAGGCTTTGTTTTACCGCTTCCACAGAACCCTGTACATCGGCTTTAATAATAATGTTAAGTTCTTTCACATTACCTGCTTTAATCTGTGAGAATAAACCGTCTAAAGATAATTTTGCTTTTGTATCCGCGAGCAGTCTTTCCCTTCCCTGTGATATATAGGTTTCGGAAATGGAACGTGCTTCTTTTTCATTATCCGTAGCAATAAAGATCTCTCCGGCATCCGGTACTTCATTTAAACCTAAGATTTCTACCGGTGTAGAAGGAGTGGCTTCCTTAACACGGCGTCCCTTATCATCCATCATTGCCCTTACTTTACCATAGGCGGATCCGATAGCAATGGAATCTCCGACGTGTAAGGTACCTTTTTGAACCAGGATGGTAGCTACCGGTCCCCGGCCTTTATCTAATTCCGCTTCAATTACGATACCTCTGGCATTACGGTTGGGATTCGCTTTCAATTCAATTATTTCTGACGTAATAATGATCATTTCCAGCAATTGCTCCAGACCTTCCCTGGTATGGGCTGAAACCGGAACAAATACCGTATCGCCGCCCCAGTCTTCCGCAACTAATTCATACTCGGTGAGTTCCTGTTTTACCCGTTCTATATTGGCGCTTGGCTTATCAATTTTATTGATTGCAACAATGATTTGTATACCGGCAGCTTTCGCATGGCTGATTGCTTCAACGGTCTGGGGCATAACACCGTCATCCGCCGCTACGACTAAAATAGCGATATCCGTGGATTGGGCACCTCTCATACGCATGGAAGTAAAGGCTTCATGGCCCGGGGTATCCAGGAATGTAATTTTTTCGCCGTTAACTTCTACCACATATGCACCGATATGCTGGGTAATGCCGCCTGCTTCATGGGAAGTTACGCTGGTTTCACGGATGGCATCCAATAGGGAGGTTTTACCGTGGTCAACATGGCCCATAACACACACAACCGGAGGACGTTTCTCCAACTTTTCTTCGTCCTCTTCCTTTTCTTTCAGTAATTCTTCAATAACATCAATCTTAACTTCATGCTCCGCAATAATGTCAAATTCAATGGCTATCTCTTCTGCTTCCTCAAAAGTTATCTCCTGGTTAATGGAGACCATTTTGCCGGCTAAGAAAAGCTTCTTAACCAAAGCGGAGGCCGGCAGCTTCATTTTATCCGCTAATTCTTTAATGGTTAAAATATCCGGAAGTACTATGGTTTTAACATCATCTACTTTGGTTTCCTGGATCTGGAGAGGCTTTGGTTTAATAAACTGCCCTTTTTTAGGGATCTTGATTTCGTCTACACCGTCCGTATCTATTTCTTTATGACTGTAATTTAATTTGTTGTTTTTAACATTTTTATTGGCCCTGCTGTTTCGATTGCCTGCAGATTCACTTCTTGACATTCCTATCGGAGCATCGAATTTTTTGGTATCACCAGGTCTGGAATCGGCCCTGCCTGTACTTCTTTTTCTATCCGAATCCTTATTATACTCGTCTTTATTCATACCGCCATAGCCCGAACCGGAGTTTCTGTTCTGATAACCGCCATCACTGTTTCCCTGCTGGCCGGAACGGTTATAGTTATTATATCCTCCGGACTGACCTGGCCTGCCGTTCTGGGAATTATAGGGCCTTCCGGATCCCTGATACGGCCTGTCACTGCCGGAATTACCATAGTTACCAGGTCTGCCCTGCTGGTTATTTCCCGGACGGGACTGACCATCCTGGTTCATAGGACGGTTCTGGCGGTATTGATTACCGGATGGATTATTTTGTCCATAAGGACGATTCTGACCCGATGGATTATTCTGGCCGTATGGACGGTTCTGACCCTGCTGGCCGCCCTGGGCTGACGGACCTCCCTGACCGTAAGGGCGGTTCTGGCCCTGCTGGTTATTCTGGCCGTATGGACGGTTCTGGCCCTGCTGGTTCTGACCATAAGGACGGTTCTGGCCG
>JAEWAK010000009.1 GCA_023391695.1 Bacillota bacterium
GAGGAACTGGACGTATTAATGCCGTGGTCAGAAAATGTAAAAACAGTATGTGGTAAGTAACTTATGGATCGGTATTATAACCGGTCCTTTAATTTTATACAAGGCACTTTATTATTAAGCGCTTACCCTCTTTCTAATACTGTCCTGGAATAGGTATCTTCAATAATTACGGAAGCTAAAGCCGAAATAAAGAGTACGCAAATCAAATGCCGACCAGCAAGATTAGCGATGCGATCGGCTATCATACGGCCTATGTCACCGCTATTGCCTCTAATTACGAGAATAAGATTTAACAGCGCTTATTTTCTGGTCATGCCGTACCCAAAACCATGTTTGTAGCGAAATCGTCCTTTGATGCTGCCAGCAACGCCACATGCAGAACAAATAAATCCTTTATTTCAGCATTTTGTTTAATTATTTTTCTGTTCCCTTTATGAGAAAGCCCTCAAGAGTATTCAAAAATAGATTTATTTCTAAATTATCAATGTTATCATTTTTAGACATATTATATTTATTTTCCTCCAATAACACATATAATACTTTTTGTTCTTTCCATCCATCAAATCTGTTAGTTATATTTTTATAAATTTCAGCCGAAAAAACTGGGAATGTTTTTAAAATATTTTTTCTGTTCTCCACTATAAAGTTTTTTATTTCTTTAATTATATATTCTTTAGAAATCACAAAATTATGATCATTAACTATCAATATCAATACATCTTCGATTATATTTATCTCACCATAATATATCCCTCTCTCTCTAAGTAATGGTATAATGCACAAGTCTGTAACCATTTTACAAATAACTTTAAATTTATAAATAATCACTCTACTTTGATTACGAATATCCATACCTGCTGCAAACCCAAATTCATTTCTCACGAAATGTATGTCACATTTCAATGGAATATCGGTGCAAATTTTATTCTTAACATTTGCAGTATATATCAATTGTTCTGTACCATTCAGTTTTATTAAAGACGTTGCTATTGCCTGAAGATCACCTTTAATTATTTCATTCATCGATAAATCAACTATACTATTTAATCTCAACTCATCTTTTATTCTCGTATAATATTTATTCCGTTCAACTCCAAAGAGAATGTCCTTATGTGCTTCACATATTCTAAAATATGATAATATTCGAGTAATCAACGCATTTAAAACATTTTTTTTCAAATTCGATTCATAGCTGATATAAGATTCATTTAACGATTCTCGAAAATATGTATTCCCAACTATTAATGATAATGAATTAGTCACTATACTATAGATATCCTCTATATCTTTATTACTTGAGATAAAAATTTTTAAAATTAAATATGTTTTGCTTTTTTTATTGGAAAAGTCATATAAAGGAAGAATATTTATTTTCACTTTATGTCCACCTATAATTTCATGGATTTTATTCATAAAAAAGCTTAATAAAAATATTCGATATTTTCCCATCGTTGTAATATTATAAAAAAGTTGAATCCATTTTTCTTTGTCTCTATAATAAAAAACTTCTATGTTTTTTAATCTATCTTCATAATATAGGTTTGAATTATCATATTTTTGTATTTTATTTTTTTGAATCGATTTTATTTGTGTCCAATTCACATAATTATCCTTCGTTATATAAAGCATTGCCTTTTTTGAATTTATATATTGATGCAATAACTTCTCTAAGTTTTGAATTGGTTCTGCATATACACAGACTTCATTCGTAGTAATATCCCTAATAATATCTACATAATTTTTTTTACTTTCCCCGTCTTCATATGTCAAAAAGGTTAATATAGGATGATTTCCAAAGTAAGCTTCACTCAGAAATTGAATCAATTTTTCATTTTCTATTTTTTTATCTTTTCTTACTATTTTACTAATAATATACGTTTTTTTCGAGATCATATAGCTTGGGTCACAAAACAAAGAGTTTATTTTTTCTAAAACTTCATATAATTTCTCTCGCCATTCCTTCTCTTTATATATAATAACTATATAAGCATACTCAAGTATATTTCTTAAAACAACTTGAACCATATAATTCTCGTTTAAGCATTCTTCTATGGTCTCTCTTAAAAAAAAGTAAAATTCATATTCTGCCATAGTTTCTGGAGAGGGTAACTTGAGATTAATGCTAAATAACACCTCATTAAGCTTCTCCTCTCTATCCTCTATATATGTAATTCTGAGATTTTTTAAAATTTTTTCATCTCGCTTACTATTATCTTCTTTTATTTTTTTTACATATTTGATTGTTTTATATTCTTGGAACAAACTAACAGCCTGTTCTTTTTCCCTATCCGTAAAATTTCCTAAAATTGAGACACAAGTATTATTCCATGTATAGTTTGTCTGATAATATTCTATACATTTGTTATATGTAAGATTTAAAATTCCTTGCACTGTTCCTCCTGAAATACCTCGGGTTTCAGAATCTTTCGCAAGAGATCTTGGGATATTACTTAACAAAACATATTTATCATTCTTGCTTTTTTCAATAATTTCGTTTAAAACAACACCTCCAACTCGACTGCCATTTTCAAAGTTTTGCACGTTGTGACTTTCCCTAAAATATATGTTTTTATCAAACAAAAACTGTGGATTATATATTGACTCCATTACTTTTTCTATAATACATATATCGCTTTTTTTAATGTTAAAATTAAAGTAAGTAATATTATGAAAGACATAAGCAGAAATTTCTGCATTCCCTAGTATTTCCGACAAGTCTGTTGCAATACAGTGTTCTATTACATGACTTTCTCCTGAATCTGAACTTGCTGGTGTATATATTGCTATACTTACCTCCAAGACATTTCCACTTTCTTCCTCATTAATAATTACAAGCTGAGGTATGGCATCATATTCATATATTTTTGCATTATCTATACTTATTTCCATTTTTTATTTTCCTAAGGTTTGGTAATTTCAACGAGAATTTCATCCAAATACGGAATGCTTTTCTCATTGCTAAATAATTCATAACACAAATGACAAGTATCTATGCTCTTAAGGGGTACTTGAATTGGAATATCATGTTCTTTTATATATTTAATATATGGTGTTATTCCATGCTGTGCAATATACTGAACATGTTTATCACTTTTGGCGAGATCTAATACCTGTTTTAAATCTACTGCATTTGTATATTTTATTTCTCTGCTTTTAACCATTCCACACATACACCCACACGGATATATTTTTTCATCAGGAGTTACTGTTAAGTAACCTTGTTCTCGACAATAATCTCCAAAAGAATAATTATAAATATATCTATCAGCATCAAATTTTTCAGCGGCCCTTCCTAATGGATAACAAGTTTGTTCTATAAGATTTACTCCCAATGAATAATCTTCTATATGTTTCAACATCTCACTTACTCTTCCACTATCTTTAAGTGATGTACATCCAATAGCGACTTTAAAATGAAGATTTTTAGATGCCATAAGAACATTTTTAATATTATCATATGGAACATATACGCTATGAAAATCATCCGCACTTATCTTTAAATGACTAATTCCAACATCCTGCATTTCCTTTACAACTACTAATGCTTCTTCATATGATGTTGCCCAAAAGCAATTCGAAGTTACTGTCGACTGCATACCCAGTTTTTTCACATATTGAGCCATTTCCAAAATTTCGTCCTTAAAAAGAAATGGTTCTCCCCCGGCAAATCCAACCAGAAATATATGATTGTCCTTTGCTTGGGTAATAATGTTCTGCGCAAAATCTTTATTCATTTTCTCATTTCTTTCAGGACTACATGAAAATGTACAAATGTCACATTTTGATGTACATTGATATGTATAAAGCAATACTAAAATTCTAAAATCCATAATTAACCTCCTAAACAAATTGTCCATAAGTACATATGTTCAAATTAATGCATTACAACTCTTTTTATTCATGACATAATGCTTCAAAGCGCACTCAATTATAATCCTATTTTGTGAACATCGTGAAATATCACGGTCAATACCACATCCCCCTCCACATATTCTTTTTGCCCAACAGGTATTACAGGCATCCAGTATTTTAAACTTTCCTTTATACTTTTCCCATTCTAATCTTGAATAAATATTTCCACACTTATGTTCTTTTTCTCCAACTGTATATGGACATTTATATAAATCTCCTTCTGGTGTAACTTGCAACATATTGGTATTATAATATGAGCACTCTCTTCTTGTGATTTTTTTCTCTATCAGGTATTCTTTATCTGAAAAATTACGAACATATCTTCCTTCTTTACTCCTTGCCAAATAAAGATCTGAATCGATTAACTTTGTTAATTGCTTTCCTAACTCATGTATATCTATATCATCAACTGCCAATTCTTTAATATCTGTTTTTACTAAATCGAAAAAAATATAATAAAATCCTAATTCCCATAAATATTCAATATCACTACGTAAATATCTAATTCCTGGTTTCGTTACTGTCATTCTTGCTGTCATATTGTAGTAATTATGATTTTCTATAAATTCTAATGTATTAATCACCTGACGAAAGCTTCCATTACCGTTTATATATTTTCTATTCAAATCATGAATTTTCTGATTCCCATCGATACTAAAGTTTATGTGCATATTGTTTTTTATAATATATTCCAATATGTTTTCATTCATTATAGTTCCATTAGTTGAAACCGTATAGCGAATCGGTATCCCAAACTCTTGTGCCCGACTGTTAATATAATCAACCGCAAAATAGAAAACGTCCAAGTTAATTAATGGTTCTCCTCCCATAAAGTGTATGTTGTATTTTGGGGCACTCCTGCTGGCATATCTAAAAAAATAATCTATAGAATCCTTTGCTGTTTCCTTACTCATAATTTTTTTTGCACCATAAGATCCACCATCCGCAAAACAATATGTGCAAGACATATTACAGGTATGTGCAATAGAAAGAGCTATTTTATTTAAGACCTTACCATGTTTCCATTCTTCTTCTGAAATGGGAACATGTTTTCTTATTATCAAATCCTTTTGATCATCTTCAAAGTAATTTCCTGATTCACTGATAAAATTATCTGAATCAAAAATCTCTCCTCTGTTCCCATCATAAATATAAAATTTATCTCTAACAGAAAATTCAAATAAATTATTATCCAAAGTACTTACCTCCCCAATATCCTTTCAAATGTCTCAGGACTGTTTATAACCAAACGTGCATACAATTTGAGTGCTTCCTCCAACGATATTTTGGTCTTTACACACCACTCTTCCGCCGGTTCATTTATATCTTCTGAATAAACACTATTCTCATAAACACACCCATCTGCACAAAGCAATTGCGCCCAACAACTGGAGCATTTATCAATAATTGGTTTTTCTTCACTCAACTCATTTTCTCCAGATGATAGTTTGTATTGATCATTTTCCATAAAACGATAACATCTAAATCTTTCGCCCTCTGGTGAAAAAATCATCGCCCCACCACCCCAAAAGAAACAGTTTACATTAAACCTTTTCTTTCTGATTGCATCTAATTTATTCACTAAATTTTGATAAGTAAATGATCTTTCTTCAATTAAATTCTGGTATGTTAGCATGGATATTTTTTTAATTTCGTTATGATAAGTCTCATATTGTTCGAATGTATAATTGTCAGTACTACTAAATACTAGATTTGAACGAATTCTATTAATTCCCATATCCCATAGCTGCGTTACCGCATCCGTAAGATATGGAATACCTTCTTTTGTCAAAGTAATTTGTGCAGAAATTTTAGGTAAATATTCTTTGAATTTTTTAATGTTCTTTACAATGTCCAAAAAACTGCCTTTACCTGATATGTATCTTCTATTTAAGTCATGTATTTTTTCGATTCCATCAATGCTTATACTGACTCTAAAATGATTTTTCTTAAGTAGATTTAGGATTTGCTCATTTATTATAGTACCGTTTGTTGTTAAATTATATCTAACCCGCTTTTTGTTTTCTCCAAAGAGCTCATTTATATAATCAACACAATAAATCAACACTTCCGAATTCATTAATGGTTCTCCACCAAAAAAGTTGATTTCTAACAGTTGATTACCTAAATCTACTTGTGAATACCACATATCAATACATTTCTTTGCAGTTTTTTTGCTCATTAAAATCCGCTGTTTTCCATAGTCTCCACCATTTCCAAAGCAATACTTACAATTCAAATTACAATCATGAGAAATATTTAGCCATAATCCGTTATGATTTTTAGTCTCTTTAATTTTTTTATCAAATAATTCATAGATATGTCCGGTATCATATAAAAATTGGGGATTTTCATTCACCTCACTGATAACCTCTTCTATCTGTTCCTTTGAATATTTTTTTCCGAGTAAGGTAACCAATTCTCCTATGTCTTTCACGTTTTTTATATCAAATAATTGCATATATTTGATAACGTCATAATAAATATGAGATATTTCGAATAGTTCTCCATTCCCTCCGTCAAATACAAAAAAATGATCTGACTCCTCAAATAACATAAATTTCTTATTCATCTTTTTCTCTTTCATATTAATCTGCATAAACGATGACCTCCATATCGAATTTTACCCTGCATTTGCAGTACATATAATCAATTTTACTGCCCACGTTTAAAGAGAGCGCAATGGCCATGGTCAATTCGTCCGATCGCAACGCTCATTCTTTCGCGGAATATTCAAAGATGCGATTGAGTTTCTCTGTATTATTAATAGTTCCTGCAATATTCTCGTAAATATACAATTTTAATTTGCATATGTGTTTTTTTAATTTACATCTAAGCGCTCTTTGTTCATAGTTTTTCCACACTTTAATTGACAGGCACTCACCGCCGCATAGATAACGAGCCCAACAATTATGGCACCATGTATCATCTATATTTATTTCTCTAAGGTCACTAATTCTTTTCTCATCAAATCCATTCTCAATACTACCAATGCAATATTCATCATACATCATCACATCACAGGGGTATATTTTTCCTTCTGGAGAAAAAGCGCATCTATTTTTCAATGCGCTGCATGATTTTATTGTTGGAATACCTTTATGAATCTTATCCAATGGAGTTAATGGATAACATCGAACATATTTCCCTTCCTTATATTTTTTGATTATAATATCAGCTAAACTATCATATTCCTCCATAAGTTTACTAATTTGCTCATCAGTAAATACCATTTTTGCTTCATCTGAAGCCACTTCCCCAAAATGAATATTATTTGCATTTAATTCATCAAATAAAAATCTAGCTATTTCAGATATATTCAAGTTAAATGGAGTTATAGTTACATTGACATTAAAACCATTTATGTCTCTCAGAAATAATAAGTGCTCCATAATATACTCAAAGGAACTAATACCTGAACGAGTCGGGCGTAAATAATCATTTATTTCTTTTTTATTACTATCCAAACTCACTATTAAATTCAATCGTTCATTCTGGACGAATTCAGAGATTACATTGTCGATATTAATTCCATTAGATATGGTTGAAAAGTAAACCTTTTGACCAACTAATTTTGATTGAAATTTTCCATACTGAACAACTTCCCTAAATGTCTTAAAGTCAAGAAACGGTTCCCCTCCTACTATCGTGATTCCTATTTTTTCCTTAGATGTATTTTGGAATATAAACTCAAATATCTTTTCGATATTATCTTTTGACATTCCTCCTCGTTTTCCATGATCTCCACCAGATGCAAAACAATATCTACAATTCATATTGCACGCATGCAATATGTTAATTTCGCATGATCCGATAGTATGTTCACCTTGATTATAGCTTTCCAAAACTTCAAGAACTTTTTTTTCTATATGTATTTCATTATTAATCACTTTGTTAAGATCACAATTTGATACATTATTTCCTATCAGTTTTTTCTCGAGTTCTTCTGTGTAGAAAAAGAAGGATTGACTAAAAGGAAAGTATATATATTTTCTATTTTTGATCTGTAATATATGATACATAGTGTCCCCTCACATTCTTCTATTTTTTCCCGTACACTTTATGTGCTACCTCTGGTAATTTTCGCAATAAATTCACATACAATTTGATATTTTCTTTAATAATTGCTTTTGAAAATTCACAAAATTCTTTATCGGGAATATTTATATCATGATTGGCATAATAATTTATTTCATAACATGGAATACATATATTTGAATAGTTACAAGTTGGACAATTATGTACCGCTGAATAAATATTTTTATTATTCTCAGAAATTAATCCCTGTGTCACATTTCCTATAAAAAAGTCATCTACTCCGATTAATCTATGACATTTAAATATATCTCCGTTTATATCGACTTTTAGTACATCTGAAACATAAAATGAACATATACCCATTGCATTTTGGTGTAGTATTTTCCCAAATTGAAATAAATTATTGACGTATATATTTTTATTTTGAATAATGCTCTCATATTGGAATATTCCAAGTTGTTCAATGAACTTTATTAATATATCCATATCTTGCGGTGTTAGCCGTAGATCTGAATTTTCTGTTGAAACTGGAGCAAAAGATATATTTGCAATACCTAGTGACCATATGTCCTGAAAACATTTCAATAATTCACTTATGTTCTTATGTGTAACGGTTAGTCGGGCACTTACCGGTATTTTCTTCTTTCTTATAGCATCTAAATTTTTCGTCAGAGTTAAAAAACTCCCTTTTCCATTTACAAATGGTCTTTGAAAATCTTGAATCTCTTTCCCACCATCTATACTCAACGTAATATGAAAATGATTTTTTGAAAAAATTTCCAATAATTCATCATCTAAAATCGTTCCATTAGTTGTAATTTCGAACAATATAATTGTTTCATTGCTTATTCGGGATTTCAAATAGTTAACAACAAATTTAAGAGCCTCCTTATTCATTAGCGGCTCGCCTCCAAAGAAAACCACCTTTAAAACTTTTCTTTTTAAATCGATATGTTCCAACCAAAAATCCAATATTTCAACTAATTTTTTCATCGTTATCAAGGCCCGATCCTTGTTATAGCTCCCACCATTACCATAGCAATATATACATCTCAAATTGCAATCATTGGAAATATTAATCCATAGTGTTGTATATTTTCTATTTTCTTGAACTTTTTTACATTGAACTTTACAAAAATTTTCCGCATTTTTTTCGCACTCTTCTAGGTATTTTTCTACAATTTCTTTATATGTGTGGATTTCAGCAACAGAAAAATACGGCAACAATTTTTGTTCCATTTGTTGATTATTCCGATCATACCCATCTAAAATTTTTTCCATTTTATTTGAATATTCGAAAATCTTACTACATTTTCCGCAATAAATCACTTTATTACCTTTATAATCCTCTATTACCTCAAACTCTAGTCCCATACCTTCTGCCACCTTTCCATTTTGAAAGTACAGGTACCGGTTGCCCAGTACCTGTACTCCCAGACTTACCTTTTTGCTTTTCAATGCTGACTTTTAATGGTATGTAGGATCACAAATAAAATTGCAATCATCACACACATCTGAAAGTCCGCACAGAATCCAGTTATCACGCTCTTCGTTGGACTCTGATGCTTCATTGAAATCATTGATAGGTGTCATCATTTTCTTTTCATCCATGATATTTTCTCCTTTCCTATATATTTTGAAAAACACTATATTCATTAGCATTTTTCATATTTTTATTATATATCTTTCTTGTCTCTTTAACTTTTACATGTAACAATATCGTACATGCATGTAACTTTTTCTCATTGTTATTCTCCATCTATAAACTCCTACAAAAATAACCGTCAAATAACTTGTTACACCAAAATAATAGACCTTATTTACTAAGTTAGTAAAAAGGTCTATTTGAATTATTCACACTCGTCTGAACCACCGTTAGATATTATTATTTTTTTAAGGCCAAGCGAGCTATACCACTACCCAAACTACTTTTTTTATTACCGTGTTCAGGCTGCCTAAATAAAATTTACTGCTATCCTGCGTTCACAACATTAACAATACTCATTTTTTCAATTTTCCTTGCCGGTGCTATTACCGCAATAATAGTAGTGAGCAGTGCAGCACCAATGGTTACCACCAACACAATAACAGGTGCTTGCCATGCTTCACCCCAAATTGAACTGATAATCAGGTCGAACAATAAGCGGTGTAGTAATAGCCCCAACACACTGCCTACAATACTGCCCGTTATAGCATAAGTAGCAGCTTCAAACGTAATCATTCGTTTTAGTTGCTTAACAGACATACCTACCGCCCGCATAACACCGTAATGATTCATTCTGCCGGAAACACTGGTATTAATTGTGTTGACGATATTAATCAGGGCGACAAGGGCAATTACAATTAAAAATCCATAGACAAATACTGCTACGGAATTGTATGCCGTACGAATATCCCGATTGCTTTGAACCTTGTCTATCAGTTTCATTTGCGGAGAAAGCAATTCACGGACAGTTGACACAATAGAAGGATCTGCACTCTCCTCCACTTGTATATCAATAACAGTGTAATTAGATATACCCGTTAAAGCCGTAAAAGTTTGCTCCGAGCATATTACGTTTAGCGTACCTTCTTTTACATCAAAGGGTGAATCGGATAGAATACCGGCAATTTGCACATCTTGGTTCCCATTTGGTAATTGCAGTGTAATCGTATCCCCAACATCCCATTGCAACGCACCAGAATATATTACCAAAACACTTCTGCCGGATTGAACCGCTTCCATATCTCCGCGAACAAGCTGTTCATTTGCCCAGTCAAATTGTTTATCCTCATAGGAAATTAGATTTATCCTACTGCTCTCTATTCGATTTTCAGCCGGAATAGCGTAACTAAACATTCTTCCAAAAACATTTGTTACGCCTTTAATCTCGTCTGCATTTTTAAGTAATTCAGGAGAAAGAGAAGCTGAATTGTCCTGTGCGGTTATAGAAATATCCGGTGCATATGGGCGCAATGGCTTTATCGAATGGTTCAAAAACGATATTAGCACCGTAAAGCATAAAAACATAATAATACTAATGGCAAAGGAACCCGTCATAAGGAAAATGTTTCTCCTGCTTTGAAAGGCATGGCGTATTCCCATAGCCGCTTCAACATGAAAACGATTTGTATTTGCCGCTTTCTTTGCTGCTTGCTGACTGTTATTATCCGCATTCCCGGTGACAGCGGCTTGGGGAGAAACCTTTGAAGCCTTTTTGCTGGGTGAACGGGACGCAAGCATAACGGTAAGAAAACCCATAACGGTACCGGCAATCAAGCCAATCCAACTAATCTGAAACAAGGGCATATCCATAAAATATTCGGAGCCGGTTAATCTTAAAAGCAACAATGCAACCCACATAAGCATACAGCCTGCAAGTAAGCCCATAGGAACGCCTGTCAGACAATATCGCAGCCCTTCAAGGCGCACATACCTTTTAACTTGTCGCTTCGTTGCGCCAAGACAGCGGAGCATACCGAAGAATTTTATCCGTTCGGATACGCTTAAGTTAAAGCTGCTTGCAATCATGAATGTACCTGCCATCAGCACAAGCACAAACAATATTCCGGCCATCAGGTAAAGCTGCATCATGGTGCTATCTTCACTTTGTCCCATAACGCCTAATAACAATTTGTTTTCAATCAGTTGCTCGTCAGACAGCTCCAAAGTCTGTATTATATCTGATATGGCGTTGCGAATGTTGGTTCCGTTTTTGAACTGTACTGCATACAGCCCTTGGTAGTCGCTTCCTGTAAGTGCTTTTATACCCTCCAGCGAAAGGTATAGGCCATGAGAACCTGTGCCTTGTAGGCTGGTAAAATCACTGAATGTCCCCGTAATAACGAAATCAATCATTCGGCCGTCAGATGATTCTACGCTGACAGTATCACCAATAGAAATATTAAACTGTTCTAACGCGGCATCATCTATCAGTGCTTCTGTTTCGGAAACAGGAAAATTTCCCGTATCCACAATAAGGTTCATTTGTTCTGATATGGCCTTATCCCCACCCATAACGAGCAAGTCTGCTCCATACAGATCAGTATTTTCGGCCTGTGCAATAAATCCTGATACCGTTACGTCTTCACGACTTGCCACTTGCTCCGCTACTTCATCTGATATTCCATTGAGCATAATATGATAGTTGCCGCCCGTCCGGATCTGTTCTCTGATTTGCCCTTTTACGCTCATATCAGCCATACCGAAAATTGCTGCCACCAGCATGACGGATATGGCAATACACATCACAGTAAGCCTGTTTTTCTCTTTGTGTACTTTCGCATATTTTGAAACAAGACCAAGATAGCTATTCATTCGATATATCCCCCCAAATCTGTGAGAACACCGTCTGACACTTTCAGTACGCGGTCAGCCGTGGAAGCAAGACTGCTATTATGGGTAATCATGATGATTGTCTGCTGATAGCGCCTAGATGCTGTTTTTAAAAGCGTAATTACCTCGCTGGAGTTTTGGCTGTCCAAGTTTCCAGTGGGCTCGTCTGCCAATATCAGCATGGGACGGGTTATCAGGGCACGTCCTATGGCTACACGTTGTTGCTGCCCACCGGATAACTGCCGGGGCAGGTGCTTGCGCCTGTCCTGCAAAGAAAGCACTGTGAGTATTTCTTCAACATAAGCCGGATCAGGCTTTTTATAGTCGAGCAGAACAGGAAACGTAATGTTCTGCTCGACATTCAGTTCGGGTATAAGATTATATGACTGAAAGATAAAGCCGATATTTCTGCGGCGAAAAATAGTTAGTTTTTCATCTTTCATGGTGAATATATCTTTGCCGTCAATCAGCACCTTGCCAGATGTAGGGGTATCAAGAGCTCCAATCATATTAAGCAGTGTGCTTTTTCCAGAACCGGATTCTCCCACAACAGTAACAAATTCTCCTTTAGGAACCGAAAAGTTTACATTTTTTAATGCGGTTACCTCAGTTTCACCAGTTCCATAGGTTTTACTAATCGTATTTACTTCTAATAAATCCATAATTTATTACACCTTTCTAAGCGTCCATTTTATGATGTGTTTATAGCCACCCAATAATAAGTTAACATTGGCACCTTACTCCCACATGAATTTCCGCTTACAATTTAGTAAGGTTGACAAAACTCAAAACAAATACGCTTCCTTTGCCTAACACGCTGTCCACTGTGATATTACCTTCATGGGCTTCCACAATGGTTTTTGCAAGGGGCAGTCCAAGACCGATACCTTGTGTATCTTTTGAAAAGCTACTGCGGTAAAATCGCTTAAAAATATGGTGTATATCTTCTGGATGTATGCCGCTGCCATTGTCCTTTATGGTTATCTGTGTGACCGCCGGTAGTTTTTTCCACTCCACTGCAATCCGGCTTCCTGGGTTCGTATGGTCCAGGGCATTTTTTACAATATTACTAATGGCTTCGGTTATCCAGTCTCTATCACAAAAAAGCAAGGTGTCATCTGGTCCTGACAAGGTGATAATTTTCTGTTCCTCATTGGCACGATACTCAAAATGCTGATAAATGTCATTTATCACATTCGCTATGTTTTCAGGCGCCTTTTTTAAAATAATAGCCCCTGCATCTAACTTTGTAATTTTCAAGAGGTTTTGAACGAGCATTTCAATCCGTTCAATCTCTTTCTCTGACTTTACTGCAAATTCTTTTACAGTGGCAATATCTTCTGTTTCATCCTGCAAAAGTCCGTTGTAGATGGTGAGGGCGGCAAGGGGTGTTTTTAGCTGATGAGAAATATCGGAAATAGTACCTTTTAAAAACTCCTTTACTTTCTGTTCTTTTACTGCATGAGCATTGAGCGCCGTGGCTAATGTGTTGATTGCATGGAAAAGCTTAAATAGATTGCCGTCCTTGTCGCAATCAATTCGAATATCTGTATTTCCTGAAAGGTATAAATTGATTTGAGATACCGCTTCTTCCATAATCTGAGTTTGCCTTCTAAAATAGAGAAAGCAAGCTCCTGAAATGCACAATGCAGTTAGCAAAGATAGTATTAAAATAACAAGATTCAATGTGCCGTAAAACAACCATACAAATAACTGAAATAAAAGAATAAAACCGCCCAATATGCACGATAATGTAACAAAGAAATTTTTAATATCCTTATTGGTAAAAATCTTCATCGTCCCACCTCAATTCAATACATTCCATTTATACCCCATACCCCTGACTGTCAGCAGCATTTGTGGGTCACTGGGATTGTTTTCAATCTTCATTCTTAGCCTGCGAATATATACTGCCAATGTATTATCGTCCACATAGTCGCCCTCACCGTCCCATAGCTTATCCAGAATTTTTTCTTTGGATAGTATGATGTTGGGATTTTGCATGAGCAGACAAAGCAATCGGTATTCTGCTGTTGTCAGATCCAAAAGCTGATTGTCTTTATAGACTTGTCCTTGCAGCAATAATACTTTTAATCCGTTAGATACGATTTCCGTATCCGTCGTTCCAAAGTTCTTTGCTCTTCGAAGCAAAGCGTTAATTCTCGATATGAGGACGCCTAATTTAAAAGGTTTGGTGATATAATCGTCACCGCCAATATCAAGCCCGGTAACGATATTTATTTCTTCATCTGACGCAGTTAAAAAGATAATCGGCATTTTGGATACCTGACGTACTTTTTGACAAACCTCAAAACCGGAACCGTCCGGCAAGGACACATCCAGTATCAATAAATCGTATTTACCAGCTGTCCAAATGGCATTCGCTTCTCTTACGGTTCGGGCAATATCTAATTCAAAACCCTGCCTTTTTAGTAAACATGAAAGCCCATCAATCAGGCTTAAATCATCTTCAAGAAGTAATAACCTATTCATTATTTCCCTCCTTTGTTCGTCCATCAATCGGTTTGGTGGCATCCTTCGGAATCATCCATACCCTGCTAAACCGTACCGCACCTTTGACTCTATTTCCTTCACAGAGCTTCTGAACCCAGCGCTCTGTGATACTCCATTTTTCAGCTGCTTGCCGTACAGTCATATATCCCATGCCATCATATCCTTTCAGAGTATATATTTATATAGTATTCGTTTAACCGAATTAAATCAAGAGAATAAATCTTAACTTTATCAGTCCGTCCAACCTCCTCACTTTTTCATTAATAGAAGTGAGGGACATTTTTTGTGCCTTCTCTCTCGTTGGAAAGTGTGATCGCAAAGATAAGACGAGGAAACTTCTTTGCTGTACAAAACAGATTTTTAATTGTAAGCTATCTCCAATTGTCTTTTATGTGTACTGCTGTCTCTATAAAATAAGAAGTAAAAAATGTGGATGTTATCTGAGTAAGACCATTGAATCAGCCTGGGTATTGTTACCAGTCATTAACGAAGGTATTAAGCAACTTTCAGATGAAGCGCTGATTTTGGTTGCCAGGCTTTCGTGGTGGCAAACAGATGCGTTCAAAAACCGCGCTTCCGTATTGATTTACAGTTTCTGCTATCGCTAAAATAGCTCCCTTCTTTACAATATCCTTATCCATGCAACCTACATCAAAATGCCGGATATGAATTTCTTCATAATCCGGCATTCTGTAGTTGTGTTTTTTGCTTTTCGGGAAACAGCAAATCATCTGCCAATTCGAGGTCGCTCGACTTCAGTCTAGTAGACGTTAATTTACTTTTAATTAAATAATCTGCTATCTCGCCTCTGCGGTTTTCACTAATTGGTAATTTACTTCCGGTGAATAATTCTACCCAGTTTAAAGAAAGTTTGGTAACATATTTATAATTTACCAAGAATGACTGATGAATTCGAATAAATGGTATTTTATAATTATTGCTTATCCCTTTTTCAACATCATTCAATTTGCCATAGAACTTATATTTATTTGATAATACAGTATTATTAACAAAAACATATATTATCCTTCTGTTGCTTTTAATATAAATGATATCGTTTATCGGTATTCTATATAATTCTTTATTATAATTAAATTCAAATAATCGTTTGTTTGACATTAATTTATTATACGCTAAATAGAAGCAATTGACAAATTGATCATAACATATTGGTTTATTTATGAAATAAAATGGCGCAGCTTTAAATAATTGCTTCTCATAATATTTATGACTAGAAATATATATCAGAAGTGCATCAGGATTATATAGTATAATATTTTTAGTTATATCTACACTTTGAGCTTCAATCAAATCTACATTAAGATAAATTAAATCATAATACGCACCAATGGATATTTCTTTAACTAATGCTGTCTCGTCGAAGAACACATCCATATCAACTTTAGCGAAAACTCTGGTAGTTTCTCTGATCAATAAATCTTCGACTTTAGAGGTGAATTCTATGTTATTGTCGCATATGGCTACTTTAATCATTTTTTACGCCCCTCTTTATGTACCTTTTTCCAGTATCACGATTACAGAGGATGACCTTATTTTCGTTGAATAAAATCCGCACATCTTTGAAAATAAATTCAATATCCGTATTCATGAAAATCTCTTCAATTAGTAACGGTCATTTAGCACAAATTTACAAAACACTTCATTTTTTTCCTTTAAATTGAAGTTATCATATACTGTTATTTAAGTAAATGCATCTCAACCGAATGGCGCTAAATATTAACCGAGTGGTTGTAGAAAAAGTAGAATAACAAAATCATATTGACTATAACACTTTATCAAATAACAGCAGTAACCGATTTTGGTACCCCATTATTAAAGCCATAGTCAAAAAGAAAAGCCGATAACCGCATTCCTATCTGCGTGTTATCGGCTCTACGTCTGTATTTTTTATGATTGACATTTTCCGTTGCTTCAAACTTACAAGTATTTCTATGGGATTTCTATTTTTCAATGCAATCGGAACACTTTGCAGATATAGCCTCATAAAATGCAGATATCTTTTTTTCTATACTTCTATTTTTCTATGTCGTTTGGTATCAACATACGACTATGGCCGTACCATGCAAGGTATGCGGTTTACCTCTTAAAGTTTTTGTACGCGTTAGTTTCGTTGCATCCATAGTTGAAATGTATTTTGTATTCGTGCTTATTGTTGCAAATATTTGGTTATGTTGTTTTTAATATTGAAATGTAAATTAATAGGTGATTTGGGAATGAAATTCTTGATGCCTAATTTCCTTGAAAGAAGTGAAGAATCAAATTTCTAATGCAAGTAACAAACGAAATAAATTTAATATTCAACGATAAGGGCAAAACTGTTTAAAGGTAGTGACGCAAAGTTAAAGGGTCTAAGGTGCTGTTTATTGCCGCACTATGATTGCCTGGCTACCGAACGAATTTCAGAGTAAAGCAAAACCCTGCCCTTTTTGGGTAGGGTTTTGTTGTCTTCTCAGTTCATAGACCTTATAGCTATGAATAGAACCCTATCTGTCTCTAATCACATTTTGCCTGAGAACAAAAGGAGGGTAAATTGTGATTAAGGCAAATGCTATTTTAAAAAGCCGAAAATAAAGAAGACTCCAAGACATATCGTAATATTGCATGTACATATCTGTTAACAAATGATAGGGACATAAAAAGGCCCGTGATTTGCTATTGGCAAATTACGGTTTTTTTTGTCGCTTTTTTACCTGGACAAGCCCAGTCAATCAAAAATTTGATCACAAATTTCATTTTTTCTGCGAGAAGTTTGCCAAAATTCATTTTTTAAACGGGATAGTGATTGAAAGGGAAATGAACCACCGCCTTGTGGATACGGAAGGAGGTGAACTCAATGGAGCTATCTTCTTCCCAACGGAAAACTATCCAACACCAGTTTGACAGCTTTTGCAAAAAGATATTGCGTGAAGAATACCGTGATAGTGTACGTGAAAACCGGCGGCGCTTGCAGTATGAAATATCTTTTTCAGAACTGTCTCCGCATTAATTGGATCAGCTTTTCGTTATGGATGAATATTCCACCGACAGCCATCATTTCATCGTGATGGGATACGACGTTGCGGTGAAGGACGATCTGATAAGTGCAGCTTTGGCTTCCTTGCCGGAACAAAAACGCGATATTATCCTGCTCGCGTATTTCCTTGACATGACAGATCAGGAAATCGGAGAAACACTGAACATGGTCCGGCGTACAGTCCAATACCAACGGACAAGCTCGCTTAAGCAATTAAAAATAATACTGGTGGGAAAAGCTGATGATGAATAATCACAAATCTCTGAATACCAGCCTGCTCCCGTTCCCCGTTATCAGAATGGCGGCTGACGGTGATGTTGATGCCATTAATGCCGTGTTAAGGCATTATGAGGGGTACAAGCCGCCTTGTCTACCAAGCGGCTTTATGATGAAAACGGCAACCCTCACTTATATGTTGATGAGGAACTGAAACGCAGGCTGGAAACTAAACTTATAACCAAAATCCTTACCTTTAAGGTAGCATAGCCTATAGCCTGTGCGGGAGCGTGACCCTTTCCATGCTCCCGCTACAGGCATTACGTGTTTGCTTGCCCGTCTATAAAAGCCCATTGGTAACAATGAGCTTTTATAGGCCGACAAATTGGGCCTATGGTCCTTGATAACTGAATATACGGTATTTCAAGTACAACCCCTATGCTGCTCCACAAGGGCAAGCGACAAAAGGATCGGCGCAACGACAGCAGATGCAGGACAGCAATGCAGGAGCGATAAACGAAGCCTTTGACCCGGCTGTGGCAGGCCGGTACGCAATGACAGGCATGGGCACAATGATACTTCTTCACAGCCCCCCACAGACTGGAGGGGGAGTTTCTGCGGTATTCGCTACTCTGGCAAAGGGCGGTACAGGCGGAACTATGATGCCGGAGCCACGGCAGCCTGGAATATTCCCGCACTGGGGGCGCGTGGCAAATGCGGTGAGCATTAACATTAGAAATCATGGGCTGGCTTTTGCTTTTTTATCGGGAGCCAGCCTATTCTTGTGATGTTAATACAAAGGAAAGAATTATTCTGAATGTTGTGCAAGCCATAAGCCGGTGGGTCTATACGTTTTATAAACACTAACACATAAAGGGAGGATGTGCAGATGTTAGATTTACAGAAATTAACTGCTTTAAGACAGACAGAAATCAGCAACGTCGATAAAAACCAGTTGGTGGAAATCTCCACAGTGTCGGTGGACGCATCACTACCCGGTGTCGAACGTATGCAGAATTATTTGGAACAAGTGAAAAATCCTTATTGCTTTCGCAGCGGAGATATTACTGTGAGGGTACGCTTTGAACCGGATGGCCCTGACTTGGATAACTTATTGAAAAACTACTTCATCGGCAAAAAAAAGGACGGATGAGGTAGTTTTTAGTTTTTATGATTGCTATACTAAAAATGTGATTATGGAGGATCGGAGGTATAATGTCTAGAGGAAGAAAAGCAACAAATAACTTCACCATGGGCAGCAATCAAATATGGTTAATGGGCGAATACATCCAACTGTCCAAAGAGGACGGTAATAATGTAAGCTACAGTGTAGAGAACCAAAAGAGAATCCTGGATCGGCATAGAAATACGAATGAGGAAAATTTTGTACTTGTAGATACCTATATCGATGATGGCGAGACAGGAACAGACTCTGACCGCGATGGTTTTCAAAGGTTATTGAAAGACATTTATGCCAAAAGAATTAACTGTGTCATCGTGAAAGACCTTTCACGTCTGTCAAGAAACGATTATGAGTGCGGTCAATACTTGGAATTTCTTTTCGTAAAGCTGAATATCCGGTTTATCTCTCTGGAGCTTCCGGTACTTGACAGCTATTTAAGGCCACAGGAAATCAGCAGTATCGCTACCAAAATGCAGAGTTGCATTAACGACCAGCATGCTTTTCAGACTTCCATCAAAGTGCGGAGTGTCCAGGACATGAAACGTAGTGACGGCGATTATATTGGTGCTTTCGCACCCTACTGATATCTGAAAGACCCTGCTGACCGGCATCATCTGATTGTTAATAAGGAAACTGCTCCCGTGGTCGCCGACATTTACAGGTGGTTCGTCTATGAAGGTATGAGCAAAAGCGGAATCTGCAAACGACTGATAAGCTTGGGTATTCCCAGCCCGTCAGCCTATAAAAAGGAGAAAGGCTTTAAGTATCAAAATCCCCATGCTGGAAAGAATAAAGGATTGTGGTCACATCAAACAGTTGACCAAATTCTGCGTAATCCGAAATATTTAGGTCACATGGTGCAGGGTCAACATACGGTAAAAAGCTACAAGGTTCATACAATTGTAGCCGTACCGGAAGCAGACTGGTATTATGTACTCAATACCCACGAAGCAATTATAGATCAGCTAACTTTTGACAAAGCCCAGGAGCTGAATAAGCGTAATACACGAACGGCTCCTACTCAAAATAAGGTACATCTCTTTTCCGGTTTTCTGCGCTGTGCCGACTGTGGTATTGGTCTGACCCGCCGATGCTCTAAGGGATATGTTTATTATGCTTGCAGGACGTATGTATACAAGTCTAAAGAAAAATGCACCAAGCACACAATTAAAGGTGAAGTGCTTGAGGATGCCGTTTTACAAACTATCAAGAAACAGATCGGCCTCGTAGATGCTCTTGCACAAGTAATCGACGAGATAAACAGAGCGGAAGTTGTGAACAAAGAATCTATACGGATAAGGCAGCTCCTAAAGCAACGTTCGCAGGAATTGGATAAGATTACGGTACTGAAAGACGGCCTTTATATGGACTGGAAAAACAGTGACATTACGCGAGAAGATTATCATCGTATGAAACAGGATTTTGAAGAGAAGTCCCTATATCTTAAACAGGTAATAGCAAATTTGGAGGAAGAAAACCAAATCATGGCTAACGGCGTATCCTCAGAGGACCCCTACCTAACCAGCTTCCTCAAATATCGGAACATTGAGAGTTTGGAACGCGGTATAGTGGTAGAACTGGTGAAACAGATTTTGGTGCATGAAGATGGCAGCATAACGATTGATTTCAAATTCGCTGACCAACATCGACGTATTGTAGAATTTATCGAAAATAACAAGCGTGATGTACCCGTTGAATTAGCAAAAGCTGTATAAATACGGCTTGCAGAGTTTTTGTTTTCTAAGCGCAAAGTTGTGTATAAATACTTGAAGCCGTCGCCTCATCCAAAATAACGATGGGTGCGTCCTTGAGCATCGCTCTGGCAATAGACAGCCGCTGGCGTTCGCCACCGGAAAGGTGGCCACCCGCGCTGCCTGCCACCGTGTCGTAGCCACTTTCCAGCTGCATGATAAAGTCATGGCAACCGGCGGCTTTGGCAATCGCCTCCACCTCGGCATCTGCCGCATCGGGGCGTCCCTTGCGGATGTTTTCACGTACCGTTTCATTGAACAGGAAATTGTCCTGAGACACGTAGGCAATCATCTCATTGAGCTGTCGCAGGGGAATCACCCTCACATCCACGCCGCCGATGGATATGTTTCCGCCGGTAACATCCCACATGGAGGCGATCAGCCGGGCAATTGTGGACTTTCCGCTGCCGGAAGGTCCCACCAACGCGTTCACCGACCCTTCCCGGAAGGCAAAATCAACGCCATGAAGCACCTCGGACTCCTTGTAGGCAAAGCGTACGGCATTGCCCACTATATCAAACCGGTCAATCTTTGCGGTTTCCTCCGGACGGTGCAACTCCTCATCCTCCAAAATTTCATTAATTTCTCCCACAATCGTTCCGATTTTCCCCAAATCGTCAGTGTAGCTCATCGCGCCGATGAGGGGCATCATCATGCCGAGGCACAGCACAACAATCATGACGATCTCATTCACCGGCAGCGTACCCTTCAAATAAAACAGCACACAGGCGGGCAGAACGCTCACCAGCACCGAGGGGATGATCACCATTCCCGCAGAGAAAAAAATCTGGGTATCTCTCATCCAGTCAATGGCCGAGTGGGCGGATTCCCTAACTGCGTCGGTGAATTTCTTATAGGTTTTTGCCGTCTGGCTGAAGGTCTTGATGACCTCAATGCCGTTAATGTATTCCACGGCAACAGAATTCAGCTTTTTGCCGGATTGGACATATCGGCTGAATTTTTCTTTGTAACCGACCATCATCCCCATCATAGCCAGCAGTCCGACCGGCAACGTAATGAGCGACCATAGTCCCACCCGCCAATCCAGAATAAGAACATAGATAAGAATAACAACAGGTGCCAGCAGCTTGCTCGTCATCTCCGGAACAAGGTGCGCAAGGGTCGGCTCAATGCTGTCCACCCGCTCCACGATCAGGTTTTTGGTTTCGCCGCTGGGACGGTCTAGAACCTTGCCCATGGACATCCGCGCCAGCTTTTCGCACATCTGCCTGCGGACATCCGCAATGACGGCAAATGTCGCGCCATGGGAAATGGTGGTGGACACGGCGTGAAACAGATAATTACAAATCCAGAAAATCGCCGCTATTCCAATCCAGATAGCATACGGGGTAAAACCGCGCTCTCTAGCAATCAGCAGCGTGACAATTCTGCTGATGCAATAGTAAGGGATGATCGAGCACAGCACACCAAGTATCGCCGTAAAAACAGATGCTATGTACTTGGTTTTATATGGAGCCGCCCATTCAAAAAGATAGGAAAACGGCCCCCGTTTTTTTTGATTAGTATTGTTCAACTGATATTCGCTTCCTTTCCTCATTCTCAAAAAAATGCCGCAGTTTCGGCAGCCCAGCTTTATTTAATGCATACTGTTCTTTGACTGCGCCCTGTTCCATATGAAGCACATAATCACAGCAGCGGACAATCAGCTCTGGGTCATGTGTCACAATGAATACGGCTTTATCCCCGCCGAGCGAAGACAATAGTTCGGCAGTCCGTTCCATATGATAAAAATCCAGCCCGCTCGTCGGCTCGTCAAACACCAGAAACTCCTTGCCTGCCAGCAGGGCGGAGGCAATGGCTACCCGTTGTTTTTGCCCGCCTGATAAGGATAGCGGATGCCGCTCTCTCAAAGATGTCAGCTCCAACGAATCCATCACCCGCATAAGCTCCGTCTCGTTCTCCTCATCCATTCCAAGGCGAAGCTCTTCCTCTACGCTTTCGCAAAAGAGCTGGTGGTTCACATCCTGCATCACAAGATAGCTTTTTTTCAGCATCCGGCGGCGGGAATGGACGGCTCCGCCGCAGACGCAGTGCCCTCTAAACCGATTTTGCAGCCCGCATAAGCATTTGGACAGCGTTGATTTTCCCGCACCATTGTTGCCTATGATCGCGACAACCCCGCCTCTCGGCAGGGTAACTTCCGGAATATCCAGAACCGGGGACGGTCTGCTCCGATAGGAATACTTGTAGTTCTGGAGGGTCAGGGATTCTTCCGTCCGGGGCTGCACTTCCCGGTAGCAGAGATCGGTCAAATGCAATGTGCGCAGGCCGAGCTTTCTCAATGTTTCCGATGGGATACGACAAAACTCCGGCATCGGCATATCGTGTTGGACGCTTCCATTCCGCAGATAAATCACCCGGTCACACAGATCTGTCAGCCAATACAGACGATGCTCGGCAATAATGATTGTTTTGCCCTGCTCTTTCCATAGGCGTATGGTCTCCTTCAAGTCATGAATGGCGTTGATGTCCAAGTTGGAAGTTGGCTCGTCCAGCACAAAAACCTCCGGCTGCATGGCTGACACCGAAGCACAGGCTATTTTTTGCTTTTCTCCGCCAGACAACTGAAAAATACTGCGCCCCAACAGGTTTACGGCACCCATTTCGCGTGAGGAAATCTCCACCCGCTTCTCAATCTCCACAGGTGAAAGCCCTAGGTTTTCGCACCCAAAAGCAATTTCTCCGGTGGTATCCACACAGAAAAACTGGCTGCGCGGGTTTTGAAACACACTGCCGACAATGCGCGCGGTGTCGTACAGTTCGGCATCCATTACATCTAATCCGCCGACCGTTACCTTGCCGTTCCATTCCCCCTCGTAGTAGTGGGGAATCAGGCCGTTAATCAGGCGGGTAAGCGTGGTTTTCCCACAGCCTGACTGTCCGCACAGCAACACACATTCTCCTTGCTTGACATGAAGGGAAACTTTTTGCAGAGAGCCGGAACCGGCATTTGCATATTTAAAACTAACGTTTTTAAGTTCAATCATAGCCAACTCCTCACAACACGCCAAGGTCTGCCAAAGCGACGGCAGCAAAGGCGGCTACACACAGAGCAATGAAAATAATGTCTTGCATTCTAAAACCGATGCGGCAGATGTTGGTGCGCCTGACCTCGCCTCCAAGTCCACGGGTCAACGCCGCTGCAGAGAGTTCCTCGCCGATCTTTGCTGAACAGGTCAGCAAAGGCACCAGCCGATATTCAAGCATCTTCCCGACTTTGCCGCCACCAAAGCTGATGCCCCTCATCCGCATGGCGGCATTAATTGAACTGAATTCTTCACGCACAGTAGGAAAAAATCGGAACATAACCGAAAAGGGAATAACAATCTTTTCGCTGATGTGCATCCTCTGCATGGCGGCGGTGAATTCACTGACGGTCGTGGTGGAAACGACATAAGCGCCCATCGCCACACCCGGCATGACACGGCTAAAAATACCGACACTGCCCAGGACAAGAAAATAGGGAAACCCCGATAATCGCGGCAATAGCAGCAGCGCTGCCAAATATGCGGCCGCATAGACTATGAGATAAATAACTGCCGCCCTGATTTTACCTGCTGTCAGGAATAAAATCAGCGTTATCAAACAGAGGACGGGAATTATAAAAGAAAACTTGTCTCCGCCCAGTCCACCCAAAACAAAGGTAGAAACAGTAATCAGCAGCAGCAGCTTCGTGCGAGGATCGAAAATCAGCCCCCGCTGCTGTCCGGTTGTTTGTAGAATACCCGAACTCATCATGCAATCCCTGCTTTTATGAAGTGCTTATTGAGCAGTACCCTGCCTAAAAGCCCCCCAAGAACGCCGAACACGAAGCAGCTGACGAGCAGCACGGGATTCATCCAGGGAGGCAGCAGAGCCGTCAACGCCGCCTCATAGTCCGCACCGAATTCCGTGCGGGTGGAGAAATAACCATCCGGATTAGTGAACAATGGAATAAAGTTGCCCCACATCCAGATGTTAAAGAAGCCGCAAACCAGAACAGAACTACCTGCCTTGCTGTATTTTACCCGCTTCCAGATAAGTTCGGCGACAAGTCCTGACACAAGAGCTACCGGAAGCGAGTAGAGACCCATGCCGGTCAGAGCCATCATGATCCCCATAATGGCACTCATGATAAGGATCATGCCAAATTTTTTTACCTTGGTCAGAAACAGCATAAAGGGGATTCCTCCCAAGAGTGGCCCTAAGACGCACAACAAGGGCATCATAATTGGTATGTATCCCGTCATGGCAAGCGCCATGATGATGACAAAATAGATTGCTGAATAGATTCCTACGTTAATAAGGTCCTTTCCGGCCAAGCGGCCTAAGTTTTTGCGAGTAGTATTTGTTGACATAATAGTAACCTCCTAAAGATTAGAATCAAGTTAGCTGTTGCTAACTATAGTTTAAAAAAAATTACGGCTAAAGCCCTAATATTTCCTTCCATCCAGCCATGCCGAACCGCTTTGCACTGTCCATCACGGCAACGGCCTGTTCATAAGGCAGATCATGCGAGACAACCTCCACCAGGTATTGGAATCCGGAGGAGGCGTTGATATGCAGAAACATATCTTCGATCCATTGTCCGCTTTTTCCGAAAGAATCGCAATAAATACGGTAAGCCTGTTCCTCAATGGCAATCAGTTCTTCCAGATAAGAAGACCAGCGCGTACCTTCCGAGTGGCAAAAAATCAGCCGGAATGCCGCTATATTTTCATAAATGTAATTCAGCATCCAATCCGTTCCTGCATATGCCGTTTCCCGCATATGGGTACTCGACAGATCCGGCAGAGCTTTCTTCACGTCAAAATGTATACTGCGGAACCGGTACAGCATTTCCTCCGCCGGAACTTGAACCAGCGCATCAAACAAAACCGCTTTGTTGGCAAAATGGTTATACATGGCCCCAGTAGTGACTTTCGCTGATTCTGCAATACGGCGCATATTGGCATTTTGATAGCCATACTCCATAAATTCTTTCTGGGCACACTCCAGAATGCGTTTGCGGGTCAATTGTGAATTTAGGCTCATAGTTTTGCAGCAACCCCTTATAAAAAATTCTAATAACAATGTTATCACTTTTTAGTAAAAAGTCAAGCAATAATAATTTCTACCTTTCTTTTTCCAATCTTTCACGATCGGCAACGTGATCTCTACGATGCAGTCGGCAAATTTATATTTAATACCCTCGCTGTACTTATTGATGGCGTAGTCGCTGTACTTTATAATTTTCATGTTCCTTTCCTCCAAACTTTGAATTTTTGTAAAATCCAAAATCCGGAAAGGGAAAAGACAGTGAAGATAGAACGCTCTGTTTTTATAAATAAAGGCAAAAACCATCTCGTTTTTTGCTGAGGATGGTTAAAGCAGTATGACTTTTTTACAAGCTGGATTTGAAATTGTATGTACAGGCCCTGCGCGGTTTTGGCAGCCAGGCTATCGTAGCGTTAGAAACACCTTAGACCCTGTGGCTTTGCGACCCATCTTTCAATGGGTTTGCATAGATATTCCTCCTGCCATAGCTAGTTTAGAACTATACGTTTTTGGTATAGCACTATTATAGAAGCCAGTATGTTTAAATAGTTTTTTTATGCTCGGGCAATAAAGCCCATCCGCTTACTTTTTGCGATTTTTTCCACATGGAAGCATAGACACCTCCTGCCTCCATCAAACTTTTATGAGTACCTGACTCAGCGATTTGCCCATCTGTGCTCAGGACCAGAATCTGATTGGCGTTTTTGATGGTGGCCAGCTTATGTGCAATGATAAAGACGGTTTTACTCTGAATCAGGGTATCAATCGCTTCCTGGATGAGTATTTCATTTTCCGGATCTATGTTCGCCGTTACTTCATCAAGCAAAACAATAGGGGCATCCTTCAAAAGTGCACGGGCAATTGATATCCTCTGGCGCTCCCCGCCGGACAGCGTGGAGCCGCCTTCGCCCACCACCGTATCATAACCTAGCGGCAAGGCCAGAATAAAGTCGTGACACCGGGCCTTCTTTGCCGCTTCCATGATCTGCCCCTTACTGGCACTGGGATTTCCAAATCGGATGTTCTTATAAATCGTATCGTGGAACAGATAGGCTTTTTGAAAAACCACACTGATGTTTTCCATAATGGTAGAGCAGGTCATTTGGCGAATATCTACGCCCCCAATTGAAATCGTGCCGCTATCGACATCCCAAAACCGGGCAATCAAGTTGAGAACGGTGCTTTTTCCGCTCCCTGATGCACCAACAATTGCCGTCATGGTCTGCTCCGGTGCTGAAAAACTGATGCCACGCAGAACCGGCTGGCTATCATAGAAAAAGCTGACATTGTCAAAATGAACATTGTATGCGGATATTTTTCCGTTTTCGCTCTTACTGTCCAAAACAGGTGAATTCATCAGCTTTTCTGTGCGGTCAAGGCAGGCATTCATCAAACGGATGATACCGGAGATCATACCGAGCAATTCCAATGGCGCATAGAATACAAAAATCATAATGATGATAAATAACGCACTGGACAGTGTGATGGACATGCCTGCAAAAAGATACGCCACAAGTATTAGAATAATAGCTGTAAAAATATGAAGGCAGGTCAAATAAAGGGTCGCCCAGGGAAGGCTTTTCATCTCAAAGTCATAAGAGGCCTTTTCCAGACGAGAGAGATTTTCTTTTAGCCTTTCCTCCTGCTTTCCGGCCATCCCAAACGCCTTAATGACAAAAAGACCTTGCAGATATTCCAGCATGATACCGGAGATTTTTGCGTGTGCTTCCTGCCGCTCAGGGGCGTACTTTTTCATGATTCTCCGCATGTGTCGGTCGATCAGCCAAACGAGTGGATAGGCAGCGCAGGAGCACAGAGCAATTCTCCAGTCCAGCCAGAACAGAAAGAGTAGCATCATGACCGCACTTGCGAAGGCCCCGATTACCTTTGAGAGAAAAGCCATCGCATAGCCTTCCACAAAAACCAAATCGTTGCCTACCACAGAGGATATGTCGCCGGCATCCGTACTGCTGAAAAAGCCCATAGAAAGCCGGTTTAGTTTTTCACCAAGGGTAAGGCGGACATTGCAGATGATTTCATAACCCGTGCCGCTTTGCAGCCGGTATTCCATGAGCTTAAAGACAAAGCGCAGCAGCACGGATGCCATAAGGACGGCTGTTATCAGTATCAGCCGTTCTCTTGAAAAGGCACCTTCTACAAACCATAGCAGGCTTATATAGATGCAAAAGATTGAGGCTGACATCATGGCATTATCCAGAAATCCCATCAAAAAGGATGCATACAGCTTCCCGCGAAATTTTCCGGACATCTTTAAGATGCGTTTGATGGTTTTCAGCATGATTCCACCTCCGCTGCGCCAAGCTGCCAATTTTCCGTTTTTGCGTATGCAGCATACAGCTTTTTGTAAGCTGGGCTTTTATCCAGCAATTCCATATGCGTACCGCTGCTTTCGATATGTCCCTGATCTACAACAACGATTTTATTAAAACCCATTATGGTGCGGATGCGATGGGCAATCACAATCAACGTTTTACCTTTGACCAGCTCACCTAAAGCATCCTGTATTTCTTCCTCGGAGTCAGGATCGATGCTGGCGGTCGCTTCATCCAGCAGGAGAATGGGTGCGTTTTTGAGGATCGCTTTGGCAATGCAGATGCGCTGGCGCTCCCCGCCGGAAAGCCGGTTCCCGCCGCTTCCCGCCATGGTTCCGTAACCCTGCTCGGTTTGTAGAATAAAGTCATGGCATCTCGCTTTTTTTGCCGCCTCTTTAACCTCATCAAAAGTTGCGTCAGGCTTCCCGATACGAAGGTTATCCTCCAAGGATATGTTAAAAAGAAAGGTATCCTGAAAGACAAAGCTGATGCGGGACATAAGTGCTTCGGGTTCTAACTGCCGGATATCAATGCCGCCTAACAGAATCGAGCCGCTGTCCACATCCCAAAACCGGCATATCAGCTTTGCTATGGTGGATTTACCACCGCCGGAGGAACCCACAATCGCCAAGGATTTCCCGGCCTCTGCAGTAAATGTAACCTGATGCAGCACCTGCTTTTCACCATAGGAAAAATCAACCTGCCTGAACGCAATATCATTGTTTTGCGCATACCCGGCCGTATCCGACTTCTGCATTTCCTGCTCCGACAAAACAGCATGAATGTTTTGCTCCGCGCCAGCCACTAATATGATACCGTCCGCAAACTCTGAGATCTTTAGCAGGGGTGCTGCAAATCCTAAAGAGATCAGCAAAAACAATACCAGTACAGGCAGCTCCAAACCGCCGGACAGTGTCAACCAAAGTCCTGTTGGCAACACTGTGACCGTTGTTGCTCCTAAAAACACAGAGTAGGCAGACATCATGGGCCAGCTTGATTTATACCAGTCAAGCACATAGCGGCGGTAATCCAGTACCGCACCCCGATAGCGGGAAAAGGAGCTGCCTGATTGGTTGAATGCTTTGATTTCCTTCATGCCTCCAACATACTCCACGATCACAGCATTCATCGTATCCGCTGCGGCATAATAATGTGCCATCTTCTCTTTACTGCCCCGCATCATCCAATAATAGAACAGAACGGCCAGCGGAAGGAGCACAAGGAAAGACAGCGCCATACGCCAGTCCAGAACAAACAGGTAGATGAGAACCCCCAGTGGAACAATCGCACTGGAAACTGTCTCCGGAATGTTGTGAGCCAGAAAACGCTCCAGTTCCTCCACATCATTTTCCATCACCTTTTTGAGTACGCCTGAATCGCGCTCCAACACATAACCGAGCGGTAGCTTCGTTAGCTTTTGCGCCAGCAACAGCCGGATATTTCGCAAAATACGGTATGCAGCTTTGTGTGAGCAGGCGGTAGACCACGCAAACAATACCGATTTCGCACAAAGGAGACCCCCGATCCCAATAGAAAGAATTACGGCTTCCGAAAGGGCAGGCGCAGGCGAGAGCAGACCGACGATCAGGCGTTGCACCAGAAAGTAGGGCAAGATGCCCGCCGCTACACTGCCGGTCGCCAGAGCAACCGACAGCAGCAGCTTCTTTTTATATTCGCTGGCATACCCAAACAGCCGCATGATACTTTGCAGCATACTGTACCGCCTCACTTTAAAACAATGCGGCTCACATCTAACAAAACGCCGTTTATATTAAAGTCCACCGACTCAATTTTTTCCGTGTTGTACACGCACATCTCTTTCAGGTATGAGACTGGTACATTCACTGATTCCTTCTGCAATGTTGTGAGCACATAGCGGAAATCCTCCTGCATCTGCTCTTCGTCCGTTGTAGAAAGCATATTGGCAATGTGCGCGTCAATTTCCGCCTTTTGGGAAAGCCCCTGCTGCGCAGGATAATCAAGGCCGTAGTCCGTCATTGCTGCGATAAAAACATAAGGATCCTGCGGGAACGCGTAGGTATCGTTGACGGAAAGCTCGAACTCACCTGCCATGCCTTTTTCAAACCAGGTCATGGTTTCGTAGCCCTGAATCTGAATATCAATCCCGATTTCCGACATTTGGCCCTTAAATGCGGTGAGAATTTGTTCATCCGCGCTGCGTTCGCTCATGTAGATTACGGTGAGCATTAAGGGTTTCCCGTCCTTGACACGAATGCCAGAGGAAATCTTCTCGTTCCATCCCGCTTCATCCAGCAGAGCTTGAGCTTTTGCGCTGTCATATTCGTATACAACCGTATCAACATCACAGAATGGAACGGTGCGGGCAAACAGGTAATCCGCCTTTGCCTCATTGCCATGCAGAATCGTATCCACAATCTGCTGCTTGTTTGTGCCGTAGTGAATGGCCTGGCGCACCCGCAGGTCGGAAAGCACTTCGCTTGCAGTATTAAGCAAAATGTTACGCGTTGCGTAGACGGTGTCTGAAAGCTCGGCTCTCAGATTATCTTTTGTTCCAAGCTGGGAAAACATATCGTGCGTAATTTGATAAGTGCCATATAAAAGGTCGATTTCTCCTGCCTGCATAGCAAGCTGACGGCTGTCGGCATCCGGAATGATCTTTACGGTAAAGCTGTCCGGGCCGGATGCCGTGCCCCAATAGCCTTCGTTTCTCGTGAAGGTATAGCTTTCTCCCTGCTTGGAGTTCTCGGCTTTCAGTACATATAACCCTGTTCCGTTTGTGCCGCCGGTTGTATTACCGTAAGGATTGTTTCCGTTTTCAAAAGCAGTGGGTGACATCATGCCGAAGGGGATGGCGCTCAAATCCTGAAGCACGGGGTAATAAGGCGCTTCATACTGAAAAACAACGGTGTGTTCGTCCGGTGTTTCAATTGCGGTAATACCGGCTATACCCATATAATAAGAAATCTGTTCTGCCTGAAGCTCCTGCATTTTTTCGATGTTGAGTCTTACAGCCGCTGCGTTAAAGGGTGCTCCATCTGTAAAAACAGCATTTTTACGCAGATGGAATGTCCATGAGGCACCTTCGTTCTTCCATGACTCCGCGAGGCAAGGCTGCGGCCCGCCGTCTTCAAAACGAACCAACGTCTCATAAACCAACAACGAATAGTGATAAAATCCCTGACCGTCTCCGTTGCCGAAAGGGTCATAGCTTGCAAAGTCCACGCTCTCACCAATATTGATGCTATTTCCTTCAGGATCAGACCGGGAATCCCCGTTATCCTGACTGCATGCGGCAAACGCGAATACCAGTATAGCCGTCATAACGAGGGAAAGCAGTTTGCGAATTGTTCCATTCATTTTAAGTCCTCCAAATTATTTTCTTTTAGACAGCAAAGGGTACTGCTCATAAAAAGTTCCTTTGCATAAACTTCACCAAAATCATCTGCTGACTTGGCTTCCGTCACCGTTTCAATGATTTCACCGTTTTGCATGACCAGTATCTTTTCCGCCATAGAAAGAGCTATGTTCAGATCATGTGTGATGAATAAATAGCCGCAGCCCGTATCCTTTTGCAGCCGAATTAAAAGCTTCAAAATCCCCTTTGTTATAGCCGCGTCGATTCCCGCTGTTGGCTCATCCAAAATCAGAAAGCGGGGGCTTATGGAAATGGCACGCGCAATGCACACCCGCCGCTGCTGTCCACCGCTCAGTTCATGGGGATATCGGCACAGTGTATCCGTTGGCAGTTCCACCTGCTCAAGAAGCCGTTTCACTGCTTTTTGAACAGCACTTCGCGGAAGCTTCGTGTAGTTGAAAATTGGCTCTGAAAGAATATCCTCCACTTTCATTCTGGGATTCAGACAGCCTGCACTGTCCTGAAAAACCGGCTGCATATTTTGGTAAAGGGCTTTTCGATTGCGCCCTTTTAAAGATACTGCCATCCCCATGCAGCTGATGCTTCCGCTGTCGAAGGATTCAAGTCCAAGTACAATCCGAGCCAATGTGCTTTTCCCGCTGCCACTCTCGCCAATCAGGGCAACGCACTGGCTGGGCTGTATGTGAAACGAGATGTTCTTCAGGACAGGACTGCGTATCCTTGAAAACATGCTGCCGTAGCTTTTATATACACCTTGTACTTCCAACATCTAAACACCCCCTGTATAAAAATTTGCCGCAATCAATTCACGGGTATAAGGATGCACAGGGCTCTTCAAAATCTCCTCCGTGCTGCCTGCTTCCAATACTGCACCGTCCTTCATAATGGCCAGTTCATCAGATAATGCCGATAGAACACGCATATCATGGGATACAAATAGCATGGCAGGCATGTACTCCCGCATGATGAGCCGGAGCAGCGTCAAAATCTCAACCTGACTTGCAGCATCAAGCGCAGTGGTCGGCTCATCGGCGACAATCAGTACAGGATTGAGCGAAATGGCGATGGCAATCATCACTCTTTGCAGCATACCTCCGCTGAGCATATAAGGGTAGCTGTTCATGATTTTGTCGGAATCGTGGAAACCGATCTTTGCGAGTATCTCGCTGCCATAATGCAGTGCATCCTTTTTGCTGCATAGCAAATGGGACATCAGCGTCATGGTAAAATGGTTTTTGATCTTCATACACGGGTCAAAGGACATCATCGGGTTTTGCATAATGAATACAATGTCTTTTCCGTTGATTCGGCTGCGATCAGCATAGGGCAGAGAAAGAATATCACGGCCCATAAACTCTATTTTGCCGGTCGTGTTGCTGCTTCCCGCAGGAAGCAAGCCAAAGACGGCTTTACATACAGAGCTTTTCCCGCTCCCGCTTTCTCCGGCCAGCCCCAATACCTTCCCCCGTGAGAGCGTAAGATTGATGGGGCCAATTACGATCTTATGGCGGGAATAGGATATGATCAGGTTTTCTAATCTCATAAGCTGTTTATGAATCATCGCTCTTCACCTCTTCAAACGGGGACATTCTGTGCCCAAGGCCTTCGCCAAGAAGATTGAATCCGCATACGGTAATCAGTACACATAGGCCGGGGTACAGGGCATATTCCGGGCTTTGCAGAAACACACCGCGCGCCTCGCTGAGCATGGCGCCCCATTCCGGCGTACCGGACGGTAAAGCAATGCCCAAAAAGGAAAACCCCGAGATCGTTAGCAGGATATCGCCAATACCAAGAGCAAAGAGCACAAGAAGGTTTGGCAGGATATTCGGAAAAATATGCCGGGTCAGGATTTTAACCGCCGAGCTTCCGCCGGTCACCGCAAGCGGTACATATCCTTTTCCTTTTTCAAGCAATACATAGCTTCTTACCATTTTCGCGTACCAGCCCCAATAAGAAAACACCGTGGCAAATATCAGGTTTACCATCCCTTGCCCCAACACGCCAATAGTGGAAAGCACCAAAACCGTTGGGGGAAGCGCCATACTGATATCACAAAGGAGAAGGAGGAGCTTTTCCGCAAGTCCACCACGATAAGCGGCAGCCATGCTGATCGGCAACGCCGATACAATCACCAGACACATGATGAGCAGGGATAAACCTACCGAATAGCGCGCTCCGAACATAAGGCGAGAAAAGATACAGCGTCCATAAGCATCCGCACCGAGCGGATACTCGGCCGACCGGCTTGCATAACGCATATCAAGATTGATTTTTGCGGGATCATGGGGCGCAAGCAGGTCCGCAAGCAAAAGACAGATCAATAGCATGAGCAGTACCGCACAGCCGAAAAATATTTTTTTGTTTTTTATTTGCTTTTTCATTGCCCATTCTCCTGTGCCTGCCGGCTTTTGGGATTCAGCAGAAGTACTCCGATGTCGGCACCGAGGTTGCATAGTACGAAAAACAACGCGGTAAGAAACATATAGGCGGTTACAACCGGAAAGTCTCTGTTAAGTGCCGCATTTAGCGCGTAAGTACCAAGTCCCGGGCAGGAGAAAATGGTTTCCACAATAGCCGTTCCAGCGATCAAGTAACCGATATTTTGCCCAAACATCGTAAGACAGGGTGGAGCGGCATTGCGAAGCAAATGGCGCACCATAATGCTTCTTTTGCTGATCCCTCTCGCTAACGCGTATACGACAAAATCGCTTTTTTGGTACTCCAAGATGAGTGAACGCAGCATTTTAGCCAAGGAGCCAATCATAGGCGCGGCTAGTACGAGAGCGGCGAAAAGAATACTGAACGGGTTTCCATGGCCGATGACAGGAAAAATTCTTAGCTTATACCCAAACAGATACACAAATATAAGGCCTAAAAAATAGCCCGGTATTGAGAGAGCAAAAAACGAAAAAGCGCTTACCATGACATCTGCCGTGCCGCCTTCTTTTGAAGCGGCAATCATGCCAATCGGTATGGAAAACACAAGGATTGCAAGTGCGGCAGTGGCGGCAATTTGCAGTGTTACCGACAACACACTTGTAATTTCCCGAATGACAGGTTTGTCGGTAAGATAGGAATTGCCAAAGTCAAAACGCACCGCACGCCCCAGCCACCGCACATACTGTTCCGGAATCGGCTTATCAAAACCAAGCTCTCCCCGAATTTGCGAAATGCTTTCTTCGCTTGCTCCCCGGTACTGTCTTCTGGCGTAAGCCTCCGCCGGATCAATTTCCGACGAGTTCGCCAGAATAAAGGAAATCAACGTAATGCCCAGCAGCACAATGGCGGTATGTCCTATTTTATTTAAGATAAATTTTGTCATAGCTCTCGCCCCAAATAAAAAAATCAGTGTAAATTTCTCTACACTGATTTTATAAGACTTTCATTTGACATCTCTACCCGAATCGGGAATTATGATACCCCATTTCGTAAATCGCTGGGATTTACACCGTACTCCCGTTTGAAAGCATTTGAGAAATGGCTGGCATTGATATAGCCGACCATATAAGCAATCTGAGAGACATTCAGGCTATTATCCGACAGGAGCGCATAGGCTGTTTTCATTCGTACTGCATGGGTATATTCATGAACCGTTTTATCATATGCAGCTTTGAAGCCAACCTTGAGCTTATATTCATTGAGACCTACCATCCTGCTGAGTTCAGAAATTATTGGTGGCGCCTGATAGTTTTGTTCCAGAATTGAAGCGGCATGCAGAAGGGCTTTTCTTTCATACTCATCAAAGCCGCAGCTCGTTTGGCCGTTTACGTTTAGGGGTGTCATAACAGAGCTTTGCCACATCACAGCTACGATGGTTTTTGCAATACCTTCACGAATAAGCGGTTGCAGACCATCGTCCATCTGATTTTCAGCTAATTGCGAGAACATATGATGTAAGGGTAAATCGGATTTTTGCGGGGACATAAGGTGATGAATCAAATTTCTGTGTCTGCTTTCCTTCGCCGCGGTACAATCATCGTAGAGAGGGAGCATCTCCAGAAGCTTCCCTCTCGCCGCGATTGCCACGGAGCAAATCTCTTCACCGGATGGATACATAATCATTCCACGGCTTTGCTGTTTTAAGTACACACCGAATTCATTCTTTTTTAGACCTGTCTCAAGCACGCCTGTTTCCGCATAGCCGATATGCCCGCTTAAACAATAGGTTGTTTCAAACTGATTGTTATAGTTTTCATAGTGCATAATAATCGGTCGTTTCAGTTTCAGCTTAGTAATACCAACAGTCAGGTCTTCGCTGACAGAAACGTGCCGAAAATATCCGGCTCCGAGTTCATCCGGTACAGACAACAAAGATCCACCGCTATCGGCTGTGTGGGAAAATCCATATTTATTGATAAGCAGCGAAACGCTGTCATCTATTTGGCGAATTGCGATTGAGTCAGACATAATACCACCTTCTTAAACATCAGTTAGTCTTAGCTAACTCATATAATACCACAGCCTGGACGAAAATAGCAACTCGTTTGCCTGTATGTCACACGATAAACGCATGAACGTGTTCTATTAACAAGCACTTGAAGATATCTTTTTTTAAGTATTACAGATTCAGAATGTTTTCCAAGTGTCTTTCAGGATTCGTTCCAATTGCAAAACGCTTCATTTTCAGACTCATGGGCGTTCTCACCTACACAGTCCTTTTTGATGGCATTCTAAAACGAGATATCGGAGGTAAAGAGGAACTCCGACATGGGCACTTGCGATGAGTATTCCTGCAATCAACTGTATGCCGATTGTAAAGCAGACCGATTATAAGAATATGAAGATATGCTACCGTCAGGGTAGCATATCTTCATATTTATTGTTTATATCAGAATAATAATACCTGCCCCTGTTTTCTGTGCCTTTTCCATATTGAATGGCTTGCACAGGGCAGCGGTGAATGCAGGCCAGACATTTAGTGCATTTATTTTCCCATTTCGGAATGCCTTTATGCAACTGGATATTTTTTGTTGGGCAAACTTGTTCACATAGATGGCAGGACATACAGTTATTTTTGGCATAAAAAGATTTTGTGCCTAACCCAAATGTATTAAATAACGGGTTGATTATTTGTGTTCGGACAAAGGGGATGCTGCCTTCATTACAGTCAAATATCCCTTCGGTTTTTTGAGAGATATTATCATTTATATGTCCAAGGATTTGTCGGGCTTGTGCTAATTTTTTTGTTTCTGCTTCCTTTGAATCAACATCATACTGAATAATATAGTTGTTGGGCATAAGGACGGAAAAACCGCTGTTTAATATAATATTTTGCTTACCTAAGCCAGAACTTAAGACTTTCATGGCATACCCGGCAGCATCAACACAGGTGCATACTGCAAATGTATATTGCTTATTATAATGAGTTATCCTGAGATTGCGTATGAATTGCATCACTATTTTCGGCGGTGCCCAGGCATAAATCGGAAAAACAAAGCCCAGCTTTTCATCTGGTTTTATAGAGTATAAAAACGGACCTTTCCCTTTTTTCATTTCATCTGCAACAGACAGTATTTGCTCACCTTGGAGCTTTGCTAAAGTTTTCGCAACCCACAAACTGTTTCCCGTTCCGGAAAAATAGAATATCATAATAGCCTCCTTTGCTTTTCAACGTCAATAGATCGAACAATGATCCACTTGAATAAGACAATGCCATAACTGAGGCTGTTTCCAATCTATGCTGCCGCTCTCATCCGTTTCGTACGTATACTGGCAATCACAAAGAAGAGGATCGCCAAACCTATAATACCTCCGATATACGGCAAAGCCGGAAAGATGCTGTTTTGACGCTGGATGATTTCAATGCTTTCCATAATCCATCGCTGGGGGAATATAGTTCCCACACTTTGCATCCATACGGGCATATTTTCATAAGGGAACAGCGCGCCCGAGAACAATGCCATCGGGAAAAAGATAAATGTAGATACGCTCCATAACGCACCTTCCTGTTTCAGTATGGTCGATAAGAAAGTGAAAACACCCAAAGAAAATAAATTTGTAATAAGAATCATAAGCAAGAAGTAAACGCTATGCTGCATACCAAAGTCAAACCGGAAAATGACGCAGAACAGGTAATAAATCAGCGCAGTAGCAGCCATAACGCCAAAATGGACAGCCGCACGGCCAGCAAGATAAGCGGATGATTTGATACCGCTCATAAATATCCTGCCCTTCATGCCCTTATTGCGATCCAATATAAGCAGTGTGGCCAATGAGCTTCCCGCCGTTATAAATTTGAACAGCATAAGCCCCAGGGAATATATCATTGTTAATCCCTTTTTTGGTACTTCATTAACCTGTGCAATCATGCCGCTTTCATCATCTGCAAGGGAAGCGTTGATGATTGTTGTTACTGCCTGCTCGACCTCGGAGCCGCTGGACAGACGAATGAGCTCTGCGTTCCCTGCATCTTGGAGAATCACCCCCAACTCAATATTACCCGCCAATATTTTCTTGGCAAGTTCGTCCTCCCTGACATTGATCAGCTCCAAACCTTCGGTTTTTCCAATATTACCTTTAATAATCGCTCCTGTGCCATCTTTTGATAAATCTACAACAGCAATTTTATGGCTGGTAGAATAGGCCAATGTAAAGGTTAAAAGCAACAGCATGATAATCGGCCATACTGTGATTGAAGAAATAAATCCCTTCGTATTTTTTAAAATTAACCATGAATTTTTTATAATCGCCCTCATTCTGATATCATCCTTTCTTCGGGTTTATTGTACCATTACGAAATCGTTAATTTCACTTTTCTGATTTGCAATTTATAAATCAGCAGGAACAATAAAGTCAATCCTAGCGACACACCAATACTCGCATAGGTAGTTGAATTCATGATATTAACATATAAATTTGTAAGTGAGCGGCCAGTCCAATATAGAGGGCTGATTTTAATAATTTGATTTAGGATATTGGCATTTTCCAACAGATAAATAGGCGATAAAGCCCCGCCTACATATCCAGACAGCATGACTGTCATGAGGACCGTATTATCCGCAATCGCTTTGTTTCCGCTGATCATTCCGATAACAACGCCAAAAATCGAACTCATAACTGCCAGGCACAAAAGCACAAGGAACATGATCGGCGCCTGCGAACCCCAGCTTATGCCCAATACCAAGGTGGAGAAGGTCCAGACTGTGGCTATTTGTAATATGCCAATTAAAACGCCTAAGACCACTTTGCTAAGCAGCAGCGCGTTAAGGCCGGCCTTTGAAATCTTGATTCGCTCAATGGTTCCATAAACCCGTTCATCGTTTACGCTGTGACCGGTCATTAATGCAATAAACAAAATGACAAAAGCAAGATATGTGAAGGTAGCATAGGATGCAGAATCCACCGGAGTCGTTTCAAGTGTTGTTACACGGACAGAATCATTTAATGCAGTGATATCTTTTCCAATGACTTGCTCAAACAGGCTATGAACAATTTTCCCGCCCTCTGTTTCGTTGTAAGGGGAGCGATAATAGCTTATGTTGTCGTCGAATATTTTCATAATCCCAAAAGCCTTGCTGCTGTTTACGTCTTTTACCCCTTGTTCAAAATTCGATACTTCCTCCATAACAACGCGTGTGGACTGAAGCAGCAGTGCTTCAAACTGATTTACTTTTTCTGCATTGAAGTCTGTTTTTTCTTCATAGAAGTAATACACTTTTCCATCATCAAATGTGCGGAAATCCGTACTCATATACCCGTCAAGCGCTGAGCTCATTAACAGAATCAATAAAATGGGCAGCGCAAAAACGAAAATCCAGTTGCCCGCACTTCGAAAATAGCTCTTTATTTCTTTTCTAAGTATGATACCAAACATGATGGGAAACCTCCTTATTGATCCCTTAATTCTTTTCCTGTCAGCTCGAGGAAGATTTCTTCAAGGCTTGGTTCGCTGTGCGCAATATTTTTGACCGCTAATCCCGCCTGTGTTGCCGCCATGATGATTGAGCCTATCGCATCGGATTCCGCACACCGGATCAGGCAGGATTTTTGATTGATACCTTGTTCTTTGTCCTCGTGCTCCTGCACTTGGGATACCTGCTTCAGAACCTCTACGGCTTTTAAAAACCCGTCCCAGTTTCCTTTTGCCGCATCCACACTTACCAAATATATAATGCCTTGCCCCATCATTCCCATGATTTCTTCCTTTGTCCCATTGGCGATGATATTTCCTTTATCCATGACCGTGATCGTATTGCAGATTGCTTCGACTTCTTCCATGTAGTGGGTCGTATAAATGACGGTTACGCCCTGTTCATTCAACTGCTTGACATTTTCCAGAATACGATTACGCGACTGCGGATCAATCCCGACGGTAGGCTCATCCATAATAATCAGTTTCGGGGAATGGGTAATTGCACAGGCCAGATTCAAGCGCCGTTTCATGCCACCTGAAAATTCAGAAGATTTTTTGTCCTTTACATCGGTCAATCCGACAAAATCCAACGACTGCTGCACTTTCTTTTCCAGCTCATTTCCTTTCAAGCCATAAAGAGAAGCAAAAAATTTAATATTGTCATAAGCACTTAATTCAGGATATATAGCCAATTCCTGCGGGACATAGCCGATATTCTCACTCCACTTTTTGATAGAGGAGTTTCCTTCATATATGATACTGCCGCTGTCGGCGTTATTCAAACCGACAATACAGCTGATCAGCGTGCTCTTACCAGCGCCGTTCGGCCCTAAAATACCGTGAACATCTCCTTTTTCAATGGATAAGCCTAATGAGTTTACAGCGATTAAATCTTTGTAGCTTTTTACCAGATTTTTGATTTCAATGATTTTCATTGTTGTGTCGCAAAACCACTTTTGTTTTGCTGGCCTCCCTCAGATATTCTATAAACATACTAAACAATATAAAATGGTATGTTTATTATTTTTATAATACCTCTCCCGGGGTTAAAAGTCAAGAATAAGTTAGGAATTGCTAACTTATAATTTCTCATGGTCCCTAAGAGTAAATTGGATTATCTAACTTGCTATCCACATCAATGTGTGTTATTGTTTAAAACAGTATTAAAAGTATGATTTGGTATGTAATTCTTCTTGGTAAATCAGTAGTAAGCATATCGCTTGGGAAGGAGGCATTATAGCAGTGTGAAATAACATACTGTCTATAAGAAGCTATGCCGGCAATATTTAATGAAAAAAATAAGAGCGTTTACGAACAGCGTCTTTTAGAAACGGGATTGGATATTATGAGGCAGAACGGCCTTAAGGGGTTAAGAGTAGATTCCATTACCCGGAAAGCGGGTTTTGCCAAAAGCACCTTCTATACCTTTTTTTCTTCAAAGGAAGATTTTATAAACAGGATAGCTGTATACGAACGAACAAAGACACAGGAAGCTTTGCAGCTGGCATTAGAGTCAAAGGGAAAAATGAATAAAGAAACTGCAAAAAAGTTTTTTGCGGTACAATTTTTAAGTGACGCTAATATTTACTCGTATTTAAGTGCGGAAGATTATGAGCATCTAAAAGCCCGATACCCGGAACTGTTGCAGATCAACCCGGCATCTGACGAGGAAAATACGAAATGGCTGTTAAGCAAAATGGATACACCCCATGAGTGCGATTGGAAACTGTTTTCAAATTATATAAAAGCAATCGTAACTGTTACGATCAATGCGGAAAATCTGCATAAAGACAGGTACAAAGAGACCATAGAACTTATGATTGATGGTCTTGTCAATTATTTGTTTGGATAAGTAATGCGACTATCCAAAAGTGCGCATACAAATCGCTAAGTCATGAAAATTCTCAACAAAGCGAACCCGTCAAAGCCGTATTTTCTATCTTTGACGGGTTCGCTTTGTTGCGCTCAACTCCTGACTTGGAAAGGTGAAGTCTAATGGACGGCCTCTTTCCCTTGCGGTCTAAAGGTTCAGGAATCGCTTGTTTTAACATATTTATCTTGCTGATCCAAAAAAATTGGGCGGCCCAAGGGGGGCTCCGTACTTGCCCGCGTACTTTCTCTACTCCGCTATGTCCAGCAGGCTTTTACGGACTCCTTCCAAAGTGCAAGGGCGCACAGCATGGACATGGCAGATAGACGCCCCGCGAGCGTGTAATTCATCATGAGGAACGCCTTTAGGTGACGAAAGGATGTTTCAATTCCCCATCTCATGTGTCCTCCTGAATAAATTGTTGATCAAACTGTTTTAACAGCCCATGTCATGCTTTCGTTTTGAAGCGAATATAACCGATGGTATAGCCCTTCTTGCTGAATAAGCTGATTGTGTGTACCTGTCTCTGCCAGCTGCCCCTCCTGGAGCACGACGATTTTGTCGCAGGCTACGATGGACCGCAGTTTATGGGCAATAATCAACACCGTTTTGTTTTCAATCAGTTTCCCGATTGCTTCTTGAATTTTTGTCTCATTTTCCGGGTCGATGGAAGCAGTGCTTTCGTCCAGAAGAATAATGGGCGCATCTTTTAAAAACGCACGAGCAATGGATAACCGTTGCCGTTCGCCGCCAGAGAGTGTCTTGCCGTTCTCACCGATTATCGTGTCGTAGCCCTGCGGCAGTCGAGCAATAAACTCGTGACAGCGAGCCAGCTTTGCGGCAGCCAGAACCTCTTCTTTCGTTGCATCCTCCTTGCCAACCCTGATATTGTTAAAAATGGTGTCATTAAATAAAACAACATCCTGAAAAACGATGGAATAATTTTTCAGCAGTGTTTCCGGTGCAACATCGTTGACGTTTACACCACCGACAGACACGCTTCCGCGCTGTACATCCCAAAATCGTGCGGCCAGTTTGCATAAGGTGCTTTTGCCGCAGCCCGAGGGTCCAACAAGCGCCGTAATTTCACCCTGTTTGGCAGTAAAAGAAACATCGTGCAGCACGTCTTTCTGATTGTAACCAAAGCTGACATGATCAAAGGTAATATCGAATTGTGGAAGATTTACATTTTCGTTGCCGGCCTGTTCTGGATAGTCAAGCAGGTCACGAATCCTTTTGGCACTGACCAGCGAGTAAACAAGCTCGCCCAGCATCTCACAAGCCCTTGTCAGCGGCTCATAGACTCTGGCTGCAATCAGCAGGAAAAGAAGTAGGGTAAGCATACTGACCTCGCCCGATATAAGTAGTGCGGAGCCGGTAATAATGACAAGTCCCAGGCCGATGCGCATCACATTATAGGAAACGGAAATCGATAGCCCTGCCAAAAGCTCATGCAGGACGAGCCCGGGAATGATTCGCTTGATTTTTATGGCAAGCCCCTTTTGGTAGTCTCTCATTTTCCGGGAGGTACGAAGCACCTTAATATTCTCCAGATATTCCTGCAGGCCGTCGCTGATATTCAGCTTCTTTTGTTTGTTGCATTTATTTGCTCCTTCCGAAATTGCTTTGGACAAAGACATGGCGATTGCGGCGAGAGGCAGGCAAGCAGCAAGGCTGAGCGCCAAACGCCAATCATAAATAAGAAGAGCTGCAATGGTGATAAGGCCTGAAAGCAAGCCGCTGATAAGCTCCGTCATAACCGTAGCAAGGGTATTTGCCGTAACCGCAACATCATCCATTATTACGGATGTCAAGTCACTTAAATCCCGTTTGCCAAGGTAGGAAAGGGGCAAGCGACGTATTTTGTCCGCCAGTTCCATACGCAGGCGCATGTCCTCCTTTCCGGAGGCAGAATACTTTTTACGATAGGTGATTTTGTATGTTATAAAAATAGTAACTAAAAGGACGAAGGCTGAACCCCCATATCCCCAAAGAGGAATGGCCCCTTTCGTATATCCGAAGTAGTGATTGAGCATCTCATTTGTCACAAAAGCTAATAAGATGACCGGCAACAAAGCCGCAAGATTGAAAAGAGTCATAAATAAACTGGCTTTTAAAATAGACTTGTTTGCACCGGAACTTAGGCGGTAAATATTCTTAAACAATTTGCTTCCCTCCAATCTTCCAGGAAATGCTGCTTTGATATTCAGAAAACATATGGGCGAAGACGCCGCCTGCTCTCATTAACTCAGCATGGGTTCCCCGTTCTTTGATTTTTCCGTGTTCCAATACGCAAATCTGGTCGGCATGAATAACAGTAGATAATCGATGTGCAATCATCAAAACGGTTTTACCCCGAAGTAGCTCGTCCAGAGCCTTTTGAATCAGATGCTCGTTCTCAGCATCGGCAAATGCCGTGGCTTCATCAAGAAGAACTACAGGTGCGTCTTTCAAAATTGCTCTTGCCAATGCGATGCGCTGCATTTCGCCGCCGGAAAGATAAACGCCCTTTGTACCGATGATTGTGTCGACACCACAGGGTAACTTCTCCAGAATATCATCGCATTGTGCTAAATGGAGCGCACGCAATATGTCCTCTCGTGAAGCATTCGGAGTGTAAAAAGCTACGTTGTCCAGAACAGACATCTTAAAAAGATTGGTATCCTGAAATACAATGCTGACTTTCTTCATCCATGCATCATAGTCCATATCCCGGACATCCACGGCACCAATTTTGACATAACCCTTCTGCGTATCCCAAAACCGGGCAATCAAATTGGCTACTGTGCTTTTACCGCCGCCCGATTCACCCACCAGAGCGGTGATAGTTCCCTGTTTTATGGTGAGAGACACGTCATTAAGCGCCATTTCCGCTCCATCCTCATAGGCAAAGGATACATGCTCCAGAGTGATATCGTAGTTTACCGGGATTTTCGGATTATCGGCCTGTGGCAGGGGTTTCTCGCTCATAATCCTGTCAATGGCATCCAAAGACGACTTTGCAACCATCAAGTTAGAGGAGCTTTTCATAATCCTGTTTAAAATAGTTACCACGGCGGGGATTAACATGGCAAAGAAAATAAAGCTTAAAATCATGCGCTCCGTATCACCGCCAAAATTAAAGAGAATAATTCCTCCTGGTATCAAAAAGAAAAATATTCCGTTGATTACCGCATTATATGCGCTGTCACTGTTTTCCATAGACAGCGCATATTTGATTACATAATCACTGTATTCTTTTACAGCCGCTTTATAGCGCCTGAAGGAATTTGCCGTTTGCCCAAAAGCTTTGACAACCGAGATTCCTCGAACATACTCCGTAGCGGCGTTACTGATATCTTCCGCAGATTTTTGATATTGCTTAGCCAAACCTTCACTTGCACCCTTAAGCATAGACGCAAGAATGCCAAAACCGATTAATATGGGGAGCAGGCAAATTAAAGACAGACGCCAATCATATGTAAACATAAACACAAGAAAAGCAATGGGAAGCACCAATGACTGAACAAAATCAGGGATTTGATGTGCAATCAGCGTTTCCAAATTATCCGTGTTCTTCTCTATGATTTTCCGCTGTTTACCGCTGGGGGTGATGGAATGATAGCCCAGCGGAAGAGCACCGGTATGATTAATCAGCTTAATTCTAAGCCGTGCCACCGTGTTGTAGGCGGTGATATGGGAAAACAGCAGCGCCATTCCATACAATCCAAAAGACATGGAAATCAAAAAAACAGCTTGCCAGCCCAGCTCCGTTAACCCGGCCTGATTCAGCTTTGAAAAGTCTCCCAGTGACTGTACGATTTCCTTTGCAACGTTATATACACAAACAAATGCACTTAAATTTACTACGGCGGCAATTCCCGCCATAATGGCCGAGAGAGCCATTGTTATCTTGAATTTCCCCATATATCCGAACAAGCGGGGAAATATACTCTGTTCTTTCATTACACCACGTTCCTTTCTGATTTTTGCTCAAGTTAGCTATGTCTAACCGGGAGACGGAAAAATAAATGCCACCATCGGCATTTATTTTTAATGAAGAATATCTGCCCAACCAACGTTAAAAAAGTATTGAAGCTGCTGGGCATAAACGCGGGCATCCTGACGGTTCATATTGTGAATCACCGGTTCAAAAAGTCCGTTTAAGTGGGAGGTAATCAGGATGTGAATAATTTCCGGCGTTACTTTTTCTCCCATAATGACCGCTTTACGGTTCGTTTCTTTTATAAACCGCATGGTAGAGGCGACGAGAATATCCACCAATTCATGAAGATAACTCTCATAGGAAGATCCCTTTGAGCACTCTATCAGGAGCTTAAACTCATCAAAATGCTCATAAACAAAATCAATAAAGTCGACATAACCATTTGTTTGTGATTTAGGAGCATATGCAGCGCTGTTTTTTTCGTCATCCGGCAAGTTATGAAAGTCATCGTTCACGCCTTTGAGCAATTTCTTGAACTGCTCTGCCACAGGTGCTACCAATGCGCTAAACAATTCATCTTTTCCTGAATACCTTTTATACAACGCGCCTGAGGTTACTCCAGCGTTTTTACATATCACGTTAGTAGAAGCCTTTTCATACCCGCATGATAGAAACTCTTTTTTGGCGAATTCCAAAATGCGCGGATCAATACTTGTATCGGGCTTTGACATAACATCCACTCCTTTTACCGAAAGCAGTACTATCGATATTAGTAGTATCAGTTTAATATCTTGTTTTTGATTTGTCAAGAAACTTTTTTATTTTGCTAATTATATTGCGTTTATGAAGCGCTCATTATAGCACTCTCTATATTAGCATACTGACAAGAACCAGTGGCCTCTTCTCCATAAGGTCATTTTTTCATAGTATAGACAATTTTTTTCCCACGTTTTCCTGCATAGCAGCATCTTTTCACCGGAAGGTGTTATCAAAATACCCTGTCCGCTGATTATGTAAAACGATTCTTCATTTTGGGTATGATAATGATACGGATATGCGACTTACCCGGTGGTATTTCATAAAGGGATACCGTACATTGCCTGGCAAAACCTCTTGGTACTAATTCATGTCTATAATATCCATATCCTTCGTGCTCGTCTTTGTGTTTATACGCAACCTCAACCGCTTTTGTATGTAAGATCTTACTCATTTTTAGCACCACCTATAATTAATAGGTTAAGGAATAGCTATTATTGTTATCTATCCATTTATCCTGAGCCGGAACAGCAGTATCTTTATTCTTAGTTGAAGTTAATATTACACCCATTTCACCGGCAACAAGAAATTTCTTTCCGTCCCAAAGAGCCGTGGTTAGCGTCTGACTGGTTGCTTTCACAGATTTTGTGTAATCAATGCCATTGACAGAGGAATACAGATTCCCTTTATAATCAATAGCGATATAGGTCTTGTTACCGTATGTTCCATATTCGTAATAGTTATCTTTCCCGTCTTTTAGCTTCCAGGTTTTCCCGTCACCGGAAAATGCTACTGTATATTCACCGTCATAGTTATCACCGGACGGATAGAGTTCTCCTCCGATAGTTACAAACTGCCTGCCGTTCCATACAACGCTTGCCGCAGCCAGATAATACTTCTTCCCATCTTTATTAATCTCTGCTTTCGTCCATTTTTTGCAGTCTGAGGAAATATATAAAGCATTTTCACTGGTTTTTTCGTCAAAATCACCTTTTTGCCCAATATATATTTTCCCGTTATAGGTAATATTTTTTAGCTTTATATTAGTTACGAAATAACCATTCCATGTCTTACCGTCTTTTGAGGTTATAATACCATTTTCCGTAAACACAAAGTATCGGTCCTTTATATATTTGGCACCATATATGTAATTAAACTTTTTAGGGAAATTCATTTTAGTCCAGCTGCCCGGCTTATCCGAATAGTAATAAAAGGAATCATTCACAGAAAACCAATATCCCCTGGTCTGGCATATTGCTATTGCAGTATCTTTGTGTGATGCAATTCCCTGCCAGTTCAGGATTTCGGTGACATCCGGAAGCTCTACCTGTTTCCAGTTATATCCGGTGGAAGACTCCCATATGGTATTATTTTCACCATGGGCTAAATACCTGCTGCCGCCATCATAAGTGATATTTTGAAAATCCACCGCAGGACGGGTACGGGCTATTGTTCCTGTCTTTAAATCCGCCGATACAAGTATTGTTCCATTATTGCCTACTTCAATATATTGCTCGCCATCATATATTATCTTCTGAATATTAGCTTTGGCTCCTGACCAGTCACTAGAAACAAAAGGTATAAAAGTTACATCCCATATTTCATTTATCTTTTCCCAGTTGGTTCCGCTCTTAGAAGTAAGGATCATGCCATTAAGACCTGCAATAACATATTGCTTTCCGTCCCATAATACACTGTACATAATGAGATCTGAGAATCCATTGGGTTTGCCATAGGTATCATCATCTTCAGAAACCCCTGATCCTAATACTTTTTTATTAATAACAGCTTTCCATTTCACCCCGTCTGCAGAGGTATAGATTGTGCCTGTCCGGGCAGATACATTTCCATCCCAGCCGATAGTCATATACTTACCATTACTGTATATAATATCCGTAAAATTGCCTCTGATTTTAGGGGTGGTGGTCTTCCATTTTGCTAAGTCGGTTGAGGAAGATACTGATTCTTCTGAAATGGCAGTATATTTATTTCCTGTATAAATAATTTTTTCCCAATCCGGAACTTCTGAATACTTTGCAGTCCACTTTTTCCCATCCTTAGAGGTTAAAATAAAATTACTTGATAAATGATAGGTAGGTAAAGTGTATGAATACTGCCCTTTCTTTAAACTTCCCGTATTAACTTCCCACCGGGCAATCGCTACATATTTCTTTCCATCCCAAAGAATATCTTTAAATTGGAGCTGGGACTGCTTTGTCTTTGCCGACCAGTTTATTTTATAGCTTTTTTCTATATAAGTTCTTGTTTTACCGGTTATTTGCTCATAGTTATATGCCTTGCTAAAGCTGACACTTCCCTTTGCCCAGGACTTTCCATCCACAGAATGAATTATTATGCCATTATTGCCGACTGCTACAAATTGTTTTCCATTCGTCGCTATGGCGTTTAAGTTCTCTGTTGTTTGTAAAGGTATGGTTTCCCACAATTTTGCATCCTCAGATCTTACTACAGCACCGTCATCCCCTACAACCACATAGATTTTATCCTTACTATAGGTTACATCATAATAATTGTTACTTTGTGATTCCCTGGTGGTTTTCGCCCAGGTCATATTCTTTCCTGAAGTGGCTGCCAGTACTGTTGCCGGATTTGTCGTTCCTGCAACCAATGCGAATAGTAATACGGTTACTACTAATTTCTTAAACAAAGTTTCTACCCCCTGGTTATCTTAATAATTCTAAATATTTACATGACATGCAGATATATCTAATTATATGATAATAGAAAGTAATATACAATCAAAAGATGTAGAATCGTGTCAAATTTCAGGAGATTTTTGTGATCAAAAATTCTCTGTCTTAACATGGCTATAGCCCTTTTCTCTCCAGTCGTCAATTAATGACAGAAAGTGTTTCTCAAAAAACATGAAGAAACTTAATTGTTTACAATGCTTATTTATGATAATAAGTTATAACTTTTGGGCTAAGTAAAGAACACATAAATAGGGACGTTCAATGATACCGTTATGCTTGTTTGCCAATTGTGTTAACTCACGCTTAGCCGACAGCTTTTCCTCGTCTGATTTTTGAAGAAACCTATTTCCCGTAAGAGCAAAACCATAATACTCATCTGCTGTATAATTTTGTTTCCAAAGAGAACGAATAACCTTAGGCTTTGAAAACAAACCACTTTCTTCTATGCCCGCCGCAATAGTATTTATCCGCTTTTCACATCCATCGTTTGTAATGAAGTCCGCTAACCCACCATATTTATTTGAAATAGCAACAAGTTCACAATCTAATTCATTGTCATAAGTGATGTACATATTCCAAAATGGTGCTAAATAACCTCCAGTTTTTAATACACTTGCACACTTTTCATAACCAATAGGTTGTGGAACCCAATGGAATGCCTGTGCGGAAAAAATGACATCAAAATATTCCATGGATGTTTGATATTCTTCAAAACGTGCCTTAACAAATGTAAAATTCTCTGTTTTTATACTATTTCTTAATAATTCTATTATTTTTTCGTTGTTGATTCCAATTGTATTACAGATATCAATATTCACTTACAGAAGATAATGCCCTAAACATCAATTCTTCTATCATTTTATAATCCAATAAAAATGACATTGCACTGGCTTCTAGCATTTCATCTCTGCTGATTTTCAAATAATCCAATTGATACCCTAAAGAAAATGCTAAATGCTCAATAAACATTCTCTGGGTTCTTCCATTCCCTTCTCGAAATGGGTGAATTGAATTAATCTCACCGAGATAATATGCAAGCCTTTTCGCTACTTCTTGTTTATCTTTGCAATTTTTTAAAAAATTTTCTTTTCGTAACTTTTTGAAAATATCATCCATCTGTTCTTGGATATACTCATATACACAAAATTAATTTCCTTTTGAGATATTTACTATCCTCACTTTACCCGCCCACTCATAAATATCACCAAAAAAAACCGATGTATTTTTTTTAAATGATTAAAGTCAAAATCACCATCTATCCTATTAATTAATGCCTGTGATGTACGAATGTATATCCAATTTATTCCTTAAAACAAAAGAATTTGGATAACAGTAGTAACTATCCTGTTCATATATATAATTATAATTCTTTTCCATAATTAAATTTTCTTCGTATGTTGATACTTAAAAATCAACTCATTAACAGCATCTTGAAAAGCTATTTTTCCATCTAAGCATTCTCGCATACGTTTTCTATCTGATTCTGATAGCAGCATATCTTCCATACTCATTGTTGCATTCACATTCTCTATAATTCTATCTAATAGATTCATATATACCTCTACTTTCTTACCACTAGTTTGATAATACTATTATAACATTTTTACCTGTATTTATAAATCAATAATTCTTTAGCTAATTTATGCTCAACTGATGAATAATTTATTCCTGATACTTTTATAGTCAATCTCTTTTTCTAACAATATTTCATGTTACATAATAGTTGGAATATCTTTAATAACCTGTTGGCTGAAAACCTGTGATACTGTCCGTCACTTTGGTACCGGAACCGGAATAGTGGGGGCATCATAAGGCGCGGGTGTAAATATTGCAAGCCGTATCCGTGATTATCAGAGGATTAAATACGGAGAGATTAAGTGGTAAAATAAAAATAAAAATCTAATAATAATTAAATTAAGTATTGCTTTTTGGTTTAATCCTTGTTATAATATAATTCGTTCGCTGGAAAGCATCCGGTGAGTGAACCGGCTTTATTTCATATATTATAAACTATAATTAATATGTTTTATTTATGAAGTATTGGTCGATTATATCATTTTTTTGCAGTCGTGGCGGAATTGGCATACGCGCTAGACTAAGGATCTAGTGAGCATTGCGCTCGTACGGGTTCAAGTCCCGTCGACTGCAGTATAAAGCGAGAGAATCGCTCGCATGAAAAAAGGAATCAAACTTTCTGGTTTGGTTCTTTTTTGTTTAGGCAATAGTCGGCAGAAGCTATAGTAAAAACCCGCAAAAGGTTGTTCTGGCTAAAAAGAAGTTAATGAATATTTAAAAGCCGAGATAGCATACTTGGTTAGAAAAGTATTATCTAAAGCAGGAATTTTTGCAGTCTGGAGATATTATAAAGTTTTTAGAAATCAAACCGGATTAAAGATAATTAGAGAAGGATATGGAAGCTACCGATGAAATGGAAATATTAAGTAAAACACTTTGCCCGGTAACTATTTAATCCCCATGGATATGATTTTATCCAATAAAAAAACTCCCCGAGTTGGGCTCGAACCAACAACCCCACGGTTAACAGCCGTGTGCTCTACCATTGAGCTATCGAGGAATATATTTGTAATTTTAATACTGTCCCTCGCTGAAGTCAAGTACTATTTATGGGAAATAACTAAATTATTACGGGACAAATTGATGTAAATTTCAAGGAATTTATTAACCTTTAAAAAGAAGTCTGACTCCACCGCTCCAGAAGGGAGTCAGACTTAATCTTTCAGCGAAGGCCGGGTTCTACCCCAGTACCAACTCCGGATGAACAGTTCTATAATATGACTGTTTTCATGCTTATCCGGAACCGCTTTGTATTTATAATTTTTGTATTTATAATTTTTGTATTTATAATTACTTTTTGAATTTATAATTACTTATTAAATATTTCCGCTGCCTTATTTCTCACTGCTGTCAACTCCGAATCCGTCATTTCACAAAATTCGCTGTTCTCCATGGAGGTCCCTGCGTCCTGGACATACATCATTTTCGTGTCCTTCCGGGTAATGGAGTAAAACCAGGTTTCTTTTGGCACATTATAGACTTTACCGATTTCCATTTCAATCAGCTCAATCTCAAATTTACCATCCTTCCGGTCTGCGGCCAGAAGAATCGCTTTTCCCTTTACCAGGATAAACTGTTCGTCGGTTTCATGATGAACCTCCAGATGATGGATCCCTTCGATATCATTATCCGGTTTCCAGTTCTTAATACATAAAACCCAGTTTTTGTTGTTGTATATGCATTTAATTCCTTCCCCGTCATGGGAATATACATCTGCCTTCATTTTATATTGCCTTCCTTTCCCAATAGTAGTGATACATCCTCTTATAGCAGAATCCTGCCGATTAAAGTAGCCGCTATTACGGAAACAATAATATTAATCATCCCGGGTATCATAAAGCTGTGATTTAATACATATTTACCGATTTTAGTAGTCCCTGCCGTGTCAAAAGATATGGCAGCCAGACACTGGGCGGACACCGGTAAAAAGAAGTTGGCATTTACGGCCATCCAGGCCCCGATTATGATGTAAGCCGGTAATCCCAACGCGGTGGCAATGGGTATCATGATTAAGGTAGTGGAACCCTGGCTTGTGATCAGTGCCGCCACGATAAACATGATGACCGCAAGCATCCAGGGATAATTATTAACGATAGTGGCTACATGCTCCTGTATAAAGGTTGTTTGGCCGGATATAAAGGTATTGCTCATCCATGCTAAGCCAAAAGCACATACTATAGCCAGTGCTCCCGCCCTGAATATAGTCCCGTTCAGTATCGATTCAATTGCCGGACGGCAGAAAAGAATAATCAATGTAGCACATATTAACATAATGATTTCAATGGTATTGGCCATTGAAAGATTGGTAACTGCCCCATCCACTTCCCAGGAAGGACGCAGGTTCTTAAACAGACCCATAATGACAATTGCGAATACACCCATTAGAAATATAATAACAGACCTTTTTGCCGCTTTTGAAGTTTCTTTATTATCAGCTGACCGATCCGGTTTCACAATTAAGCCTTCTGCCAGCCTGCGCTGGTATTCCGGATCCTGGGCAAGTTCTTTCCCCATACGCATTGTGCTTACCGCACTTACAATGACCCCCAAAAGTGTTGCCGGTACACAGATAGCCAGGATCGATCCGAAATTTACTCCCAAAGGTGCCATAAATCCAATCATGGCTGCAGTGGCTGCGGAAACCGGAGAACAGGTTATAGCCTGCTGGGATGCTATGATACTGTTTGAAATCGGTCTTTCGGGCCGGATATCATTATCAATTGCCAGTTCGTTGATAATGGGCAGCAGGCTGTATACAACATGTCCCGTCCCTGCCAGAAAAGTAAACAGCCAGGCTACCACAGGTGCAATGACCGTAATATGTTTCGGTGATTTCCGAAGCATTTTTTCCGCAAGCAGGACAAGAAAATTAAGTCCTCCCGATGATTGCAGAGCCGAGGCCGCCAGTACAACTCCTAAAATGATTAACATTACGTCAATGGGCGGAGATGCCGGCTGGACATGGAAAAGAAACACAAAAATAGCAACTCCCACACCGCCAAGTAAACCCATAAACACATCCCCGATTTTAGCTCCAAAGAATATCAGAATAATGATGATTAACAGCTGAATCCAAAACATAAAATACCCTCTCCTTCTTTTTCAATCCATCAAAATGATTATGAAATTGCTGTTCCATGACCGAAAGCCCCGCTTATACGGCATATCCCAGCGGCAAATATTGCCCCTTTTTCCATACCCGCTTTTAATTTCTTTATCATCTCCTCATCATTGCCGGAAAATATCTTACCTTCCTTGGAGTTTCTTATCATCTCAACTAAAAAAGCCGTCAAATAAGAATCCCCTGCCCCCATTGTGTCCACCGTATCCGTCAAAACCGCCGGCTGGTACAGCCAATTGTCTTTATAAAGCGCGAAAGACCCTTTTTCCCCTACTGTACCCACAACAATTTCAGAACCGTATTTCTGTGCTTTTAACATTTCCCCTTTTCTTTCCTCTTCTGTTAAATTACTGCAGGAAAGGAAAGAAATATCCGTTTTGGAGCAGACCTGTTCCAGGTATTCATCATTCCAGCGGACGGAGAAATCAAAAGAAACAGGGCTTCCGCATGCTTTCAGACCTTCTAGGTCCTTCTCGATATAACTGTTTAAGCTGGTATGGATTACGGAAAATTTTTTTATATATTCATAATCCTTTTCCGTAAATTCCCACGGTTTTTCTTTTGCAATCCCTCCTTTGTTCGACCCGAGAAAGACCCGGTCGCCATGTTCCAGTGTCACCCGCGCATAACCATTTTCTCCTTCAAAAATCCTACTGCGGCTATGATCAATCCCTAACTCATCCAGGACTTTCTGTATATACGCGGCAACGGCATCATTGCCAAATTTGCCGATATAGGCCGACTCCATACCGCACATTGCAGCGTAGGCACTAAAATTCAAAGCATTTCCGCCGGGGTACATAATTCCCTGATGGATATATTTATCTACAACATTATCCCCAATGCCGATAACCTTATATTTCATACAAATACCTCTCTATTATGCAGATCAAAATTTATTTGCTATTAATATTCCACTTTCCACATATATCTGCGGGTCGTAAGAGGATGTTCCCTTTCCGCTGCCAGGGCTTTGTTATAAACCGGATAAACATTGTTAAATAAGGAGTGGTTGAAATAATCCACTACGGAGCTGTCAATGGTAGACAGGCCCAGATCTTTTGCATCCAATACTTCCACTCTCTTGGCATACCGGTTCAGAAAATTTAAAGACCTTTCATCCAACGGTCTGGTACTTCCTTCCGATACCTGAATGACAAAGGGAATCTCCGCATCCGTAATTTCAAACGGCCCATGGAAATATTCCCCGGAATGGATACTTGAGGAATTAATCCATTGCATTTCCATAAAGATACAGATACTTTCCATATAGGCTGCCCCATAACCTGCCCCGCTTGCCATGGTATAGATTACGGAATCCTCTTTGTGTTCTTTGGCAAAAGTAAGTGCTCGTTTTTCCACATGTTTGCAGGCATTCTTAACGATACGGTCTATTTTGGCCGCCCCATCCAGGAATTTATCATAATTATCATAACCTTCCGTCTGATTTAATATTTCCACTGCCGTCATCAGGGCTACGATAGTTTTTTCCCCGGCAATATCCTTGTCATCACCAAACGTATAATCTGCCACATAGTCTGCCTGTTCTGTAATAGGTGAATCCGGAACCCATGTTAATGCAATGACTGGAACTCCTGCGGCTTTGCCTATTTCTGCCGCCTTCACCGTCTCCGGAGTATTGCCTTTATGGGAAGCTACCACCAGTACTGAATTTTTTCCAAATGCTTTGGGCAGGTTATGCACAAATTCATTACTGTTATAAAGACCTGTCTTGATTTCTATGGCCTCTTTCTCCAAAAATGTTTTTGCCGGATAAAAAGCACCGTAGGAACCGCCGCAGGCTACATAATAAACCTGCTTAATGCCGCCGTCCTCTTTTTTATTCTCTATAATTTCTTCAATTATTTGTTTTATTTCCATGCTGCATTCTCCTTGTATGATACATTTATATATTTTTTACTACATACCGGTATATGTATTGTTTTATTACACCATCATAATAATACATTTAGATACATGTGTCAAGATATATTTGCTTTTTCACTATATATTTTTTATAAATCCAGTTTTATTTATTCATTTTACCTAAGGAAAGTCAGAATTGTATTTTATTGGATTTACTACATGTCCTAATAGATCCGGCTAATTTAACTACTTTATATTAAACCTCTTACAAATGTATTATATTGTTATGTTAGGCTAATGCTACAATATAGTAATATTATATAATAGAATAAGTTACTATTTGTATCTGATTTCATTTAATCCCTATTTCTTTTTACAATTTTATGGATTTTTTTTGTTAAATGTTTTATATTAGAATATAACAAGTAATACAGTTCAAAGCTGTTATTCGCAATGCGCTGCGCTACATTCTACTACATGCGCATAACCTTCTACCTGCTACGCAGGTATTTCAGCCGGAGACAGGGCTTAGGCAAGGCTTCGACTGAAGCAAGTAAGTCCGCCGTTTACGCTTCACTAAGAAGAGGGGACTTATTTGTAAAATTATATTTGGAAAATAAATCAGATAAATACGGAGGCAGAACGGATGATTGACCATTCAGAATCTTCACCATTATATAAACAGCTGCAGGATCAGATTTTAGAATCCATCCAGAATGGCACCCTGAAACCGGGGGATAAACTCCCTACGGAATTGGAATTGAGCAAAACGAATAATATAAGCCGGGTAACTGTCAGGGCTGCTCTCGATTCCCTTACTTCAGAAGGTTACCTGGTACGGATTCCGGGAAAAGGAACCTTTATTTCAAAAGACAAATTAAAGAAAAATGTTGCGGAAACAATTGGATTCAGCGACACCTGCAGATTACAGAATAAAGTCCCCGGCGCAAAAGTGCTGAAATGTGTTATTGAAGATGCGACCCTGTCGGATCAGCAGCATCTATGCCTGCAGCCGGGTGATAAAGTAATTAATATTGAAAGAATCCGATATGCAGATAACGTCCCCATATCCGTGGAATATTCCCGTTTCCCGTCTTCTTATTCCTTTTTACTGCAGGAAGACTTAAATAATAAGTCCTTATATGAAATTTTAAAGACGAAATATGGAATTACTTTTGGAATTTCCAGGAAATATATTGATATGGAATATGCATCCTTTGATGTTGCGACTTATCTTAATATAAAAGAAGGCTACCCCCTGCTTTGTATTAAAAGTACGGTATGCAGTCCGGACGGCCAGAAAATCCACCGTTCCAAGCAGTTAATATTGGGGGATCAGTTTCAATTGATTGTATAACCAACGTTATATTTTCATATTATATTCAAGTACCCTCCGCTAATGGATATGGGTATCTTATCCTGAATATTATAAAAATTATAAACAAATCTTTAAAATTATAAATTATTCGAATTTTACTTGACATTCCTGCAATTTGTAGTAAAATATATACGTTACTTAATTGCAGTCGTGGCGGAATTGGCATACGCGCTAGATTCAGGTTCTAGTGAGGGTTTCCTCGTGAGAGTTCAAGTCTCTTCGACTGCATATTGAAAAACAAGGGTTTCAGAGTTTTAACAAGCTCCGAAATCCTTTTTTGTGTTAGGAATGAAACAGGTACAATGGAAGAATTTCAAGTAATGATGAGGGTGAGAGTAAAAATCCAGACATTTGAATAATCCGAAAAGGAAGCGCAGGAAGAAACGAGAAAGTACCGGAGCCTTACACTGAACCGCAAGGTCCCATGTCTTTTCACATGGGAACCTCTGCCACAGGTTGAGGGGGAGAGTTCCAGAGGAGGAAAGCCTCTGGACACCTTACGGAACTTCGGGCCAAGTTCGAAGTGGTTACGTCGTGATTGGCTCCTTATTCTGATTGAAGTCTTTTCAACAAAAAACCGCATAGTATAGCCGCAGCTAAAAGGATAGCCATCAAAGGCCACAGGTTGCCAAAATAAAAACCGTCGTTCTCCATCAATTTATATCCCCAAGTCGCGGGGAATATTTTCCCAACGATTTTAAAAAACCCAGGGAGTAAATCAACAGGAAACATAATTCCCGACAGCATAATGGATGGTAGAAATATCACTTGTGAAATCATGGTAAGTTTCGCCTGTTTTTTTACCGATAGCCCCAAAGCACTCCCTATACTTAATGATACCGCAATAAAAATTGCGAGTGAGCCAAAATATAAGGTTAGACTTGCCGGTGGTGTTGCGTCAAAAGCAATGGGGGCAACAATGTATATTATCAGGCACATAATCAACAGATGAATAAACGCTGACAAAAACATGGAAACCAGCCCAAGATACAACGGCACCCCATTGGCCTTATACACTTTCTTTATATCGCTTCCGTATATCTCTGCAAGGGAAGGCGGCAAACCTATTATCGCCCCAGTTGATACGCCCAGCACAGTCATGGATTGTATAAGCGTAAACTTGGCCTCCGGGTTTATAGATGTGAATATCCCTCCCATAACAGCAAAGAACAAAAGAGGAACCATATAACAAGTAATTAACAGTGATTTGCTCCGTATATCCAGTTTCCATTGTAATACTACTCCGTACAAAAATGCACTCATTCGCCATTCCCCCTTGCTATGTCGATAAAATGCTGTTCAAGCGTTCCTCTGTCTATTTTAATGTCCAACACGGCAATTCCCCGATGCTTGAAATCTACAAGCAAATTCAGCATGGTATCTCCGATGTTGTCAGACTCAAAATTTTCATCACCTTGCTCGGTCTTGATGTGAAGGGTATAACGTTTGCCGATTTTTGAGGTCAATTCTGCAACAGTACCCAAAAAGACAATATTGCCATCATTCAGTATAGCAATACGGTCACACAGGCTTTCAACCTCCGCCATATCGTGGCTGGCTAAAATGATTGTCTTTCCCTGCGCTTTCAGTTTTCTGATTTGGTCATGGAGCGATATTCTGCCTTCAACATCAAGCCGGGCGGTATGCTTTTCTTTTGAAGCCGTATCGCTTCATCTTGCAGACGTGTGAAAGTCTCTATCATCGCAGTGCCGCTATCCATATCGAAGTGACTTCGAAAGTGGTCAAGAGTCTTATCATCGAAATGCTTGATAAGCCAGTAGAGCTCATTTTTCATTTGTAGATTTACGATAATATCAGCGTATTTCTTGAAATCCACCGATTGCATTTGCAGCACTTCCGCATGCAGCGTTTCTATCTCTTTTAGGGCTTCTGACAGAGTTTCCAGCTTTTCCCGTATGGCGGCGGCTTGTTCTGTAAGCGCACCCGCAACATCGGCGGGGGTATCAAGAGAGATCAGACGACTTTTTATATCATCCAATGAAAACCCCAGATGTTTCAGTGACAGAATTTGATGTAATTTAATCACATCCTTGTCTGTATAGAGCCTGCGGCCCCCTTCACTCTCTGACGACGGCGAAAGCAGACCTTCTTCATCGTAATATTGCATGGTGCGGACGGTGACGCCCATTTTCTTTGCAACCTCGCCAACCGTCATATATCCCTCCGGTGTCGCTTTGTATTTTTCCATATTTACAACCTCCTGCCTATATTATAATTCATTACGTTACGTCACATTCAAGCTGTTTTTGTAATTTTTTAATTCGGCAGCGATAGTTCTGAGTTGAGTTCAATCCAAAACGCCCATCACAGAAAAACACTCGGGTCTCTGTTACATTATCAGGCATATCTCTGAAAGAAACCGTGGCCACAGTTACACGTTTTTGATATTTTCCATTGCGGTAAAATCCAAAAACTGCTTGTTGGGGAGTGCTTACCAAAAAAAGCTTATTTCAAACGAGATTCCATATAAAATCTCTGTTTGAAATAAGCTTCTATCTATAATAAATGGTTTTGAATTCAATTTTAATGAACGATTTATGCTATTTTGGATTTTGCAACTTCAGTTAAAGCTGTGAAGCCTGCAGGATCGTTAATAGCCATGTCAGATAACATTTTTCTGTTGATTTCAACACCGGCAACCTTTAAACCATACATAAGTTTGCTGTAAGAAAGACCATTTAATCTGGCAGCCGCATTGATTCTGGCAATCCATAACTGTCTGAATTGTCTCTTTCTTTGTCTTCTTCCGGCAAAAGATGAAGTTAAAGCTCTCATAACGGACTGTTTTGCTACTCTATATTGTTTTGATCTGGCTCCTCTGTATCCTTTCGCCAGCTTTAATACTCTGTTATGTCTTTTTTTAGCATTTAATGCGCCTTTAATTCTAGCCATGTTCTATTTCCCTCCTTATATCACCTATATCCTATAGATATGGCATAATCTTCTTCATATTCTTTACTTTTGTTGGACCTACTAAAGTAGCTTTTCTAAGATTTCTTTTTCTCTTGGTAGATTTCTTTGTTAAGATATGGCTTTTATAAGCTTTCATTCTCTTTAACTGTCCTGTACCTGTTTTCTTGAAACGCTTTGCTGCTGATCTGTTTGTTTTAATTTTAGGCATGGTATTTCCTCCTTAATCATGATACAATTGACTCTCCTCTTACGGGTTGTCCATTGTCTTTTTTTATTATTTTCACTTGTCAAAATCCTTTTGGGTTTTCACTTAATAACCGAAGCCGAAGCTTCGGTTACCCCTATATATTAACGCTAAGTGTCCCGGACATTTACAAAGTGTAATTAACGCTTTTCAGTCAAAAACAAAATCATGCTTCTGCCTTCTAACTTAGCTGGTTTCTCAACGACTGCAACATCCTCAAGCCTGGCAAAGAAATTATCTAATATCTGCTTACCGGATGAAATATGGGCCATTTCCCTACCACGGAAACGGAGAGCTACTTTTACTTTATCACCTTTTGTGATAAACTTTCTTGCCTGATTTGCTTTGGTATTAAGATCGTTTTCATCAATATTCGGTGATAAACGGATTTCTTTTACTTCAGTAATCTTCTGCTTTTTCTTAGCTTCCTTTTCTTTTCTGGCTAATTCATACCTGTACTTTCCGTAATCGATAATTTTACATACAGGCGGTTTCGCGGTGGGAGCAATCTTAACTAAATCAAGATTTGCTTCTTTAGCAAGCCTCATAGCATCCTTAATTGGCATAACGCCTAACTGCTCGCCTTCTTCTCCAATTAAACGGACTTCTTTGTCTCTAATTTGCTCATTGATCATTAATTCGCTAATAGTACTGCACCTCCATAGGTTAAATATTATATCATCGTGTTATTTTATGACATAAAAAAGTGGATAGCAAAGACTATCCACATAAAATTCGCTTAATTCCTCATTGAACTTACTTCCAACAAGTACTGTCCGGTACAGCCGTATAGCTGTCCTTTTACCGAAATTATTAACCTGAGTCACACGGTAAGTGCTAAGGTGAGAGTGGATACTCTGCTTTGTTGTTTTCGCCGGATCATCATAGGATTATGAATGATTCACAGCTATATTAGTGTAACATATATAAATATAAATGTCAATATCAATTTTAAAATTTATCGATTAATACATTACAGTGCATTACAGTTCAGCCTAACGGATGAACTGTAACATTTTATTCCAAATTTTAAAATTTTATCCACAATAGAGCTGGAAGAAAGATTATACATCTTAATCAAATACGCTTATTTTCGTAATCGATCTACTAATTTTTTTTATTTTATTCCTATATAGGTCTTAACCCATTCACATAATTTCTAAATTTATCGAATTGATGATTAAAGGTCCATACTAATGTTTGAGAGTCAACGAATTTGCAATATTGTCTATTGTAGTCTGGTCGACAGAATCTGAATGTACGAAAAAATCTATTAACATACCATTAGCGGTATAAAAGTAATGCAGTTGATTAGTTTCTGGAGAAATATTACTATATGATTCAGCGGCTGATTGCTCGAATGAAATAATTACTTTTGATAATGTTAAATCGTTAATATTTTTTGTATATAGCGTATCAAGGATATATGCATGAACACCATATATGTTTGATACAATTGATTCATTAGAACTATTAAATTCACAGTTTGGAAAGACTTCAATAGAGGCAATATCTTCTTGATTATGAATTAATCTGTTAAAGCAATCGCCATTTGAACTAGATAGAGTCCACCCTGATGGTACAGATATTTTGAAATATGTAGTATTTAATGAAATATCCTTAATAGTGCTTTTATAAAAAAATATTAGAAATATGCATAAAAAAATTATTAATCCTAATATAATACTTTTTAATTTTGAAAACTTATGCTTCAAAATAATCACCTTTTTTATTTGTCTTTTTTATAATAATATAGCACATCAAACAAATTTGTCAACATTATACAAAAATGCATTGCAAAATGTTAATTATTGGACTGCAATAAAAAAAAAGGATTGGAATACGTTTATTGATTTGATGAGTATTACGGAACAAGGGTATTTTCAAAATTATTTTTCTAGCTGATTTGTTGGTAAATGAATATCCTATACTTAACACTTCTAAAAATGTGGAGGCATATTTGATTGACCTAAACTGCAATGTTACAATGAAAATCAATATTTTTATAATGGTTTGAATTATTTCAATATTACATTAGTTAGAGAAAATGGAGAGATGAAGATTGTTCAATTTAACAAACCATCCTATTCTAAGAGTGTATATCTAAGCTAATCTCCGATACTAATTTTTAAATCTATCCTTAAGTATCCGAGTTCATTCAGCTATTCAATATAATACACCATATCTCCGTGCACATCCTGGAATCCATATTTCTCATACAGGGGTTTTCCCATGTCCGTAGCATTTAATAATACTTTATTATGCCCCTGTATTTTTGCTTCTTCAACAATCAGGTTAAATAATTTTGTGGCAATACCTTGTTTACGGTACTTCGGATATGTAAACATATTACTGATATAAGCCGCTTTGCCGTTAGGGCATTTCTTATTGGGAGGAACATGATAGAAAGTTATACCGCTTGTTCCGACAATCTCTGTGCCAAAAACCGCCAACCATGCTGCAAAACTACCATCTGCTAAAGCCTTTTTAAAATATTCATGATTTGCCTTATATATACCCTGTTTGTCCTCTTCAGTCAGATTATTTACCTCACTTAAGAAATCAACACGTATTCCAGCAATTAAATCAGCATTTTCCACTGTAACCTTACGATATTCTATCATTGTATCCTCCCCCATGTTTTTATTTTAACCTTACAAGTAAGTTCCCCGCTTCTTAGCGGAGTGTAAGCGGTGGGATTAGGGGCTTACTTGTTTCAGTCGGAGTTCATGCTCCGACTGAAATACCTGCGTAGCAGGTATAAGGTTATGAGCAAGTAGCGTAGCGGACCTGGAATATGCGCTTTGACTTCACCAGCCGATTGCGGCAATATAACTTCCTGAATACCCCCTGCAGCTACTGCTAATTTTACTGCCGCACCAGCCTTTAAAACCGATAGTACTGTTTTTTCCAACTGCTCTTTTATAGATTATTCCCTGCCAAACTCCGATAACTTGAGTTCCTTATTCCGGTCCAGAACGGTCTGGATACTCCAGCTGTGTACAAAGAGCAATAACGGGTTTCCTTTTAAATCCTTTACCTTTTTGGCATCTGAGGTAATGTTTAGCTTACTTACATCCAGGCTTTTGTTTTCGATCCAGCGGATATACTCATAAGCCAAAGGCTCCAGACGGATTTCAACTCCATACTCGGACTCCAGGCGGAACTTTAATACATCAAACTGGAGAACACCCACAACTCCTACAATGATTTCTTCCATACCCGTATTGAATTCCTGGAAGATCTGAATGGCACCTTCCTGGGCTATCTGGGAAACCCCTTTTAGGAACTGTTTTCTCTTCATGGTATCCACCTGTCTTACCTTGGCAAAATGCTCCGGTGAAAAGGTCGGTATCCCTTCGTAGGCATACTTTTTATCCGGCATACATAAAGTATCACCAATGGAAAAAATACCCGGATCAAATACCCCGATAATATCCCCGGCATAGGCTTCCTCGACAATCTTCCGCTCCTGGGCCATTAATTGCTGGGGCTGGGAAAGTCTTATCTTTTTGCCGCCCTGCACATGGTTTACTTCCATTCCGGCTTCGAATTTACCGGAACAGATCCGCATAAATGCAATTCTATCCCTGTGGGCTTTATTCATATTTGCCTGTATCTTAAAGACAAAAGCAGAAAAATCATTCTGTAAGGGATCAATAAGTCCTTCCGTAGACTTTCTTGGCAGGGGAGTGGTGGTCATGGACAGGAAATGCTTTAAGAAGGTTTCCACACCGAAGTTAGTTAGAGCGGATCCGAAAAATACGGGAGTTAACTTGCCGGCCCTTACCGATTCCAAATCAAATTCACTGCTGGCACCGTCCAGAAGCTCGATTTCCTCACATAAAGTATCATGATTTACCTTGCCGATCAAGGAATCCAGGCTTTCATCCCCAAGTTCCGCTTCCACGGCTTCAATTTCCTTCTGTCCGTTATTAGCGGCAAAGAAACGTGTAATATGTTTACTTTCCCTGTCGTAAACCCCTTTAAAGTTCTTGCCGGAACCAATGGGCCAGTTAATGGGACAGGTACGGATCCCCAATACGGTTTCAATATCGTCTAAAAGTTCAAAAGTATCCTTCGCCTCCCGGTCCAGCTTGTTAATAAAGGTGAATATGGGGATATTACGCATAACACAAACCTTAAATAACTTTATAGTCTGATTTTCAACACCTTTGGAAGCATCGATTACCATGACCGCAGAATCGGCTGCCATTAAAGTCCGGTAAGTATCTTCGGAAAAGTCCTGATGCCCCGGGGTATCCAGGATATTGATACAGTAATCCCCATAATTAAATTGCATAACCGAAGAAGTAACCGAAATACCACGTTGTTTCTCAATCTCCATCCAGTCCGATACCGCATGCCGGTCTGTTTTTTTCCCTTTTACCGAACCGGCCAGATTAATGGCTCCGCCATATAACAGAAGCTTCTCCGTTAACGTCGTCTTACCGGCATCCGGGTGGGATATAATTGCAAATGTACGTCTTTTATTTATTTCCTTTGTATAATCAGCCAAATTAATTCCTCCAAGCATCATAAAATATTCTTCTTTAGATAGCCCAAGGGCTCATCTGTAGAATAAAACAATTTCTCTGTATTATGAAACGCGCAAATTTACGTATTAAATGGGCATAATCATTACTTCCTTTTAAATATTTTTTCAAAACTAATTCATGATATAATAAATTTCCGGCTATTGTCAAGGCATTTTTATTTTATCCTGTCAAGTTATTCTCCCGCCTCTGCAGACGTGAATCAGACTTAACTTTACAGTGGAGCCAAGACCTCCACTGTAACAGCAGCATAGCTGCGTAATAGGTGATGAGCCGCAGCAAAGTGAAATGCATATATCCGCTTTAAACACTTAAACAACCGTCATCCAGCCTGGCGTCATGCTTATCCTAACGGTCGGGTTTTTGTTAAAAGAGTCTCTATTTCCATTACAGTCAAAGCGGATATTCGCACTCCGCTAAGAAGCGGGGACTTACTTGTAAGGTTAAAAAACAGGAAAGAAAGTTATGTAAAACCTTACGGCAGCATCCGTTCCTGCCATAATTTTCATAACTTTCTCTCCTGCATTTCACATATATCCTATTAACTATATTTATTTTGTATAATGCCAGCTTCGACGGCATTTTCCATTTAATTTAATTTTATAACTATTCCGTACTCCCGGGGAAAGAGCGAAAAAAACACTCATTTTAATCTTGTTACTCAGCGTCAGACTGTACATCTTTTTGTATATTTTACGTGCATAAACGCATACCAGCGTTATTATTCGGAACCGCAGTGACTGAATGGTCCCATAATTTTTACAATAACCGGTACTCCGTGTTATCCGGTCCGGTATTATCATTTTCTACAATCAGGATTCGGGCGTCCCTGCTTAAAATAATATTATGCCATACATCCTTTTCAACATTATAAATCCGGCCTTTCTCCATACGGCATTCCTGACCTTCTTCCCCGATCAAAACCGCTTCCCCTTCTAATAAAACAAAAACCTCATCCGTTAAGTGATGCCGTTCCAGCCTGTATAAATTACTCCTGTCAAATTTGTCCGAATACTTAAGAATCGCCACCCGCCAGCCCTCAAAGTGCACCTGGGGCTTATACCCTTCTTCCGTTGAGTATAGTATATCAACACCTTTCACCTAAAACACCTCCCCGGAAATAGTCCCGTACAGCGGAGCATTGTCAATATCTTCTGCCTTTTGAATAAATTTCAACGGGGTTCCGCAAAGGCCCTCCTTCAGGGAAGGAAGAAACAATTCAGCAGATTTTGATATGGCGCCTCCTAAGAACAGGCCTTCCACTTCATTGTCCCTTATAATGTCATAAAGGATTGCAGCCAGATGTGCTCCCGTCTCATTAAAAACCTGAATCGCGGCTGCATCACCGTTTTTAGCGGCAATGGCAATATCAAGTACTTCCTCCTTATTCGTTCCGGAATAACTGCCGCCTGTTCCGGCGTTCCCTGTATCCGCACCAGCATTTTTGCCGCCTGTTCCGGCATTCCCGGTATCCGCTCCGGCATTCCCACTGTCTGCCCCGGCATTTTTGCCGGCCATCTTTACCTCCAGTTCCCGGTACCGTTTTAAAATTCCGCGTTTTGAAACATAATCTTCTGCGGTTCCTTCCTTATACTGCTTTTGGAATATACTGATACCGGGGCCGCCGGAGGGATTTCTTATTACCTTATTATCTTTTGCAATTGCAAAACCTAAACCGGTGCCGAGAATGACCCCGCAGACCGGGTTATAATCAGACTTGCTTTGATATATTGCACCTTTTAAAAAGGCCTCCGAATCATGAAGAAAGTTTACGGTTGTTCCCCCTAGGATCTCTTCAAACCAGGGCCGCAGAGGTATACCATAAATAGAAGCATACTTGTGCCGCATTTTGCAGATGCCTTCTTTATAATCAAAGGGTCCCGGTATGCAGATGCCTATGCCCCTTATTGTCAAACCCATAAGAGAGGCATACCTGCTTTCCTCTTTTGCTACACTTTGGTATGATTTCTTGATCTCCCTCCTATTTCCCATGGAATTTACGGGGATTTTAATAAAACTATTTTCAATCAGGATGGCCCTTTCCAGGAAAAGGGCACCCTTTAAATAGGTTCCTCCTGCATCAATTGCAAGAAAACAGGGTTTATTCATTTTCAAAACCATCCTTTAAAAGGGTCTTATGCATTGTCACTACTCCGACCCCCTCATTCAGTACTTCATAGGGACCAAAGCCTGCAGGTATGATTACCATGTCCAGGTAATCCTGTACAAAGAATTTACCGGGATCCGTCATGGAACGTATCCTGCACCTTCCCCCGTCTACCAGGGTTAATACATGAAACCGGTCCGTTGTAATATCCGTATACCTGTCAGTGAATACAACATTTCTTAAACTGAAATACAACAGCTCATGTTCTCCTACGGTATATTCGGCAAAGCCGTCTTCCCTCAGTATTTTCGGCTCCTGAATAAAATTATTGTCAACATAAGCCTCTTTATAATCTCTTCGCAACACCTTATCTCCATGGCTGGTATGTATGGGACGTAAGTTGCCTTCCAGATCCTTACGCATATAATCATACATTTTATAGGTATAGGATCCTATGGTTAAGCTGCCGATCTCCAATATAAGCTGATTTCTGCCGGAAGCATGTATCGTGCCGGCGGGAATCAAAAACTGCATCCCCGGGCGGGAAGCCTTGGAAGCTATATAATCGTCATGGTCAAAGCCCTCTCCATACTTTTCCGCTCTTTTTGTTTTCCCAATAAACTCTTCCACATCCGCCTCCTGCTTAAAGCCGCAGTATGTCCTGGCCTGCTGGCCGGCAGCAACGATATAATAACTTTCATCCTGGCGTCCCAGCTCATGATTGTTCTTTTTAACATAAGCTTCATCCGGATGCACCTGAATGGACATATTTCCGCTGGAATGAAAGGTATCATCATAGTTAAAACGAATGGGGAAATATCCGCCGAATTTTTTGTGGGCGTTTTTGCCCATTAGCTTTTCACCGGCTGTTTGTACAAAGCAGTAAAACGGGAATTCCAGCTGCATCCCCCCTAAATCCGCAACGATGGAAACCTCCATGGGAATTAAATCAAATACCCATGCACAGTTTTTCATTTCCCGGGGCAAATTCCGCAGTTTTTTCACATAGAAGCCGCCCCACACGCCTTCCAGGTATACCGGCCGGCAGCGCAGGGGATAAGAAACCATAACTTCAAATAATTCCTGCATTTTTGTGACCGGAAGCAATTGCATGTTGTCTGTATGATCCCCGGTTACATAGTAATCGATCCAATTATGATTGATTAATTTACCCCTGTGAGCCATGGCGATCTCAAAATCCACATAATAGCTCCGGCGCAGCATGGAATTTATGGCTGTTCGGTTTTTATCACCGATATTACCGCAGGAACCGCTGCGGATATTTAATATTGTCCTTTTTTGTGTCATATCAATAAAGACTTTCAGATCGCAAAATTCACGGAAAGAATCAATCAGTGACGCATTACCATATAAGATCAATACCTCCCTGCCATTTTCTTTAAAGTCTTTTAACTTCTGACAGATACGGTTCTTCTTTTCCTCCGACATCAGGCTTTCATAACCACCTTCATACAATTTTCCATATAAAAGCACCGGGTCTTCTGTCCGGTCCTCCGGAAGATAAGGAAGCAGAAGCTCATGCAGTCTATTGCTGTCAAGCCATACCTCCTCCGTATTTATGACAGCCGCATGAATACCAAACAGCTGTGCCAGGCGAATGGAGATAAGCCCGGAAAATTGCTCAAAGGGAGCACTGATATACCCATCGATTCCCAGAATACATTTTTTATATCCTAAAATAATAGCAGAGATTTCGGCTGCTATTTTATCCGCCGACTGCATGGAATTGTCTGTAAAAGTTTCCTTAAGCTCCTCTTTCACGCGGATATGATTTACTGCCTTGGGATCGTCGTAGGGATATGGATTAAACATAAAACTCATATTTTTACATTCCTTTCTATTGCCCACTTATTGAGCTTCTTATGAAACAGTTCCGTCACCCCGGGAAAATTCCCAAGGATTTCAGGTTAGCCAGCCCAAAGCATTGAAAAACCTACATGTACGTAACGTATATGCGTTGTTCCCGGGAACCGGATTGACGGAACAGTCACCTTCTTTTTATCTTCAGTTAATCAAAATAAATTTCCTTATATGAATCACACATTTTACCTTAAGTCAAAGCAGATATTCCGGGTCCGCAGCGCTGTGGCTCTATCCTTATACCTGCTGCACAGGCATTTCACCGGAGTCACTCTCCTAATGAAACAAGTAAGTTCAGGCCCCCTGCCTGCACTTTGTAAGCGGGGAACTTACCTTTCAGGTTAAATACGGTAAAAATCAAACTCCAATATATTAGCCAGGCTTTCCAGCTCTTTCGTATAGTCTCCATCTACCACTCCGTAATGCTGTGTAACTCCGATTTTTATCAATTTATCAAACAGCTCCCGTACGGTACCTTTTACCGGCTGGAACTGCCCATGGGAGTAAGAAGTGATAAAGTGCTCCGCCGGTAAGGCTTCCAGCAGCGTGCATACCATTTTATACCGTCCGCTGCATTCGGAAATATGAAGCAGAGTTTTCATTCCGGCGGGTATGACATACCATGCAAAGGGTGCACCGGCATATTTATATTTCGATTTTGCAAATCTGACATCCCTGCCGATTTTAACTTTGCCTTCTCCGGTATAATCATTGGGTCCCGCATGCCCGGCCGCAAAGCAGTCTTTCTCCGTATCAATATAAAAGGGTTCAATAAAATTGACACATTTGCCGCTTAATAATTTTAATATATAAACGGCGAGGCCTCCGCCCAAATCTCCCTCCGGCACTACCAGAATATCACCGCCGGACGGAGTCGGCAAAAACCCGGGCCGAAGCCCTACTTCCGTTAACAGGACCGTATCCACATCGTTTAGTACCACCATGGCAGCTTCCGCTTTTCTAGCCAGATTTTCAAGTCCCAGCGAAGCCCTTACCGACTCTTTCAGCTTATCCGTATCCACGTCGTCCAGCAGTTCGAAACGCTCCGTAAGCACCTTGCAATTTTCATTTACTTCCTTTTCCGTTACCTTCTCAATCTCCTGCTTTAAGGAAAGGACCGACAGGAATCTTAATTCCGGCCCGATTTTGGTGAATATCTGATAAGGATCCAGATAAGTGGACCACATTACTTCATTATAAGAAGCAAGCAGACCAAAGTTAGCATTCCTAAGCCTGGAGCGGACGGCGGCGGCAGCAAAAAAACTTTTTGCACTTTCCATTATCTCTGGAAATATCCCGATGGCAGTCTGCATCATGGGTCTGGCAATTCGCGGTATGGAACCGGAGGCTTCCAGAGTTCCGACCAAACCTCCGGCACTTAAGAACTCTACAAAATCATTTTCTGCAAAGGTATCCTGAAACTTAAGTCTCTCCTGTGTTATACAGGCAAACAGTATCGGAACCGGACTCATATCCCGCAAAAACCTTATCCACAGAAAATCCTCGGCCCAGCTTAAATACAATGCAAAGATACAATCTACCTTCTCACTTAAAAATGAATTCATTGCGAGCTCCAGATCAGCCCGGTTATATATCTGCCCCGTATAAACCGTATCACAGAAAGTACTCATGCTTTTCGTATACGCATCTGCTTCTGTTAATTTTCTTTGTTCATAGGTACCATTCTTTGTATCTGCGCCAAGATTACGGAATCGCTGTGTTGCAATAAAAAGAATGCCTGCTTTTGCCTTCACTTTGTTCATTCTGAATCACCTCTGTTTCAAACTTCGTTCTATTTCTGCGCATGTGCTTTTCCTACTATGAAAACAAACTGCCGCCAACTTTTATACTCTTTGCCAACACAGGCTGCAGTCAGAGATATTGCCGTTATTTCTTATTTTGCTCCCGCCAGGCTGCCCCTGCTTCCTCTTCAAATTCCAGGCCGCCTTCCGTATCCCATCTTTCCATATATTCGTCATAAACCGCCTGAATATCACCGTCAGCCATAAGAATTGCCACATACATTTCCTTTATGATCTGATCCAGGTCCGCACCGTACTCCTGTCTGGTCTCCAGGGTTTTAATAATATTTACAGACGGCAGCATTTCATCATAAGCCAGCTGGGTCCCTGTTCTGCTCTGCTCATTCATGATACGCAGTTCGCAGTTATTGATTGGTTTCATAAATTCCGCATAAACGAACCCTCCGTTTGCCCTATGTGTGGCAGAATCCGCATATTCCCCTATGTATTCATATTTGCCGTTTTCTTCCTCCGTCCACTTAAACATGACATCTTCGATACCGAGATATAATAATTCATTGCCCTCCTCGGTATTACAGTAATCCATAACACGGATTGCAGCTTCAATATCTTCACATTCGGCAGAGATTAAATATCCCTCATTAACCATAGCATAATTGGGACTGACACCGTGGTCTCCATAAGGACCGGTAATGACGGCAAAATCAAAAGTCGGCGGGGGATTTTCCGTATACCTGGAAGGCATCCAGTTATTTGTAGGACCCGCACACTGGAAGTTCATTGCGCCTGCCTGCCCGGTCCACAGCTTCCCAAACATATCCATCATTGTAATGGTTGCCCATTCCGGCTCTATCAGTCCGTCTTTTATCAGTTTTTTGATATAGGTCATTGCTTCCAGAAAGTTTTTATGTTTCACCCAGGTTGTTACCGTACCGTCTTCCAGTTCAATCACTGAGGGTATTAAGTCCGTACCGCACGGAATTCCAAAAGCACCAAAAATGGTATCAAATGCGGTATAAGAACTGTCTGCGGCTAATCCAAAGGTATCATTCTGGCGGTCCTTATCCGGATCATCATAGGTAAAAGCATGCATAACCTTATAGAAACTGTCCAAATCCGTAGGCATTGTTAACCCTAAGTTATTCAGCCAATCGGTCCGTATGTTCATATTATTGCCATATGGAACAGTACCTTTTGGAATGAGATATACCCCGTCCTGATTCATAGGGCTGGTATATATGATATCTTTCACGTTGCTCATTATGTTTTTCCCATATTCGTCCAGATAACCGCTGACATCGGCTATCATACCGGCATCAATATACTCCTGTGCTTCACTTCCGGAAGCGGTGAAGATATCGGGCAGGTCTCCCGAGGCTGCCATGGCACTTCTTTTGGTAGGTAAATCTTTTGTGGGAACATAAATGATCTCCAAATCGACACCGGTTCTCTTTTCCAGTTCCTGTAATACCATGTTATCACTTTTTGGTGTATTATCACCGGGAATTAAAATTGATATTTTTCCCTCTTCCCCCTTGTTTCCGCCGGATTCATTACCGGTTTCCTTTACCTTCCCTCCGCTCTGGCCGCAGGCAGTCAGAGTGAATAACATAGCTGCAACCATAATTAGGCTGACTGTTCTTTTCATTTCTTTGCTCCTTCCCATAATTTATTGCGGCGATTCCGCCACAACGGTTTTTATGAACCGTTTTATCCTTTTACCGCTCCTACAAGGACACCTTTTGTATAGTATTTTTGTAAAAACGGGTAAACGATCAGAACAGGTATAACAGAGACTGCAATAACCGTCATCTTCATGGTATCTTCCGTCAGTGCCGCCGCCGTACTAAGGTTATTTAAATCGCCGAGAGCCCCTTTGCCGCCGGCCGCACTGATGAGCTGTCTTAAATACACCTGGAGTAACTGCATTTTCGTTGTATTTACATATAAAATACCGTCCATATAAGAGTTCCAGTTCTCAATTCCGTAAAACATGGTAACGGCCGCTAAGGCAGGCTTGGACAATGGCAGTATAATCTTTAAAAATATCTGAACCGAATTTGCACCGTCCAAAAAAGCACTTTCCTCTAAGGAGCGGGGCAGGGACCCAAAATAGTTCCGTAAAATAAACATGTTATAGGCACTCATTGCACCGGGTAATATGTACACCAGATAGTTATCAATTAACCCTAAATTCTTTATCAGCAGATAGGTAGGAATCATACCGCCGTTAAACAGCATTGTAAAAAAAATCATCATGGAAAAGAAGGTGCGTCCTTTAAACCTGTGAAGAGATAAGGGATATGCTGTCATTGCGCTGATGATGACGCTAAGTGCCGTTCCGAATACGGTTTTCATACCGGTATTACCAAAAGCGATAAAGATCTGCTCCGTGCTGAACAAAAGCTTATAGGAAAGCAAACTGAAATGCCTGGGATACAGGAATATGCCTCCGCCCATGGATGCCTTGGAATCCGAAAGGGAATACATCAGTACATGCCAGAAAGGATATATTGTCACTATTACTATGACCGCCAATACCAATCCGATTCCATAGCCCGATATTTTATCTCCGATACCTTGCTTTTTCTTCCAAATCTTATGTTGTTTTTTTCCCCACATACCTCTCTCCATCTCCCTATATGATTGCGCTGTCTTTATCTATGGTTTTTGCAATTTTATTCATAACCAGCACCAGTACCAGTCCGATCACGGATTCCAATAAACCGGCTGCCGTTGCGGTGCTGAACTTTCTTTGTTCCAATCCAAGACGGTATACATATGTACTGATGATATCTGCTTTTGATATAACAATATCATTGGAAATCGCAAATATTTGATCAAATCCCGCATTCATAATACCTCCGACCCGGAAAATCAAAAGGGTTATGATGGTAGGCTTTAAATTAGCCAGGGTAATATGCCACATCTGCCGCCACCTGCCCGCACCGTCAAGGGCTGCGGCTTCATACTGTTCGGAATCAATGCCCGATATAGAAGCCAGATAAACAATGGTGCCGATACCGGCCGCCTGCCAGATATAAGATATGGTAATGAGCTCCCGGAAAGTTTCTTTATTGGTCAGCAGATTAACAACAGTGCCCTCATATCCCAGAAAATGTGCCATACTTGACATGATCCCGGTGTTAGGTGAAAATATGGCTGTCATTAAACCGTATATGACAATCCACGAAATAAAATTTGGCAGGATTACGGAGGTCTGCACAAGCTTTTTCAGCTTTGACCTTCTTATCTCATTAATCAATAAAGCCAGGATTATGGGAGCCGGGAAACCGAAGATCAACTTTGACAAACTGATAATTATATTGTTGTAAAATGCCCTCTGAAATGCATTCCGGTGAAATAAATCAATGAAATTGTCAAGTCCGACCCAATTTGCTTCCGAGATACTTGAGGTAATTTTATAGTCCTTAAAAGCGATTGTGATTCCGTACATGGGAATATATTTAAAGATGATCACATATACAATTCCCGGCAGTATCATCAGATATAAGAGATATTCTCTTCTTATCCCATGCAATAAATTGTAGAACCTGTTTTTTCTTTTGTTCGTTACCGCATTTTTCATCCATGCCTTCTCCTTTTACATTCCTTTTATTTTAAAAATACCTTTTTTCAAACATTAATGTAGTATTTATACATATTTATTATATTTTTATAGTTATTATACTACCTGACATTTTACATGTCAATCAGATTTTTATAACTTTTTGTGCATTTTTTTATTATACGGAATAATGTAATATGGATTTTATTAATTTTAGACAACGCATAAATGGTTTTTATAGTTTGAAGCAAAATAATTTATTATAATTCACTCCGTTCAGCTCGTTTTATCCGTCATTTTTAGTATAGGGTATTAAGAATTAAATGCTGCTGTAAACGATGTTTTAGAATCCTTTTTAGAAATGATATACTTGTAACTTTAATAAGAGTAACACAAATTATGGAACCGAACCGTTAATCCAAGGCGGATTAAAAAGTTTCCTTCAAAGCTAGAGTGTGTTTGTAAAATGCTTGTGCCGGAGCTGTTACATAATCTGAATCCGATTTGACCAGTATACGGAATTATGCGACAGCCCCATGAAATAATATGTAATTAACGGATGACTTTATAATTTCATATCCGTTCTATTTGGCTACGGTTTTAACATGCAGTACACATCCTCGCCTTCAAGGGTAACCTTGCGGCCCCCCGCCTCAAAGGTACAGGCGGTGTGATCTTTATTCATAAATACAAGCAAGGTTTCCCCTGCATATTCATACTCAGTCATAATAAGGTTCCGGGGCAAAGGATACATTGTATTTACTACAAATCTGCCTCTGTAAAAGAAGCGGTGGTATTTTTCTTTCAGATCAATCAGCTTTTTGATATGGCCCGCATAAGCTTTCAAACCATCCACGCCAATAACACGGCCCCTGTAGATGGATACATCAAACCGGTATCCCATAATAAAAGCATAATTCAGCTGTAATTTATAATCTGCACGCTCATCATGGATAAAACGGTTTGTCATAATCGTCTCCGGAAATGTCCTTAAATACAATTGGGGAAAGGCATTGTCCGTATACCAGTTTCCGGTGTCGCACCCATGATGATAGTCCAGATAGGGTGAAAAGATATCAACCGTGGTTTCCGAGCCAAGTGCTTTCTCTCCCGTAAGCAAGCCCCGCATTGCTTTTAAATTATCCCTGCGATATTTCGGGTCCAGGTCCCCTCTGTTCCCATGCCTGTGGGTTTTATCAAAGCAGAGCCAGCAATGATGCCCTCCGATCTGGTCATAGAAAATAGAATCCGGATTGAAGGATAATTTATACGTTCCGTTCTCCAGCAGTTTATCCTGCCATTCCCCGGCTGCCTGGCAGCTTTCCGCAAAGGTTTTGTAACCAAACGTACGGAGAACCGTACCGCTGCCCCCAAACTGGTAATGATCGAGATATGAATTGCCGTCTATGTCTTTCCGTGAAATTTTATATCCCGTTTCCTGATAAAAGTCCGATTTCACATCCATCAGCACACCGTTTGTATAAAGTGCCACACGGCCGCCCATATCCTGTATTTCTTTCACGGCTTTTTTTAATTCTTCTTCTCCGCCTAAGAGCGGGTCAGCTTCGTACAGCGGATATCCGTTATCGAAACGCCCCTTCCACCAGCCAAATACCATGAGCATATCCAGGCCGTACTTAAGACCATCCCTGTACAGTCCCGGCAGATCCCTGTATTTCCAAAATACCTCGCCATATTGATGTCTTAGGATCACTCTCTGCCAACCGGTAAAATTCTTTACCCATTCCGGTTTATCTGCCGGAACATACCAGTGCTTCCGGGCCCAGCTGCCATAGATATCGGAACCGTTTCTCCAATCCCCTTTCTGCAGGGTGACTATATTATGTGCACATTCTATTTTTTCTCCCGTTAAGGCCAAAGGATAATGACATATTGTGAGTATTAATCTGGGCGTACTGTTTCTGGGATTAATTCCTGCATTGAATACACAGGTCCGCATTTCCAGATCATGACGCCCGACATATAAAAAGTATCCTGCACTTTCCACCCCGAACCAGGCCATACTGGAAGGCCTGGGGTAAAGCAAGGGCGACCATATTTCACGGTAATCCGCGGCCATATATTCCGTATGGTATTGCTCCAGGTTTTTCCATGGATTTTCCAGGCGTTCCCCAAGACCCTGGCAGCGGTATAACACATCTTTTTCCCTTTCCCTGTCACAAACCGACGTTAAATCTATGAATGGCAGCTGCAGTTCATTCACCCGGGCGCTGTCCCTGTTTTCAATGTCGGCCCACATCTCCGTTTCAGCCGTGCTCTCCTTGATATGGATGGTAAGCCTGACATCGTAATGCTTTCCGGATTCATCCACCAGAGAATCATAAGTAATCTCACTGCCGTCTGAAAGTTCCGTAACTTTGCCGGTTTGTAACGAAGACGGAATCAGAATCTCGCGGTAATAACCGTCATCCATGCAGATCCGCCAAAAGTCCGCTTTACTCTCATTGGAAAGCGGCAGGCCACCGGCAAACCAGGTGATGCGGTTTGCCAGGCTGTTCACTTTGAAATTTAATATATTTTTTTTATTATGCTCCATACCCAATACCTCCTACCGTATCGATTCAAGGTCTGAATGTACTTTCAACAACTGAATCCTGCATATCGATTCATTTAAAATTCCACCCGAATCATTTTTGCTTCCTTTAACTTTTTGGTTACAGGCAGATCAATACCTGTTTACATAAATGCCGGTTTCCCCGGTTGGCTTTCTATCCCCATTCATGATTTCATACATTTTAAGATTTGTTTCCTGTATTTTTTCAATACATTCGTAATAGGGTTTATTACATACGTCAATCAGGCCATGCTGCATATTCTCTCCGTCAAATCTGCCAAGCAGCGGCTGGTCATTAAATTCAAAATAATGAATTCCGATACAATTTGGATAGGACATGGCCGTCTGCATATAATAGGCACAGCATTTTCCCCGCTCTGCCTGGGTACTTGCACTGACCAGGCCATTGGCGTACAGTCCTTTGTCGGAACCTCCGATGTGCCACTCTCCCACAATAATGGGGTTTCCCGTATGTTTTAAAGCAATGTCAAATTTTTCAGCCGGCGACCGGCTGTAACAATTAAAAGAAAACATATCGTATAAATCGGCGCCTGAAAAATCTTCTTCCGTTATGGATGCATACCGCATTCCCAGACTCATATGTACCGGATCCGCATTTTTTAGTGCCTGGTTTGGAACTTCAATATATTTTTTTATTAAAATATCTCTGAATTCCAGTAGATCCGCTTCTGCCTCCCGTGATAATTTATCCGCATTTTCGATTGGCGTGTATAAATCGTCAAATGAATCAAAGTTAAGCTTCCAGTTCTTATTAAATTCCTGAATATCCGCATTATATTTGCCTTTCAGAAACTTAATTAAGGCGGTTTTGCTGTGCAATTTATGTTTATTCGCAAGCAGACGCTCGGCAGGATTCACATTATGCTGTACCAGCCATTCGGGTTCATTGTTGATAAAATAACCGATCATATAAGGATTTCCCGCAAAAGGTTTTAATTGCCCGGCAAAAATCTCACTTTTTCTCTGATATTCCGGTGCATAGACATCCGGAAAATCCCTGAAAATCATATTATCTGTTTTCGGGAATTCCTTTAACGTCCAGGTAAAGGGAATACGGGCTTTTTCCAGATATTCCAGAACCTTTTCATCCATATAATTATTGACACAGACAGAAATTGTATTGAAGCCCCATTTCTTTAAACGGGAAACGTTTATTTTATTCCAGGCGTTCCACCAGTCGTTTCCAAAAGCCCTGATCATATTGGCTCTCGCAAAATTAAATAAGTATTTTCCTCTCCCTTCCTCTATCCCGTTTCTCTTTACGTATTCCGATATTTTATCCGCAGTTGTCCAGGCATTTTTAAATTCTTCCTCTTCTTTTGAAGGAAGCCACTGATACAGATTTTCCATACCGTCAACGAATCCAAAGTCCCCCATTCTGCTTCCATAACACACTCCGTTACTGAAAAAAGCATATCCGTCCGGATCCACCAGCCACCACCGCTTACCGTCGTAATGGGAATAGAAGCAGCCTTTCCGGTCAAATTGTATTTGTTTCCAGCCACCGTATTTGCTCCAGGCTTTGTTCCTGTAACCTGTATTTTCTTCTGCTGCTGCCAGCTCATTTCTTAAATATGCGATAAGCTCTTCTGTGGATTTGGTTTTACCTGCCCAGTCCCTGTTAATGCACTGGCCCATTTCATCTGCCAAAGGTTCTCCAATCACGGTCAGATCCGGTAATTCATCGGATAAGTACATATCGAATAAGGTAAATGTCCTGTTATTTTTTCCTTTCTCTAAAATGATACGTACCTTGTCAATCTTAGAAATATGTGTTGGTTTTCCCGAGACATGACCTTTTAAGGTACCTGGCCTTGTTTGCAAAAACCATCTTTTCGATTCCAGTTCGTCCAGTTTAATGGCAACTTTCACCCTTCTGTCCGGCAGTAAATAATAGCCCAAACTGGTTACCTCCCGGTCATTATGGAATTCAATTATTAAATTTACATTGGAATCCATATCCGTCAGTGCGTCTAAAACGATGTACTTATCATCCGTCCATTCGAAACCGCTTTTATCACTCTTAAGCTCCAGAATCAATTTTTCATTACCTAATTCAACACGGTAGGGCATCTTGCTGATTATTTTCGAATCAGTAATCATTTCTAAATCCAGGGGATTTATTGGGTTGGTTTTTGTAAACATCCTTGTCTCCTTTTCTTTTTATTTTAGGTAGTTGCAAAAACAAAGATTTTCAAATGATCTCTGAATATACTGCTTAGCTAATACTCGCTTCGGTTTCTGCGGCCTTTAAACCAGATTCAGCCGGAAAATAGAATTCATTGTATATTTAATATTCAATTGTGCAATTCAGCCCTAAAGCTGAACTGTAATATTCAATCCTGTTGTTTTACAATTACCTGATCTTTTTACTTTTTAAATAATCTTATAATCTGCTGTTCCCTTTTATATATTCTGCTGCCTGCTGCAACTCGGATAAAATAACCCTTGCTTTATCCTTATCATTCCGGAAAGCAGGCAAATAAACACCAATGCTTCCTAACAATTTACCGTCCTTTGTAAAAGCCGGCATGGCGTAATTCGCTATCTTTTTATCCGGCGACATGCTTTTTAAATATCCCTTCTTTCTAATCTCTGCGATTTCACTTTTTAATTCCTCAAGGTTGGAGATATGGTTCCAAAATTGTCTGGGATATCCGTGTTTTTCAACGATCTTCTCTAATTCCGCTTCATCACAGAAAGCCACCAGAATTCTGCCGGAGATGTATTCATAAATTGAATTTTCCTCCAGCATGGTATAATCCACTTTTATAATATCCCTGCTCTCCATATTAATATAATTAATACGTTCCCCGTTTACCAAAACATAAAATGCAACGGCCTCATTGGTTTTTGTATTCAGCCCATACAAGGCCGAGTGTAATACTTCAGAAAGCTCGGGAGTAATCTGGAACCGGTTTATGATGCCGATCTGTTTGCATCTTTTACCAGCCATATAATGCGAATTATGATTTTGCTCCACATATCCGCAATGAATCATCGTCTTTAGTATGTTATGCAGGGTATTGGTTTTGATTTGTGTTCTTTCTGACAGTTTTGTAAGACTGATACCCTGATTATGGATATCTTCAAAGATTAATATATCCAATATATCAAATGCTTTTTTAATTGAATTGACAAGATTTTCTTCCATTATGCGCCTCCTATGTTTTCATTATTGTTGAATTCATTTTCACCAATTATGAAATAATTATAATTCCATTTACGAAGGTTGTCAATATTATTATTAATATCCGATTCTTTTTAATATTTAACTCGGAAATACCAACCATGAATTCCATATGCCATACAAAAGCAGAAGTCCCCTTGCCGCAAGCCGTTTAAAATACGATGCATACGTGTTTTTCTGGCTCGCAAATGGACTTGCTATGCTCACTTCACTTTACTTTCGCGCAAATTAAAAAGAACTGCCGCAAAACAGTTTAAATATGCTCCGCCTTTAGCAGAGTATATTCAGCTGTTTTGCAGCAGTTCCTTTGCAATCATTATAAAATGTCCCGGTAAGACGGTGATACTGCGGATGACCCATATTTTACAGGAATCCTCCCTAAACCCGGTCACTCGTCACACTCTTTAACCATGCCTTACAGATATCCGGGTAATTGGTAATTACACCGTCGCATCCCCAGTCATATACTGTTTGTAATTCATCCATTTTGTTAACTGTCCAGACATTGATCCTGGTTCCATACGCTTTGCAATTATCTACCGTGGCTTTCGTAAGATGGGTAATATCCGGATGGTAACAGTCAAAACCGAAGGCCCCCGCAAAATACCCCGCATTCCAGATCTCGGGCCTGCCCACTAATATGCCGCAGTCTATCTTTGATGCCAATTGCTTGCATTTCAGCATGGATACATGATTAAAGGAAGAAAACATTACTTTATCCGCCAATCCGTAAGAACGGATCATATCCAGTGTTTTTTCCTCCAAACCTTCATAATAATACTTACGGTTTTTCAATTCAACGTTTGTACTGACTTCCTGGCCCCTGACCCAATCCAGATACTCTTCCAAACTTGGAATGGGATTAAACCCAAATTTATCTCCATATTTTACATTTACATTAAAACGCCGCAATTCCTCATAAGTTAAATCTTTAATAAATCCCTTTCCGTCCGTGATACCCTCCACATTTTCGTCGTGCAGGATGACAAGTACACCGTCTTTTGTCATTTGTACATCTATTTCGATCTCGTCGCAGCCTGCTTTTGCTGCCTTTTTATAAGCTAACATGGTATTTTCCGGATACCGGCCGCTATATCCCCTATGTGCGATTACTTTCATTTCCTTCCGCCTTTTTTTATAAAATAGTTAATTCAACAATTACTAAATTTGTTTTATTTAAAAATCAGGTTATTGGATATTTTTTTTGTTTTTTCCAGCCTGTCAATGGAGACCGCTCCCATGGAATGGATCACGTTCATAAACAGCGCATCAACCATGGCATACTGGCCGATACGGGAAGTCATTGCCGTCCTGGAGTAAAGGCTTTCTCTTGCAAATGTTCTTAAAACAACATCGGAGTACTGGCACACCTTTGACTGTACACTGGTTGTCATTGATATGGTAGGAATCCCATTCTCCTTGGCAATCTTTAAAAGATTAACCGTTTCTTTTGTATTGCCCGTATTTGTAATACATATTACTAAATCCTCCGCATTAAATAAACTCACGAGATTACAGGCCGTATGGTAATCATTGATTCCCCATACCGATTTACCGAGCCGTATAAATTTCAGCATTGCATCTTTACAGATAACCCCTGAGGAACCTGCGCCGAAAAAACAGATTCTATTGCTTTCTATAAGCATATTGGCCGCAATATTTAGTTTGGCAAAATCTATCCCCTTGATCGTTGCCAGGATCGTATCTTCCTCGGATCTTAGGACACTTGTGATCAGTTCCTGAATATCGGTCTTAAAATTATCCTTATTAATATCGGAAAAGAAGTAATCCTCATTTGACATCCGCTCAGCAGCGGAAATTTTAAAATCCTTAAAACCGGTAAACCCCAACGAATTGCAAAACCTGAAAACCGTGGGTTCACTGACTCCGACTTCCTTCGTCAGCATTTGGACCGTCATTCTCAACACCTGGGGAAGGTTGTTAATCACATAATCCGCGACCTTTTTTTCACTCTGCGGTAAATTCGGATACGCAGTTGTAATCATTTCAAAAATGCTGTCATTTTTCATATTCTACCCCTCCTTTTTTCGTAGTAATATTACATTTTATTATATCATTCATTTAAAAACTGTCAACTTTTTTTAATTATGTAATAATACTACCTCCGGCACTATTCCTCCTGCCAGGCCAGGGCGCAGCGTACCGCCCTGTTCCATCCGTGCAGCAGTTTTTTTCTGTGCCCTTCTTCCATCTGAGGGCTGAATTCCCTGGACAGTCTCCAGTTTGCCCGGATTTCCTCCTTATCTCTCCAATAGCCTGTCGCCAGCCCCGCCAGATAAGCCGCTCCTGAAACGGTAGTTTCTATACATCCGGGCAGCTTCACCTTAGTATGCAGGATATCCGCCTGAAATTGCATCAGAAACTCGTTCACACTTGCCCCGCCGTCTGCCTTTAAACCGGTGATACACAAATCCGCATCCTTTTCCATGGCACGCAGTACATCATGGGTCTGGTAGGCAATGGCTTCCATAGCCGCCCGAATGAAATTCTCCTTACTGCATCCCCTGGTGATCCCAACAATGGTCCCTCTTGCATATTGATTCCAGTAAGGTGCTCCAAGACCGGTAAATGCCGGCACGATATAAACGCCGCCGGTGTCGTCTGCACTCTGTGCAAAACACTGGGCCTGGGCTGCATTTTCGACCATATGAAGTCCGTCTCTCAGCCATTGAATTACTGCTCCTCCAACGAATACACTGCCTTCCAGTGCGTAGTTCACTGCCTCCTCATCACCGGCAGCTATGGTAGTCAAAAGTCCATGTTCCGAGCGGATCGCTTCCCGGCCCGTATTCATCAGCAGGAAACATCCGGTACCGTAAGTGTTCTTTACTTCACCCTTTTCAAAACAGAGCTGCCCAAATAAAGCGGCCTGCTGATCCCCTGCTACCCCTGCAATTGTAATTTCACCGCCGAACAATTGACTGTCCGTGTATCCATATATACAGCTTGACGGCTTCACCTGGGGCAGCATTTGTTTCGGAATACGAAAATACTCTAAAATCTCGTCATCCCAGCACAGCTTTTTTATATCAAAAAGCATGGTTCTGGAGGCGTTTGTATAATCGGTTGCATGAATTCTTCCGTTAGTCAGCTTCCAAATCAGCCACGTATCCACCGTACCAAATAAAAGATTGCCTTTTTCCGCCTCTTTTCCTGCTCCTTCCACATGATCCAATATCCAGCAGATTTTGGTTGCTGAAAAATAGGCATCCGGAATCAGTCCGGTCCTTTCACGAAGGATTTTATCATAACCGTCTTTCTTCAAATTCTCAATTCTGTCTGCCGTTCTGTGGCATTGCCATACAATGGCATTATATACCGGTTCTCCGGTATACTTATTCCATATAATCGTAGTTTCCCTCTGGTTGGTAATGCCAAGGGAAGCAATATCTCCCGCATTAACACCTGCCTTAACCATTGCTTCCTTGGCAACCGCAAGCAGGGAGAACCAGATCTCTCCGGGGGCATGCTCCACCCACCCTGTCTTTGGGTAAATCTGTCCGAATTCTTTCTGTGCCTTGCTGCGGATGTTTCCGCTTTTATCAAATATTACACACCGGGAACTGGTCGTTCCCTGATCCAATGCCATAATATATTTTCCCCGCATTTTTGCTACCTCCATAATACTTTTCATCCTTCCGCCATATACACTCCAAACTCCAGATAACATTTTTCAAACATCAACCCTACTGCTATATTTTTTTCCCTTGCTGCTGCATTTTCCGGCACCTCCAATCCTAATTTCATCAATACATTACTTTTCCTTTTAAAATAAAAAAAAGTCAAGCAATTAACACCATGTAACATGGTATCCCTTGCTTGGCTCTGATTCTCTCGCAATTCACTATTCGGTTTACATGAAATAAGTATACAATAGCCTATTACGCAGCTATGCTGCCAGGTAAAATACTTAAATTCAGTTTAACTAATTTTTTATTTTTTTGCAATACATTTTTTAATTTCCTAAAATATAAAGCCGGCTCAAAATCAGATGAACCGGCTTTATATATTGTTTCACTATAAATTTTAAAATTAATAACATTCTTTATTGTTGTTCTGCTTCAATCTTCTTAATTTCTTTCGTCCTGATCTCTTTGCAGATATCGTTGATAAAAGTATCCAGGGGCTTCTGGCCTTCATCGCCAAGGTAACGGCTTCTTACGGATACCAGGCCTTCTTCTTCCTCTTTCTGACCCACTACCAACAGGTAAGGAATCCGGTCAAGCCTTGCTTCACGGATCTTGTAACCGATCTTTTCCGCACGTTCATCCACGCTGCTGCGGACACCGTTATCCTTTAATTCCCTATCAATTTTTTTTGCATAATCATGATACTTTTCAGAAATCGGAAGCACTCTTACCTGTTCCGGACATAACCAGGTCGGGAACAGTCCGGCATATTTTTCAATCAGCCAGGCAAGAGTCCTTTCATAGCAGCCCAGGCTGGTCCTGTGAATGATATAAGGACGGACTTTTTCGCCGTTCTGGTCGATATAATACATATCAAACTGCTCTGCTATGATAGCATCCCATTGAATGGTAATCATGGTATCCTCTTTACCATAGACATTCTTGGCCTGGATATCTACTTTCGGCCCATAGAATGCTGCTTCGCCTTCGGCTTCGGTAAAAGGTATTTCAAGTTCTGTAAGGACATTACGGATTCTGCCCTGGGTTTCCTCCCAGATCTCTTCCGTACCGATATATTTTTCCTTATTGCTCGGATCCCATTTTGACAGGCGGTAAGTCACATCGTCTTCTAAACCTAAGGTTTTCAGGCAATATCTTGCCAAATCAAGACATCCCCTGAACTCTTCATCCATCTGGTCCGGCCTTACGATCAGGTGTCCTTCCGAAATGGTAAACTGGCGTACACGTGTTAAACCGTGCATTTCCCCGGAATCCTCATTCCGGAAAAGAGTAGAGGTCTCACCGTATCTTAAGGGCAGGTCACGGTAGGATTTCTGGCTTGCCTTGTATACATAATACTGGAACGGACAGGTCATGGGGCGGAGGGCATATACTTCTTTATCCTTCTCTTCGTCCCCCAGCACAAACATCCCTTCTTTATAGTGGTCCCAATGGCCTGATATTTTATATAAATCACTCTTGGCCATAAAAGGAGTTTTGGTTCTTACATATCCTCTCTTTTCTTCTTCATCCTCGATCCATCTCTGCAGGGTCTGGATGATTTTTACGCCGTTAGGCATAATTAAGGGAAGTCCCTGGCCGATAACATCAACCGTAGTGAACAGTTCCATTTCACGGCCCAGCTTATTATGGTCACGTTTTTTAATATCCTCAAGGTGTGCAAGATATTCGTCCAGGTCCGCATTCTTGGTAAATGCGGTTCCATACACCCTGGTTAACATTTTATTCTTTTCACTGCCTCTCCAATAAGCACCGGAAGAAGAGATTAATTTAATTGCTTTAATGCCTTTGGTACTCATTAAGTGGGGACCGGCACAAAGGTCTGTGAAATTCCCCTGTCTGTAGAAGGATATTTCAGAATCCTCCGGAAGATCACGGATTAATTCCACCTTATAAGGTTCCCCCTCCATAAATTTAATGGCTTCTTCCCTTGGCAGGGTAAACCGTTCCAGTTTGGCGCCTTCTTTGATAATCTTCTTCATTTCCTTTTCAATTTCATCCAAAGCAGCACGGTCGAAAGGTTCCACGTCAAAATCGTAATAGAAACCGGTATCGATGGAAGGCCCGATTGCCAGTTTGGTACCGGGATATAAGCGCTTTACCGCTTCTGCAAGTATATGGGAGGCCGTATGCCTGTAAGCGGCTTTTCCGGCTTCATCATTAAAGGTCAATATATTTAATTCACAGTCCTCGGAAACTACCGTACGTAAATCCACTACTTTTCCATTTATCTCACCGGCACATGCCATTCTTGCAAGGCCTTCGCTGATGTCCCCTGCAATGTCAATTACGGACATGGCATTGTCATATTGCTTAACTGATCCGTCTTTTAGTGTAATCTTCATATCATTCTCTCCTTTGATAATATTATTTTGTTCTTTGTTACTATTCAATCTTTTATTAAATTCTGCCGGCCGGCTTTCTTGCTGCAAGGGGACTGAGAATGGCTTTCTATTATGGATGCAATTTCCCAAACATAAAAAATACCCGTCCCTTTCGACTTGCCTGATCAGCAGTTCGAAAGGGACGAGTTAATCTCTCGCGGTTCCACCCTTGTTGAAATTCATCGATACCGGATAACTTCGTATTCGGTTAAATTCCCACTTCATTGGATTATAACGTAATCAACGGACCGGATTGGGGTCACTCAGAGGTAGTCTTCGGATGCCGTCCAATGAGATACTCTCAGCATATCATATCTCTCTCTGTAATATCAAACACCTTACTCGTCTCGTCAACGTGTTAACATATCTTTTAATAATTTTCATTATATCATTGTAAAATTCTTTGTCAAGAGGGATTTTCTCTCAAGGCTAACCATAATTCATTAACTTCGTCAAATAAATCTGACTCCTGCCCATAGAGGCGGGAGATTTCCCTAAATCATGCTGCAAAATAAGCATTCAGAACGGTTCAATGAGTTTTCAGATACACCCTAATATCCTATTTGTTATTATCAGATTAATTATTAACTGATACCAATTATTAACCGTTTTTCACTGTCAGCCGGTATTAATGTTAACTGTAATATCGAATGAAAACTGAATATTGAGTGAGACACAGAAATAAAACAGTATCTGATATAGCCTTTAATTAATAATAAACATTATCTGATATAAATTGTTAATTGATATTAAATGTTATACTAATAAGTATCCTTTGTCACTGTGTATAAAGTGGAATAATAATCATCCCTGTAACAAAGAAACTACCAACTGAATATAGCTGGTAGTTTAATTAATTTCTGCGGTTTATATCTGTTTTTCCATGACATAATCATCCATTACAAAACCGCCCCCAATATCGGTTACCTGGGTACGGACTTTTACAAAACCTTTTTTCTCGTACACGTTTATCGTATTCTCATTATACCGGTTTACCGTAAGCCATATTCTGCCATAGCCCTTTTGCCTGCATAGATCCGTCATAAATGCAAAAGTCATGCTGGCAATGCCATTTCCCCGATATTCCCTGCGCAGATATAATTTACTTAAAAATAAGCTTTTGTCCGTTTCTTCTTCCTTAACAGCAAAATAACCAATGAGCTTTTCTTCCAGCTTAATTATAAAATAACGATATCCACCTGTTTTTAACTGCTCGGTTATGGCAGGCCCGGACTGAAATTTATCGACCATAAAGTCGATCTGTTCCGGTGTTAAAATAGTTACAAAATGTTCATGCCAGATCTCTGCCGCTGCTGCCGCAACGTTTTTAATATCCTCTTCCGTTACTGCCGGTATAAAATGAATGTTGTCCGTATTTATCCGCATTACCGTTTTATCCATGTTAAGCCCTCTTTTCTATATATTACCCAATAATTTATCTTTAACGACTGCAAAAAATTCCCGTACATAATAGTTTAAAGTCAATATATCATCGGCAGGCGCCCCTAAGCCGGATGTGTCCGCAAGCCCGAGTTTTTTCGATATGCCCACAGCCCGGAATACATGAAAATTACTGGTTACTATAACAATACCGGGGCGCGCTTCTTTCATGAAAGCTTTACTGAAAAGAAGGTTTTCATAGGTATTCGTGGATTTGTCTTCCATGAGAATACGTTCCACCTTTATACCTTTGCCGGTGAGATATTCCTTCATTGCTTCTGCTTCGGTTATGTCCTCACCTTTACCCTGCCCTCCGGAGACAATTACCCTGGCAGAACCGTTATTCACAAGGTATTCATAAGCCGTATCCAGTCTGTTTTTCAATGCCCTGGATAAAGCGGTACCCCTTACCTGGGCTCCCAGCACGATTACATAATCAGCCCCGGAATGGGGCTGTTTCCTGCCGCTGTGGATAATATTTCCTTCAACCAGCAGGAAAACGGCCATTCCAATCAGCAGAATAAAGGCAAAGCCGAATTTCACATATCCTGCAACTTCAATTTTATGGCTATACATAAATCTTAACAGCATGGATATTGCGGTACAGCCCAGCCAGGCGATTACCCAAAACCATAGAAATGCCGCATTGATACCGGCATAGGATACGATTGCAACCGTATAGCCTAAGCTAAATAATCCAATTAGAAAAAATAATAATGCTAATAAATTCATGTATTTCACCGTTAATCCTAAATTATTTAACCTGTCAAGGAAGTCTCCGCCCAGACGGCGGAAGTCAGGCTTAACTTTTCAGTGGAGGCCCCGGCCCTCCACTGAAACAGCAGCATAGCTGCGTATTAGGTTATGAGCATGTAGCACCGCGGAATGCGAAAATCCGTTTTACAAAACTATATATTAAATATTTAGCCGCTTCCGTCGACGAAAAAAAGATATAGTAACCGGAACTACGCCGTTCAGGTATGGAACAGATGGTTTATTTTCCTGGTTTCATAGGCCGCGCGTTGTTCGGATATGGCATCCCTTTGTATAACTTCTTCATATACCCGCTCCACATTGCGGGCAAATTCCTCCGAGGAGTATTTTTTCATTTTCAATTTCGCATTTTCACCGTAGGGAATACCGTCCTCACTGAAAAAGACAGTATCCAGTCCTCTAAATAAACCCTCCCGGTCCGTAAAATCATAGCCGTTCCAGCCGGGTTTTAGAATGTCTTCCAGACACTTATCCTTTTTTGCCACAACCGGCAGCCCTGCTGCCATGGCTTCAATATACGTCAAACCCTGGGTTTCACTCTGGGAGGCACTGACAAACACATCCCCTAACTGATAAAAAAAGCCGATGTTATCCCAGGGCTGGGGCCCGGTAAAAATAATCCGGTCCTGCATCTTCATATCGGTAACCGACTGCTTCAAATGCTCCATTTCAGGCCCGCCCCCGACGATCAAAAACTTAACCTGTTCCCTGGTTTTCATATAATCCGGCATGGCAGCAATAATTTCAAAAATATTCTTTTCTTTTGAAATCCTGCCCAGATAAAGAAGTACTTTATCCAGAGGACGGATTCCGAATTGCTGTCTGAGTTTCAGAACCTCTTCTTTCTGATAGAGTTCCGGATTGAATTTCCTTAAGTTTACCCCTGTGGGGATGACAGATATATCTTTAAATACACTATATTTTAATAATAATTCCCTTACCTTTTCCGTGGGTACGATTACCTGTTCTACGGTATTGCAGCATATTTTCGTAAATATCCTTACAAATGCCTTTGCCCTTTTATCCAGAGTTTTAATATGGGTAACATAATGGGTATAGTCTTCATAAATCGTATGATAGGTATGCACCATGGGCAATTTCAGCTCTTTCGCCATGATACGCCCGAAGATACCCAGCGAAAATTCCGTGTGGGTATGGATCAGGTCAAGATTCAGCTTTTTAATAAGGGAAGCTAATTTAGGCTGATAAAACAATCCGACCCTTCTCTCCGTAATAAATACACAGGGCAGACTGGGTACCCGGAACACATTATGTTCAAATTCCGGAGCTCCAGGTGTTGTTGTCGTAAATACATAAACGGTATGACCGATTTCCTCCAGTTCTGTTTTAAGCATAAATACAGAATTGGCTACGCCGTTAATCTCCGGGTAATAAGTCTCGGTAAATAAACCTATATTCAATGCTATTCTCCTCTTTCCCTATTACATAATGATGCGTACATATTAATGATATAATGTCGGCAGACATTATATCAGCGCCGAACGTAGTGAGTGCGCATAAACGGTACGAAGTACCGCATATCATGGAAGCTTGCAGACATGATATAATAAATTTTTGATGTCTTCAAGCATTTCCAATTAATTTATCCTTTTCCAGAATATGATGCACCAGCCAGTCATTTAAAAATTCCAGTAACTCTAACAGGGTTCCTGTCTGGTTATGATCCATCTGTTCCAAGTCAAAGGCCTCCAGTTTTTCAATGAAATCGACATGTTCTATCTTATGGGATAAAAACTTTTTATAATGGATGCTCTGCATATAAGCTTCTTCATCTGAAAAATGCATTTTGGCATATTCTTTTAAGTTCTGTATAATCGTTACGATATTATCAAATTTATCCGAGATAAATTCGTCCTTCATCACCTGATAAGCTTCGTCCGCAATCCGGAATAATTCTTTGTGCTCCCTGTCGATTAATTCAATACCGGTGTAATATTCGTCTTTCATTTCATACATAGCAGCTCCCATCTGTGCGCTCCGGCGCACCGTACCAACACTGGTGAAAGAAGCTTGGGATGAGCACCCTCTGTTCTCATTTCCAGTTTCTTATGTGAAGATGCTTTTTTCTTCACACTTCCCGCTTTCTCATCAGTCTGTTAACAGCCTCCTAAGTTACGATCTCTTATGGCTTCTTCATGCAGGATTAACTTATAACCGAACCGGTACCGGGTCCCTTATTTCCATGGTATCCATGGTAACTTCACAATCCACGGCCAGAATATGCACCCCTTGCCTCCTAGCTTCCCGCAAAGCTTCACCGAATTCCGGATTGGTGACATCATTGGGTTTAAAGCAAATAACGTCCTTCATCTGGATTACAAACACGATATAAGCCGTATATCCTTCCTTCCTGCACTGACACAATTCCTTTATGTGTTTTACCCCACGTTCCGTCGGTGCATCCGGAAAAAGCACAATTCCATTTTCCTCTAGCGTTACCCCCTTTACTTCCATGAATATTTTTTCTTCCTGTGTTTCAATATAAAAATCGAATCTGGATTTATCATAGGTTTTCTCAGACTTAAGATAAGTGATGTCCCGAAATAAACCGCCGTTTTGCAGCCATTCAGAAACAGCCTTATTAGGAGCCTGCGAATCCATATTTATTATCCGGTTGTTTTTTTTAACCCCGATAACGGAATATTTTGTTTTTCTTGCCGGATTATCCGACTTCTGAACATATACCGTTACACCGGGTATCAGCAATTCCCTGCACCGGCCCGTATTTTTTACATGGCAGGTTTCTAAAATTCCATCAAGTTCAACTAAGGCGATAAACCGGTTGGGCCTTGCATGGAATATACCTGTCAGCATATTATCATAATTCATAGCAGCTCCCGTACCTATCCTTTTTATCACTACAACGTTCAATAAATAACTAGTTAATTTATGAACGTTGTACCAGTGTATAGATTATAACATTTCTAAAATTTTGAATCAATATTTTTCCATATCTGATTAAAATAATTTGTAATAAATAATTTATTTTGTAAGATTATTATATTTTATTGTTTTTTTGGTAAAAATTTATATAAGTTTTACTTTATTTTTCTGCTGCTTTCACTTATAATGGAAATGAAAATTATTTTTAGAAATTAAATTCTTCTAAACTGTATAACATATTACGGTAATTGCATATACTGTTTAACGAAAGGAAGTATAAGAGCATGAAAAAATTTGGAAAGTTTTTATTTGGTACAGTATCCGTTGCAACTGTTGCATGTGGTGCTTATTACTTGTACAAAAACTTAGTAAATAAGGACTCTTCTGATGATTTTGATGAATTTGAAGATGAATTCGAAGACTTCGATACCGAAGACGAGGATACCACTGATCAAAATATAAAAGATACAAGGGAATATGTGTCAATTAATATCACTTCAGAAGGTTCTGACCATAGTGTTTCCGAACCAAAAGCAGCCGAAGCGGAAGAACTAAAAGCAGAAGAACCGGAGGCAAAAGCAGCGGAAGCTAAGGCAGCGGAAGCTTCCCCGGCAGAGACTGAAGCTGCTGCCAACGAGACAGCTGAATAATAATAACATAAGGAAATAACCGCTTGATTCATTGCAGGAATAAGCGGTTATTTTTATGGCCTTTTTTAATCCTTTATAAGCCGTTACTGCAGGGAAATAAAAAAGTCATCTACCTGCTTCAGCAGGGTATCCATATTTTCCGTAAGGTAGGTAGAAGAAGTACTTTCGGTTGATTCTTCCCCCTGCAATACCTGAATTTCTTCCCCAAGGTATATGGTATAAGTCTGCTTTTCTGCGGTCATTATTTCTGCTTTATAGGACCAGTTTTCCCCCCGGTTCCCCTCATTATCCATCTTTTGATCTACCGAGGCAGTCAGCGGGTATTCATCCAATAAAGAAATAAATTGTCTTACTTTATCCGGAGCGCTGGCTGCGGATTCTTTTGTCCCGTCATTTTTTAACAGGGTAAAGGTGCTGGTCCTATCCGATACTGCCGGATACAATCCTGAAAATTTAGTTCCGCTTAAAACCGAGTCGGTACCTGCGCCTCCGACTTTGCTTGTGCCCTTTGTATCGGCTGCATATTCATTCACACTTTCTTCAGCAGACGGAGCCTCCGCTTCTGTAACCGCCGAATCCGAAGCCAGACCGTAACCGGTCTCGCCGTTTAATCCGGCAGAATCGTCCGCAGCCGTATTATAAATGGCTAACTCCCCGGGTTCTGCCGATTCCGCAGCCCCTGACTCCATATTTAATTGTGTATCGTTTTTATTACTGATTAAACCGTTTTGAAGTACACCGATGCCGGCAAGCAGTACAAGAGCCACCGCTGCCGCACTTACAAGCCTTCGAACCGGAAAATGTCTGATTTTATTTTCTTCTTTCTGCTGTTCTTCCTGTGGTTCGGACTCCCTGATCGCCTTTAGGGTTCTCGCAATTAAATCTTCCGAAACCTTGATGTTATCCATGTCAAAAGAGGCATTCAGATGGTCTTTAAGACGCAGATTATCCAAATCACTGGGAAGGCTGTTATTTTTATTATTCTTTTCCACCTTAAATCCTCCCTTCAAGGCAAAGCTTTAGTTTTTCTTTTGCTCTGGATAGACGGCTTTTCGCAGTACCTTCTGCAATCTGCAAAAGTTTTGCGGCTTCACTGATTGTCATATCGTGATAGTAAATACACAGTAAAACGTCTTTGTACTTATCCGGCAGCTTCATGATTTCCTGACGGATCAGACGATTTTCATCCTGCTGTTCTACAGCTGTAAAATCATCTTCTCCTGACAAAGTATTCTCGTGATACTCCGTAATCGGCGTAACTCTTTGATTCCATGCGCTTTTCAAATAATCTTTACTGGTATTAATAGTAATACGTATAATCCAAGTTTTAATACTGCTGCTACCTTGAAAGGTACTGAGTTTTTGGTTTACTTTTATGAAAACATCCTGGAAAATATCTTCTGCCAAATGACTATCCTTGACATACATATAAGCAGTCCGTAGAACGTCATTTCCATACCTTCTCATCAATGTCTCAATGTCGTAAACCTGTTCTTTCTCCTCGTACATTGATAACTTCCCCCTATATACTATTTACGCGGTTTTATTTTGCTTCATCTCCTATTTAAGTGCACACGTTTTTGCTTCCGCATAGGTTTTTATAGCTGCAGTATCAGTATACTATCAACTATTAGACGATGCAAATGAAATATTAGTTCCAACAAAAAAACAGGTAAATCTATGCAAGACTTTTTTCCGTCCCCTGGGTCAGCCTGTAAAGGCCGGCGTAAATTCCATTCCGGTTAATCAGCTCCGCATGGGTGCCCCGTTCTTTAATACCGTCTTCCGTAAGAACAATTATATTTTTTGCATTACGGATGGTTGAGAGTCTGTGGGCTATTACAAATGTAGTCCTGTTTTTCGCCAGCTTTTCCAAGGATTCCTGTACTACCTTTTCACTTTCGTTATCGAGAGCCGAAGTTGCTTCATCAAAGATTAGTATTGGCGGATTTTTTAGAAATACTCTGGCTATGCTAAGACGCTGTTTCTGGCCGCCGGATAATTTGACGCCTCGCTGGCCGATATAAGTATTATAACCGTCCGGCAGTTCCATGATAAATTCATGGGCATTGGCATTTTTGGCCGCCTCTATGATTTCTTCATCCGTTGCTTCCAATTTGCCGTAACGGATATTATCTAAAACAGAACCGGTAAACAGATATACATCCTGCTGCACAATACCTATGTTTTTCCGCAGTGATCTTAGTTTGATATTCTGTATATCAATGCCGTCCAACAGGATTTTACCCGAAGTTGCTTCATAAAATCTTGGAATCAGGCTGCAAAGCGTTGTCTTGCCCACACCGGAGGAGCCTACCAGGGCTATATAATCTCCTGCTTCCACTTTCAGGTCTATATTATGGAATACATCGGTTTTGGTATCATTGTACCGGAAAGAGACCTCCCTGAATTCGATGTCTCCCTTCACGTCATTTATAGATACGGCATCCTTCTTATCCACAATATCCGGCTGTATCTCCATAATCTCCATAAACCGGTCAAAACCGGTAATACCGTTCTGGAACTGTTCCGTAAAGTTAATCAGCTTACGGACCGGTTCAATGATATTGTTAATATAAAGCAAAAAGGTAAGCAAATCACCGAGGGCAATTACTTCGTTTGCCATAAGGACGGCTCCTCCGGCAATTACCGCTACATTGATTAAACTGGTAAAAAAACCGAGTCCGGAATGGAAGGTTGCCATCTGCCAGTAGCTGTTCCGTTTGCTTTCCACAAAAAGGCGGTTCCCGTCGTGGAATTTATCCATTTCCCGGTGTTCATTGGCAAAGGATTTTACGACCCGGATACCGGATAAATTATCTTCGATCTGGGCATTGATCTCCGCAATCCGTTCCCTGTTTTTGCGGAAGGCAGCATTCATTCTATTCTTCATATGCATGGCAAAGATAAACATAATGGGAATAAATGCAAAGACGATTAAAGTAATGGGTAAATTGATCCGGATTAATATAATAAAGGCACCTACAAATTTAATTATGGAAATTACGATATCTTCCGGGCCATGATGGCATAATTCCGTTATGTCAAAAAGGTCATTGGTTATCCTGGACATTAACTGGCCCGTTTTTTGATTGTCATAAAAATTAAAGGACAGTTTCTGGTAATGTTCAAAAATGTCGTTCCGCATATCGTATTCCATTTTTGCACCCATTACATGCCCCTGATAGGCTATGTAAAAATTGCATACCAGTTCCAGCAGGGCTAATCCTATCATCAAAAAGGCCAGTTTTATAATGGTGCTCATTATTTCACTGATTTCATAATGGCCCAGTAAATCATTGGTTACGTACCTTACAATCAGGGGATATACCAAAGATATTCCCGCTGCCGTTAACGCAAAAAACATATCGGTTAAAAACAAACCCATATATGGTTTATAATAAGATAAAAATTTAGAAAACTTTCTGCTCAATTTAACCTCCATTCCGCACAGGTTCAATAACCCGCCTGCATGGTATTTAAAAAAGCCTGACCAAAGATTAGTGTAGCATCCGGCCCATCCAAAGATGAGCCGGATGCTACACTGGCACTTATCATAAGTTACTGGTACAGAATCAAAGTTTGTTTTACAGCACGTGTTGTCACTGCAGGTAAAACAAACCCGGTTAGTCCATCCGCTTCATAAAGTGGCTTTTGAGTCAGGCTTCTTAAGTTATACGATTGTATGATTGTACAAATTTCCGAATCAGGTAAGTTAAAGCCCCCTCTAAGAGAGAAGGTTAACTTTCTTAAAACGTTAAATAAATGATAATATTTTATAACATCTTGGATATATCATATAAAAACTGGTCGATGTCTTTTTTCATTGCAAGTGCTTCCTTAATGTCATAATCCACATATTTGCCGTCCCTGTAACCGACTACCCGGTTGCTGGCACCCTTGCATAATAAGTCAACTCCGTAGGAGCCCATAGCAGAGGCATGTACCCTGTCGATACAGGTAGGGCTGCCGCCTCTTTGAATATGGCCGATTATGGTTGCCCTGGTTTCCATCCCGGTGGCCGCTTCGATTCTTTTCGCCATGCCGTTGGAATCACCGATACCTTCCGCATTCACAATAATGTAATGCTTCTTACCGACTTTTTTTCTATCGATAATATTATCAATTATTTTTTGTTCGTCATAATCATATCTTTCCGTAATTAAGATTTCCTCCGCACCATTGGCGATCCCGCACCACAATGCGATATAACCGGCTTTTCTTCCCATAACTTCAATGATACTGCATCTTTCGTGGGAAGTTGAGGTATCTCTTACCTTATCGATGGCTTCCATCGCAGTATTTACTGCGGTATCAAATCCAATGGTATAATCCGTACAGCTAATATCAAGGTCGATGGTTCCCGGCAGGCATACCGTATTAATGCCTCTTGCGGAAAGATCGGCCGCACCGCGGAAAGAACCGTCGCCGCCAATTACCACCAGACCGTCAATACCGTGCTTCCTGCAGATTTCAGCACCCTTATCCTGACCTTCTGTTGTCATGAACTCCTTGCTTCTGGCCGTATAAAGAATCGTACCGCCTCTTTGAATAATATCGGAAACGCTTTGTGCGTCCATATCAACTATATCTTCTTCCAATAAACCGCTGTATCCTCGTCTGATACCCTTAACTTTCACTCCGTTTGCCAATGCTGTCCTGACTACCGCCCTGATAGCAGCGTTCATACCCGGTGCATCACCACCGCTTGTTAACACACCGATTGTTTTTATTTCATTTGCCATGACGTTCACCTCCAAGAAAACTAAATTGATTATATTTTAATCTATTTTTCTAGCTTTTTCAATACTATTTTCTATGACTTTTACATTTGATTCTGTATAAATTTGTTTTAATTTATTGATAAGTTCCACTTCTGCCTTGATACTCATGCTTTTGGGCAGATGTTTTATGGCTTTTTCACATTCCAGGTAAATACATACACTGTCCGTGCCGTCATAATCGCTTAATATTCCGTACAGCCTTTGTTCATCTTCTACAAATCTCTCTCTGTTGGGATATTTAATCCATATCTCCTTGGGTATACTGTCAAAAGGTATAATTTCCTGGCAGATCATTTTTGCGGGTTTATCTTCTTCCACGGCTATTTTTCCCCTGACCAGTACTTTATTATCCTCCTGCAGGTATATTTTATATTTCTCATAATCCCTTGGAAATATAATTATCTCAACGGCTCCGACCATATCCTCCAGAGTGATGAAAGCCATCATGGAATTGGTCCTTGTGGTTTTGATTGTTTTAGAGGCAATGATTCCGCCTACCGTTGCCATAACCCCGTCCTTTACCTTGGTCTCATTGGTTTCCTCGTCAATCGCAAAGTCCATGGTAGTTGCGGTAATATTTTTCTTCATTAATTCCGCATAGGCCTCCAGGGGATGCCCGCTGACATAGATACCCATAACTTCCTTTTCAAAGGAAAGCTTCTGTTCCATGGTGTATTCTCCTACATCCGGCAAACTATTGTTATAATCCGGCTGTTCTTCTTCCTCTGCGAAGTCAAAGAGGGAAATCTGTCCCGTAAGGTTGCGTTTCTTATTCTGGGCAATATCATCTAAAACCTGTACATATACCATCATCAACTGTTTCCTGGTACCCTGCAGACTGTCAAAGGCCCCGGATTTAATAAAGCTTTCCACCGTCCTTTTATTCACTTCCTTACCAGATAAGCGTTCCGCAAAATCCCGCAGGCTGGTAAATCGGCCGTTGCTTTCCCTTTCCTTTACCACTGCTTCGATCACCGGCCGGCCAAGGCCTTTGATTGCCGACAGCCCGTACCGGATTGCGCCGTCTGAAACGGAGAAAGTACTGCCCCCTTCGTTAATATCCGGAGGCAGGATTTTGATTCCCATCTGTCTGCAGGTGAATATATATTCCGCAACTTTACCCGGATTATCAATGACAGAGGTCATTAAAGCCGCCATGAATTCCAGTGGGTAATAACATTTTAAAAATGCCGTCTGATAGGATACCACCGCATAAGCGGCCGCATGGGACTTATTAAAGGCATACTTGGCAAAGTCCGTCATTTCGTCATATATATGATTGGCAACCGATTCCGGTATACCATTCTTTATACAGCCCGGTACATTTTCTTCCTCATTGCCGTAAACAAAGTTACGACGTTCCTTTTCCATTACGGAAGCTTTCTTTTTGGACATGGCACGGCGTACCAAGTCGCTCCGGCCATAGCTGTAACCGGCCAGGTCACGTACGATCTGCATAACCTGCTCCTGGTATACGATACAGCCGTAAGTGGGGGCAAGTATCGGCTCTAACTGGGGGCATTCATACATAATATTGCCGGCTTCATTTTTCCCCCTGACGTATTTTGGGATAAAGTCCATGGGACCCGGACGGTAGAGAGAGATACCGGCTATGATATCTTCCATGTTTCTGGCTTTTAATTCCTTCATAAAGCTTTTCATTCCGGAACTTTCCAGCTGGAAAATACCCTCTGTTTTACCGGAGGCAATCAGGGCATATACGTTTTTATCTTCATAATCTATTTGATCGATATCTATTTTCTCTTCTTCCTTAAGGTTTTTATTTACCAGACGGACCGCATTTTGGATAACGGTCAGGGTTCTCAGGCCTAAAAAGTCCATTTTAAGCAGCCCCAGCTCCTCCAGGGTTGTCATGGTGAACTGGGTGGTAACGGAATCATCGGAGGCACGGGAGAGGGGTACATATTCCATAACCGGAGCTTTACTGATAACAACTCCGGCGGCATGCATGGAGGTATGTCTTGGCAGTCCCTCCAGACGCATGGACATATCAATGAGATATTTGATGTCCTCATCACTTTCGTACAGGTTTCTTAATTCCGGATTATTCTTTAAAGCCTTCTCAATGGTGATGCCCAGTTCCGTGGGGATCATCTTGGCCACCGTATCTACTCTGGCATAACCTAAATCCAGGGCACGTCCCACATCCCGGATTACCGCCCTGGCCGCCATGGTTCCAAAGGTGACGATCTGAACCACCCGGTCCTTGCCGTACTTGTCAACCACGTAGTCGATGACTTCCTGCCGCCTCTCGAAGCAGAAGTCAATATCAATATCCGGCATGGTCAAACGTTCCGGATTTAAGAAACGCTCAAAGAGCAGACTATACTTTAAGGGATCTATATTGGTAATTCCCAGGGAATAAGAAACGATACTGCCGGCTGCACTTCCTCTTCCCGGCCCTACCATGATTTCATGATCCCTGGCATATTTGATAAAGTCTCCTACGATTAAAAAGTAATCTACAAATCCCATACTGCGTATGGTCTCGATTTCATATTCCAGCCGTTCGATCAACTCTGCGGAAGGGTTCGGATATCTTTTTTCCAGGCCTTCACGGCATAACTTCTGTAGATATTCCAGGGCGGTATACCCTTTTGGAACATCGAATTTCGGGAGCTTATATTCTCCGAATTCAATGGTGACCTGGCAGCGTTCTGCTATTTTATGGGTATTTTCAAGGGCTTCCCCGGCATAGGGGAAGATTTCAAGCATCTCTTCCGGGGATTTGATAAAATACTGCCCGCCGTCATACCGCATACGGTTTTCATCGGTCACCTTTTTCTGGGTCTGGATACACAAAAGGATATCATGTGCCGCAGCATCGCTTTCTAAGGTGTAATGTACGTCGTTGGTGGCTACCAGGGCGATCCCGGTCTCATTGCTCATGCGTAAAAGCCCCTGGTTTACCGTCTTTTGTTCCGGTATTCCATGATCCTGAAGCTCCAAAAAGAAGTTGTCCTCACCGAAGATTTCCCTTAAGTGCAGGGCAGCCTTTTTGGCCTCCTCATAAAAGCCCTTGCGCAGGTTGCTGGCAATTTCCCCGCCAAGGCAGGCACTTAAGGCAATGATCCCTTCACTGTATTCTTCCAAAACTTCATAATCGACTCTCGGTTTATAATAAAAGCCTTCCAGAAATCCTTTGGAGACGATCTTCATCAGGTTGGCATATCCCGTATTATTTTCAGCCAGTAATACCAGGTGGTAATAACGGTCGTCGGAGGAGTTGGCTTCTCTGTCAAACCTGGATCCCGGTGCCACATAGACTTCACACCCGATAACAGGACGGATTCCCTCTGCCAGGCACGCACAGTAGAAATCAATGACCCCGTACATAACTCCGTGGTCCGTAATAGCCATACTGTCCATGCCCAGTTCCTTGACCCTGGCCACCATCTCCTTTATCTTACCGGAACCGTCCAAAAGGCTGTATTCTGTATGTAAATGTAAATGCGTAAAATTCATTTCTGGCTCCTATCTGCCCGTAAACGGGCCAATCCATACCCTTTTTTTCTCTAATCAATTATACCATATGATACTGCTTTCGTAAAAGTAAATATAGTTTTTTTATAAGTGCGGGACAGTTTTACTGGCTTTAATTAAGCTGCAGGGTTTCGCCTAAATTATATATTTCTTCCATATACTCTCCCTTTTCTGTAATCCATGAGACTTTTACTTCCAAAGGATTGAAAATATTATTCACGTCCTGCTCCTCCAACCCTCTTGAACAGAACACAAACGTGTGATGATACGGGGCAGTCTTTTCAATGGGGTTATCCTGTCTATAAGAATCGCCAAACCAATATCTTTCCTTATCAAAAGAATCATCAATTTTTTATATCTGTCCTGTCCATGTCCCGGGAAATCAATTTTTCTATCGGTAATTTTATTTAGTTTTCTGCCAGTTTCGAACTTGTGTTTTCCATCATACTTATGCTATAATTTACCACAGCAATCGTGTTGCAGGTTGGTTGACCTTCATTCTATATAGATTGGAGGTGATGCTTATGAACAATAAGTTTGATTTTAAAGACTTAATTCAATTTGGAATGTTCATATTAGCACTTTTAACCTTTGTCTTATTGATGAATTGTTAATACATAAAAAACCTTCCCTGTACTTTGATCGAGTAAGGAAGGTTTTTAATTCTCTATTGGGTCAACCACTCTGTGGCGATTACCTTTTTCTATATATATTATAATCTCTCATTCCGGATTCGTCAATCAAATTATATAATTTCGGAATCACAATAATTCCATGAATGAACATTGTAGTAACACTTTCTTTTCCAGTACCCCATGTAAACATGATTTTCTACATGGTGGGAGGCTCCTTGATATGTTATATTACAGGATGGCACCACTTTGTTACCGTTTTATTTCAAAGCCGGCCTGGTTTTATCCACTACTTTGCTTAAATCAAACAGATCCGCAAGCCTTTCCGGGAATTGCAGCATAGCCTGGCCATCCAGGGGCCGTCTGGTCATTCTGACATAGTCATCCTTAACCTGGATCCAGGGATCTTTGAATACTCCGCAGAAATAATCAAATCCCGATTGTTTTAAATATTTAAATTTATCACTGCTGTAATGGTCCATAGTGGTCTCTATATCGATACCGAAGGGGAAGATATAAAGATCCGTCGGGCCTATTAAGGAACCAACTTCATTCAGCCAGCGGTCCGTATCCTTCTTGGTGAAGCTATTGGTCGCTTTTCCCATATCCCGGTGTCCGTAACTGTGGGAAGCAAATTCCCAGCCCCTTTCCTTCATAACTTTTGCTATATTTTTTACCGTTTCTTTATCCTTTTCATAAGTAGGTGAAGTCGGGTCATTGGTACGGTAACCCAGAGCACCTTCATAACCGGTTAAGGCCAGGATCCCTTTTGCCCCCTTGTAGGAAAAATCAGGATGTTCTTCAATAAATGTCTCTAAGATCGGTACCATATCATAATCGCCTGCCGATACCGTTCCGTCATCCAGAGTCATTTCCGTAGTGGGGCGGCCGTTTTCGTCGATGATGATTCTGGAGGCAAAGCCGTCGTCCGTCATATATTCATAATAACAGACATCATCCTGGGAGATGACAAAGGGCTTTTTATCCGGCGGCAGCATGATGTTCCCGGGAACATATTTTGTTTTGCCGTCTTCCCCCTTTTCCTTCCTGGCGACATCATGTATGCTGACTATGACATAACCCTGGTCATACATCTGCTGTATCATGGCTTTGAATTCATCAATGGTGGTCATGTAATAATTATAGCCGTTGGATTCATAATCGCCGTCAAAGGCCTTCTTGGTATCCGCAACTAATATATGAAAGAATATATGGTTTATCTGGGCAACGGAATCATATGCCCCCAAAGGATCCAGCGTCTGTTCGGCCGCTTCATATCCCGCAATGGCTTTCGTCAGGGGTTCATAATCCGTATAATTATCACCGAAGCTTTTTATTAAATCAATAGCCCCGTCATAGTCATAACCTAAGGCCAGCTTGTCTGCTTTCGCAACGAACTCCGATATTTTTTTCTCCGTTTCTTTCTGTTCCTGTTCCAATTGCTGCTGTGCCTGTTCTTCGGGTGTTAAAGTCGGTTCTTTTGTTCCTGTGCCACCTTTCGTACCACTGACTGTCTGCTCATTACCGGTACTGCCTTTATTATTTTCTCCTTTACTGGTTTTGGGCAGAACCAGATATGCATAACCTGCCACGACGACACACAGGATCAATGCCTCTATGATCAGTAAGTTCCGGAACTTTTTATTTTTCAGTTTTCTGTCATTGGTATCCATACCAAAATTTTTGTCGGGTTTTTCGTTAAATTCATTTTTACCAGCCATTTTTCTTCTCCTATTTATCGCATCCTATGTTGTTGTTTTAAATGGTTTTATCCATTTATTATTATACCCCTTATTATTCCTAATATATTTGTTTCGTATCCTATTACTTTTAATCTGCCGTATATTACATGAGCTCTGAATGATGAACCCGAAATAATGATAAATAGGATAAAAATTTTCCATATGTAGGAGAAATTCCGTTACTATTCACAGCCGTTTTACTCAACGTGTTTTTTGTGAATGAAACAAAGCGAAAGTCACAGAAAACCGGAGTATTGCAACGGTCTTTTTTGCAGGGCTGTGAATAGTAACGAAATTCCCTATAGCTGATATTATATCATGTCCGCAAGCTTCCATGATATGCGGTACTTCGTACCGTTGATGCGCACTCACTACGTTCGGCGCTGATATAATGTCTACCGACATTATATCATATTCGCAAGCTCCTATGATATGCGGTACTTCGTACCGTTGATGCGCACTCACTACGTTCGGCGCTGATATAATGTCTACCGACATTATATCATATTCGCAAGCTCCTATGATATGCGGTACTTCGTACCGTTG
>JAEWAK010000022.1 GCA_023391695.1 Bacillota bacterium
GAGGAACTGGACGTATTAATGCCGTGGTCAGAAAATGTAAAAACAGTATGTGGTAAGTAACTTATGGATCGGTATTATAACCGGTCCTTTAATTTTATACAAGGCACTTTATTATTAAGCGCTTACCATGTTTGCAGTTCTACATATTGGTAAGCGTCAAATCATACGCTCCTAGTAAATTTTAAGCGCCGCTTATTTGCGACGCTTGCTGTAACAATCAGCCGGGAGTGTTTTTGACCACGGCATGAGTGGCTCCAGCTTTGATTGTTCTATATTTCCATCCTTATAGATGATTTTGGGCAGTTCTGTGAGAAGATAGCTGATGTAATAATACACGTTGAGATTGTTTGCCCTAGCCGTTTCTGTAATGCTGTAGATGATTGCACTGGCCTGGGCACCTCCTATTGTATTTATCGTCATCCAGTTCTTACGGCCGATGGTGAAATTCCGGAGAGCACGTTCGCTGGCTGAGTCATCAATGGGAACTTCTCCGTCGGTTAAAAATACTTTGAGGTATTCTTCCTGATTTACGCTGTATTGAAGTCCCGAAGCAGTTTTTCCTTTCGGAGGGACTACCTTGTCTTTATAGTACTCCTTGGGATGGTCACTGTGACGCGTCTTTTGATACTCATACACAACGATCTTTGGAACCGGACTTAATTCGCCTGTGAGATGCACCCACATATAGCTTTTGCTGCCGGCGTGCCGGCCATCATGAATCATTCATTCACATGCGCTTTTAGCGAGGTTGCTTTCATAAGTTCATAAACTGGTATGAAATATCTTTCAGCAGCATTAACCGTCCAGTTGGACATGGTCTGTTTTGACAGATTCAATCCGTTTATCTGGAAATCACGCGCAATCCGATCCAAAGGATTACCATTTACATACTTAGCGTTGGTGATTGCTGCCTCCAAAGAAGGTGTTGCAATACTTCCCCGGAACAAAGTATCCGGATGATCTCCGCGGAGAAACTCATCCTGATCCATCCCATCGGTTCCGACATATACCTTGATCACATGTTTTTCAGCAATCCATTTGGCAGGCTCGAAACGTAATTGCCAGAAAACTTCATCCGGCATGCTTCTCCAGTTATCTTTACCAAAGGTATCGAGGAGTTTTTCCTCTGTGACATCATGAGGGATTTCCTCCTGCGGGAAGTCCTTTAAATCTTCTTCCCGTTGCCCTTTCCGCTTGCTTTTACGAGGTTTCTTTTCCGCTTCGATAATTGTTTCTTCAATCGTTGGTTCCGGTATGCTTTCATCGCAGCAAGCCTCAGCCTCATTGAAGAAGGATATCTGGCCCGTAATCGCCTCCAGCTTCTCGGACTGACGACCAAAGCGTTGCTGATTTGCAAGACGGACCTGTTCCATAAGGTTCTCATAATCCTGTTCAAGCTTGTCCAGACGATCCTGCATCTGGTAGATGATATCGTCTTTCGATCCGGTATCCATTGTATTCGGTTCATCGGGAGTGAATTTTTTGCACATGTTTTTCGCCTTTCTGAATTGAAATCATTATAACAGAAATGCTTATAAATAGCCAGTTCCGTGACTTTGGGGATCAGCTGGGTCTCGTCATTGTGCTACCATGCCAGAGCTTGCCATTCGCTATATGAAGCGTTGGAAATATAGAGTTTTCAAGGTTCAAAAAGCTTCTACAAAAGCCATATGTAGACTTTAGAAAGCTTCTGAAACAACCAAAAAACCGGTCATTTCAGATGACTCCTATGCCCGAAAAAAGACAGATATTTTCTCTGTTTTGTACAAATATCAGTAGATTTTAGTTGGGGTTACATCTTTTATCTTCGGGTCTAGCGGATTCAAACCGAGCATCAGATAATGATACTGGTCTTCTGTAAGATCTGCGGCTTCTTCTGTTGTACGAGGCCAGGCCAGGGTCCCATCTTCAAATCGTTTGTACAAAAGTAAGAATCCATTTCCCATCCAGAGTAATCCTTTCATACGATCGGATTTCCTGCCACAAAAGAGGAACAAGGTTCCCTTTTCAAATGGGTTCTGATTATATTTACTGCCGATGATCATCGAGAGCCCGTCAATACTTTTTCTCAGATCTACAGTCCCACAGGCAAGTACTACACGGCGTATTCCTGCAGCATCCTCAAGCATGGTGGCACCTCACGGAGGATTCTCAACAGCAGGTCATCAGCGATATCATTTGATAAGGCGATTGTCATTGTCGCTGTTTTGATAACAGCAGTTGGTCTGATATTTTCAGGAACGATGTCTGGTGCTATTCTTTTTGGTTCTGGAATGCGAAGCTCAGCAAATGAGATTTCTGAATTATCTTGAACGGCAGGCAACAGAGGAGAATGATCCATTTGTTCTAAAGCTTCCTTTCGAAGTTTACGTTGCCAATAGTAATACGATTTTTCACTAACTTGATTCTCTGTCATCCATTGCTTTGCGCTCATCTCAGCCGGTCTGTTTTGACACTGAAGTATGATATCCTTCCATCTGGAATTACGCACAGTATGAGATATTTGATCCATGGAAAGTGGCCTCCTTTAAAAAACTAATAGTTTTTTGCATTTTTTAAAGTATGCCACAAATAATAAATTTAGCCTAGGCGAGCGATTTGACGCTTACACATATTGTACCTTTCGAGCATTATTGATTCTATTGAAGCCGTTGTGGAATAGGATAATTGATTTGCATTCGAAATAAAAACCGCCAATCTTTAACAAAATATGTTAAAGGCTGGCGGTTTTCGGTATTGCTTACCCATTCTTTTAATTAAGGACAAAATTAACCTTTAAAACTCTTAATATTAGCAGGAGCTTTTGGCTGATAGGACCAAAATCGAGAGGCGGAATTATTTGCTTGCTTTACCGCCAATGCAGCCATATTAGCTACTAGCTTAAGAAAATGCTTTTTCATACTCTTTTTTCCCTCCTTTCTAATCGTATCGTAGGTAATAACAGTAAAAATACAGCAAACATTGCCCATGATATTGCAAATGAAACTGTCAATTTTGAAAAAACAACAGATATAATAAAGCCTGTAGTAATTATAATGATTAAGATAATACTATATTTTTTGTATTTCTTTTTTTGAGTAGTACTTAAAGGGTTATTTTCATGTTCAACTGGTGCAAGAATAGTAATAACCATAATGGAGATCCCGATTAGAACTAAACTAATTATAAGCTTAAAGTGTATGATATACGCATTTAATAGCAGCATACATATATAATTTGTTAAAGCTGTAAAAACGCATGCAGAATATGATCTGCAATGATATCCTCCCACATAGGCACGTAGAACACAAAAAACAATTGTGAACAAGAAGCTGGTTATTAATGTATTCGTTAATACAGCAATAATAGACACTGATGTAAAAATAAGAATATCATTTAATATCAATTCGAATCCATATGTATAATACTTTCTCTTTTCGATTGGTATTATTTTGTTAGCCACCATTATTAAACTTAGTTCCTCTGCAAAAGCTTTCAGCATATGTTTTCCTCTCAAGTTTATTTATATTATGATAATCACATAATTTTCGAAAAACAATATATATTAACTGAATGGTATCCAGCATAAACTGAATGGTAAAATTATAATTATTTTCAATCAGCATTAACCTCTATGGGCAACATTACTGTTGCTGTGAAGATATTGTTTTCTGTAAAAAACTTAAAAAAGCCTAGATATTTCTCTGCTGATGATTTTACTGATCGCATGCCATATCCATGGAAAAGAGTATCCAATTTATTAGTTTTTATAAGATCATTTTCTCTAAGTATTTCGCTGCAATATGGGTTTTTGACCACTATAGACAAGTAATTTTTGTAACAAAATATTTTTATAGAAATAAAACGATCCGAAAGGCTGATATTAGCGTTTGCTTCAATTGCGTTGTCTAAGATATTGGAAACGATTGCTGCTAAATCTATTGGTTCAATATTTAGTTCAGGTAGGTTATCAATACTTATTTGTAATTTAATATGGTTCTTTTTGCAAACCGCAATTTTATAATTCAATATTGCATCAATTAGATTATTGCCACTGTTTACAATAGGCTTAGTCTCTTCTAAAGCTAAAGTTATGGAGTTTATGTATCCAATTGAATCAGAAATATTATTTTGCTTTAATAAACTTGATATAATTGCAAGATTCTTATTGATATCATGTCTTATCTTTTTTAAATCCATTGTTTCTGTTTTTTGATGAGCAATTTGTTGTTCGAATGCTTTGGTTTTTAAATTTAATATGGTATTCTTTTTTTCAATTTCATAAAAATTGCATATTTCTATAAAAAAATATATTACCAATAGACTCATGACCAAAAAACCTATTGATACCCAAAAGATATATATTGAAAATATGTTGGATTCTTCCTGTAATAATGAATTAATTTGCATTATAAATATTAATAGCATTATGAATAAGGCAATAATACAATTCAATATTATCCAATAGCTTTTTGATATCTCTAATTTAATTTTTTTAAAAAAATGTATACTCAACAAAACTAATACTAGGCTAACAAATTTTGATAACACCGGGAGCGCAAGTATCGTATTATTGAGTATTTCCTCAATATTATCTCTGCTTATGTATGATATTAGATTTCCGGCTATAATATCACTAATAAGCAAAATGTAATTACTCAATAATATAAATAACGATTTTAAATATATTCTTCCGTTAAAAATTATGCTTATTATGGTGAACGATACTACAAAAAATAAAATTATTCTAACCAGCATCGAAGATATAGGGCAAAAATGAACAAATAAGGAATCCATTATAATCGCAGTAGATATAATGCCCCACCTTTTGCTACCATTGAATTTGCATGACAACATGTTATATACCATGCAATAAAGTAAAATAGATTCTATTAAAGTAAACACGTAATCTCTTAAAAAATCTATCATATTATATTTCTCCACATATATCTTTTGAGAATTGATCAAATATTTTTTGCTTCTTGCGTCTGCTAATGGGTAGGCGAGTACCGTTATCCAATCGTATCTCATTATTGTCAACAGAAAATATATATTTCATGTTGACGATGCAAGTTCTATGAATATCCACAAATCCTAAAGACAGATAACGTTCTACTATTTCAGAGAATTGGGAACGATATAAAATAAATGTTCCTCTTTGAGTAGTTAAATAAACTTTTCTATTGATACTTTCAAAATACATTATATCATTTAAAGGAATTCGAATATCCATAACCCCATTTGTATTCTTTTCAACTCTAAACAATTGTACTTGGGGATCATCCTCCTCTATTACCTGGTTCATTCTTTCAATTAAATCAGGTAACCTTGAATCAATTAGAGCTTTAGGAAGAAAACCAATAACATCATATTGAAATGTATTTAGAGCTTCATTCTCATAATCGGTGATAAAAACTAATTTAAATTTTTTATCCATAGTACGAAGAATTCTTGCTGTATCCTTTCCATTGATGTTTGGCATGTCAATATCTAAAAAAATAATGTTATAATAAGACTGGTATTTTTTGAAGCTCTCGATTAATGCAGCTCCATCTGAAAAGGTATTAATACTAATATTTGTTTTCAAGTATTTATAAATCTTCTCTGTTTTCTTTGCAATGTGACTTAGATAGTTCTCATCATCATCGCAGAATGCAATATTTAACATACAAATCGCCCCCCTATCGAGATCAGACCAAGCATTTCCTGAACTGAGTTTTTTTTACAAAAGATACCCTTTATATATATAAACAACTTAAGATTTTTTTTGCAACAAAAAATGACGTATTATAACCTCCTGGGGACCACGGGTAAACAGCCCGTGGTTTTTTAGGTGGATTTTGTCTAAACCAAGGAATAGAAGGCCCTCCCCGAAATCTTTACTTATGGCTGATTTCGGGGGGGGTTATCTAATGCATATATTAAGCCCGGAAAATGTTGAACATATTCCGGTTATTTTCTTTAGCACATTATAGAATATTGGAGGCATGTAGATGCCATATAATGAACATGATTTTCTTGTACTATGCAACGTGAATTTCTTGTTAAATATAACAAGAAATGCGATTTATAAATTACGAGATAATCTTGTTACAATCTTATTTGGGGGTAATTATAATGGAAAATTTAAAAAAGTTGCGAGAGAAGGCTGGTATAAGTCAGCAAGCGTTAGCAAATGAGATAGGTTCAACGACACAACAACAAATAACATGTTACGAAAACGATAATTATGAACCGGATATTGCTATGTTAAAGAAGCTTGCAAATTACTTTAACACTTCGGTCGATTATTTGATCGGAAATACTGATATACAACATAAAATTGAAAGAGTAGAAAAATACGAACTGAATGATGAGGAAATAAACATAATAGAAAAATACAGGTCTTTGTCAAAAAAGAATCGTAAAAGTCTACAATTAATTTTAGACAGTCTTATGGAAACATAGTATTAACGGGCTGATATATTACTATCAGCTTGTTTTTGCCTTATAATCCATTATATAAAGTCTAATTGAGTTGGGAGTATTAACTGAAAAGTAGGATAACATTATGCATATGTAAGAAACATGAGTGATGCTCTGCTAATTTAAGACCCAAAAAGATTCTGTTCGACCTTGAATAATGTTATCTAAAAAGTACATCTAAGGTTACGCTTATGTGACTGAAGAGCCATACAACGGGGGTATTGTTATGATAGGAATATTAATTATGCAGCTTGATGACGATGATAGAGCTTTCATGGTTAATTTATATAATAAATATTATAATCTTGCTCGAAAGACAATTTATAATATAACACATGATAATCAAAAAATTGAAGACCTTATAAATGATTCCTTTGTTAAGCTTATTGAAAAAATTTCAAAAATTCGTACTCTGGATTGTTGCAGTCTGACAGTTTATGTTGTTTATACTGTTAGGAGTGTTTCAATAAACCATCTCAAACACAAAGAAGTTGAGAATAAACATATGTATTACAGTGAAAATATGGAACTAGCCGAGGATATTTTTGATTATGAAGATAACACAATAGAAAAGCTTATTCGTCAGGAAGAATTGGAATTACTAAACGTTACCTTTTCTAAGCTTACTCAAAATCAAAGAGACTTGCTATATTTCAAATACATACTCGAAATGAGTGATAAGCAAATAGCTGAAATACTTGGGATAGCATCAGGTAGTGTTCGACAATATCTAACACGTGCTAGACGACAGGCTAGAAAGCTTATTGAAAAGGAGACGAGTGACCATGCCAAGCAATAGTTCAGAAGAAATTAAAAAGCTTAATGAAGCATACGAAGACGGTTTATTTCGTGTGATAATAAATAAAGTCGCTGAATCAGAAGGAAAGCTACTTCTTGAAGAAGCTGAAAAACTTAATAATGAGCATGAAAACCTACCATCATCTGAATGTATGAAAAGATTTACTAAATTATTAGATTCACATTTAAAGAAAGTGAAGAAAACTCAAAAAAACCACAATGCATTCGGAATAATAAGCAAATCCGCAGTTGCGATAATGGCTATAATAGCTATTTTATCTACCATGGCTTTATCTGTTCAGGCATTCCGAATACAAGTCTTGAATTTTCTCATAAGTATAGAACCTAAGTATACATCACTACAATTAAATGATGCTGATTCACAGGATAAAGGCGAATTAATCGTAAACTGGATAAATGAATATGCGCCTACATATATGCCTGATGGCTATAAGGTAGATAGTTTTTCTTATACTGATGCGATTAGAAAAATAATATTTAATAACGCGGTTGATAATTCAACTATAGTTTACACTGAATACAACTCAACAAATACGATTGCCGTTGATACAGAAAATGCTTCACTTATAGAAAACGTAAAAGTGAATGACCAGGATGGGACGATTTCAATCAAAGATTCTATAACTTCCATAGCGTGGACAATGGATAACCACCTTTTTGTCTTTCAGGGTGAAATGAGCAGAGATGAAGCAATTAAAATGGCTGAAGGCGTAAAATTTATAAAATAAAAGTATTAAATTTTGTTGCATAATATATCCAAAGTTGTTTTTATTAATGAAAGAAACGAAGGAGGTATAATTTATGAAAAAATCTATCAGCATTTTTTTAACGGTATTCATGGTGATCCTATTATCATTCCCCGTTTACGCAGCAGAAACAAGCAGCTATACAAATGAAAGTGAAATGTCGCCTATGTTCGCGTACATATGGCAGATGAGCGCAGGACTTGGAATAGACTCATCTGGCAAAGCTCATTATTCCGGATCTGTTGATGTTGCATCGCAATATACGTCTGAGCTGACTGTCTCATTACAAAAAGAAACAAACAATAGTTGGTCAACAGTCAAATCATGGGCAGACACTGGTACAGGTCCAGGATTAATTGTCGAAGGTGATTATTATGTTAGTCATGGAACATACAGGGTATGCTCAACGGTTAACGTGTATAATTCAAGTGGTACTCTTCTTGAAACAGCTTCTATTTATTCAGCCGAAAAAACGTATTAGTTAAAGCTTTTGGTAGTTCATAATACCGTTAACGCTGCTCAAGCAGTGCGAAATAAAACCGCCGGCAATGAACCGGCGGTTTTATTTTATCAGCCTATTTTTTTGAGACAAATATAATACAATATTATGTATGGTATTAGGCCATTTATTTTATTGATGCAAAGGATGTGCCTTGATTGTTCCCTCTCAGGTGATCAGCAGGGCATTCTATTTGCTTTTTCCGTATAAAAAGCTGCTTACGTTTATAAAAACTACATGAAAATACGACAGTTCTTTGTTCGTTTTTTTATACATGCAATCCCGGCAAATTGAAGTTGAGTCATACTTATTATTGTAATTCATAATTATTAAAATAAGTACTATCGTTAGAACAAGCAAAAAGATTAGTAATGGTTGTTCCAATCCTCTTTCTGCCGCCCATTGGTATACCTCGAAACCCATTCCCATTTTTACTTTAACTTGATATTTGGAGTAATTATCTCATGGATGTCCACAATAGGATAGGCACTCTATTGTAGAGCGCTTCCTGTGCATCAGAGGGATCATTAGAAATACATATTTTTACTGGCAGCACAAACTAAACTGCAGGAAGCGATATGTTTTGAGCTGATAAGTCTGGACCCCGATATGCAAAAAAGTATAAACAGACTTGCGGCTATCGTTAAGGGGAGTTTTAAGCTCCAGCCGTTTGGCTGAGAGTTGCTTTGTTCTGTAACCGAAGCTGCGACAGGTTAAAAATTCTTGAGTGGGACGGGGACGGATTTTGGCAGTATTTCAAGCGGCTGGAAAAGGGACATTTTAAGTGGCCGAACATTTGAAACGGTGCGATTATGATACTGACGGCGAAAGAACTTGAGATACTGCTCGGTGGCGTAAAAGTTGAGCTGAAACTACACCATAGCGATTTACGGAATACCGTGCAATATAAACTATTGAATTTTCAGCGTTTTTTGGTATAATGGAGACACGAAGAACGATATCGAAACATTACAATCACGCTTGTGGAATACAACGCATAATAAAGAGGAATAACGGAACTGACACAAAAAGTCGAATGGCTGATGGAACAGTTTCGACTTGCGAAACATTGGCAATTTGGGGTTTCAAGCGAGAAAAGCGATTATGATTTTGCGCAGCTTACGATTTTCAATGAGTCTGAGTTGTTTGCTGATGTGAACGAGACAGAGCCGGAGCTAACCGAGGTCAAAAAAAATTACCGCAAGCTGAAAAGGCTCACTAGTGACAAGTTTCTTAGGGATTACCCATTGAGGCATTGAGGCTGTGGAGCATAAACTGCCCGAATCGGAGTGGATTTGTACGGAATACGATTCATGTCATGGGACGCGATGTTTGGCGTGAACTTGTGATCATTCCTGCACAAGCCAAGATACGTGAACACGTACGCAAGATATACACCTGCCACGACAGTTAGAGGGATGAATGCCGCGTTTCGATTGAAAAATCTCCGATGAAAGAGCCTATAATGAAGGGCAGTTTCGCGTCGCCGGAAGTGATCGCGCATGTCATGATACAGAAATTCGTGATGGGCGTTCCGTTATATCGTCAGGAACAGTAATTTAAAGAAATGGAATCCTGTTGATACACCAGACTATGTCAAACTGGCTGATAAAAGCCATCGAGGATTGGCTTAAGCTGATTTATGACATGTTTTATGAAATATTTTATCCGTATGTACTTCATGCTGACGAAACCCCCACCCTTACAGGTTCTGCATGAACCGGCAAGAAGACGCAGAGCAAGAGTTATACACGCGCCCCAGCACCTTCTGCCCACGTTTGTACCGCTAAGTCTTACGGCAACGGCACCGTGACTTCTGCTTGACGGTTACCCTATATCTACGTTTAAACTTGGGGATTTGGTGAAAGTAGAGAAAAATAACATTTGATCTTGGAGGCTAAAAATGGGACAATTTAGTTTTGAACAATGTTTGGATATCAAGGGGCTTTTATCCATTACCCCCAAAATCTATCCGGACGAGAGAGGCTATAATTATGAAGCCTACAATTATATGGTTTTTCACGAAGCAGGACTGGGTATGGATTTTGTTCAAATTAACCAATCTATGTCAAAAAAGGTGTTTTGAGAGGCATGCACTTTCAAAAAACCTATCAACAGGGGAAACTTGTGAGTGTAATAAATGGTGAGGTTTTTGATGTATCGATTGATATACGGGAAGGCTCCAGAACATATGGTAAATGGTTTGGCATACATCTTTCGGCTAAAAGGAAAAACATGATGTATGTCCCCGAAGGCTTTGCGCATGGTTTTTTGGTTCTTTCGGATGTAGCCGAATTCGTTTATCAGTTAACTGATTATTATCATCCAGAAGATGAAAGTGGCATTCCTTGGGATGATATGTCCATTGGGATTGAGTGGCCTATTGAAGATGGGATGGAGGTTAGTATATCTGAAAGGGATAGTCAGCATCCACCTTTTAGCGAAGAGACAGCATTGAAGCCGAAAAAAACTCTTCTTAGATAGAAACTTATCAGGGCAAGAATTAATGTATTGTCACGTAGCAATTGCAGCGAAAGCTATTGGATAGTGGTTTTCAAGTATGGAAAAAGCAGTCATCCTGTTCATCCAGAAGACTTAGATCACCGTTTTGGTGTTGCCTTCTGTCAACTCTGACGAATCTGAAAGTAGTATACGATTTCCAGTGAATAGGTAAGTCATCTTCCTCATAAGATGATGGGTGGTGATCCTGTGGGTGTCAATAAAGCGCCCTCATCCCCAAAATAGTGGGCTGCTTTGATTCTACCAATAACGAAGCTCCGGAACAGGCTTGCCGTCCTTTTGATAAATTAAGAGACGGATTTGTGATGGCAGAGGGGGCTGGGATTTTATTCTTAGAAGAACTGGAACATGCCAAAAAACGCGGAGCCAAAATACTTGGTGAAATTGTTGGATATGGTGCTACAACAGATGCTTATCATATTACAACGCCTGATTATAACGGAGCTGTAAGATCAATGGGTTTAGCAATCGATATGGCAGGTGTATCACCTGAACAGGTGGATTATATCAATGCACATGCAACCGGTACCCAGGAGGGAGATAAATCCGAAACAAAAGCCATTAAAACTTTATTTAAGGAGCATGCCTACCGTATTAAAGTCAACGCTACAAAATCCATGACAGGCCATTTGTTTGGCGGTGCCGGCGGAGTGGAAGCGATCATAACATTAAAGGCTTTGCAGGAAAACAGAATACCCCCGACGATTAATCAAAATGAATCGGATGAAGAGTGTGATTTGGATTATGTACCCAATCAGGCAATCAATCATGAAGTAAATTATGCCATATCCAATGGCTTTGGATTTGGTGGACATAATGCCTCCTTGTTATTTAAAAAGTATGTCGGATAAAGTGAATTAAGCTGACACGGTGCAGTATATAGTGAGGAAACACTCGCATGAAAAAAGGAATCAAATTTTTCGGGTTTGGTTCCTTTTTTTGTGAATGTTCCAATCCGCCCGGCAGTGGGAAGGATACAGCCGAAACCAGGGTGACCATCGTGAGGTGGAATCTGAAGAAAAGATTAGGCAAAACTCTGGTTTATTACATCTGAGGCTAACTGCATAGACTAGATTATATCTTCGAATTTGACGGACTACTGTTATGTTCTGTGCTGGGGCTGTTTTTTATATTTTAATGAGATATGCCCAGATTATAACAGTCGGTCATAAGAGGTATAAAATGCGTTATATTTGCTTCTCGTATTGTTCTGTAATATTTATAATAGTAAAATAAATTTAGTAATTAAAATTTTCAAGGTAAATTAAATTTCAAATAAAATTTAAGTATTGACTCTCTCGTCGCGTAATGGTTTAGGCTTGAATTAAAAGGAGGCAACAATGAAAACAGTTAAAGAAGTGTCTGAAATTACCGGAGTAAGTATAAGAACACTACGATATTATGACGAAATCGGATTGCTTAAACCCACACAATTAACAGAAGCAGGCTACCGACTATACGATAACAAGGCACTGGAAAAGTTGCAACAAATAATGTTCTTTAGAGAATTAGAAATACCATTACTTGATATAAAGGAAATTATGGAAGATCCTAATTATGATAAAGAGCAAATCCTGTCAACCCATAAATCCCTGTTGGAGAATAAGCGAAACCGCTTAAATGGCATTATCGAGTTGATAACTGATGTGATGAAAGGAGTTAATACAATGAGCTTTGAAGCATTTAATGATGATGATGTACAGAAAATCCTAGACCATATGCAGAAATGTATGCCAAAAGAAACCTTTGAGGAACAAGTAAAAAAATATGGCAATGGCAATGTAGAAAAGTACCGTGAATTTTTAGCTGCCGGGTTAAAGAATGAAAAGGCTGTAGCAGATTTAATCAAATGGTATGGCAGTAAAGAAAAAGCGGTAGAAGCTGTCTTGCAGTCTACGGGAAACAAAGAAGAATTAACACCACAGCAGGATGAAAATGAGAAAATCTATAAGCAGCTCGTACAGGCAAAAGAAACAGGAAATACTGTTTTAGAAAAAGAAGCAATTGGGAAACTTGCAGAATGCTATAAGACCATGTTTCAACTGGACAATGCAAGAGCCATACTTCTGGATTTGGCAAAAGAGTATTTGCAGCATGAAAAATTGGCAGAAGTAACCGATAGTCAATATGGAAAAGGAAGCGCTGAATATATTGCCAAAGCAATCCAGCGTTATTATGGTAAACTCTAAAAAGACCATATTGATGGATAAAATCACTGTTGAAACAAAGGATGAAGGCGTACATATTATGCGAAGATATTGGATTTACCTATAGATAATTTGCATAAGATTTTGAGCAAACGGAGAAGTTAATGCGGTCTCCCATTATGTTTATTAAATAATGTATACGGTAAATCATTTTTAACTGCCGCAAAAATGTAATAACGATTAAACAGTTGAAGTTGTTGGATGTCACACCCCTTGATCGTACCGATTGCTCTTACTGATATAAACACAAGTTACCCAATTAATCCATATATTAGGGTAGTTGAAAGGTACAGCAATATGTAGTATGATATCTACAAACAGGAATTTAAACTAAGTAAAATCACTAGGAAAATTTAGGATGTTAAAATGGATAATATTATTTATAGAAAATCTACAATACATGATATTGAAAAAATTAGCCATCAGGTCGCAGTAAGCTATAAATCTGCCTATAAAGGACTTATGGATGGACGATATCTTTCCTCATTGTCAAATGACCATTGGGTTCCTATATTGCTGGAGGCCATCTCTGCAGAAAGTATCTGTTTAGTTGCACAAAACTCAAATGGAATTATAGGCAGTGCCGTTTTTGGCAGAGCAATTACGGATCCGGATACAGGTAATGCGGAATTGTTTTCTATTTATTTATTACCGGAGTATATTGGATGCGGTATTGGTCAAAAGCTGTATTTAGAGGCAGAAAAAATAATGGCAGAGCAAAGTTTTAAGATGTGTTTTCTGGAGGTACTGTCTGAAAACACACGAGCCATCAAGTTTTATCTTTCGCACGGTTTTAAGGAAATAAAAACGTTTACTGTAACGGAAAATGGGATGACACTGAATTGTAAAGCTATGAAAAAGGAGCTGCAAATATAAATGTTCCATATGAGATGAGGTGTAAAATAATGGCTGTAGATAAACAATATGCATCGGATGTTGAAGCGATATTGTCGCATAGATATGATAACGGAGCCGATCTTTTTACTACGCCTGATAAACGCCTGCTAAAAGGGGCACCGTTCTCCACATTGGAGAGCGTTCTTTACCTCCTGGAATTGGGAATGGAATCGACCGACCCATTGCTTAAAGAAACTGCCGAATTGATTTTCAGTACTTGGCGGGAAGACGGACGTTTCAAGCTGTCCCCGCAGGGTGCCATATACCCATGTCATACCGTCCATGCTGCCGAGGTACTGTGCCGCCTGGGACATGCTTCCGATGCCAGGCTGCAAAAAACCTTCGAGCATCTTTTGGATATACAGCATACCGATGGAGGCTGGCGCTGCAGCAAGTTCAGTTTTGGACGGGGTCCGGAAACGGAGTTTTCAAATCCTTTACCAACACTTACTGCCCTGAGTGGGTTCCGCTTTAGCAGTTATATCAACAACGAACCTGCGCTTGATCGGGCTGTGGATTTTTTGCTGGAGCACTGGACGATTAAGAAACCGATCGGCCCATGCCACTATGGAATTGGCACATTGTTTATGCAGATCGAATATCCCTTCCGAAACTACAACCTTTTTGTTTACGTCTATGTTTTGTCGTTTTATGACCGGGCAAAGGAAGATAGACGGTTTTTGGAAGCACTGGAGTCCAAAATGACCGATGGGCAGATTGTTGTTGAGCGGGTTGTTCCAAAACTGGCAGGGTTGTCTTTCTGCAAAAAAGGTAAACCAAGTGAGTTGGCAACCATACGTTATCATGAAATTATAAAAAACCTTGGCAGAAGCTGAGGACTGTTGGGGTAGCTGTCTATTAGGGCTGCCTACCGGTTATCGGAGATTTATTACCGGTTTCTTTACAGGGGACCTTAAAATAGGGAGGTGTGTAACATGAAACGAAAAGTTTATATGGCATATATAATGCTTCTTGCAGCAATTAGCTTCTTCCCGGTTATTTCCTATGCGAATTCAGCGGAGGCGCCTGCTTTGATTATCATCATGAAAAATGCTCCTGCGGATGTTTCTGTATCCATCCTTTTGGAAGACACTATAAAGGAAGGGAAAAGGAGTAGGACTGCCTGGGAAACCTATTATGCCTTTTACAAAAGAGATCTTGGAAATAACAACGAAATTACACTCAAAGTCTCGGGAAACGGTACAGATTACGAGCAAATTGTTGGGGAGCAGTATTTAAACGGTTATAACAGCATTGTCACATTGGATTTTTCCGCACAAACTATAACAGCCGGCAAGCTGCCGTCCCGTTCAATCCTTTTAGTTACTCTGCGGGTTATTTTAACACTGGCAATCGAAAGTGTGATCTTTTTCTTATTTGGCTTCCGGGATAAAAAGAGTTGGATTGTCTTTCTGTTAATGAATTTACTGACACAGGGAATTCTCAACCTAGTCCTGAACGGAGCACCGCCGTTTAAAAGTTATTTAATCTTCAATCTTGTTTTCATGGAGTTCTGGGTATTTTTAGCCGAAATCATAGGCGTGCTTATTTTTATGAAAGAACATGGAAAATTACGGCGTGTTTTTTATGCTTTAGCCGCAAATTCAGCCAGCCTTGTATTAGGCGGTTATTTGATAACTGTCCTGCCGATTTAATTTAGGGACAATTGGTATACTTATGTTATTTTGCATCAGCCGGTTTGCCGAATATAGCCAGCCTTTTGTGATATAATTTTTATACCGGATTCATAATTCTGAAAAAACGAAGGAGAGATAATCCTGGGGGAATTGATGATGACTAAAACGGAATATGCTGCGCTGGCAGTGGAAATATTGAAAGAACACTACCCGGAGACCACCTATTCACACATCTATACGGAACCGTTACAGCGTTTGATTACAGCCCGTCTTTCGGCACGGTGTACCAATACGCAGCTGGACAAAGCAACACCGGCATTATTTAAACGGTATCCGACCTTGGAAGCTTTCGCTTCCAGTACGCCTGAAGAAATCGAACCATATATCCGTCCCTGCGGCTTACATAAAATAAAAGCAGGAGATATTCACGCCATATGTATAAAGTTAAAGGAAGAATATAACGGAACGGTTCCGGATACCCTTGAGGAATTATTAAAACTGCCGGGGGTAGGGAGAAAAACTGCCAATCTGGTGATCGGAGATGCTTTTCACAAGCCTGCTGTCGTAACGGATACGCATTGTATCCGGATTTGTAAACGACTTGGGCTTACGGATGGAGATAATCCGCTGAAAGTGGAGAAGCAGCTCCTTGCGATTCTGCCACCGGAAGAATCCAATGATTTTTGCCACAGGCTTGTTTTGCACGGACGGGAAGTTTGCGGATCCAGGAACCCCAAATGCACTGTCTGCTGTCTGCAAAGAATCTGTAAATATGGAAGTACACAGGCGGCTGGGGTCTCTGAAACCGGTAATGTCAATAAAATATGAGAAAATTAATAAACTAAATATCCTTTAAAGTCGGATTTTCTGCTCTTTTAAGCCCTGGCTATTTTGTGTAGGTGAGAAAATCTGTGGCGCATTCACTGTCAAAATTTACTGCGAGAATATAAAGGGTATCGGCATTCTTCACTTCAAAATCCAGGAATCTCATATCTTGTATACCAAATGGTTTATAGCTGTTATCCATGATCTTTCTGAATTTTCCATTTCCCGTATCGATTCTATATACTCCGTTCTTCTTTAAGAGGTAGATTATCCAAACTAATGGTGCGGATTTAAGCAGCTAATTCTTGTACAACTCCAGCTAAAGCTAAAATTGTTTATCTTTCGCTGGAGTTTTTATAATGAAATTATGCTTCCCTTATATACCGTTTCAGGTTATTATATCCAATGGTAATGGCATTTATGGTTTCTTCCATTCCTTCAAATTCAATAGCGATATAGCCGTCAAACCCAGCATTTTTCAATGCCCGTATACAGTGCAGAACCGGGACATCACCGTGGCCGATGATGGCGCCTCTGAGATAATTTCCGCTCCTGGACTTGAAAAACCCTTCGCCCGGGTCCGGAAGCATGGCGGATTTTACATGAAAATCTTTGGCGTGTGCATAAAAGGTATAGGGTGCAATTTTCCCGAAAGCTTTCTCCGGGGCTTCATCCGCACATAAAAAATTCCCCATATCAGCCAGCAGTCCAAAATTAGCGTTGCCGACGGCATTGTATAATTTTTCTACCCGGTCGCTGTCCTGGCAGAAATAACCGTGATTTTCGACCGTCGTCCGAATGCCCTTTAAAGCCGCATAAATGGTTACTTCGCTGCAGGCATGGGCTATGATCGGCAGTATGGTATCAAAGGATCTGCCATCACCGGTAGTAGCGTCATGCCGAACCAGATCTGCACCTAAAATTGCAGCGATATCCACCATTTTCTTCACGCGTTCGATTTCCGTATGGGCATTACCCCCACTGCCCTTTAAAAAATCCGCGCCAAAGGTAAAGCTGGATACGGGCATATTAAGACGTTTGCATTCTTCTGATAAAATTTTGGCGTAGTTTTCCTTTGAAACACCGTCCGGTGCAAGGATATCCACAAACTCAATGGCATCAAAACCAATTTCCTTCGCTTTCGCGATACAGTCAAACTGTGTCATTTTACCTGTGAATAATAATTTGTCAAAGCTATACGAACTAACGGATATTTTCATATTCGGTAACCTCCCTGGTGTAATATAATTTTTGATAATTTGACCTTACAAGTAAGTCCTCCGCTCCTTAACGGAGTGTAAGCGGTGGGTTAGGGACTTAACTTTTCAGTCAGAGTTCATGTTAGGTTCATGCTAAGTTCATGCTCCGACCTTATACCTGCGTAGCAGATATAAGGTTATGAGCAAGTAGCGTAGCGGACCCGGAATATCCGCTTTGACTAACCGCAACATTTCATTATACCCGTAAAAGGAGCGTACAAAACAGGCTCAATAAAACTTCGAGTTTAATCAGCGCTAAATATCCGTATTTCAGGATATTATTACTGTAAAAAGTTACAGAATAACTTCATGTCCGGTTGCCGCCGACTCATAAATTGCATCTAAAATTGCCATGATTTCAATGCCGTCCTGGGCAGGGGAGAGGCAGGGGATTCCGTCGGTAATGCAGGAAACGAAATGATCGATTTCTTTGGCAAATAACCCGTCGAAGCTTAAGGAGGTTTGTGCATCTAAATTAACATCTGCCAGGTAATCGTTGATCTCACTGTACAGTTCCAATTCCGGGTCTAATTTGGCCCCGCCTTTTGTACCGAAAAGTTCAATCTTACCTTCGTCCTTTTTCAGGTTCAGGCTGAAACTTGCCTCGATGGAAAGGACAGCACCGTTATCAAATCTTATCATGGCACTGGCCAGATCTTCCACATCGCATATATCGTTATCCGTAGCACTGGAGGCTTTGTAGAATTGTTTCCCTTTAATATTTTTTCTCTCCCCCAGCTTTTTAAAAGCAGCGCCGTATACGGAAACGGGTTTCGGGTTGCCCATCAGGAATCTTACAAGGTCAATTACATGGACACCTAAATCAATTAAAGGACCGCCCCCCGAACGTGCTTTATCTCCGAACCATCCTCCGGGATTTCCTTTCCGCCTAAGATAAGTAGCTTTTGCATAGTATATCTCGCCGAAATAATCGGATTCCATAAATTCCTTTAATATATTGCAATCATTTCCGTAACGCCTGACAAAACCGATCATCAGCAGTTTTTTGTTTCTTTCCGCCGCTTCCTTCATGGCCTTGGCATCTTCTTTTGATACCGACATTGGCTTTTCACACAAAACGTGTTTGCCTGCGTTTAAGGCTGCAATGGTGCAGGGCGCATGTGCAGAGTTCCAGGTGCACACGCTGACAGCATCGATTTCTTCAAGGCCCAGCATTTCATTCATGTCCGTAAAGGTACGCCTCACGTTATATTTTTCAGCCATAAATTTCAGGCGTTCTTCATTCAGGTCACAGAAGGCATACAGTTCTGCGTTATGATTGTTTAAGTAAGCTTCGATATGCTGTTCTGAGATGGAACCAGTACCGATGATTCCGATTTTAATTTTAGCCATAACTTATTTCCTCCTATAAACCTTTCATCCTGTTAAGAAAAATGACAGCATTTTTAATGTCTTCCTCGGGATTTTCCCCGACTTCCCGCTCAATGGTCAAAAATCCCCTGTAACCGATATCATCAAGGGCTTTTAAATATTCCTTAAAGTTAACATCGCCTTCTCCTAAAGGGAGTTCGATAAAGGGCAGGTTTGCATCCCCGGATATAAAGCTGTTTTGGGCGGCGGCGGTTTCATCCACTGTGATACCGTAAATAATTTCCGGGTCTTTTACCTGTAAACGCCTGCCGTCTTTGGCATGGGTATGTACGATATAATCTTTCAACGTATAAACCGCTTTTACAGGGTCATCCCCCGTTACCATAACAAAATTGGCAGGGTCAAGGTTTACAGCGACGCCCTTTGAATTTAGTGCATCTAAAAATTCCTTTAGGGTGATTGCGATTTCCGGACCTGTTTCAATTGCAAAGTGTCCGTCTATGGAGTCGGCAAAACGGCTTAAGGTGTGGCAGGCTTCCTGCATGATTTTATAACGTTCATGCTTCTTATCGGAAGGGATAACACCGATGTGGGTGGTGATTATATCCGTTTCCAGATCTTTTGCAAGCTCCATGATACGTTTTGATTTTTCAATAAGTTCAGGATTTTTCTCCCGGTTGCCAAAACCATGTCCTAAATCCCCGCATAATGCGGAAAAAACCAGGCCGTTTGATTTCACCAGGTCAAGGAGTTCTTTTCTTTTGCTGACGGTTAAAGCTTCCGGGGAATATTCACCGGAGGTCGCATACATCTGGAGTCCTTTGGCTCCAAGCAGGGCGGCCTTTTGGGCGGCGGTTTTGGTGTCCAGCTTAAAGGAATCCAGCATGACACCAATTGGAAAATCGTACATTGAAACCATCCTTTCTAAATAAAAAAGTTGTTTGTTTATAAACCTCATTGTATAATTGAACTTATATGAAGTAAAGAAATGAAATTGCTATAAATTAACACTATCTTGCTCTGTAACCGGCACATTGCCTGTTATTTCCAGGATAAATTCCATACGAAGCAGCTTATAGGCAGCAGGCTTAGAATCGTTTGTAAAATCAGCCTGTCAGAGATGGGAGCCACAGATGAATTCAAATAATATCTATGAACCGCATACACATAAGGATCCTTCGTTTCCGATTATTTTTCATTTGGATACAATGAGAAAATATCAGTCCGATTTTCTGCCCCACTGGCATGAAAGTATTGAGATACTTTATGTTACGGAGGGTACCATAACCGTTTTATCGGATGCAAGCAGTAGCACTGCGGGTAAGGATGAGATCATTATCATTAATTCAAACAACGTTCACTATATACAAACCTTGGCCGAGGAGTCAAAATATTATTGCCTGATTATAGACCGGAAATTTTGTGAGGAATTTGGTTTGGATACGGAAGAGATCGTATTTGAAAGACTGATAAAAGATAAAGCGGTTAGAGATAAATTCAATGTCATAAAAGAGGAATTTCATTCCCAAAAAGCCCTCTATAAAGCAAAAATCAAGTCGGCAATTATGGATCTGATAATTTGCCTTTACCGGGACTACACTCTGTCGGAGTCGCCTTTATCCAATAAACTGGAAACAGGTAAAATCGAAATAATTAAAAAAGCAATCCGGTATATCCAAGGCAATTATGATAAAAATATCTCCGTCTCAGATATTGCAGAAGAGGCGGGGTTAAGCAAATATTATTTTTGCCGTATTTTTAAAGAAATTACAGGTTACACCATCGTGCGTTTTATTAATATTTTAAGATGTACCAATGCCAAAAAGCTTCTGCTAAGCGGTAAATACAGCGTGGAAGAAGCAGCCTTTAAATGCGGTTTTGACAATCTGTCCTATTTTTCAAAGACTTATAAAAAGCATATGGGATGTCTGCCGTCCTCCACAAAAAGGCTGTGACGGCCGGCCTCCTAAAGGTAATGTGCTTTTCTATATTGGCTTGGGGTAATGTTATGTATTTCTTTAAATGCTTCGGTGAATTTACTGGGGCTGTCATAACCGCAGATATGAGCGATATTTTTAATGCTAAGCTCATCGTCGGCCATCATCAGCATCGCTCTTTTCATTTTCTCCACCCGGATATACTGGTTTATGGTTATTCTGTAATATTGTTTAAAACAGCGGTGTAATTTACTTACGCTGATGGCTTCGGATAAAGCCAGGCTTTCAATACCGGGAGTATTTAATATATCCTTATCAAGCACGGACTTTATGCGCCATAGTTTCTGTTCATTTTCCCAGGTAATGTGATATCTGCGGTTAAACGGGATGGAAGGCAGAAACTGCAAATTTTTATACATGATCATGAACAATTCGCCTAACTTACATTCATAACTGAATAACGGAAGAATCCCGTTCCGTGCCGCCCATTTGGTCTGCTCAAGGACAAGCGTTATGTCCGGTGTGTTGCAAACCAGATTGGTATGGCATTTTAATTTGCTCATAAATTCTTCGTAATCCGGCAGATGTTTACTTAACAGCTCCTGCAAATATTCCTCAAACACAAGAATACAGGTACAGCAGGTGTGCACCTGGGCGGGAAAGGTTATTTTATATGGTTTTAAGGGATTTATTATAATGTGGTTAATTGGAGTAAGATGAAAAGCTTTCTTTCCATTCCGGGTAAATGTAATGTCTCCGTTGTCAATACACCAGATAAACAGGCAGGGCCGGTCGATATTCATGGTATAAGAAAGGGTTCCGGCCGGTGTAAACCACATACTTGAAACAAAAAGACCGGCGGCCGGGTGTATCTGGGTGATCCATCCGTCACTGCTTTTACTCCCGAAATTAAAGATGACTCCATTTCCAAATTTATGTTCCGTCATATTAAATTGTAAGGCCATGGCCTGAAATCCATTAAGGTATTCATCCGTATTCATTGAAATCTCCTGTCATAAGTGGTTCTCCTGAATAAAATCATAGCATAAGTGAAGGCTAAAAGTAAATATAGAACTATACTTATTTTGGACAATACTATACCTGAATTAACATAGTGATAGTAAAGTGGAAACCTGTAGGCCTTTTATTTAAAGGATTTCAGGTTTTTCTGGTTTTTATTGACCTTCGGGTTTGGTTTTTGCTGCTATTGACAGTGAAAAATTGCAATGCTATACTTTTTTGAGTTAGCCAGAGCTAACTTTTGGGCTTAAGTAAGCAGATACTAAATTATAAACTTACATTTATTACAGGAGGGATCATATGAAGAAATTTTTCAAGAAAAAATCTTTCATTAAAAATTACCTGATGGTCATTTGTTTCATTTTAATAGGGGGAGCAGGTTTAACCGGCTGTCAGAAAAACAGTACGGATACGGCAGCACAGAACGGGGAGAATACCGCAGAAAAGGAAATCTTAACTGAGGAAAGTATAAATACGGGAGAAGAAACTGCGGGAGAAAAAACTGAAGAGATTGGGGAAGAAGGTACCAAGGTGGTATCAACTATAATGGGAGATGTTGAGGTACCGGTCAATCCCAAAAGAGTCATTGTAAACTGGTATCTTGGAGATGTTGTTACGTTAGGTATAGAGCCTGTGGCAATCTATGGGTGGATACAGGAATCAATGCCGTTTTATGATTCGCTGAAAGATATACCTTCCATTGAAAATTGGGAAAAGGAAGAGGTATTATCCTATGAACCGGATTTGATTATTACCTATAACCAGGAAGACTTTGATAAATTTTCTAAAATTGCACCCGTCGTAGTAGCGCCTGAATCCACCATGACTTCCGTGGAACGGATAGAATTTCTGGGCAGCGTAACCGGACGTGAGACCGAGGCAAAAGCAGCCATCGATGATTTTGAAACAAAATTAGGGGAAGCGAAAGATCTGCTGAAAGCCGATGAGTTTTTGGATAAAACCTTCAGCATACTTCAGGACTGGGGAAGCAACTCCTATGGCATATACTATGAAACCGGTTCAAGAGGCGGTACTTTGTTATATGATTATCTTCAGCTAAACCTGCCGGAAAATCTGAAAAAACTTGTGGAGGATACCGGGGAGGGAAGAGGAGCTTTATCTTATGAGGTAGCTTCCGACTATTTCGGTGATTATGTATTATGGTTTTTACTGGACGAAAACGAATCGGAATATTCCCAGACAGAAATATGGAAAAGCATTCCGGCAGTGAAAGCAGGAAATATTATAGAAGTGCCTGCATCCTTAAGCGGTTTGTTCTATTTTGACGATGTCGCCAGTATGACCGCCCAGATGGATTATATTGTTGACAAACTGAATGAGGCGGTTAGTAAGTAAGTTACGGAGTACCCTCAGGTGCTCTTATTCAGAAAAGAGGTCGGCATGAAGAATAAAGATATAAAATTAACAGGGCTTACCATGATTGCAATGCTTAGTCTGTTTTTATTGGCAGGATGCGGAAGGAATGATACGGCTGCAACCAATTCGGACACCGGTAAAACACTTAAGGAAAACAGCACGGAAATAGATACCGGGAATACGCAGTCTCAAACGGAAACAGAAAAAACCAGGATCATAAAAACGGAACAAGGAGATGTAGAGATTCCTGCAAATCCAGTCAGGATAGTCATTCAATCCTATGTAGGGGATCTGCTTTCCATGGGGGTAAAACCCATTGGGGGAGATATGGATCCGGCACTGTTTGACGGGCTGTTAGACGGTACGGATTATAAAAGACTGGAGAATTTTGAGCCGGAAACCATCATGGGATTGGAACCGGACCTTATTATAGTCCTTCAAAGTTATAAAGAAGTTGATTATGATAAATTATCCTTAATAGCCCCTACGGTCAAAGTCGATGATCTTGTTATGACAACGGAGGAACGTGTTAACTATCTTGGTGAACTGGTAGGAAAAGAAAAAGAAGCAAAAGAGGCTACCTTGGCGTACTTTCAATTAGCAGATGAAAATAAACAAAAATTAATGGATGCCGGTATTACAGATAAGGAGATCACTGTAATTGAAGGTCCTTATATCTTCGGTGAGAAATACGGCAGAGGCAGTGACGTGGTTTATAATTTCCTCGGATTTAAGGCACCGGAAAAGCTGCAGAAGGAGTTTGATGCCGGCAACTATTATATAGAAACATCCATGGAAGTCCTGCATGAATATTGCGGCGATTATATTTTACGTTCTGTTTATGACGGGGCAGAAGATTTATCGGCCAATGTGGTTTGGAATAATATTGATGCGGTAAAGAACGGAAATGTAATCGAAATTGATTTTAATCAGTTTTTTGCCAGAGACATTTACGTAATGAGTAAACAGATCACTTATATTACCGAGGCTTTATTGGAGACTGCAAAATGAAAAAACAAAATATAAAATTTTCGTTCTACATGGTGATCGGAGTATGCTTATTGGCACTGGCATTTTTCTGCTCCATTTCCTTTGGAGCGGCAGACATGGATCTAAAAGTAGCCTGGGGTGCTCTATTTCGGTTTGATAATACCATAATGGAGCATCAGATCATCCGTACCCTGCGTTTTCCAAGAACTGTGGCAGATATGATGGTAGGCAGCAGCCTGGCCGTTGCCGGAGCCATTATGCAGGGAACGACCAGAAATCCCCTGGCAGATTCGGGCTTAATGGGAATCAGTTCGGGTGCGTCTTTTGCAATGGCAGTTTGTTTTGCTTTTTTCCCCGGCAGATCCTATGGTGAGACTATGTTCTATACCTGTATCGGGGCAGCTTTGGCAACTTTTATGACCTACTTTTTTGCAAGTGTCGGCAAAAGAAGGATGACACCCCAAAGGCTGGTACTGGCCGGTTTATCCATTTCCATGTTATTTGGGGCACTTACTTCCTATATTGCAATTAAATATGAAATCGGGCAGGACTTAACCTATTGGACGGCAGGCGGTACCGCCAGTGCAAAATGGGGAGAGCTTTTGACGACTCTGCCTGTTTTTCTCATAAGTGCTGCGGCCGCAGTAATGCTTTCTCCTTCCATAACCGTTTTAAGCCTGGGGGAAGAAATTGCCGCCGGGTTAGGCTTAAAAACCAATACCGTTAAGGGGATTTCTACGGTTGTTGTTTTTCTCCTGACCGGTTTATCCGTTGTTATCGTGGGACCGATTGGATTTGTGGGCCTTCTGGTTCCGCATATAGTCCGGTTCTCAATCGGAGTAGACTATCGCTATATCATTCCTGGCTGTGTCTTGTACGGAGCAATTTTTTTAGTCGCGGCGGACCTTTTCGGCCGACTGATCAATAAGCCCTTCGAAACACCTCTCGGTATTATCTTTGCTGTCATCGGCGTACCTTACTTTCTTTATATTGCGAGAAAACAGAGGAGGGAATTTGAATGAAAAAGCAAAGATATTCCGTAAAAAGGGGTATTACGGTCATTTTTCTGATGGCCGTTATCTGTATCGCAATTGGGGTTTTCAGTATTTATGTGGGTAAAATGAACCTGTCTCCCCTGGAAGTGATCCAAACGATCCTGGGAAAGGGCAGTGAAAAACAGAATTTAATCGTTTTTGAGTTCCGCCTGCCAAGAATTACTTTAGCCCTGCTGGTAGGCATCGGTATGGGAGTATCCGGCATTATCATGCAAAGCCTTCTCCGGAATGATATGGCAAGTCCGGGAACTCTGGGGATCAGTTCCGGCTCCGGTTTGTTTGTGTTGGTTTACATAGCGGTATTTTCGGCCAGCGGTATTTCCGTAAAATATGTGCTGCCTTTGCTGGCGTTTATCGGAGGGATTACGGCGGCCGTACTTATCTTTATTTTATCTTACCGGCGGGGGCGGGAGGTATCACCTACGGGACTGATCCTGACCGGCGTTGCTCTGGGAAACGGGTACAGCGCTTTATCCCTGATGATCACCCTGAAGCTTGATAAAACACAGATGGAATTTGCACAGAGGTGGAATGCGGGAAGCCTCTGGGGGGACAGCTGGGAATATCTGAAAATTCTGGCTCCCTGGACCTTATTATTTGCGGGATATGCCTTTTATAAATCCCGCATGCTTAATACCCTGCATCTTGGAAATCAAACGGCAGCAGGTCTTGGATTAGCGGTAAAAAAAGAATATATAGGTCTTTTGGCAGCAGCGGTCGCGTTATCCTCGGGAAGTGTGGCGCTGGGCGGTAATTTCTTTTTTGTCGGAATGATCTGCCCCCATATGGCCCGAAAATTAGTGGGGCCCAATCATAAGTTATTAATTCCCGCTTCCGGACTTTGCGGGGCAATTATCGTATTACTGGCTGATACCGTTACAAGAACCGTAAGCTTCGGTGCAGATATACCAACAGGTATTATCATTACCGTATTAAGTATACCTTATTTCTTATATTTGCTTAGCAAATCAAATTAATCGGAGGGAATCCATGAATATTATTGTGACAGAAAAACTGGATATCGGTTACGAGGAGGCTTTAATTGTAAAACAGCTGGACATGAAAGTCCCTCACGGTAAAATAACATCCATCGTAGGCCCTAACGGTTGCGGTAAATCCACTGTTCTAAAGGCAGTTGGACGCATTTTAAAACCCAGAAAGGGTATGGTATACCTAAACGGCGAGGATATTAAAAAACTGACGACCAGGGAAATTGCCAAAAAGATGGCTATTTTACCCCAGACCCCAACGGCGCCAAGCGGCTTGACCGTAAATGAGCTGGTATCATACGGAAGGTTCCCCCATCAGAAGGGCTTTGGAAAACTGACGGCTCAGGACAAAGAGATCGTAGAGTGGGCAATCCGGGTGACAAAGCTTCAAGACTATAAATACAGGGAAGTCGATACCCTCTCAGGCGGCCAAAGGCAAAGAGTATGGATTGCCATGGCTTTAGCCCAGAAATCCGATCAGATACTCCTGGATGAGCCGACTACCTATCTCGATATGTCCCACCAGCTGGAAGTTTTGGAATTATTATATGACCTGAACCGGAACCAGGGCTGTACCATTGTAATGGTATTGCATGATTTAAATTTAGCGGCCCGTTTTTCCGATTATATGATCGCAATTTCTAACGGAAATATAATAAAATCCGGAAATCCCCGAGAAATCATGACTCCGGCCGTATTAAAAGATGTTTTTCATATTGATGCCAAAATAGTGGAAGAAAGTGAAACGGGACGGCCGGTATGCATCACTTACAAACTGGCGGAAGGAGCTGACTGATATGAATACCTGCATCAAAATAATGAAAGATGCCAAAAAGTACTGGGTATATATCTGTATTGGTATGACTGCGGTTGCAATTTCCACAGTTATGCAGCTGTATTCACCCTGGGTGTTAAGAGAGATCACCGATATGGCGGTCAACGGTGAGCCGGATATTATGAAAAAGTCTTTGCAGATGGGGCTTATACTGTTATTTACTTATATCATCCGGGGAGTATGTTCTTTCCTGAAAGGTTATTTTACCCATTACGGTGCCTATCATTATGTTGCGGATACAAGAAAAAAGTTATATGATAAAGTGCAGAATCTTTCCCTGGGTTATTTTAAGGATAAGCAGACAGGCCAAATCGTAAGCAGAATACTCAATGATGTTGTGAACGCGGAATTATTGATTGCTCATGTAATACCGGATTTAATTGTGAATGTGCTGATGTTTTCGGGTGTGGCGGTTATGCTGTTTTATATTGATGTGAAATTAGCCCTGGTCAGTTTAATCTCCATTCCTTTCTTAATGTATGTGAATATGGCTTATTCCAGGTATGTACTGCCTTTATGGAGGGAAAACCAGAAAACCCTGGGGGAATTAAGCGGAGCGTTGCAGGATAATTTATCCGGAATCAAGGAAATCCAAATATTCAATAGACAGAACTCTGAAGCCGAAAAAATCGGTAAATTGGCCAGAAAGCAGACAAATGTGTTCTTAAAGGCGACGAAATCAAGTGAAATGTTTCATCCCTCCATTACTTTTTTAAGTTCCATCGGTTCCGTTATCGTTATTATTTACGGCGGATACTTAAACTCTACCGGCGAAGTTTCCATTGCCGATATCGTCGGCTTTATTACCTACCTGAACTTATTTTATCAGCCCATCAATAACCTGTCCGGTGTGAATGAACAGATCAATAATGCAATCGCGGGATGCGAGAGAGTCTTTGAGATATTGGAGGAACAGCCGGAGGTGCAGGAAATACCGGCTGCAAAAATCATGAACAATGTGAAAGGTAATATTCGGTTTCAGGATGTTTCCTTCTATTACAAAAAAGAAATACCCGTCCTTAACCGCATTAACCTGGAAATAGAAGCCGGACAGACCGTTGCTTTCGTGGGGGCTACCGGCGTGGGAAAAACTACCGTCAGCAGTCTTTTAAACCGGTTCTATGATCCGGTAAAGGGAAACATCTATATTGACGGGTATGATATCAGAGAGGTTACGCTTGAAAGCCTCAGGGATAATATCAGTATGGTATTGCAGGATACGTATTTATTTCCCGGTACCGTATATGAAAATATTGCCTATGGCCTCTGGCACGCCACCGAAGAGCAGATAGTAAATGCGGCCAAGGCGGCCAATGCACATGAATTTATCAGCGGTCTGGAAGACGGATACCATACTGTGATCGGGGAAAGGGGCATCCGTCTGTCGGGAGGCCAGAAACAGAGATTATCCATTGCAAGAGCCATACTTCGGGATACTCCCATATTAATACTGGATGAGGCTACTTCTTCCCTGGATAATAAAACGGAACAGGAAATACAGCTGGCCCTGGAATGTCTCAGTAAATCCAGAACCACCATTGTAATTGCCCATCGGCTGTCTACAATTCAAAAAGCGGATAAAATTGTTGTCCTTAATGATTGCGAAATAGTCGAAATGGGAACACATGAAGAACTTCTGAATAAAAACGGTATTTATGCCAGATTATATTCCGCAAGGGCTTCTTAAGAGAGTATCCGGACGAAGCCCAGAGACTTTTACACCAAAAATCGGACAACTGCATCCGGAAGCTGCCGCCCTCCGGAGATTATTTTCTTCGGTGCGTTTGTCCTGACTTATTCCAATTATTCCGTTGGTAATATTGACTTGGGTCTCCGCCAAGTGTATCATAGAAGGGCAGATAAGGAGGCCTGTAATTTGAGTAGCAAAGTTAATCATACGGCAAATAAAAACAACAGAATATTATATATAGAAAACCCGGTCCATGAATCCGTAGCATTTGGTGTGCTCCTTGCCATTGTCGGAGGATTTTTAGATGCTTATACCTACATAGGAAGAGAGGGCGTATTTGCCAATGCCCAGACCGGAAATATCGTTCTCCTCGGCGTATATGTTTCCCAGGGAAATTGGAGAGAAGCCTTGCTCCACGTCCCGCCGATTATCGCTTTTATAATCGGGGTTTTGGCCACGGAAGCGATAAGGGCAAAATCTTTTCACTTTTTTACTAAGGATTGGAAAAGAGGAGTATTAATACTTGAGATTATAGTTCTTTTTATCGTGGGTTTCATACCTTATTCCATGCCGGATATCCTTGTAATCGTAACCATCTCATTTGTTACTTCCGTACAGGTACAGTCCTTTCGTAAATTGGTGGATTCCCCCTATGCTACGACTATGTGTACAGGAAACTTACGGTCGGCTACCCAGGCGTCCTATGTAGCATTTACGAAACATGATCATGAGTCAGCCGGAATAGCAGTCCGATATTTCATCATTATTTTATCGTTTGTAATAGGAGCTATATTAGGAGGGTTGTTCACCGTAATGATTGGAGTCAAAGCAGTATGGATTGCAGCGGCTGTTTTAGTTATTACAGTTATTTTATTTAATATTTTTGAAAAGGAATAACTAAGGCGGTTAGAAAAAGGAAAGGTAAATATCCAAAATGGCGATTGGAAAGCTCTTTCTGCACAGATTCAATATTCTATTGGTATAAGCAAAGAGTCGGATTCTGTTGTATTTAAAAATGCGGAAGAATTTGCTTCCTATGATATTAGAAGCCCGTTATCGGTTGATTTTATGCAGGGGGTAATGAATGAGGATTGTATATTTATGTCTGCAAATTATCAGGGAATCCGTTTCAGTAACGGTCAGGTCTGGCTTTTTAGTGGTGATGGGTGAGACGGAGGATTCAATCGGGTATAAGGTTATGAGCAAGTAGGGTAGCGGCCCTGGAATATCCGCTTTGACTATTACAGCTTAACCATTACGCAGCCATGCTGCTGTTTCGGTGAGATTCCGATTTCAGCAGGAAAGGTAAATCTAACTTCCGCCGACTACGCGAAAGTTTTCCTTGATAGATTATTAAATCGGTATTCGATTTTCCATAAACTTTACAAAAAACAAACACAGGATTTACGTAATTGTTTTAAAATAATACCAGTAACAAGCAATAATAAGAACTTTTATTCCAGAGCAGTCTGAAAACCATAAAAATTATAAAAGTTCCAATTGGATTATAAATAAAAATTACAATAAAAAATTAAGGAGGTAAGTATGCATCAGGAAGAGAAAATCTATGACAGCTTCAAAGAAATCCTGAGAAAGTATGGCAGGATCACACAGAAAAGCAGAAATGAGCAGGTAATCTATGAATGTGCCGCAGTGATATATTCCATCCGGCAGGATTACAAAGAAGATACAAGAAATTATATTATCACAAAAAGTATCTATGAAATAGAAAAAGAAATGATTTTCAGGCTTCAAAAAAAGATCTGGCATAACGAGGAATACGCAGAAGAAGCAGAGGATGTCTGCAGGAAGGCTTTAACCTATATTGAACTGGTGGTAGCACCAAGGATAAATTTAAGTTCTCTGGCTTGTTAACAGGCTGAGGCCTTTTTTTTATGTTAAAATTTTGTTTTCCTAATATAAAAACTATAAAAACTACTCCGCAGGATTCCCGGGTCTTGAAAAGAATGTATTATGTTTGTTGTAAATTTTGTTATGCAATACTTGATTTTAAAACAAATTCATGATATACTCACTTTAGTTATTAAAGGAGTTTTAAAAACTATGAAAATAATGAGGCGAAATATATGGCTGACGCAGGCGAAATTAAGAATATGAATACACAGGCAGTACGCCGTGTAATGCTGCAAAAAGGCATTATAAGTAAAAACGAATTGGCCCGTGAAACCGGATTGAGCTTTCCCACCATCAGCCGGACCATTGATCAACTGGTTGCGGCCGGTGAATTGGAGCAAAAGGGAAGCAGTAATTCCACAGGTGGCCGCAGCGCACAACTTTATGCGGTAAATCCGGTTTTTATGGTATCTTTGTCCCTTCGCATAGAAGCTGATAAATTGAACTGGTTTGTCAGTGACCTGTTTGGCACAAGCTTAGAGTCCGGATTGGAACTTTGTCCGGATGGAATAATACAAACAATCGACACGCTGATCATGCGTGTACAGGTGCGTTACCCGCAGCTTAAGGCCATTGCGGCAGGGTTGGCAGCAACCGTTCATCGCGGAACTGTAACCGAATGCTTTGCCCATGAAGAGCTGCGGGGCGTGAACTTGTCTCAGCATATTATGGATATATCCAAACTTCCCTGCGCTGTGGAGGGCGACATGCATGTGGTTTCCACAGGGTATTGGGTGAATTGCAGCCATTCCCCGAAAGCAGTAGCCTGTATTTATCTGGGAGCGGGAGGACTTGGTTCCGGTATTGTTATTGAGGGAAAAGCATGGCACGGTGCAACGGAATTTGCCGGTGAACTTTATTATCTTCCGATTGAAGATAATCCTAAATACGTCCAGACACACTATGCCGGAATGAATGTAGTAGAGCATTACGGCAAGATTATCCGTTCCTATGCCGCACTATTGAATCCCGACCGGGTCGTACTTTATGAAAATGAATTTATTGCGGGGAAGGCAGATGAAATCCGCAGAATATGTGCCCGTAACCTTCCCACACAAGCCATTCCCCAGATTGAGATATCAAACAAATTTGATGAAGATTATGAGAAGGGGCTGCATGCCCTTGCCAGCGGATTGCTGGAATCCTGAAAAAGTACCTGCCGCATACTTCCGGGAAATGAATAGAAGCATTAAAATTAATCGGGCCAGCCATACCATTTTTATTAAAAGGATATGGCTGTTTTTGTTTGAAGTTTTTTTCGGTCCGGAGTGATTTTGATAAGATTCATCGAGAAAGATAGAAAATGAAGTGCTATAATTATTTTGTGGAATCAAGAGACAAGCATTTTTATGTTGCTTGTCTCTTATGCGCTTAAATATATAACTTGTTATTGACAATTGTACCATATAGTACTATTCTATATAGAGAGGTGAAGAAAATGAAAACTTACGGAGGATTTTTAATTTCCCAAATAAGGCAGCTTCAGGGCAGGGCATTTGAAAAAATGTTGAAAGAAAGCGGCATAGAGGCATTTAATGGGGCCCAGGGCAGGATACTGTATGTCCTGTGGGAACATGAAAAACTCTCAATTACCGAAATCGGACGGCTTACTTCCCTGGCAAAGACAACCCTGACAAGTATGTTGGACCGGATGGAAGAGAGCGGATTGGTGGAGCGGATTCCCGATAAGAAAAACAGAAGGCAGATTATCGTATCCATTACGGAAAAGGCAAAGGGATACCGGGAAATGTACGACCGTGTATCGGAACAGATGAATATCTTATTTTATCAGGGTTTTATCGAAACGGAAATCATGGAGTTTGAAACGATGCTCAGGAAAATTATAAATAATTTAGAAAAGTAAAGGAGGGTTCTATTATGAATGAAAAGGTAAAAAAGGATATTTTAAAACTAGTGGAAGAAAGCCGGGATGTCATAGTCTGCTCTGTTGCCGAAAACGGCTGTCCCAATGCGAAGTCCATGTTTAAGGCAAAAAACGAAGGGCTTAAAACCTTTTGGTTTTCAACCAATGTATCCGCTGCCCGTACCAAACAGTGGCTGGAAAGACCAGAGGCCTGTATCTATTTCCTGGATTCGGAAAACATCCACGGTTTGATGTTAACCGGGAATATACAGGTGCACACTGATGACGAAACGAAACTTGCCTTCTGGAAGCCGGGAGATGAACGGTATTATCCCCTTGGGCCGACAGACCCGGATTATTGTATGTTACGGTTTACGGCAGAAGAAGGCAATTACTGGGGGCAGCAGAAATATTTGTTCCCGGTGGATTCCTTTGAGGAGTGATGCATATGCCTATGGAGCAAGCCAAAGAGGTAAATATACGGATTCTTGAATTCCTGAATAAGGCAGATTGATACAGACCAGTTAAAGTGAATTTGAATATTTTATATAAAAACCTTGGGAGCATTCCCAAGGTTTTTTATTGGCAGCAATCATCTGTACACATCAGATAAGGATACCTGTAGAATAGCCAGCCTCATCCCGTACAAAACAAAATAAAATATATTTATACTTGCGTTTCAGAAAGAGCTGTGCTATTATAATATCGTAATTATATACGAATGACGTTCGCATATACGAACGATTACAAACAAGGAGGGTTTACTATGAAAAAGCGAAGCATGTCATTACTGTTAATTATTGTACTTGTATTTAGTATGATACTAAGCGCGTGCGGTAAAAAAGGTGACGAAACCGGTTCAAAAAATCAGACAGCATCGGAAGATGCAGGAAATTCCCAGGGTTCAGGCGGTGAAAAACAAAAAATCACCGTATGGGCCTGGGATGATAATTTTAATGTTGCAGTTATGAAAAAGGCGGCAGAGTATTATAAGAAATTAAAACCCGATGCCAATGTTGAAGTTGAAGTAATATCTAACTCCAAAGAAGACATCTACAAGAAATTACAGGTTGGGCTGGCTTCCGGAGGTAAGAGTTTACCGGATATCTGCCTGGTAGAAGATTACAGTATTTATCAATACTTAAATGCATATTCCGGTAATTTTTATCCCCTCAATGATGAGCTTGATTACAGCCAGTTTTCACCTTATAAAGTTCAGGCTATGACCTTCAAAGATAAGGCCTACGGTGTACCTTTTGATGCAGGTGTGACCGCAACCTTCTACCGAAGCGATTATCTGGAACAGGCAGGGTTTACGGCAGAGGATTTAAATGATATCACCTGGGACAGATTTATAGAAATCGGTAAAGAAGTGGAAGCGAAGACCGGTGTTAAGATGACGGTTGCCAATGGAACCAACTACTCCTCTTTATTCCGGACCATGATGCAGTCGGCAGGAGCCTGGTACTGTGACTTAAACGGAGAGCTGACGATTACGGATAACGCGGCTTTAAAGGAAGCTTTAGAAACTATAAAGAAAATGCGTGATTCAGGAATTATACTGGAATGCGCCGATGATTCCACACTGGCCGGCGCCATCAATGACGGTACGACTGCTTCCGTTATTAACGCAGCCTGGAGAATTTCAACCGTGAAAGCTGAACCGGATCAATCCGGAAAGTGGGCAATCGCCTCCACACCCCGTCTTAATAACGGAAGTTCCGTGAATGCTTCGAATACAGGAGGTTCCAGCTGGTATGTTCTGGAGAACGGACAGAACAAAGAGTTAATTGTAGATTTTCTGAAGACAATCTATGCAGGTGACAAAGAATTCTATGCAGATATATTGGTAAATCAGGGAGCTCTTGGTACATATCTGCCCGCCCAGGAGGGAGATGTCTTTGAAACTGCGGATGAATTCTTCGGCGGACAAAAGGTTTATAAAGATCTTTCCAGCTGGCTGCCTAAGATACCGGCAGTAAATTATGGACAAAATGTTGCGGAAGCCAATACCGCAGTGAATACCGCACTGTTTAGTTACTTACAGGGTGATATTGATGTTGATACGGCTTTGCAGCAGGCGGAGGATCAATTAAAGAATCAGTTAGGCAATTAATGGTGTCGGTTTGGGTTTACCACGTTTTGAGTAAACCCAAACCGCACATTATGTAAGAAAGGGACAGGATTGAGATGAAACGAAATAATAAGACCGTCAACTATAATAAATACGGATGGTTCTTTATCTCTTTTGCAATGCTGGCATTTGTGGTATTTACCTTATACCCGATGCTGGGCTCCATAAGTTTGTCTTTTAAAGTCTTAAAAGACGGGGATTATGTTTTTGGAGGATTAACAAACATCAAACGGTTACTGGGAGACAAAATCTTTCAAAAGAGTATTGGAAACACCTTTTTATTTTTAATCGTTCAGGCACCGATAATGCTTATACTGGCCTTGGTGTATGCCAACATTTTAAATGCACCCAAACTGCGTTTTCGGACATTTTACCGTACCGCCTTATTTGTGCCCTGCGTAACATCCTTGGTTGCATATTCCGTACTGTTCAAATTAATGTTTGCAAACGATGGGATTGTTAATTATATTCTGACAGCTTTACATATAATTAAAGAGCCGATATTCTTTTTAAATGATCCGGTCTGGGCGCGGATTGTTATTATCATAGCGCTGACCTGGAGATGGACCGGTTATAATATGATGTTTTATCTGGCGGCCCTTCAGAATATTCCGGCGGAAACCTATGAGGCCGCGAAAGTGGATGGTGCCGGCTCAATTCAGACTTTTTTCAAAATAACAATACCTCAGTTAAAGCCTATTATTTTACTGACAATGATTATGACAACTAACGGTACATTACAGTTATTCGATGAACCGATGAATATTACCGGCGGAGGACCGGCGGAAATGACCACGACCATGTCCCAGTACGTGTATAACACAGCTTTTGTATATTCACCGAGTTTTGGCTATTCCGTAGCCATGTCCTATGTAATTGTAATACTGGTAGCAATTTTAGCCATGATCCAATTCAGAGTAACCAGGGAGGATTAATGTATGAGAAAACTAAAAACCTTCTTAAAACACGCATTCCTGATGATTTCATCCCTTTTATGCCTGTTTCCCTTCTATTGGATGATCGTCGGTGCGACAAATCAGTCAAAAGATATCACAAAAGGCAGCCTGTGGTTTGGTAAAGAGTTCTTTAATAATTTAAGTGCGGTCCAGTCGACTGCGGATATTTTCCAGTCTATTAAGAATACGGCTTTCATCACGGTCATACAGGTTCCGTTAGCACTTTTAATCTGTTCTATGGCCGGATACGGGTTCGAAAAATATCAGAGCAAGGTCAGAAACAAACTGTTTAATGTATTTTTACTTACCATGATGATTCCGTTTGCGGCCATTATGATTCCTTTATTTAACTTAATGTTTGATATGAATATGATAGACACAAAAATCAGTGTTATTGTTACGGCACTGGCTAACACCTTCCTTATATTTTTCTTCCGGCAGAGTTTTAAGGCATTTCCGGATGAAATCATGGAAGCGGCCAGAATTGACGGAGCAGGTGAGTTAAGGATCTTTTTCCGGATCGCAATGCCTCCGATGAGATCCACCTTTGCTGCCGGGTTTATTTATGCTTTTATGAAAGAATGGAACAATTACCTGTGGCCTTTGCTGACCCTGCAGTCTACCGATAATAAGACGCTGACCTTATTCATTTCCGGTCTTTCTTCGGCTTATTACGTAGATTACGGACAGGTATTGGTTTCCGTGGTTATAGCAACGATACCAACGATCATAATATTTATGACAATGCAGAAACATTTTGTGGCCGGAATATTGGGAGCAAGTAAATAGAGCACTCAAATAGGTAAAGGAGAGAAAACAGATTGGAAAAAAAATATAGCATCGATACAAAAGGAGCAGCACCGAAAATATACCAGTGCCCTACCGTTTACAAAGGAACTAACCCGAAAGGGGATACTGTTAATTTTACAAATTATTATATGGAATATAAAGAAAAACCGTATTATGCAATTTCCGGTGAAATGCACTTTTCCAGGATTGAAGAAAGCTTCTGGGAAGATGAAATTATAAAGATGAAAATGGCCGGGATTACCATGATTTCAACCTACCTGTTTTGGATCCACCACGAAGAAGAACAAGGTATTTTTGACTGGAGCGGCAATAAAAACCTGCGTAAATTTACGGAACTTTGTAAAAAGCAGGGGATTTTCCTGATTTTGCGTGTAGGACCCTTTTCCCACGGTGAGTGCCGGAACGGGGGCTTCCCGGACTGGATGTTTGGAGCGCCCTATGATGTACGGAGCAATGACGAAGAATATATTTATTATGTGGAAAGGTATTTTAAAGAGATCGGTAAGCAGGTCGAAGGGTTTATGTTTAAAGACGGCGGTCCGATCGTAAGTACACAGATAGAAAATGAATATGAACATGCCTCATCTCCCTGGGAAATGACAACGGAAAACAGCGGTGAATGGACTGTAAGCGGTAATGAAGGCCCTTCCCATTTTACCCTGTTAAAAGAGCTTGCCGTCAAAGCAGGTCTCATAACCCCCCTTTACAGTACCACGGCCTGGGGAGGTGCCTGTGCACCGGTCGAAGAAGTCCTGCCGCTCTGGGGAGGCTATGCATACTGGCCCTGGATCTTCTATGGGGATGATATCAAAGAGCATCCGGCTACGACGGAATTTATATATAAAGATTTCCATAATAACAACGCACCGAAATATTATAATTTTGATCCGGAATATCCGCCGGAAGATTATCCTTTCGTTTGCTGTGAAATGGGCGGCGGTATGGCAAATTATTACCGTTACCGGTTCCAGCTTCCCTTTGAAAGTGTTGAAGCCATGGCAAATATAAAGACCGCCAGCGGATGCAATTTCCTGGGGTATTATATGTTCCACGGCGGAAGCAATCCCAGAGGAAAAAGGGTTCCCTATCTCAATGAATGCGCACTTCCCAAAATCTCCTATGACTATCAGGCAGCCCTGGGGGAATTCGGGCAGATCAGGGAATCTTATAAGAGAGTAAAATTACTGCATTATTTTTATAAAGGCTTTGAAGAAGTCTTGTGTAATATGAAAACCTTTCTTCCGGAAGAAGCGGCCGGGATGGCACCGGCGGATGTAAAGACCCTCCGGTATTGTATAAGGTCGAATAAAGATGCCGGTTTCCTGTTTATTAATAATTTTCAGGACCACATTGAAATGGAAGACCAGAAAGACTTTTCCATCCGGTTAAATATGGGTGAAAGCAGCCTGACAGTACCCATGGAAGGCGGGATGTCGTTAAATAAAGAGCAAAGCTGTATCCTGCCTGTTAATTTTGATATGGAAGGAATAAGACTTAAGTACGCAACCGCCCAACTGATCCTGAAAATTCCGTATCAGGGTGTAACCCATTACTTTTTCTTTGCACCGGAAGGAATGAAGACGGAATTCCGGTTTGAAGGAATGGAAACCTTACATATCGATTCCGAAAAATCGACTAAGACAATGGTAAAAACAAAAGAGGGAAAAGAGATTGCACTCTGTGTTTTAAGCCGTGCCGACAGCCTTAAGTTGTGGAAAGTAAGCAGACCGGAAGGTGATACGCTGGTTTTATCCGATGAAACGGTTTTAGAGGATGCCGGAAGTGTCCGGATCGAGAGTATTGGAAAAGAATCCGGAAGAATTGGTATTTTCCCGCCAAGGGACTCTGCAATAACCGTAAACGGATCCTCCTATGAGAGCGTTGAAAAAACAGATCTATTTACGTTTTATGAAGTAAATTACGGTAAAAATAAGGTTTGTCTGGAATGGGAAGATATCAGTTCAAAAGAAAAACAAAGTAACGGTGAGCTGAAAAGACCCGTTATCGGAAGCCCCATTACCTCTACCAGGATTACGAATGCCAGGGCAAAACTGAAAGTAACACCGGAATCCTTTGAAAACTGCAAACAAATACTCATTCAGGTGGATTATTTAGGGGATATTGGATATGCTTTTGTGGACAGTGTTTTGATGAATGATAATTTCTGTAACGGAGCGGCCTGGGAATTTGGTATTAAAGCATATGAAAAAGAAATACTGGAAAAGGGATTCTATATCTATGTATCTCCCCAAAGAAAGGGAAGCCATGTAAACAGTGATTCGGAAATGGCGGCCCGTTTTGAGACGTTTGACGAGGCAATTGCTGAAATTTCCGACATCCGGGCAGTTCCGGTATTCGACTGCATGACGGATTTATAAAACAGATAGGAGTTTATATGAAAATCACTAAATTAGAGTTATTTAAAATTCCCCCAAGGTGGTTGTTTTTAAAAATCTCAACTGATGAAGGCTATGAAGGCTGGGGAGAGCCCATTGTTGAAGGACGGGCGGATACGGTAAAAGCGGCAGTGGAGGAATTAAGCACTTACCTGATCGGCGCCGACCCCAACAAGATTGAGGATATCTGGCAGGTATTGTACCGCTCGGGCTTTTACCGGGGCGGCCCGGTCCTGACTTCTGCAATCTCCGGTATCGAACAGGCACTCTGGGACATTAAAGGAAAATATTACAATGCACCGGTATACGAGCTCCTTGGCGGGGCCTGCCGTGACAGTATCAAGGTATATTCCTGGATCGGCGGGGAAAAGCCGGATGAAGTTGCAAAAGAGGCAAAAGAAAAGCAGAACCAGGGCTTCTCGGCTATTAAAATGAATGCAACCGGAGAACTTAATTACATAGATGATTACAGTAAGGTCAGAGGAGTGGTAGAAAGGGTCGCAACGATCCGCGAGACCTGCGGAGAAGATTTCGGTATCGCAGTGGATTTCCACGGAAGAGTGCACAAGGCTATGGCAAAGATCCTGGTACAGGAACTGGATCCTTACCATCTGATGTTTGTGGAAGAACCGGTCCTTTGTGAAAATTATGAAGCCTTTAAGGAGATCGCTTCCTATACTTCCGCACCGATCGCAACCGGAGAAAGACTGTTTACCAGGTGGGATTTTAAAAAGATATTTGAACAGGGAGTCGTTAATATTATCCAGCCCGATCTGTCCCATGCGGGAGGAATCCTGGAATGCAGGAAAATAGCAGCCATGGCGGAAGCTTATGATATGGCGGTTGCACCTCATTGCCCGTTAGGGCCTATAGCCCTGGCTTCCTGTATCCAGCTGGATGCATGTACCCCAAATGCAATAATTCAGGAACAGAGTCTGGGGATCCATTATAACCAGGGAAATGACCTGCTGGATTTTCTGAAAAATCCCGGAGTTTTTGAATATAAGGACGGATATGTCGGATTGCCGGCAGGACCTGGCCTTGGTATTGAAATCGATGAGGATAAAGTACGTGAGCTGGACCGAATCGGTCATAACTGGAAAAATCTTGTATGGAGAAATCCGGACGGCACGGTAGCAGAATGGTAATCGGTGGCAGGTTGGCTGCCACAAATAAAGGATGATGAAATTGAAAGAATATAGTTTAATAATTGACGGGGGAACTACAAATACACGGTTTACCCTGCTGGACCAGGACAAAATTATAGCACGCACCGAGTGTAAGGTGGGAGCGGTTAATGCGGATACTTCCTCTACGAATGAACAGTTAAAGAAGGCAGTGAAAGAAAAAATTGCTGAATTAAAAGAAGCGCATGGATGTATCATTCCCGGTATTTATGCATCGGGAATGATTACCTCCAATGCCGGCTTATATGAAATACCCCATTTGGAAGCTCCTGTTTCCCTTGAAAAGTTAGCGGCCGGTATACACTCAGAGAGACTGCCGGAGATTTGCAGGGAAGCGGTTTTCCACTTTATCCCGGGTATCCGGTTTAATAACCAGCCCCAGTTCGGTATCGATATGTTAAGAGGAGAAGAGGTTGAAATAATCGGTGCCCTGGGGCCGGAAGATGAGGATAAAACCATATTATTTATGCATTTTGGTTCCCACAACAAATTGATGTATTATGCTGACGGCGCCATACAGAACGCGGTTACCACAATCGGCGGGGAACTTCTCTGGGCGATCATCTATGATACCATTTTAAAAAGTTCTGTTGCCAGTCTGGAAGAGCCCTTTACCCTGGATGAAGAATATGTTAAAATAGGGTTTAAAGAGACAAAATTGAATAATATTTCCAGGTCAATGTTCCAGGGAAGAATCCACCAGGTGATCGAACAGGCCGGTAAAGAGCAGATACTGTCCTATATTTACGGAGCCGTTATGTGTATTGATATGCAGGCATTTATACCGTTATTAAAACAGAAGGCGGATAAATGTATTATATATGGAAGAGAAACTTTTATGAAAGCTTTCTGTATTTGCCTTTCTCTGTCCGGCGAGGAAGAAATCTCCCGTATTAAGCTAGAAACAATACCTTATGCAGAAAGTGAATGGTTAAGTTTAAAAGGTGTTCAGAGGATACGCAGCAGATTTGGTACGCTGCTTACCGGAACGGAGGAAATATGTTAGAACAGGATTTTCTTAATACCCGGGTGATCGCAATTTCCAGAGGTGCATCCGGAGATGAACTGGATAATATGATAAAGGCTCTGCATACCGGGGGAATTAAACTGGCTGAGGTGACCCTCAACTCACCGGATGCCCTGCAGTCCATATACCGTTTAAGAGAAAAATTTGACGGGCTCATCCATATCGGGGCCGGAACCGTACTGAATCTGAAGGCAGCAAAAGAAGCAGCCGCGGCAGGTGCGGAATTTATTGTCACACCCAATACGGATAAAGATGTGATTCAATACTGTGTATCAAAAGATTTGTTTATTACACCGGGAGCCCTGACACCAAGTGAGATTACGGAGGCAATGAATTACGGCAGCAGGTATGTTAAGGTGTTTCCCGTAAGGACCTTGGGACCGGGATATTTAAAAGATGTTCTTGCCTCTTTAAGCGAAGCAAAGATAATTGCGGTAGGAGGCATTGATACCGGAAATGCGGCGGATTATTTATCAAACGGAGCCATAGGACTTGGCGTCGGCGGCAGCCTTTGCAAAATACCGGCGGATGGAGATTATAACAGGATTACAGTTTATGCAAGAGAACTTCTTGCGAAATGTCGTCCTACGAAATAATTTTATGAGGAGAAAGAGCGGAGGATTTTTTAATCTTTCACTCTGCGCAGAAAAATATGCGCAGGAATAAGAGGTAAATATGGGTTATACGGAACACAGGTCAACAGCACGGGTTTTATCTATATTACAATTGGTTGCCAGAAACCAGGATGGTTATACTCTGTCAAAACTGGCGGAATTATTAGAAGCACCGAAGGGAAGCATTTTTCCCATACTGCAGACCCTGAAGGAATATCATTTTCTGCTGTTTGATGATAAGACAGGAATCTACCAGATAGGGCCAATGGCATTCCAGGTGGGGATGTCCTTTATTAACCGTGACGGCAGTTTAAAATTTGTAGAGGAAAAAATTTCCCGGATCGTGGATCAGTGCCTGGAGACCGTACATTTTGCAATTCTGGATAAGGGTGATGTCGTATATCTGCTGAAAAAAGATTCTCCCCAGGCGATCCGCATGATTTCCATGGTGGGTAAAACTTTGCCGGCTTACGGTACTGGGATCGGCAAGGCACTGCTTATGGATTATTCCCTGGAAGAACTAAAAAAAATTTATCCCGATGGACTGGAAAAACTTACCTATAATACGATTGTGGATTTTGATAAATTGTATGAAGAACTTAAGAGCTTCCGTAAGGACGATGTGTCTTATGAATATGAAGAATCCAATATGGATGTCCAATGTGTTGCTGTGGCTGTCCGAAAAGAATCCAAGATTATAGCGGCAGTCAGTGTAGCAATCCCTATTTTCCGGTGCGATGATAAGAAGATAGAGAATATCAGGGAGATTCTGTTAAATACAAAAAGAGAATTGGAAGAATATTTTTCTCACGGAAATTTTATATTACGTTAGGGCGTGTCTGAAAACTCATTGCACTGTTCTGAACGCCCCACTTTGCGGAATCCTGCGTCGCAATTTTGGGAACGTAGACCCGCTACGCCCCCAAAATCGCTCCTTGTCTCCCACAAAGTGGAACATTCAGTCCGGCACAAGCAGTTTTCAGACACACCCTAGTTTAATGATGAATTTAACCTTACAAATAAGTCCCCCGCTTAGCGGAGTGCGAATATCCGCTTTAACTTTAAGAAATTCATATGGTAATAAATATAAAAAACGCAAACGGATTATACTTAAAAAGTTCGTTTGCGTTTCTTTGATTTCTTTTCTTAAAAACAGTGAAGCAGTGATCCCGCAGATAATACTGAATATGGCTAGGGATTGGAGCCAGTGCGGTCATAGAGTTTTCCGGCTGCCGGCATGAAAGGCCCGGAAACTGGTGCACCGGGAAGCATGATAAGTCCGGCTTCCAGGGACCCGGCCCTTTTAAGTTCTGTAAAAATAAAAGGAACAAAAAAGATGCCGGAAAGGTTATCATAAGTCAGGCAGAATCAGAAATTCATGAAAGATATGTAAAATCAAGTAAATAAGTGTTATAATAAGACAATGACAATATCCGCTTTGACAATCTTAAAACTGGAGGTGTTTCTATGGAACGAATGTATGCTTTTAATGCAGATTCAGGTGATTATGATTTTCATTTCGGACAGGAGGGAGTTTCCACCCATTTTATTATTACGGCCCTTATAATTCCGGAATCTAAATTAAGTCTGGCAGAAGCCCGGGCTGAAGAAATATGGAGAAAATATTATAGCATGGAAGGTATGATATCACCGTTTGAATCTGTTAACCACCAGATAAGGTGTAATGCACTGGAAGATTTATAGCAACGGATATTAACTTATTTTCGGTAGTTACGGATAAGAAAAAAATATATGAAAAAGAAATATATTAATGTTAAAACCGAGTTAGCAAAACCCAAACAGAAAGGGATATTATGAAATTTAAAAATATCAGAATAAAGAACTCTGCCAGATTTGACCTGCAAAGAAGAGTTGTATCCCATATGACCTCATTATCCTGGCAGAATATACCCCATGTGTCCTATATCTATGAACCGGATATAACGGACTTTTATGAGGAATATGACAGACTGGCCAGGGATAGAAGCCGTACCGGCCGCAAAATTTCCTTTAACACGATTATGCTGAAAGTAATAATAGAAGGCTTATTAAAGGCGCCCCGGTTAAATGCCTATATTGAATATAAACATAAGCGGACAGATGGGATAATCCATATATTAGACAGTATTAACATTTCAATTCCCTGGCTTTTGCCGGACGGCAGGATGATAACACCGGTTATACAGAATGCTGAAAAAATGTCGGTCAATGAAATTTCGGATTATGTGTTAAATTTATCCCAGAGAATAAAAAAGACTGATATTGATGAAATGTTATATAAGACCGTTTTTGCCGACACGGTAGAAGAACTAAAAAAGTTCAATCTGAAAGTAATAAACCGAATATTATCTTCTAAAGTCAGCAGAAACCGTATCATCGGACTTAAAGGCAAAAGAAAAGAGAATTACTATAAAATACCGGAAAAGGACCGTCTGACTGAAAAAGATATTTTATCCGGAACGGTTACGGTTTCCAATATCGGTTCTTTATATAAAGAGCAGAGAGGCTTTTTTGCTTTGCTTGAGATCATACCACCCCAGGTTTTTGCTGTCGGTATCGGTCCCATACAGGAAAAACCCGGTGTGTATATTCAACAGGATGGAAAAAAAGGAATCGGTATAAGGAAAATACTTCCCATGTGCCTGGCTTTTGACCACAGGGCGGTCGATTTTAGTTCCGTCATTCCATTTTTAAAAAGGCTTGATGAAATATTCCTTATGCCGGAAGTGATTTATAAATGGTAAATTCCTGGAACTATAGTTTTTGAAAGACCGGTATAGGCTGCCTTCAATGAAATACAGGCTGGGAATAAGCAGATAATGATTACACTGTAAGCGAAAAGCTTATAAAGCTGATGTGGAAGGAGCTCTGTAAAATAGCTTCAATAGCCCCCTGTAATAGTCATTTAAGAATGACCAGATCGGGATAAACCTCGGAAGCAAGCTTTTCCACACCGTCAAGAATCTGGTAACCGTATCCCCAGAACTGGTTAAAGTCGATGGCATATATCTGCTTGTTTTTTATCGCCTTTAAGTTCTGCAGAGAAGGGACTACATAAAGGTCTTCGATCATTTTTGCCGTATCCGGTCCGCCGCTGTAATAAGAAATCAGAAGCACGTCAGGGTCCGTGGCAATAAATTGCTCCAGGTTGATTTCTCCGATTACATCCTTAAAGGCATTATCTAATTTAATCAGATTCAGGACGTCGTTCTGGAAAGTATCGGTGCTGCCGCTGTATATGGAGACCGAACCGTCTGCGACACTGGAAACATATGCATATTTAAGGGTATCCTTCACATCGGCGAGGCTTCCCTTTAACTGCTCTGTCCGGGTACGGAGGCTGTCACTGAACTCAGTGGCATTTTCCTGCACACCAAATAATTGACCGAGCTGTTCAATATCCTTATACAGGTCCTCAAGGGTGGCATCCTGCCGGCATGTATTCTGAATAAAAGTATGGATGCCCATGCCATTCAGTTCTTCAACGGTACCAACACCCCAGTCCGCATCGGCAAATAAATCCCAGCGGCCCATAACAAGATCGGGATTTGCTCCCAGAACGAGCTCTTTTCCAACATAATCCTTTGAAAGTACCGGTATCTTGGCAAATTCATCTGCGATATCCGCTGTAGATTCCCCATAGACAGCCCCAACACCGACTATTTTATCCGTAAGTCCCAAATGTATTAATAGTTCTGCCGTAGGCTGGGTATTAGCCACGATCCGTTCGGGTGCCTTTTCAAAGGTTTGTGCGGCTGACTGCCATACGCCGTCTGCTATACTGTAATTTTCAAGGGTAAGGGGATAGCTGGTTTTATCTATAACTTCTTTGGTATCCTCTTTGGTATCCGGCACTGTTTGCGTTTCTTCCGTAACTACCGAAGCAGTTTTCGTTTCTTCTGAGGGAGATACAGCAGAACAGCCGCTGAAAACAGTTGTCATGGAAAATACCAGTAATCCAAGCAAAGCATTTTTAAATATGTGATTCATATAGGCATTACTCCTTTGGTTGATTTATTGCGGTTAGTCTATACTAACCCGCTAATCATACAATAGTAAGTTCCGGCGAGTCAATGGAAAAAACAAGAATGATAATCTTTATCAAAAAAACGATCCGGATGATACAAAGAGCCGGATAAAATTAATGAAAACTATAAATAAAATATCTTAGGATCAATTAAAACAGATATTTTTAAAATGGCAACAACACAGTAAAAACAGCCGGTTTGTAAAGCTTTGATCCAGTTTGGAAAATACTTACGGCATCCCGTAATAATCTTAACCCAAGGAGGAAATATACGGTTTAAGGTTCTGTTTTTAGGAGGAAACAATGCAGAAACTTAATTTGACAAAGGTGTATCGGGTGTGTTATATTACAAAAAGTTAGCCTATTCTAACTGACCTCTTCTAACTGTTAGCTTAATCTAACTTAAACAGCTCAATTTATTCGGTAATATAATCAGTAACATAAAATTTAAAGAAAAATAGGAAAGAGTAAATTTACCTATCAAGGAAGATTCCCGCCTCTGCAGGCGGGAGTCAATTTATTTAATAAGGGCATTAAGGAGATATTTAATATGAATGGCAATGTGAAAAATTCTGCCCGCAACGGGGAAAAAGGTATAAAAAAGAAATCCGTCTTTTACGGTATTATTATAGGGTTATTCCTGTTTATCCTGCTTTCTGTCGTCATAGCCGTTTCCATCGGACAGGTGGATATTCCGTTATCACAAACCTATCGGATTCTGGTTTATAAAATTACCGGCATTCAGATCGGTTCCCTGGAAGAAATCATGAACGGTTCTTATAAGGATATCATCTGGATGGTACGTTTCCCCCGGGTTTTAATGTCCATGTTTATTGGGGCCGGTCTTGCCATGTGCGGCTGTGTCATGCAGGCGGCGGTGCAGAATCCGCTGGCGGATCCCTATATTTTAGGTATATCTTCCGGCGGTTCCTTAGGGGCTACCTTTGCCATATTGATCGGGTTCAGTTTTCCCGGCTTTTTCGGCCAGACCGGTGTGGCACTCTGGGCTTTTTTGGGAGCCTTCGGGGCGGCCTTGCTGGTTCTGACACTGGCAGGGATAGGGGGAAAGATGACTTCGGCTAAGCTAGTTCTCGCCGGTATGGTCATCAATGCGCTGTGTAATGCATTTTCCAGTTTTATTATTTATTTTGCCGGCAGTGACGAAGGGATTAAGACGGTTACTTTCTGGACTATGGGAAGTCTTGCTTCGGCGCAGTGGGATAAACTGCCCCTGATTGCGGCAGCGGTAACTTTGGCAGGCGTTTTCATCCTTTCCCAGGCAAGGGTGCTAAACACCATGCTTTTAGGGGATGAAGCGGCAGTTACCCTTGGAATAAATTTAAATGTTTACCGGAGGATATACATGCTTATTTCTTCCCTGATTACGGGAATCATGGTAGCCAGCTGCGGTATGATAGGTTTCGTGGGTCTGATTATTCCCCATATAGTCCGGGGCGTTGCCGGCTCTGACCATAAACGGCTTATGCCCTTATCCATTCTGACCGGAGCAGTTTTTTTGATCTGGACGGATTTACTTGCCAGGACCGTAATTCCCCAGACGGAGCTTCCGATTGGAATTCTGACGGCTATGATTGGTGCACCTATGTTTATGTACATGTTGATTAAAAAAGGTTATGGATTTGGAGGAAAATAAATTGGAACTCAAAGCGGATAATATAGCAGTAACAATATCCGGCACGGATATTGTAAAAGATATCTCCCTAAAAGTGAAAGAAAAACAGTTTGTTGGCCTGATCGGGCCGAATGGCTGCGGAAAATCCACTTTACTTAAAAGTATTTACAAAGTAATTAAACCAAAGCAGGGTGCGGTTTATTTAAATGACCTGGATCTTTTAAAAGCCAGCCCCAAGTCGGTTTCCAGGCTGATGGGAGTAGTAGGGCAGTTTAATGAAATGAGTTTTGATTTTACTGTCCTGGAAATGGTACTGATGGGACGCACGCCCCATAAAGGACTTATGGAGACCGATAATACGGAGGATTACCGTATCGCAAAAGAAGCCCTGGAAATGGTGAGCCTTACTGAGTTTGCCGGCCGAAGCTACCTTTCTCTTTCCGGAGGGGAGAAACAGCGTGTGATTTTAGCCCGTGCCATAGCACAGCAGCCAAAACTTCTGATTCTGGATGAGCCTACCAATCATTTGGATATCAAATACCAATTACAGATCTTGTCGGTGGTAAGAAAGATGAATATCGGAATTCTGGCCGCTCTTCATGACCTGGAACTGGCGGCAGAATACTGTGATTATCTCTATGTGTTAAAAAAGGGAAAAGCAGCAGCTTCCGGAAGCCCTAAGGACATACTGACAAAGGATTTGATCAGGGAAATCTATGATGTTGACTGTGAAATATATACCAATCCGGTTACCAAACAGCTAGGTATCGCATATATGGCCAATTGACCGGAGCGGAATTTATGTAAAATACCGGACTGTTTTAACAGATACGTTCGCCCAAAAGGAGACTGCTGAAACAGTCTCCTTAACAGGAAAGCCAAAAAGAACAGGCAGCCGGGATTAAAGGCTGGTTGGCCTGCTCTGTATACTAAGTCATTACATAAGAGGCAAAACGGTGGGATTGCGGATGGGCAGGATAAGCACAACGGTGCAGCCGCCTCCCTGCAGATTACGGAATTCTGTGGTTCCTTCATGAGCCTTGGTTATTTGCCTAACAATGGTGAGACCAAGGCCGTGGTTTTCCAGACGGGCAGAGCTTATGGGATGATTCAGGCTGTTAAGCATTTTCTGGGTGAAACCGGTACCGTTGTCGGAAACGCTGAGAAAACAATTGCCAAGGCCTGTTTCTAAAGCCGCTATTATGGCGCAGCCGTTTGGATTATGGCAGATACTGTTTGTTATCAAATTGGAAACCGCCCGTTTCAGAAGCTCCCCGTCGCCGGAAACTACGGCGTTTTGCGCATTTTCGCTGACTATAACATCAATTGTATAGCCGTCAGTAAGACCGCCGTTTAAGAAATCGGCGGCCACACTGCGAAGGAGTACCGGCAGCGGAACCGAGGTTTTCCGGATTGGCTGCATGTCGTATTCAAGTTTGGAGGCCAGGTTTAAGTCGCTGATCAGTGTTTTGATCCGTTCACTCTGCCTGCGGATGATACCGGCCTGTTCCCGCTTGGGCTGCGGTAGTGCAGGGTCATTCTCAAGCTGGCTCGCATAACCCATAACAAGAGAAAGGGGGGTACGTATATCATGTGATACGCCTGCGATCCATGTTGTACGGGCATTATCCCTTTTATTCAGAGCGGCTTCCTGCTTAGCCAGCTGTACGGAAGTTTTATTGATTCCTGCGGCAAGCTCTCCGAGAAGGCCGTTTGGAGAAAGCTCCACCGGCTGTTTTTTTGCCATATCCTCAATACCCCTTGCCAGAGGCTTCAAAGACCGAAACAGGCGCATACCGAAAAGCAATGCAAGCAATATAGCCGCGATACCGTTTAATAACAGAACCGCGGGAACCCATATGAGGGTATTATCCATTACCTTTTGGGGCATTTCAATAAAATGCTTCCATGCACTGCCCTTTTCGCTGCCGAGAACGAAAAGGCCGTCCGGATGCCGCCAGACATGGACCGGATAATCCTTCAGATACCAGCGGGTAAAGCCGGCTACATCCGAAACCGTATATTTTTTCGGTACGTCGTCCGGCAGATTCTCACTCCATACGACATCCCCTTTATCATCCAGTAACATTGCCCATTGATTTTTCTTTTCAATTTCCTTTTTTACAAATGGGGAAAGGGTAAATACACCGCTGTATTTTGTCAGGCCGTTTGCAAGCTGTGATACGCTGTAGTCTTTTTGTTCTGATCTGTTTGCCTGGACCACCCATGCTGCCAGCACGGCAAAATTGATGACAAGCAAAATTATTGTAATCCCGGCTGCGGAAAATACATAGCGGATCAGGATTTTCATCATGCTTTTCATTTTAACTCCATTCCTGCGCAAGCTTTTTGCGCATCTTAAGTTTTGCGCCAAGTGTGCAAACACACTTTGGTTACGCAGGCACAAAACTTTTCAGGTTGAAGATGCATTTCTCTCAACCTTCACACTTCCTCCGTAAGCTTATAACCCAGCCCCCGCACAGTAAGCAGATACCTGGGGGCGGATGGCTCCGGCTCTATCTTTTCCCGCAGGCGCCGGATATGAACCATAAGCGTGTTTTCATATCCGTAAAGGTCGTCACCCCAGACGGCACGGCACAGGCTGTCTCCGGTGACGATATTCCCACGGTTTTCATACAGTTTTTCGAGAAGAGCGAATTCCTTGGCAGTAAGCGTAAGCTGTCCGGTTTTTGAAGTAACTGTTCCCCTGTTTAAGTCAACCTCATATTCTCCAAGGTTAAAAACCGGCTTTTCTGTTTTACGCAGTACTACGGGAAAATAGGCCCGGCTTAAGACGGCTTTCAGTCGGAGGAGCAGTTCACGTGGCAGAAAGGGTTTTGTTATATAATCATCCGCTCCCAGCCCAAGGCCGAGCAAGCGGTTTTCATCCTCGTCCCGGGCGGAAAGAAACAGTACCGGAACCGCCGATACGGTCCGGAACTCACGCATTAAGGAAAAGCCATCCCCATCCGGCAGGGAAACATCCAGGATCACACCTTCCGGCTTCTCTGACGCAAAAAGTTTTAGCGCTTCTTTACAGTCTGCGGCGGAAATAACTTTCATATAACCTTCCCGCCGCAGTATTTCACTTAGCATTCTGCGCAGCTCCGGCTCGTCATCCACGATCAGCAGCCTGCAGTCAAAAATATCATTCATAATTTATACCCATTGCATACCGCAGAGAGGTCTGCGGTACTGCCACAAAAAAATAGTTAAAAGAATCTGTATGTGGTATCCCTTTCTTTTATAATATTTTCTTTCAACTTTCCCGTCATGATGCCACAGAAGCGGCATCACAAATAATTGGGGAAGAAGCTTTTTTTCAACTTTATCACGATTATTATAGCATAAATACCGGCAAATTAATTGTTTCCCATTAAAATTAAGGTAAATGTAAGCTTAATGACAGGTCCATGTAAGGAGGTCCTGTTATTCTGATTCTAGTCTAACGTAAAGGGGGACATGAAATGTCTGATATTATTACAACAACCGGCCTGTGCAAGCAGTATGGGAAGGTCTTACGGGTGAAGGATCTGGATCTTTTGGTACCGGAAGGTGTTGTTTACGGTTTTCTCGGGCCGAACGGCGCGGGAAAGTCTACTACTATGAAAATGCTGTTAGGCCTGGCAAGACCTACAGCCGGGACCATTACCGTGTTCGGCAAACCGGTTAACAGCAAAAACCGGCTTACCATTCTTAAGGATACCGGGTCCCTGATTGAATCTCCCAGCTATTACGGGCATCTGACCGGTGCGGAAAATCTGCGGATTCTCTGCATACTGAAAGGCGTGCCGGAAAAAGATATTGACAGGGTACTGCAAATTGTGCGGCTGGAAAATCAGAAGGAGAAAAAGGTCGGACAGTACTCAATGGGTATGAAGCAGCGTCTCGGATTAGCCTGCGCGTTGTTGGGCAGTCCCAGGCTGTTAATTCTCGACGAGCCGACCAACGGCCTTGACCCGGCGGGTATTCAGGAGATGCGCGGGTTGATCTGTTCTCTGCCGAAACAATATGGCATGACGGTGATGGTGTCCAGCCACCTGTTAAGCGAGATCGACCAGATTGCCGACAATGTCGGGATCATCAGCGAGGGGGAACTTGTTTTTCAGGATGCCCTGTCAACGCTTCATGAAAGGAGCAGCCACAGTATTGCCGTCCGGACCCTCAATAACCGGGCAGCGGCAAAAATACTTGAAGAACTGGGCGTTTCCTGCTGTTTGCAGGAGGATTATCTTCTGCTGCCCAGGCTTTCCGACAATGAGATCGCCGAACATATTCACCGGCTTTTAGAAGGAAACATAGGCGTGGTCCGTATAGAGGAACGGCGCAGGAGTCTTGAGGATATCTTCCTTGAGCTGACCGGAACGGCGGTGAGCTTATGATAAAAGCACTTTCCGTGGAATTTCGGAAAATCCGCCGCAGAAAAGTATGGGCAATTGTTGCCGCAATGATTTTTGCGCAGATACTCTGGGCTTTATGGGGTGTTCAACATATGGATGCCCATGACCTTTCCCAGGGCTTTATGTATTTTCTGTACCAGTTTCCGCTGCTTAATTCTATCATGATGCCGGTTATTGCGGCAGTAGTGTCATCACGGCTCTGTGATATTGAGCATAAGGGGCAGACGCTTAAGCTTTTGAATACCGTAATACCCGCCGGACGTTTGTTTGCCGCTAAATTCTTATGCGGGTCACTATATATGCTGGCTGCGGTAATATTACAGCTTGCTGTTATTGTTGTTGTGGGCAATGCAGCCGGATTTGCCGGGAACCCGCCGTCCGGTAAGTTATTATATTACCTGTTCTTTACCACCGCCGTGAACCTGACCATCCTTTTGGTGCAGCAGATTCTGTCGCTTCTGTTTAAGAACCAGATGATTTCTCTCACCGCGGGCATTATTGGAAGCTTTGCCGGGCTTTTTCTGATGTTTTTCCCGCAAAGCCTTGAAAAGCTGTTTCTATGGGGATATTACGGCGTACTGATGTTTGTAGGCATGAACTGGGACAGGGCTGCGCGCATTACAGATTTTTACTATGTGCCGGTTGACTGGGGCGGGTTTATCACCCTGGCTGTTATGTTCTTTCTGATTTATATCACAGGCCGCGCGCTGTTTATTCGAAAGGAGATGTGAATTATGTTTTTCAGAACGCTTCGGGCCGAAAGAATGAAACTTCATCGCAGCCCGGTCTGGCTTGCTTTTATAATTCTTCCAATTTTACCCGCCGTTATGGGGACCTTTAATTATCTGCAAAATACCGGCATACTTAAGGATGAATGGTACAGCCTGTGGACACAGCACACCCTCTTCTCCTGTTATTTTTTCCTTCCCGCCATTCTGGGTGTTTACTGTTCCTATCTTTTTCGCCTGGAACATGTAAACCATAACTGGAATTCGGTTATGACGGTGCCCGTGCCGGTTTCTTATTTCTGTTTTTCAAAGCTTATAATGGCTTCCGTTATGGTGCTTCTGACACAGATTTGGACAGGCATACTATATGTGGTTTCCGGTAAGCTTTGCGCTCTTACCTCCCCTATTCCGCCGGAGCTTCCCGAATGGCTGTTGTACGGCGCCGCCGGCGGGATTGTAATCTGCGCTCTCCAGCTTTGCATATCACTTGTGATACGCAGTTTTGCCGTACCGGTTGGAATCGCACTGATTGGCGGGGTTACCGGGCTGGCTGCTCTGGCCAGGGGTTTTGGGGTATGGTTTCCATATTCCCTTTTATGCCTGGGCATGCGCGCAAACTCACCCGGCGGACCAATGCAGTGCAGTACGAAACAGTTTGTACTTAGCAGTCTTTTTTATCTGTTCATCTGTATTCTATTTGCCAGCCTATGGCTGAAAAAACGAGATGTGGCTGCAGGTTAAAGATTTGCCTTTGAAAAAATATTTGCTGATGCGAACTGCTATGGTAAGGTTTACCTGATAGGCATACTTCGTTTTCTTCTGTTGGATTATAACTCCGGTTGTGATCTGTTCACAAAAATTTTAGGTTGTAAGCCATGCCAATATTTCTAAAAGGATATACTCCGCCTTTTTCTAAGATTAGAATTTTCCGGGAATTTTATTAAAATATATTAATAAATGCATAGCATTGGTTTTTAGTATGTTATAATAAAATACAAGAATAACATAAAATTGAAATATGAATAATCTATTAGTAGAAAATCATTGTGTATTTTAACCTTGTAAGTAAGTCTCTGCTTTTTAGCAAAGTATAAGCGGTGAGTCAGGACGTACTTATTTTTTGGCCGGAGTCAGGACTTCGGCTGAAATGCCTGCGCAGCAGGTATAAGGATAGAGCCGCAGTGTGCGGACTTGAAATATCTGCTTTAACTAAGACAATTGTCAGGAGGTATTGGTATGTTATATGCAAACGACTTTCGGAGAATAGCAAGAGAAGCCCTTAGCGGAAAGTGGGGGCTTGCGGTGGGAACCGGATTTGTTGCGGCACTTCTGGGTGTAAATAACAGCTATGGAGGCTCTTCCAGCTTCCGGTATGAAAACGTGAAGGATAATATAAATTCCGGTTTTGGAATCAGTCCATCCATTTTTATACTCTGGCTGTCCCTTGCGATCGGTTTTTTAGTTTTGTTCTATTTATTTTTAGGTGGTGTAATCCAGCTTGGGTATTGCCGCTTTAACCTGAATTTGATTGATGGTACCAATCCCAGGTTCCAGGACCTGTTTTCCAGGTTCGATATTTTCTGGAAGGGGGTCGGATTGCAGCTGCTGGTTACCTTATATACCATACTGTGGTCTCTGCTGTTTATCATTCCGGGTATTATAGCCGCCCTGAGTTATTCCATGGCACCGTATATCCTTGCGGAAAATCCGTCCATGGGTATTCAGGAAGCCATCGGGCGGTCCAAAGAAATGATGGACGGGAATAAATGGCGTCTGTTCTGCCTTAACCTGAGCTTTATCGGCTGGGGAATTCTTAGCATGCTGACCTTTGGTATCGGGCTTTTATGGCTGAATCCCTATGTCAGTGCATCCTATGCGGCTTTTTATAATGAAGTCTCCGGCAGGAATACCGGTTACCTTGAGCTTGAGGGATAAATGAATTGTTTTAGAATAGAAAACTTTTAAACGGGACGCCAGGTGGATAGAGGCGTCCCGTTTCGGTTACAACAATAACCTTTGTTTGATTAACTCATTGTCCATTATGCCTTTCTGCATGAAAAACTGGTACTGCTGTATAATCTGTTCCTTTTTCAGCTCGACAACATTTTTACCGTAATCAAGATCGGCAATGTTGCTTGCACCGGAGGTCAGATTGATATTTGCATTGGTGTTGTAGTTAATGACGTGGGTCAATGCATTATAAGAAGCACCGTTTTCACTTCGGGCATCCGTTACGGTTTGAATGGCATCGTCAATTTTAGAAATATCAAAGTCGTCGGTTAAGTCATAATCAGCTATTCCCAGGGTATCCAAAGTGGAATTGACCAGATTTATTTTCATACCGTTACCTTGAGGATTTGTGGCAAGGTTTAAATCTGCCATACTTCCGTCCAATAATTTCTTAGTATTAAACTCGGTTCCAACTGCCGTAGACTGAATCTCTTTCTTAAGCTGCTCCACTTCATCCTGCATGGCCTGTTTGTCATCACTACTGTAAATTGCCGAATTTGAGGCCTGTATGCTCAGTTCCCGGATCCTTTGCAGATAATCCGCTATACTGCTTAATGCACCGTCGGATACTTTAAGCAGATCCTGGCCGGCTGCGGCATTATTTGTACCGGCGTCATACCCCCTGGTTTGGGATTTCAGCTTTTCAACAATGGACAAACCGGCGGGATTATCGGCTGCCGTTTTAAGCTGATAGCCGCTGGCAAAATTATCGTAACCGATTCCATGATAACCGATAGGTGAAATACTCATATCACCACCTCCTTTCCAATAAAAGCAAACATCAATGAGTTACATGTATTATTTCGGTAAATGTTGCAGATTCTATTAGCAAAGGCGGGAAAGCACCTTTTGGACCTGGGGAGTTTGTAAAAAATATTCTAAAAATATCAATATAATTTAAGGAGCCGGAAATATGAGTAAAGTGTTATATATCAAAGCAAATACAAAACCGGAAGGTGTTTCAAGGACATTTAAAATATCCGATAAATTTATCGATGCCTATAAAGAATATCACCCCGGAGATGATATTATTACATTGGATCTTTACAAGGAAAATATTAATTTTCTTTCGGCGCAAGATATTAATTCCGTATTTGGGCTAAAGACAGAAGAAAGCAAACATCATCCGGTTTTAAAATATGCGTATCAGTTTATGGAAGCCGATAAGATTATTGTTGCAGCTCCTTTGTGGAATTTAAGCATACCTGCCATATTAAAAGCTTACATCGATTATATATCCGTTTCGGGAATTACCTTTCAATATACCGCAGAAGGCCCGGTGGGGCTGTGCCGGGAAAAAAAGGTCCTCCATATTGTTGCAAGAGGCGGAGGATATTCGGAAGGTCCGGGTGCGGCTTATGAAATGGGGGACAGGTATTTAAGGACGATTTTCGGATTTTTTGGAATAAATGATTTTATCACAATTGCCGCTGAGAATTTGGATGTAGTCGGGGAAGATGTTGAAGGAATCGTAAATGGTTCCATCCGGGATGCAAGGCAGGTAGCAGAGGAATTTTAAGTTATATGAAGGAGTTAAACTCCCGGGGTTTTAAGTTGCTAAACTTTTAACTCCGGGGGTTCTTTTAATTAAAAAAGGGAACAGATGCAGGTGGACGGGCTGTGCCGGGACATCTGCCGAAAAGCAGCATAACGTTGATTAAGAAGCATTTTCCGGGATAATTTTCTCTCGTATATTTGTTTCTGTTCGGCCAGATATGTTATATGATAAAATTAAAGTATATTTAAGGTTATTATGGTATACTTCCTTTAAAGATATAATGGAGTCATATTCAGGAAAATTAAACCATATGAGAAATACCGAGTGGTTCTGATTTCCGGTATTTCTCAGACTGGATGTTAAAATATAACAGGGTCAAGGAGGAAATAGAATAATGAGGATTTTGCTTGCTGAAGATGAAAAGGAATTATCAAATGCTTTGGCTGCTATTTTAAAACACAATCATTATCTGGTGGATGCGGTGTATAATGGGGCGGAGGCACTGGATTACGGACTGACGGGGAATTACGACGGAATCATCCTGGATATTATGATGCCTAAAATGAATGGCCTTAAGGTATTGGAGAAATTAAGGGAAAATGGCATTTCCACTCCCATTCTGATGCTTACTGCCAAAACAGAAATTGAAGACCGTATTGCCGGGCTGGATAAGGGGGCGGATGATTATCTTGGCAAGCCATTTGCCATGGGGGAATTACTGGCCAGGGTCCGTGCCATGACCAGGCGGAAACCGGAATTTATGCCAAGTGTAATCTGCTTTGGCAATATCAGCCTCAACCGGGAAAGTTATGAATTATCCGATGGAAAAACTACCGTAAGATTAAGTAACAAAGAATTCCAAATGCTCGAAATGCTCTTAAATAATCCAAAGCGGCTGATTTCCACGGAACAGTTTATGGAAAATATCTGGGGTTATGAAGCGGAAGCCGAAATCAGCGTGGTATGGGTATATATTTCATATCTTCGCAAGAAGCTGGAATCCCTGGATACGGAGGTTAAAATCAAGGCGGTCAGGGGCGTTGGCTATACCCTGGAGGAAGGCAAATGATCAAAAAACTACAAAGAAAATTCATCATGATTACCATGATGTCCCTGACTCTGGTAATGGTGCTTGTGGTGGGATCCATCAATATCATAAATTTCTATCAGATGGACCACCGGGTGAATGGGGCAATTAAGATATTATCCGATAACCACGGCAAATTCCCGAAGTTTGAGAGGGGCGGCCCCCCTAAGGGAAAACCGGGTTTCGGCTTTCAGATGAATGAGGAAACACCCTTTGAAACCAGGTATTTTACGGTAGAGGCCAGGGAAGACGGCAGTGTCTGGGAAATTGATACGAGCCACATTGCTGCCGTATCTTCGGAAGATGCCATAAGTTATTCGAATAAGGTAATGGAAACAGGTAAAAACAGCGGATACGAAGACATTTATAAATATGTGGTCGTAAAGCAGTCCTATGGTTTTATGATTATCTTTATTGACTGCAGAAGCCAGATCCAGACGGTCAAATTATTTTTACTGATATCCTGCGGGGTAGCACTGATGACACTGCTTTTGGTTTTCCTTTTAGTTTCAGTCTTTTCCAGAAGGGCCATGAAACCGTTTATCGTGAGTATGGAAAAGCAAAAGCAGTTCATTACGGACGCGGGCCATGAGATTAAGACTCCCCTGGCGATTATTTCAGCCAATACGGATGTCCTGGAACTGACCGGAGGCGAAAATGAATGGATTACCAGCATCCGTAACCAGACAGGACGCCTTGATAAGCTGGTCAAAAATCTTTTGATGCTTTCCAAAATGGATGAGGATAATATAAAATTAATGTTCCATGAGTTTGACATCAGCCAGGCAGTTTCAGAAATAGCAGGTTCTTTTGAAGCCCTAGCGGAAACACAGAATAAAAAATTACAGCTGGAGATCCAGCCGGGTCTTACCATCTATGGGGATGAAGGCAGCATACACCAGCTTATTTCTATCTTGACGGATAATGCCCTGAAATATTCCGATCCGAACGGGATCGTTAAAATTTCGTTATCGGCTGCTAAAAAAGGCGTTAAACTGGAAGTTTACAACACAACGGAGGATATGGATATGGAAAACCTGAATCAGTTATTTGACCGGTTTTACCGGGTCGATTCTTCAAGATCCAGGGAAACCGGAGGTTACGGAATCGGGCTTTCCATTGCAAAATCCATCGCAGAGGCACACCACGGAAGGATTTCGGTAAAAAGTGAGGATGGAAAATCCATATGTTTTACGGTAATTTTTTAATAAGATAGACTTAGGGGTGATATGCTCAGGTGCTGTTGAAGCTATTTTTCAACAGCACCTTTTTCTATTTGGCTGATTTTCTGATGAGAAAGCTCTGACAGAAGGCTTCGAATGGCTTCAGACAGGAAGATTGTCATTGAAGTGACAGCGCGTCAGAGTTAAAATCCGGCTTTGAAGCTGCAATACGGCAGCGAAAATTAGGCCAGATCAGCTTTTCGCTATGTAAAATTAATGTAAAGAAAATTTAAAGTTTTCTTTAAGGTTCATTTTAAGTTAGGGGTGTACAATTATTTTATTACCAAAAAAGAAAAAGAACAGGAGGGGTTTTAATGAACCAATATCAGGATACTTTTAAAAGATATGAAAAAAAATATTTGCTGAGTGCCGGGAAATATGAGTTGTTACGGTTTCGATTACAGGATTATCTGACGGAAGACGAGTATGGGAAAACAACCATCTGCAATATTTATTTTGATACGCCGGATCACCGGCTGATCCGCGATTCCATGGAAAAGCCGGTATATAAAGAGAAGCTCAGGCTAAGAAGTTATGGAACCCCGCAGGAATATGACAGGGTTTTCATCGAATTAAAAAAGAAATATAAAGGGGTTGTGTATAAAAGACGGGTAGTATCGGAGCTTTCTACGGCAGAACGTTATTTATACAAATTGGAACCGGTATGTGAAACGTCCCAGATTACCAGGGAAATTGACTGGTTCCTGGATTTTTACGAAAACCTGAAACCGGCTATGTATATATCCTATAACCGGATTGCCCTGTATGGCAGGGAAGATAATAACCTGCGTATTACTTTTGACAGCAATATCCTGTGGAGGGAAAATGAACTTTGGCTGGAGAGAGGAGTCTGGGGCAATCCGATACTTAAAGAGGGTTCCTGGCTGATGGAGATTAAGATTCCGGGGGCTATGCCCCTCTGGCTGGCCCATATTTTAAATGAGCTGGAAATTTATCCGGGCTCCTTTTCCAAGTACGGAAAAGGGTATGAGGAATCCTTAATTCTAAAAAAATATGAAAATAAAACTGGGGAGGTTTTATATGCTTAATTCAATTTTAACGGGAACTTTTTCAATCGGTACTCTTTTAATCTGTATGGTATGTTCCATATTGTTAGGAACCGTAATGGCGTGGATCCACAGCTTATATAACAGCAGCAGTAAGGGGTTTATCATGACAATAGTCCTGCTTCCGGCCATTGTGCAGATGGTCATTATGCTGGTCAACGGGAATCTTGGCACCGGAATTGCCGTAATGGGTGCTTTCAGTCTGGTACGTTTCCGCTCCATACCCGGAAACGCCAAAGAAATCAACAGTATTTTTATGGCTATGGCGGTGGGGCTGGCAACCGGAACCGGGTATCTGGCAGCTGCGGTTATTTTTGTTATCATTCTTGGAGGTGTAAATATCCTTTATAATGCCACCGGTTTTGGTGAGAAGAAACAAAAGGAAAAGGAACTTAAGATTACCATACCGGAAGGGCTGGATTATACGGGTGTTTTTGATGACCTGTTCAGCCGCTATACCACAAAAAATGAACTGATCCAGGTCAGAACTGCCAATATGGGCAGCCTTTATAAACTGAACTACCGGATAAAATTAAAAAATCCTGCCGAAGAAAAGGCATTCCTTGATGAGCTGCGCTGCAGAAACGGTAACCTGGAAATCGCCTGCGGCAAAGTAACCTTTGCAAGTGATGAACTTTAACAGAAAGAAAGTGAGGTAGTGAATGGGAAAGAAATTAAAATATTATTTATCCATCCTGACAATTTCGGCAATTATATTTACCGGCTGCGGATCCAGTCAGGACAATCAGTCGGAACTTTCCGCAGGCAGTACGGGTAATCAGACGGAAACTTTGGCGGGCGATACGGATGTACAGGAGGAAAGTGATACCGCAGCCGCTTCCCAGGTGGTTGTAGATACGGAATTTACGGCAAATGACCTGGAAGTAGGCTATGAAGAAAGTACGGCTGTGAATATAACTTTAGGGGACGGCGGTATTAATGTATCCGGTGACGGTGCAGACGTAAAAGATAATGTAGTGACAATCACCGGGGAAGGTACTTATGTCCTTTCCGGTTCTATAAGCAATGGCCAGATTGTGGTAGACGCGGGGGATTCGGATAAGATCCATATCATTTTAAACGGGATATCGGTCACCTGTCCGGAAAACGCCCCCATATATATTAAAAATGCGGATAAGGTATTCATTACCCTCAATGAGGGCACGGAAAATACATTAACCGATGGCAGTGAATATGTCCAGACGGATGATAATAATGTGGACGGCGTTATTTTCAGTAAAGCCGACTTAACCATAAACGGGAGTGGAACCTTGATCATTACCGGCAATTATAAGCATGGAATTGCATCCAAGGACGACCTGGTTATTACCGGAGGAACCTATCATATAACAGCGGCAAAGGATGCATTAAACGGAAAAGACTGTGTAAAAATCAAAGACGGCACTTTCAACCTGAGTGCGGAAACCGGAAATGGGATCCAGTCAAAGAACGGGGATGATGCCACCAAAGGATATGTATATGTAGCCGGAGGGGATATTACCGTTTCAAAAAGCCGGGAAGGAATTGAGGGAACCGTAATTCTGATTGAAGATGGGACCATTCATATAACCGCGGAAGACGACGGGTTTAATGCGGCAAGCGGCAGCAGTGAGACTACGGAGGATCCTGTGGCCAATACAGGAACGGATATTGGAAACGGTGAAAGACCTGCAGAAATGCCGGATTTAAGGAACAGGGAAGAGCCTGATACGGCTTCGGACAGTACATCCGGTACGGATACAACAGGTACGGTAACAGGCGGTGTATCCGATGGAGCAAAGGAAACAGCGGATATGCCGGCAGATGACATAACCGGTGGAATTGTATCTGAAACGGCAGAAACAGATTCACAAAGGCCTGGAAGGCCGGAGGGAGGCGATTTCAAAGGTGGTTTTGGAGGCGGCTTCGGAGGAGGCGGTGGTTTCGAAGCAGATACGAATTGTTATATTTCAATTACCGGGGGAACCGTTTATATTAACGCATCCGGTGACGGAATTGATTCAAACGGAGCCTTAACCGTATCCGGCGGTAATATTTATGTAAGCGGACCGGTCAATAATGGTAATGGGGCCCTGGATTACAATGGGACAGCGGATATTACCGGAGGAACCGTTATAGCGGTGGGCAGTTCGGGTATGGCCCAGGGATTTTCAGACACCTCCACCCAGTATTCCCTTTTATATAATCTGACAGCAGTAAGCGATGCCGGTACGGAAGTAAAACTGACGGATGAAGAGGGGAATGTAGTGGCGTCCTATACTCCGGATAAGGAGTATCAGTCGGTAGTCATCAGTACGCCTGAGCTTAAGAAGGATGGAATTTATACCTTGACGTGCGGGGAACAGACAGCGCAAATCACTCTCTCATCCGTGGTGACCAGTAACGGGCAGCAGGGAATGGGCGGCGGCCCCGGTGGCGGAGGACGCAGAAGAGAAGCAGGCCAGGCCAGTTCGGACAATCCGTAATGCGATAAGCCTGATCAGGGATTGGCACTGTATGGAGCCATAAGAGTAATTTTATAAATCATTGGAGTTTAGCTCCGGTACCGGTAAGCAGAAATTTTAAAATAATAAAAAAATGGGCTATATTTCACTTAAAAATTTATGTGAAACAGAGGAGCGGCGGCAGTTATTGCCGCTGTCTGCCTGTCAGACAAGAACTTCGTGAAATATAACCCATATTATGTTTTAAGTAAATTTATGCGGAAGTCTTTTGATCAAAAGCCTATTTAAAATCAGCCTTCCACAGACCATGTAAGTTACAGTATTCATAAACCGTGCCGGATTCCGTTTCTTCAAATTCTGCTTTGGGTTCCATACCGGGTTCCAGATATTTTAATTGGATTTTATCGTCAGTTGCTAAAGCAATCCATTGGATATAGTGTTCCGGCAGAGACGGATGAAGTACGGAACCTACTGTAACTTTAACTTTACCATCTTCTTTTGTTACTTCGGGAACATGTTTTTCTTTTGCTCCGTCGGAGGTATTGGCTTTTAATTCCTTCATATCTTCACCGCAACAGACAAGGGTGCCTCCTCCGTTATTAATTAAAGCTACCAGGTTTCCACAATTCTTACAACGAAAAAATTTTACATCTGCCATATCACATTACTCCTTTATATTTATTATTTTTAGTTATTTCGGTTAAAGCGTTCATTGTATTCCGCTTTGTTACATGTGTATAACCTATTATGCAGCTATGCTGATTTTAAGTGGAAATCCCGCCTCTGCTTAAAAGTTAAATCTAACTCACGCCCAAGAGGCGGGAGACCTCCTTAAATAGGTTAAATCATTCTAAAATAATATCCCTTTATTCAAAAATAGTAACAGCCTGTTTCCGTTTTAATCGGAGCAGGACGCTTTCCAGAACACGGAAGCTGTGATTTAAATCTTTTTGTTCCAGATAAGCAGTTGATAAATCCTGGCCGACAACAATATCCATATTTCTTGATTCGGGAGAGATAAGGGCTGCTTTGCCCGTACCTAAAACCGATGAGGAAAATACATTGCCGTTTAGCAGTTTATTGATCCGGTCAATTTCCAGCAGTCCGGTACCCGGCTGTATGCGCTGCAGCTGCAGGTAAAGATCCGGGCTTAATAACAGGGCATAGGTTCCGTATACACCTTTAACGGAGAATAACTCCAGGGCGGATGCGATGTCGGAGAATGCATTTTCTCCTGCTGTCCAGTCCGATCTTTTCATTTTATTTATACCGGAAGCCGTCAGTAAACCTTCATAGCCATAGGCCGGGTTACCAAAAAAAATCAGGCGGTCTTCTTTTCTGGAGCAGGCTTCCGCTGAAAATGCTGCTTTAGACAAGTCTATCGGATACCCTAATTTCCTGCTGTTTTCCAGATCTTTTGCTAAAAGGGTAAAATCATCATAAATCGTTGGAATTTCTACATATTGTCTTCCTTTGGTGGTTATAAAACCGTCCTCCGCAACTTCATCCAAAGCTTCCGTATCATCAATTTGGATACTTTCCGTACCAACTCCAAGAGGTCCGAAGATATGCAAAAATCTTCTGGATACTAAAACATTACGGGCGGTATTAACGACTGCGGAGTCAATCTGATCCCATAACTCTTCCGGTAAGTTGGAATTTTCTCTTGATAAATAACTCATAACATACCCTCCTTAATAGAACTTTATTGATTTAGTAAACTTCCTACTGTTTTAAGAGAAGAAGTATCTGCTGCCTGTCCCGGTTCGGATTCTTTTATACCCAGATCCTCAAGCATCTCTTTCACCTCTGTCTCTCCAGAGAAAAACAGTTCTGCTTCCTTAGGGTCAAGGATCCGCAGCAGTGTCATTAATTCCCCGACATGTGCTTTCTCTTCATCCCGGATATCTGCAATTACCTTTTTTGCAATTTCTTCATCCGTTGCCTGCACATGTGCATCATAAATATAAATTGCTTCCAATTCACCTGCGATATCCAGGCGGATGGCTTGAATCAGTTCTTCCTTTGACATTTTCCTTTCAACATTACCCTGAAATGGGTTTCCAAAAGCTGGCATTTTTGTTACCTCCTTAAGATAGTAATGATTACTGTTATTATTATAACTGTAAATATTCTAAATTGCAATACTTAAATTGCAAAATATTTTATAATTTTATCCGATTCTATTTATCATATTCACTCTCAGGCAAAATATATGACAAGGGAATGAAAGTTCTCAATTCCGCAAACGGGATGACCAAGCCTCTCTTTCCCATTCCGGAAAGGACCCTAAAATATTAAGTTCACGCAGATCATTCGTATCGTTACAGAAGAGACACCAAAGGTTTTACATAGTTCAGGAACCAATATTTTTGTGTTTTCTTACAAGGGCTCGATTATTTTATGTTTACTTTCTTCAACGAACAAAGGTAGTGCCTTTTGTTCTTCTTTCATTTTAACATCACTCCTTTAAAGTCTCTCTATATACTAATTATATCTGCTTTTGCGCTTTTTACAATAGTATAATGTATGGACTATTGCAATTTTTCTTTAATTTTTTATTCTTTCCCTGCAAAATCGGACAATTACATCCGAAGCTGCCTCCCTGACGGAATAAATTTTCATCGTGGGTTTATCCTGGAGGATATATTTATTAGGACTTGCATTCCAAACTGCTATGGCTTATACTGAAAAAGCAGTAATATTTCTGTTAATAAATTTAAAAGGACAGTTCGTGACCATCCTGTCGGTAAACAAAACTAGGGATTAGTAGTTTAGGCTACTTTATTTGTTTATGGGCGTAAGCCCTATTTTTTTGCCTTTTTTTAACCTTAGAGGCAGCATAGCGGATCCGGAAAACCGGAATTGGCTGGCTGTGAAACAGGATTGAACTAAGCCTTTGGAAAGGAAGCTTATGAAAGCGATCGTTTTATTTAGCGGTGGTGTTGACAGCACTACCTGTCTGGCTATGGCAATCCGGTCTTACGGTAAGGAAAATGTCATCGGCCTGTCTGTTTTATATGGACAAAAGCATGGGAAAGAGTTAGAAGCAGCGAAAAATATCATAGATTATTATGGTATCATTGGTTTAACCCTGGATTTAACCAATGTATTTGCCTTCAGTGATTGTTCGTTATTATCCCACTCCAGTCAGAATATTCCGAAAAAATCCTATTCGCAGCAGCTGAAAGAAACCCATGGGGATCCGGTTACTACTTATGTTCCGTACCGCAATGGGATTTTTCTTTCGGCTGCGGCCGGCATTGCCCTTTCAAATGGCTGTGATTACCTTTATTACGGTGCCCATATGGATGATGCAGCCGGCAATGCTTATCCCGACTGCAGCCGGGCATTCTTTGAAGGGATGTCAAAAGCCATCTATGAGGGAAGCGGGCGGAAACTTGAATTGATGGCACCCTTTATCGATTTAAACAAAACCCAGATAGTTGCCAGGGGATTGGAATTGTCGGTGCCTTACGAACTTACCTGGAGCTGCTATGAGGGTATGGATGCTCCCTGCGGCAGCTGCGGTACCTGCCTGGACAGGCAAAGGGCTTTTGAAGGAAATCAGGTGACAGATCCGGCACAAAAAGAAAGGGGTTAATATTATGAGATATTTTAAAAACAGCAGGAATAATTTTAATATATACCCGTATTCCAATATTCAGAAACTGGCCTTATCCGGTATTGTGATAGCACTTTACTGTGTTATTATGTATTTTACCCAGTTCATATCTTTTGGGCCTTATCAGGTAAGGATAGCAACTTCCCTTTACGCACTTGCGTATCTGTATCCTTTTCTGGTTTTGCCCCTTGGAATCGCCAATTTCCTGTCAAATATGCTGGGAGGATTAGGCCCTGTTGATATGATCGGGGGATGCTTTGTAGGAATAGCGGCGTCTTTTCTGGTCGTGCTGATCCGTAAATATAATCTGCCGAAATGGGTATGCGGCATCCCTGTCATATTGGTGCCGGGAACTATTGTACCTATCTGGCTCTCCGTTATAAATTCACTCCCTTATGGACTCCTGGTGGCAAGTTTATGCATCGGCCAGATCATCCCGTCTATAACCGGGGTAATCCTTATAAAAGCATTAAGTAAAGTATACGCTAAGCAAAATATTCGTTAGTATTTAAGCAGATTATGATCCCGGGAAAGCCCAAAGGGCTGAAAGGGGGGCGCCGAACGTAGTGAGTGTACATCACCGCCGCAAGGCGGCGCATACCATGGGAGCCCCGCGAACATGATATAATACAGAGTGATCTGCTTTATGGAAAAGGAGGAACACTATGAGCGGAAGAAAAAAGGAAGAACTTAAAGGTATTACAAGTCTGGGTAAAACCGGCGTCAAATATCCGGATCATTATGCGCCGGAAATGCTGGAATACTTTATGAATAAGCATCCCGAAAATGACTATTTCGTAAAGTTCAACTGTCCGGAGTTTACCAGCCTGTGCCCCATGACGGGACAGCCGGATTTTGCGGCGGTTTATATATCTTATATCCCGGAGTTAAAAATGGTGGAAAGTAAGTCACTGAAACTTTATTTATTCAGTTTCCGGAACCACGGGGACTTTCATGAGGACTGTATAAATATAATTATGAAGGACTTAATACGGCTGCTGGAACCGAAATACATTGAAGTCTGGGGAAAATTCACCCCAAGAGGCGGCATATCCATTGATCCATACTGCAACTACGGCAAGCCGGATACACAATGGGAACAGGTTGCTTTCAACCGGCTGATAAATCATGACCTGTACCCGGAAAAAGTGGATAACCGTTAGGATTTCGCATAAATATGGAAAAATTCAAGTTCAATACAAAGATCAGCCATTAATATTTATATAAGGTTTCATGGAATGTTTTAATTCTCTTTTTAGGCTTAATTCTCTTTTTAAGCTTATTCATAATAATTATAAGATTATAAGATAGCCCTTTTGGTATTTTCTATATAGTTAATATATAATTATATACTATGTATGAAAATTTTAACTACTTGCATTTAATTATGCAGCTGTGGTAATATCATCTAAACACCATATATTGCTAAACTTAACCTTATTATATAAAGTATTTGTTCCGGAATATTTTTTAAGTCATTAACCGGACATGAGACAGATATACTATTATAGTTGATGCAGCAGGAAACAGTTCACTTACGGTATATGGTAAACTAAAATCGCTATATCATTAATTTATATTTTTAGTATCGAATGATTTTAAAGGAGGTAATTATTATGTCAAATTCATTTTGGGAAACAGTAAAAGCCAGAAGAAGCAGGTATGGTTTCAGTAATGAAAAAATTGTGAGTGAAGAACGTATTGAAGAAATTGTCAGGAATGCCATAAAGTATACACCCTCTGCATTTAATTCCCAGAGTACGAGAATCGTCCTTCTCTTCGATGAAAATAACCGGAAATTATGGGATTTTACCCTTGACGAACTAAAAAAATATACGACGGAAGAACAATTTGAGGATACGAAAGCAAAAGTAAATAACGGGCTGGCCTCCGGTTACGGAACCGTCCTGTTTTTTGAAGACCAGGATGTGGTAAAAGGTTTGATGGATAATTTCCCGCTCTATAAGGATAATTTCCCTGTATGGTCACAGCATACCAGTGCAATGCATCAGTTTGTAGTATGGTCGGCACTGGAAGCAGAAGGCCTTGGTGCATCCTTACAGCATTATAATCCCCTGATAGACAGCGCGGTGCAGAAAGAATGGAACATACCGGAAAGCTGGAAACTGATAGCTCAGATACCTTTCGGAAAACCTTTGGATGAGGCAGGGGAAAAAGAATTCTCAGAAATTGATGCCAGGGTAAAGGTATTTAAATAAAGAAAACAGGCGCACTGATCGACGTAAACAGGCACACTGATTGACGTATGAAATACGGCAGTGTGCCTGTTTTTTTGTTCAGAGCCAGGGACTGTTGAAAAATAGTCAATTTACTGAACTTGTCTCTGTAATATGATTTATATCTCTGGATTTTCCAACAGCCCCTTTGTCTCATAGAAATTTTTCGTACCGGGAAGTTTGATTGCTTACCATGTTTTGATTACTTACATATTTTGATTACTTAACATATTTTACAGAAAAACCTGCATTTACATCACCTGCGAAAACGATATAGCCGGCTTTGGGTAAGGTAACGGTATCCTGCCCGGTAATAACGGAATCCACAATGCAGGTATCGTTTTCATCATAAACTATAAAGGCAGCATTCTCAGGGAGAGTGACCTTAATCTTTTTATTTGTGGATTCTTTGCCTATTTTAAACCATTGGGCGTATTTATTTCTGCCTATATCCACCTGGAAAGCCGTACCGGGCAGGGAGGTTATTCCGTCTTCGGATATAAATTGGTATCCGCCTATAATTAAATATTCCGTATTCCCATCCTTATAAAAGACATAATCACTTAGATCCCGTCCCCAAAGTCCCGGTACCTCGATATTTGTTTTTGCCGTATTTTCATCCGTAATGGCGGCATTCAGGGCATAACCCTTTGCATCGTCTGCCAGCATGATCTGGCTGTAGGGTGTGCTTATTGAATAAGATTCGGAAGTATACTTTTCATTAAGCAGGAAATACTTTTTGCCGTCCCGCTTATCCCAAACGGATTTTACTTCCTGGGATATGGGGTTATCCGTAAATCTCTGAGCCTGGTATTCTTCCGTAATGGTCTGCCCCAAGCCCGGCAGGGTAGTATAACCGGATACATAAAGGTAGGTTTTGCCGTCTTTTTCTTCAAAAGAGATATAGGTACTGCCGTCAATATAATAGAATTTACCGTCACCGGTATATACAAATTTCTGTGCATCGGAGGATGGTGCCAGAAGATTGGTGAAGATCAGGGTTCCGTCATCGTTGATTGCAAGTTTATAGGCCCCTATGGTGTTGCCATAAATTCCTGCATACTGCTTTTCCTTGTCGGGCATAGAGGCAGGGGTTGGCTTCGTAAAGGTTTTATCGGGCCGGATATCCTGGATGGAACCTTTGGATTTTAAAGCGGAAAGCAGTATTTCCTGTCCCATGACCAGGTCATAAAGGCTGGAACCGCCGGAGGAAAGTACTGCAATTGCCATATTTTCTTCCGGTAAAACGGTGAGATTGCCATGGTAAAAATCGGTATCGCCACTTTTAGATAGGGCTTTAATGCCATATTCACTGAAAGGGTAGGTGAAAACACTGTCCCAGCCGAGTCCGTAGGTAAAGCGGGCTGCTTTATCCGCTGTCCATAATCTGTTAAGATATTCCTTATTTTCCATTGTCTTCCTGGTAGTGCTGTTAAGAAGGGAGGAACCGGAATCTTCCATAAACATAACGGCAAATTGGCACAGGTTTATAGCGGAGGAATAGATTCCGCCGGCTCCGATCATGTTTACACTTTCTGTTGGCAGCGTAACGGATGAACCTGGCATATAGGTTTTTACCAGACGGTCCTTCTGAAAATTATCCAGAGGTGTTTTGGTATTGTATAAATTCAAAGGTTCGGATATATTTTTCTTTATGTATTCTGTGAAGCTTAAGCCGGTTACTTTTTCCACCACTACTTCCGCAAGAGTGAATCCGTCGTTGCAGTATACGGAAAATTTACCCGGGTCGGCTTTTAATCTTGAAGTTTTCAGGGAATTTAAGAAATTGTTATAAGTAGTAAAATCCGCATCGTTAAACAGCAGGGAATTCCCAAGGGTACTGCCCATTAAACCGGAAGAATGATTTAACAGCATTCTGATCGTAATCTCTTTATAGCGGGGATCTGCCATGGTAAATTCAGGGATGTAGGCAGTTACAGGGGTATCCAGATTTACTTTGCCCTCCTGTACAAGCTGCATAACCGCCGCGGCTGTGAACATTTTGCTGATGGAACCGATTCCGTACATGTTTGTGTCGGTTAAAGGAATACCGGAATCCTTACTGTACACGCCCGCCTGACCGGATAAAACAATATTTCCGCGGTAGATCAAAGCATACTGCACACTGGTTACCCCATAAAGATTTGTTAACATTGCGGCTTTATCGGCGGCAAGTTTTTTGGCCTCCGTAAAATCAGGAGCAGTAACCGGCTGGTCAGCCATTGCCCTGTCTTCCGTTGCGGCCGTGTCGGTGGAAGCTTTGGTATTGGCAGCAGCCGTTTGGGCAAACACGACCGAATCAGGCAGCATCAGGATGGATACTGCTAAAACAACGGAAAGCACAGTTCTTAATAATTTTTTAAACATATAAATTTCCTCCTGTTATATTTATTATAAAGACGGTATGGTGACCGTCTTTAATAATATCCTGTTATTCAAATATATACCAATTCTCTTCTATTATATCATGTCCGCAAGCTCCCAGGATATGCGGTACTTCGTACCGTTGATGCGCACTCACTACGTTCGGTGCTGATAAAACCTATGTTTATAATTTTTTGACTCCAATCATAATTTGCATGAAAGTCTCAATTCCTAATTCCGTTTTTATTATATCACTAAAGCAGAGGGATTCAATTGTCTTAATCAAACTTTAATAAAAAATGGGAAAAAATACTAAAAGTTTAATTTCAGATTTATGTTTGAATTCCTTATATCGTATCAATAATTATAATAAACGGCAGAAAAGAACAGAATGCTGATTTATAGACCGGAATACCGGCAATGGACGATATTTATCCGCAACCTTATGAATGTAAAGATCCGTTAAAACTGTATAAAGATTATATAAAGATTTTTTGTTTAACATAAAGATTTCTTAATATAAATTGCATTTAATTTGTTGGAAGCTTACAATCTACCCGTTGATATTCAGAGTATTATTTATATACTCTTTCACATCATTAAGAAAGAAGGATGGGTAAAATTGGATAATAAAGAAACTGCAGAAATGATGAAAAAGAATATTTATAAATTAACCGTGGACCAGGTTTATGAAGCTTTGGGTACGGATGCAAATGGACTGACCCAGGCCCAGGCGGAAGAAAGGCAAAGAGAACAGGGGAAAAATCTTATTGATGAAAAAAAGAAACGCCCTGTAATACTTATTTTCCTGAGTAATTTCGTACATCTGATGGCTATCCTGTTATGGATCGGGGGCGGGGTGGCTTTTCTGGCAGGCATGCCCCAGCTGGGTGTGGCCGTATGGCTGGTTAACGTCATCAACGGCGTATTCAGTTTCTGGCAGGAGCACCGTGCCGGTAAGGCAACGGATGCATTGCGGAATATGCTGCCGTCCTATGCCCGTGTTATAAGGGACGGGGAAGAATTAAAAATTTTAGCTGAAGATTTGGTAATTGGTGATATAATATTATTAGAAGAAGGTGATAAGATCTCGGCGGATGCGCGCCTGATTGAAAGCAGTGATCTGCAGGTTAACCAATCCACCTTAACAGGGGAATCCAATCCGGTGCGGAAAATGAAAGATGCCGTATTAAAAGATGACCTGACAAGGGCTGAAACCCCGAACCTGATTTTTGCAGGTACCAACGTATCGGAGGGGAACGGCAGAGCCGTTGTCATGGAAATCGGCATGAGAACGGAATTTGGTAAAATTGCGGGACTGACCCAGAATATGAAAGAAGCACAGAGCCCCCTGCAAAGGGAACTGGACCGCCTGACCAAACAAATTTCCGTTATTGCCATTACTTTTGGTGTATTTTTCTTTGTGGCAGCAGTATTATTAGTAGAGGAACCCGTTGCATCCTCCTTTATATTTGCACTGGGTATGGTAGTTGCCTTTATACCGGAAGGGCTTCTGCCTACCGTTACCTTATCGCTGGCAATGGCCGTGCAGCGGATGTCTAAACGGAACGCGCTGGTCAAAAAGCTTTCTTCCGTAGAGGCATTGGGCAGTACAACGGTTATCTGTACCGATAAGACAGGTACTTTAACCCAGAACGAGATGACGGTAAACCATTTATGGCTGGCGAAAAAAGAATATGAAGTGACCGGTGTCGGATACGGACCGGAAGGAGATATCCGGACAGGCGGCAAAAAAACGGCGGCAGAAGATGATGTTGATATGAAACTCCTGTTAACGGCAGCTGCCCTTTGCAGTAATGCCCGTCTGCTGCCCCCCAATGAGGAAGCATCACGTTACACTGTATTAGGCGATCCTACGGAAGCCTGCCTTGGTGTGGCTGCACAGAAAGCAGGGATTGATTTCCATAAACAGCAGGATTTGACACCAAGGCTCAGGGAACTGCCCTTTGAATCCCGCAGAAAGAGAATGACGACAGTCCACCAACTGGAAAAGCCTGTAGACGGAACAAAACTTATCGCTTATGTGAAAGGCGCCCCTAAGGAGATTATAAAATTAAGTAATTCCATCCGCGTGGAAGGAAAGGTGCAGCCCATGACGGAAGAAATGCGTGGGAAAGTCATGGAGGCTAATGACGGATATGCCAGAGACGGGCTGCGGGTACTGGCAGTGGCTTACCGCCTGCTCCGTAAAGAAGATAATATTCCGGCGGCAATGAGTTCCTATACACCTGAAATCATAGAACAGGACCTGGTTTTTGTCGGTCTGGTGGTTATGGCGGACCCGCCCCGCCCGGAAGTTGCGGATGCGGTGGAAGAATGCCGCCATGCCGGTATCCGGATAATTATGATTACCGGTGATTACGGTCTGACGGCAGAAAGTATTGCAAAGCGCATCGGAATTGTAAAAGGCCCAAAACCCCGGGTAGTGTCAGGACTTGAACTGGAAGAGCTTTCAGATGAACAGTTAAAGGAATATTTAAAGGATGAAATCATATTTGCCCGGGTTGCCCCGGAACAAAAACTAAGGGTAGTAACCAATTTACAGGAAATGGGTGAAGTCGTGGCGGTGACAGGTGACGGTGTAAATGATTCCCCGGCCCTTAAAAAAGCAGATATCGGTGTTGCCATGGGTATAGCCGGTACGGACGTGGCAAAAGAAGCCGCAGATATGATACTTACGGATGATAATTTTGCTTCCATTGTACACGCCATTGAAGAAGGCCGGGCAGTTTACAGTAATATCCGCAAGTTCCTGCTTTATATCCTGAATTCCAATATGCCGGAAGCTGTTCCTTCCGCCCTGTTCCTGTTTTCCAGGGGAGCCATTCCGCTGCCCCTTACGGTTATGCAGATCCTTACAATTGATTTGGGTACGGATATGATGCCGGCCCTCGGACTTGGAACGGAAAAGCCGGAAACAGGTATTATGGACCAGCCGCCCCGTGACCCGAAAGAAACTTTGTTAAATAAAAAGCTGATTTTAAAAGCTTTTCTTTGGTATGGTATGTTAGGTTCCCTGTTTTCGGTGTTTTCGTACTTCTTTGTCAATATCCAGAATGGGTGGCCGGGAGTTCCTTTGGCCGGAGGAGAGGATCCCATTTATGTGAAAGCCACCACAATGACACTTGCAGCCATAGTATTCTGTCAGATCGGTGCGGTATTTAACTGCCGGACGGAAAAGCAGTCGGCTTTTCGTGTAGGGCTGTTAAGAAATAAGCAGGTTAATTTAGGTATAATTATAGAAATTCTTTTAATAATTGCACTGGTTTATTTGCCGCCGTTACAGTCCATTTTCCATACAACCGCTCTTGACCTTTCGGACTGGCTGCTGCTTTGTATCTGGCCGCCGCTGGTATTATTTGTGGAAGAGGCAAGAAAAGCCTGGTCACGTAAAAGGGAAAGAAAGAATCAGGCTTAAATCGGAAGCGACATACCCGGAATGCGTTCCGGGTATGCCGGAAAACTCATAAATTGCTAATTTAAGGAAGGTTCAATAACCGATTGAATTCCCTGAAAATGAGGTTATGTGAAGAATATATTGTATTTTTCACATCCTGATTTGTACGTGCGCCGGAGAGCGCACAGATAGGAGTTAGGTTGAAAAAACAAAAGCAGATGGGAGTTAGGTTGAAAAAAACAAAAGCAGTTTTTTCAACATCCTGATTTGTATGTGCGCCAGAGAGCGCACAGATGGGAGTTAATATGAAAATTATTGTAGTAGGATTAGGAAGACTGGGAACGGGTTTAACCCTTAGTCTTTTAAAAAAGGGCCATAAGGTTACGGTCATTGATTCCAATCCGGAAGCTTTTGATATGCTCGGAAAAGACTTTACCGGAACAAAAATACCCGGCTTTGGATTTGACCGGGATGTATTAACGAAAGCAAAGATTGATAAAGTGGATGCGGTGGTATCCTGTACTGAAAGCGATGAAATCAATGCAGTAATAGCAAGAGTGGCAAGGAATATTTACCGGGTACCCCATGTGATCGCCAGGCTCTATGATTCCCGGAAGGCTGAAATCTACAGAAGGCTGGGAATCCAGACAATTTCAACGACTGCCTGGGGAATTGAAAGGGCAACGGAACTATTATCCTATAACCACCTGGACAGTGTATATGAACTTGGCAATGGGAATGTCAGCATTATCCGGATTGAGGTACCCTCCCTGCTGGTAGGCCATAAAGTAAACGACCTGACAGCCCTCGGGGAAATCATTGTGGTCTCCATCAGCCGGAATGATAAAACATTTATACCAAGCCTCGGTACCATCCTGGAAGCAGATGATGTACTTTATATATCCGTCATTTCTTCCGCTGTCGGTAAATTGAAATCCATGTTGGGGCATCATATGTAAAAAAGGAGGAATCAGGATGAAAGTTATTATTGTAGGCGGAGGACAGGTCGGTTCCTACCTGGCTTCCCTGTTAATATCCAACGGACATGAAATTAAATTAATCGAGCACCGGGAAAAGACTTATGGAAAACTGTTAAAAGAGCTGCCGGCTGAGGTGCTGATAAATGGCAATGGCTCCGACCCTGTGATTTTGGAACAGGCCGGGATAGCCAGGGCGGATGTTGTAGCGGCAGTCTCTGCGGCGGATGAAATTAACCTGGTGGTATCTACCCTTGCCAAAATGGAATTTGGTGTGCCCCGGGTGGTAGCCCGGGTTAATAATCCGAAAAACGCCTGGCTTTATAACAACGGAATGGGCGTGGATATCGGAATCAATCAGGCTGACTTAATGGCCCACTTTGTAGTGGAAGAAATGGATCTGCAAGATATGTTTACCCTTATGAAATTAAAACGGGGAGATTATTCCATTGTCCAGATGAAAGTCGGGCATTCGGCCAAAGCCGCCGGACAGACGGTAAAAGACCTGTCGATTCCCAAAAAGACGGTACTCATTGCCATTACCAGAAATGAAACATTAATTATTCCCAAAGGAGATTCCCGGATTTTGGCGGGTGATGACATCCTTGCATTGACGGACGAAGCGAGCCGTGCCGAACTAAAGGAGATCTTTGGCTGAACAAAACGGTACAGGGAAATCATTGCAGATATTATGAACATAATCCAATTGAATGAAGGTAATATGAAAAAGGATCCGGAAGAAATACCGGGTCTTTTTTTGTGGAACAAGAAAATATGTCCTATTGCACAAAAAAGTCCGGCCACAGGAGGCATACTTGAGTGTAAAGAAATATGCCGGCTTTGCCGGCCCTGCCGGGCATGTAGAATGTTCTGAAATATTATAGTAGTAATAGAAATAGTTTATAATAAGTTATAATACAAAAATAATTTATAGAATAATAAACTATTTTAAAAATAAGTTGACAAAGAAAGGAAATGAGTTGTATAATATTGCTTATAAAGGCTGTTTATATTGATTAAAAATATTAATTATATACAATGATATGGAATTTTGTAAAAAATGTAATTGTATAATAATTTGGCTATTTTTAAACAATATAAAATATTTATAAAAAAGTTTAGATAAAACTAAACGAATATAATGTCTAAAGGGAGGAAAAAAGAATGAAAAGAAACTTATTTAGCCTGTTGTTATGTTTTGTCCTTATTGCATCTTTATTAATCGGCTGCAGTTCCCAAAAAAACACTACAACAGATACTGGATCGGCCGGCACTGCGGCAGCAGATGATCAGGGCACGGCAGAGGGTAATACCGGAGAAGCAGTTGCTGAAGCCATAAGTACGGTTGGCCCGGAAGACGGAACCCATTTGGAGATGTGGACCTTTGTGGAGTTACACTCTGATTTCTATGCAGAAATGCTGGAGCAATGGAACAAGGAACATCCTGATAAACAGCTTAATATAACCTTTACTACATATCCTTATGCCGATATGCATAACAAATTGATGTTAGCTAACCAGTCCGGTTCCGGTGCGCCTGACCTGTGTGATATCGAAATCGGCCAGTTTCCGAACTTTATGCAGGGTGAAGTTCAGTTCCGTCCTTTAAATGACGTAATTGAACCTTACAAAAACGATGTGGTTCAGGCGCGTCTCGACCTTTACAGTAAAGACGGCAATAATTACGGTATTGATTTTCATGTTGGGGCAACGGTAATGTTTTATAATGCCAAAATTCTTGAACAGTATGGAGTTGATTATACACAGATCAAGACCTGGGATGATTATGCAAAAGCAGGGGAACAGTTAAAAGAAGCCAGCGGCGGCAAAGTTTATATGACCAGCGTAGACACGGGCGGAACCGACTGGTTATGGCTTGCCATGGCTGAATACGGAGAAGATTATACAACGGAAGACGGAGCACCCAATATTGAACTTACCTCCATTAAAAACATGATTACCATGCAGCAGGGCTGGTTAAATGATGGTATTGCCATGATTTCTCCGGGCGGCCAGGTAGACATGGAAGAAGGTTTTGCCAATATCTCCGACGGTAACATAGTATCTTTCCCGAAAGCAATGTGGTTCATGTCCAGATTCTTAAATTACATGCCGGAAATGACGGAAACCTGGGCAATTGCCCCTTGTCCCGTATTTGAAGAAGGCCAGCCCCGTTCCGTAGGTATCGGCGGCACCGGTACCGTAGTATCATCCCAATCCCCTAATGCGGATCTGGCAGCCGAATTTCTGGCCTGGGCTAAGTTATCCTATGACGGAAATGTTAAGGTATGGGAAAATCTTGGCTTTGATACTTTAAATACAACTATCTGGAGTGATGAAAAAATCACCGGGGACACCAGCAATAAGTATATCGCTTACTTTGTAACCAATCCGTTTGATACTTTAAATGAAATTAAAGAAGAAATCGGCAAGATTAAAGTCGGTACTATCAACCCGGCTATTTCCGAGCAGTTTAATTTAACGATCCTGAACAACTGTTTTGAAAACGGAGCAAATGTGGAGGAGGAACTTGCCACGGCCCAGGATGCGCTGGAGATTGAATATTAGTTACAGTTAAAGCCCAGAATACCGCGAGGTGTTTTCTGTGCATAATTTGTTACAGTTCAGCCGTAAGGCCGAACTGTAACAAATATTAACGAAAATCCTCCGGACCTGACTTGGGCGGGAACGATAGTGATTGAATAGCCGACGATCTGATTACATAAAAGGACAGGGGATTTGTATAATACATGGTTTTTCCGCCGGAAAATTCCGGCAGGCTATTATTTTACAAAACCCCCTTCCTATTCCTGAATAAATGGAAAGTAGGACGGACATGGAGAAACTAAAAAAAATATTATATTCCCAGAAAGCAGCCCCTTATATTTTTGTTCTTCCTTTTATTTTGAGTTTTGCTTTTTTTTGGATATATCCTCTTTTCAGTACGGTAAAGATGAGTTTTCAGTCCATACTGCCCGGTGAGGTGGAATGGATTGGCTTTAAGAATTATTCCAAATTATTAAAAGACACGGCATTTCATACTGCTATTTTAAACAGTTTTGAATACATGATCTGGACTCTGGTGCTGCTGATTCCATTTCCCATGATATATGCGTGTCTGATGGACAGCAGATTAATTAAGATGAAAGGCCTTTATAAAGCCCTGTTGTATTTGCCTGCGTTAACTTCCGTAGTGGTGGCAGGTACCATTTTCCGGTTAATGTTCAGTGAACTGGAAGGTTCGCAGATGAACCAGTTTATATCCTGGTTCGGATTCGAGCCTATCAAATGGTTAAAAATGAAAGTAACCAGTTATTTTGCGCTGCTTACCATAGCATGCTGGCGTTGGACTGGTGTAAATATGCTGTACTTCCTGGCAGGACTGAAAAACATTGACAGCGGTTTGTATGAATCGGCTGAGATTGACGGAGCAAACGGATTTAAAAAATTTATCTACATTACCATGCCCTTATTAAAGCCCACAACCATTTATGTACTGACCATCAGTGTTTATGCCGGACTTGCCATGTTCCTGGAAAGCTTTATGTTATGGAACGGAAACAACTCCCCTAACAATATTGGGCTGACCATTGTGGGATACCTGTACCGCCGGGGTATAGAAAAGAACCAGTTAGGTTATGCTTCCGCCGTAGGCCTTGTGCTCCTCGTTATAGCATTATCCATTAACGTGGTCCAGTTAATTATGAACGGCACCTTTAAAAAGGAGGAAAAATAAATGGATAGAGTACATAACAACTCCTTTGAAAAAGACAGATTGGGCATGACGGCAAAGAACAGGATAGCCTCCGTACTGATTACGGCTTTTTTTACGGTTCTTGGTATCGTAGTGGTTTTTCCCTTTGTGGTGGCAGTTTTAGCCTCCTTCAGGCCGGGGCAGGAGTTAATCCGTTACGGTTTGAGCATAAAACTGGATTTTGCCGAAATGACCCTGAATAACTATAACTATCTTTTTACCGGTGAGCATAGTTATTTTATGTGGTTTAAAAACAGCATGGTATTGACCTTGCTTTCCGTGACCCTGACTTTAATTGTCTGCTATTTTGTCGCTTACGGATTGTCCATGTATGATTATAAACTGAAAAATCTTTTGTTTTTTCTGGTGATTGCCACCATGATGGTTCCTTTTGAAATTTTAATGCTGCCCCTTTATCAGGAAATGATTGATTTAAAATTAATCAATAAGACGGCAGGCGTAATCTTACCGGGACTGTGCGGTGCTTCCACCATATTCTTTTTCCGCCAGTATATGATGGGCCTTCCAAGAGAACTGCTGGATGCCGGCAGAATTGACGGTGCAACGGAATTCGGCATTTGTATCCGTATCATGCTGCCCATAACAAAACCGGCTTTTGCCGCTATGGCCATATTGACCGGCATGGGTTCCTGGAACAGCATGTTATGGCCCTTGCTGGTGTATCGGGATGCGGATAAATTTACACTGCCCATAGGGTTAAACACACTGCTTACACCCTATGGCAATAATTATGACCTTTTAATTGCAGGTTCCTGTTTTGCCATACTTCCTATCTTCATTCTATTTCTGTGTTTTCAAAGTTATTTCATTGACGGCATGACAGCGGGAGCGATTAAAGGGTGAATTTTAGGTTTTATATATACTTTAAAAGAGTCTGCCTGAAACTTATTCAGTCATAGCCTCTATTTAAACGGCAAACGTTATAGGTTAAACGGTAAACGTTATAAGTAGAAGCGGAAAATGATAAGTTTTAAGGCGGACTCTCTGGTCTATAATCTTCCTTTTCCTGTTTGGGTTTCTTTTATATTTCGTATAAGCCTTTGCGTTGCCTTAAGAAAAATCCTCTTCAGAAATATGCATAGTTAATTTAGTCATCCTCAACCATCCGGTAGCCTACTCCGATTTCCGTAAAGATATATTCCGGTTCAACCGGGTTCTTCTCAAGTTTTCTCCGGATATTGGCCATATTCACACGAAGGATCTGATTATCCTTAAGGGCGTAAGGACCCCAAATCTTCGTAATAATATAGTCATAGGTCAGTACCTTACCGGGATTATGGGCGAGGAGGGATACCAGTTTATATTCAATCTGTGTTAAATGGACTTCTTCCCCGTTAACGGTTACCAGGTATTTATTAAAATCAATGAATAACCCTTTTGCCTTAAAGCTTTTTGTGGATAAGGAATTACCTGTACCCGACCTGGTATTGTGGCGGATGGCGGTGCGGATTCTGGCCAGAAGTTCAGAGGTCCCGAAAGGTTTGGTTATATAGTCATCGGCACCGGAATCCAGAGCCCGTACTTTGGATTTTTCATCTCCCCTGGCAGAGACTACGATTACTGATATATCGGACCAGTTCCGGACTTCCTTCAATACGTCCATGCCGTCCATATCCGGAAGCCCAAGATCCAATAAAACCACATCGGGGCAATGGGAGGGGATTAAAGAAATTGCTTCTTTTCCGGTACTGCACGAGATTACTTTATAATCGTAGGCAGAAAGAGTGGTTGCCATAAAATTACAGATGATTGGTTCATCCTCAATTACCAGGATACAGGTTTTTTTATTCATTGGTAAGACCTCCTTCAAACGGTAAGGTAAAAGTAAAGACGGCTCCCCCGGTGTCCAGATTTTTAGCGCTTATATTGCCCCCATGGGCATTAATAATGGATTTGCAGATGGATAAACCGATGCCTAACCCTTTGGTGGCATCGCTGCTTACGTTTTCCGTCTGTGAACAGCCGTCAAAAATAGATTCTATTCTGCTGACGGTAATGCCTTTTCCTTCATCCATTATATGAAAAGTTATGGTATCGTCATCTTTGTCAACAAGCAGAGTTACCGGATTATTATTTCCGGAATATTTTATTGCATTTTCCAGTAAATTAATTAAAACCTGCTCGATTAAAGTGGCATCCATTGGAACCATAATAAATTCCTCCGGAATTTTAACCTGAATATTTGCCTGTGGGAAACGCGAACGGATCCGCTGGATTGCTTCCGTCACCACCTCTTCCAGGGGCTCCGGTATTTTATTGACGGCGGAATTCCCTTCCTTGATTCTGGTAACGGACAGCAGGTTTTCAACCATGTGTAAAAGCCAGTTGGAATCCTGGTAGATAAATTCAATTAATCTGGTCTGTTCCTCTTCGCTTAAAATCTCTTTATTATTAAGAATGGTTTCACTTGCTCCGATCATGCCGGTCAGGGGTGTCCGAAGATCATGGGATACGGCCCTTAAGAGGTTTGCCCGGGTTTTTTCCTTTTCGGTTTCTATCTGGATTAATTGCTGGTTATCGGACAGGTGCTGCCTTTCTATGGCAATGGCAACCTGGGATATTATTAAATTAAGAGAGGACATGGTCCCTGGCTCCATTTTCTCCTGGCTTGTCCTGAAGATGCCGATTACACCCCATATGGTGTCATGGGAGATTAAAGGGAAATAAGTACAGCTGGAAACTCCCGGATAGTCCGTACCAATTCCCGCCGGGCTTTTATTTTCAAATACCCGGTCGGCTATAAACTGTTCGTGGTAGGAACGGATGATTTTTTCATGATCCGGCCTGGTGCTCCGGATAAAACCCCTGCTGCCCAGCTGGGGGGATTCTTCATAATAAATAGCGGTAGTTCCTGTGAATTCTCCGATATATTCCAGGGCTAAATCAATTATTTTATGAAGATCGTTCATGGCAAACAGTTTATTATTAATTTCATTTAACCTGCTGGCCTTCTTTTCGCTTTCACCGGCCTTTCTGGCATGTTCTTTAAGCCGTGTTATGGTAGTGCCTGTAATTAAGGAGATGGCAAGCAGGCCGATAAAGGTGAGGGGATAGCCGTTCCTGGTAAAATTAAAAGCATAATAGGGATAGGTAAAATAATAATTAATACCGATAACACCGATAACGGAGGAAAATATACCCCAAAAATAACCGTCCGTAGTTTTAGCTATGAGTATCACCGCCAGGAAGTAGATAATGGCAACGTTAATATTATTATGGGTTGCCTTTACAAAAATAAAGGACAATATAGTGGCGGATACCATGATAAATAATGTTTTAAGGCAGTTGTTTTTATAATTCCTGTAATCCTGTTTTTGCATTTTTATACCCATTGTATGCCTTTCCCGTTTCTATTTCCTTTCGGCCTTATATCCTTTCGTATTAAGGATTTTCCTATTTTCATTATTATACTACATATGGTGCGGAAAACCTAGTACAACGTTCTGTAAATACACGGTAAATGAATTGAGGGAAAAATTTCTAAAGACTAAGGCCACTAACCTCCGTTAATGAGCGAAGCTTCTGCAAATTATTCCTTCATGCTTTGCTGTGTCAAACGAAGTAAAGAAAACGTTAAGAAATTAAGATAATATTGAATTTTTGTAAAATTCATGTTAAGATTCAGTTGTTGTTTATGAAAAAATTTTATAGTACTTAAGGAGACAATTATGACAATTTCTTTGAGTGATTTCGTGCAGCAGCTGGCAGGCAATCCGGCTTTGTTAGTTACTGTAGTCCTTACTTTGGGTGTAATATTGGTAAATGGCTGGACAGATGCGCCAAATGCCATAGCCACCTGCGTTTCTACCCGTTCACTTGGTCCCAAAAAAGCAATAATAATGGCAGCTGTATTTAACTTTTTAGGCGTATTCTTTATGACTTTGTTAAATGCAACCGTTGCCCAGACAATTTATAATATGGTTGACTTCGGCGGGGATCCCAAGAATTCCTTGATTGCACTCTGCGCTGCTTTATTTGCAATCGTAATATGGGCAACCGCAGCCTGGGCTTTCGGAATACCAACCAGTGAGAGCCATGCCCTTATAGCGGGTGTGTCCGGTGCGGCAATCGCTCTGCAGGGCGGATTTTCCGGTATTAACGGAAGTGAATGGATCAAAGTTATTTATGGACTGGTTCTTTCGACTGCAATGGGCTTCGGTCTTGGTTATGTTGCAACGAAATTTATCGTTATCCTTTTCAAAAGAATGGACAAACGTAAAACAAGGCCGTTCTTTCAGTCTGCCCAGATAGCCGGCGGAGCTGCCATGGCATTTATGCATGGGGCACAGGACGGGCAGAAGTTTATGGGGGTTTTCATGTTAGGTATATTCCTTGCCAATGGGCAGAGTGACGTAACGAATTTTCAGATTCCCATCTGGTTAATGGTTTTATGCTCCGTGGTTATGGCACTTGGAACTTCCATAGGCGGTTACCGTATCATAAAAACGGTAGGCATGGGAATGGTAAAGATGGATACTTACCAGGGATTTGGTGCAGACTTAGCCGCAGCCATAAGTCTTTTAATGGCTTCTGTTTTTGGTTTGCCGGTTAGTACGACACATACTAAGACAACTGCAATTATGGGTGTCGGAGCTTCAAAAAGAATGAGTTCCGTAAACTGGAGCGTTGTAAAGGAAATGGCGGCAGCCTGGATCTTGACCTTTCCCGGGTGCGGCGTTGTGGGCTATCTGATGGCTTACATATTTATGAAAATATTTTAAATCAGGAAGTGTTCCGGAATATTAAAATCACGATACTATAAAGTAACGATAAAGAAAGGATTGTATCGCATCGGAAGGCAGATGTGTATGCAATGGGTGTAAGAATGAAAGGTAAAAAAGATTACAATTATTTTGAAGCTTTTGTTGATTTATCAAAATTTTCACTAAAATCTGCGGAAATCTTAAACAAAACTTTACGTGAATATGATATAAAGAAGTTGGAAGAAAAAATCCGCGAAATGCATAATATTGAACATTCCGCCGATATTGCAAAACATGATATGTTAAACAGGCTTGTTAAGGAATTCCTTCCTCCCATTGAAAGGGAAGATATTACCAGCCTTTCCCAAAAGATTGATGATGTAACGGATGCCATTGAGGACGTATTAATCTGCATTGATATCTTTAACGTGCAGGCTATCCGTCCTGAAATCCTGAAATTTACGGAAATGATCGTAGATTGCTGCAAATCCATGGATGTTGCATTGGTAGAGTTCCAGAATTTTAAAAAGTCAAAAAGATTACATTCCGAAATAGTGGAAATCAACCGCCTGGAAGAAGAAGGTGATGCACTTTATATCAACGGTGTACGTAATCTGTATAAGACAACGAAGGACCCGATTGAACTGATGGTATGGACTGAGATTTTCCGCAGACTGGAAAAATGCTGTGATGCCTGTGAAGATGTTGCAAATGACATTGAAAGCATTGTCATGAAGAACTCCTAAAGGATGGGTGATTTTTGTGGCTATATTTAAGAAAATGAGTCCGGGCAGGTTTATTACGCTGGGTTTTACTGCGGTTATCCTTTTGGGAGTGTTATTTCTGGTATTGCCGTTTTCAGCCATTAACGGCGTAAAAGTATCCTTTATAGATGCTTTATTTACAGCTACAAGTGCGGTATGTGTTACCGGATTAGCTACAATAGACTTAAAAGATTCTTTTAATGTGTTTGGCAGGATCGTGGTTGCACTTTTAATTCAGGTCGGTGGACTTGGATTTGCTTCCGTGGGTGTGGGATTTTTCCTGCTGGCTAGAAAAAAGGTGAGTTTCAAAGACCGTCTGGTTGTAAAAGAAGCCTTGAACCTGGGTTCGGTAAAGGGCATCGTGAAATTGGTAAAGGCAATATTATTAATTACTTTATGTTTTGAATCTGTCGGAGTTATTTTAAGTTATATTGTATTCTCTAAAGACTATCCGCCCCTTACCGCATTGGGGATAAGCGTTTTTCATTCCATATCGGCTTTTAATAATGCCGGTTTTGATGTTTTAGGAGGCTTTCAGAACCTGATGCCTTATACGGATAATGTACTTCTGAATCTGACTACCTGCGGATTGATTATTTTTGGCGGTTTAGGCTTCTTTGTAATAAAAGAAATCATTCACAAGCGCACCTTTAAAAAATTCAGCCTGCATACGAAAATTGTAATTACCATGACCGTTGCCCTCCTGTTTATTGGTACTTTGTTAATAAAACTAACGGAAGACGTCAGTTGGCTTGGCGCATTTTTCTTAAGTACGTCGGCCAGGACAGCAGGTTTTTCTACTTATGCGCCGGGATCATTTACAAGTGCGGGACTTTTTGTTATTATAATATTGATGTTCATTGGAGCATCCCCCGGATCAACCGGCGGCGGTATTAAAACCACCACAGCTTTTACATTATTTAAAAGTGCTTACAGTGTGGCAACAAATAAGCATTGTACGGCATTTAAGAGAAAAATCCCTCACGATGTTGTAACTAAGGCATTTATCATTACGTTTTTAGCAGCATGCCTGATTTGTGCGGATACTTTTCTGATTAGTATAATAGAACCGCAATACACATTTATGCAGGTACTTTTTGAAGTGGTTTCCGCTTTTGGCACGGTGGGATTGTCTACGGGTATTACACCGGAATTATCGGAGGGAAGTAAGCTGATACTTATATTTACCATGTTTATTGGACGACTGGGACCCCTTACAATTGCTACCATATGGTCTTTTAAGGCATTGTCAAATGTAACTTATTCGGAAGAAACCATAACGATTGGTTAATTATAAATATTCAGATTAAATTTCATATTGTATGGATTTTAGGAGGATTAATATGATACAACATAAATCAATCATTGAATTCGGTATCATCGGCCTTGGACGGTTTGGATTTGCTCTGGCAAAAACCCTTGCGGATGCCGGAAAAGAAGTGTTGGTTATTGATAATAATGAGAGCAAGATAAAACAGATCAGAAATATAACGGAAAATGCTTTTGTGGTAGGTCCCCTGGATAAGGAAACCCTGGAGGATGCGGGTATTCAAAACTGCGGTACGGTCATCGTATGTATCGGAGAACAAATTGATGTAAGTATTCTGACTGCGCTTAACGTCATAAGTATGGGGGTGCCGAGAGTAATTGCAAAAGCGATCAGTTACGAACAGGGCAGAGTTCTGGAGAAGATCGGGGCCGAGGTTGTGTATCCGGAAAGTGATATGGCGATCCGGCTTGCCAACCGGCTGATTTCTTCCAGTACCCTGGATTCCATTGAATTAACCGGCGATATAGCCATTACGGAACTTAAGCTGACTTCCAGACTTGCGGACCAGACCGTTGTTCAGGCAAATCTGCGAAAAAAATACAATTTAAATATTATAGCTTTGGAGCAAAATGGCAAAACTACTACAGATATCACTCCTGATCTTGTATTAAGGGTTAATGATAAAATCGTAGTTATAGGGAAAAGATGTAATATTAAGAAACTGGAAGAATTCCTGACAGGAATCCGCTAAATAGGAGTAAAAGAATGAATTTAAATAAGCAAAAGGCGTTTCTCATAGGTTTTGCGTATTTCGCAGTGATATTAGGACTTGCATTTATCAGTATAAAATATTTTCTGCCGCTGCTGATGCCCTTTGTCATCGGTCTGATTGTTGCGGCATTGTTACGGCCCCTGATTGATATCATTTCAAAGAAACTCCACCTGAAACGGTCTATTGTTTCCATATTGATTCTTCTTATTTTTTACAGTTTTATAGCATTTCTGGCAACCCTGGTAAGTGCAAGGGTATTTTCCTTCCTGCAGATTTTATTTTACCGGCTGCCCAAAATTTATAAAGACTCCATTGAACCGGCACTCATCCAGTCCTCCAATGATTTACTGGAACGGTTCCCCGATATAGAATTTTATCTGGAGGATATATTTAACAGTATTAATAACTCCATATTTTCCTTCCTTACGACGGCTTCTTCCACCGCCTTAGGTATAATTACGGGTTTTGCGGGACAGGTTCCGTCCATCCTGATTAAATTCATATTCACCATTGTATCTTCCTTTTTCTTTACCATTGATTATCACCGGATAGCAGGTTTTGTAATGAGGCAGTTTTCCGTTGAAAAGAGAAATATGATATTAAAGGTGAAAGACAATGTCATAGGCACTCTTGGTAAATTCATTAAGGCCTATACCACTTTGATCATTATTACTTTTTTGGAATTGTCCCTTGGATTTTGGATTTTAAAAGTACCGAATCCGTTTTTGATTGCGGCTTTGGTAGCGTTTGTCGATCTTCTTCCCATACTTGGTACCGGAGCCGTTTTACTTCCCTGGATGATTGTCTCCTTTATCTTTGGCAATAATACCATGGGAATTGGTATATTGGTTATGTATATCATTATAACCGTGGTCAGACAAACTTTAGAGCCGAGGGTAGTAGGCCAGCAGATCGGCCTCCATCCGGTGGTTACTTTAATCTGTATCTTTGTAGGGGCACAGTTATTAGGTGTTGTAGGTATTTTCCTCCTGCCGGTTACAGCCACCATATTAAAGAAATTAAATGATGAAGGTACCATACATTTATTTCACTGATAAAAATGTCGTGCCGGAAAAAATCACATAAAAATGTTTCAGACAATGAGCCTGAGCCAAAACTTTAAGAGTATCCATAAGTTTTGGCCAGGCTCTTTTTTCTCACGGGGAATTGCTTTTTATGAGATAAAAGAGCGCGGCAGGCAGAATGCATAGGAGTATGCAAAAGGATAATATCCTTTGGAAAGTTATCACTGAAGTACAGCGCGTCAGCATCACAGTCTGGCAAGCCGTATTCTTTATTTAGTTAATAGATTTTTCAATGTTTTTTAATATAACATTAACTTGAAATTATTTACAAGATAAGCTATAGTAATGTATTATGGTATAAAAATCGAGCAGAATTTAAGGGGATTATGTATGGTGGCATATTCAGATAATACGAAACAGATCATAAATGAAGTAAGTAAAGTTATTATTGGCAAAAACCAGATCATAACTAAAGTACTCACTGCAATATTGGCAAAGGGACATATCCTGATTGAAGATATTCCGGGCGTAGGGAAAACAACACTGGCGCTTGCCTTTTCCCGTGCAATGGATTTGGAACATAACAGGCTTCAGTTTACACCGGACGTACTTCCTACGGACGTGGTAGGGTATCATCTTTTAAGCAAAGATGGGGATGGCTACCAGTTTAAACCAGGCCCCGTAATGTGCAATTTATTTCTGGCAGATGAGATTAACCGTACTTCTCCCAAATCCCAGTCAGCCTTGCTGGAGGTCATGGAGGAAGGAACGGTGACGGTTGACAGTATCACAAAAGAGGTACCCAAGCCTTTTACGGTAATTGCAACCCAGAATCCGATTGGTTCCATCGGAACCCAGATGCTTCCGGAATCCCAGTTAGACCGTTTTATGATCAAATTGACCATGGGGTATCCGGATATACACAGCGAAGTAAATATGCTCAAAGGCAGGCAGAATATCAACCCCCTGACATTGGTACAGAATGTGGTAAGCCGGGAACAGATACTTGCCATGCAGGACCTGGCGGAGAGAGTATTTATTCATGACAGCATATATGAATATATCGTTGATCTTGTGCTTCAGACAAGAAAACATCCCCTGATTGAATTGGGTTTAAGTCCCAGGGGAACCATCGCGTTAACCAATATGGCGAAAGCAAATGCCTTTATTCATAATCGTGATTATATGATTCCGGATGATATTAAGATTGTATTTCGGGATGTGGTTTCCCATCGTATGCTTTTAAAACCCAAAGCCAGACTGAATGATATAACCATGGACCGCATGGTGGATGTTATTTTACAGCAGGTACAAGCTCCCAGGGTCGGTTAGGACAGGAGGTGCCCTATGTTAAGAAATAAATTGGGATATCTTATGTTCCTTACTATTGCCGGTTTTTTTGCCGTATTATATAATGAGTACTTTATCGGAATCATATTTTTAGTGGCAGCCATACTGCCGCTTGTTCTATTGGGAATCCTTATTTATTCCTCTGTTAAAATAATTATTAAACTGGATACCACAACTTTGCTGGTTGGAAAAGACGAGTATCTGAATCTGACTATCCATCTTAAAAATACATCTGTTTTTCCAATCTCAAAAATGAATTTACTGATCCGGTACTATAATGAATTTTCAGGGGAAATGAAAAGAGAAAATATACAGGTTACCCTGGACCAGAAAAGTTCCCAGAATGTCTCCTGCCAGATAACCTCCAAATACTGCGGGAACTTATTGTTTGAAGTCATAAGTGTGAAAATATATGATTACTTCCTGCTGTGGAGAGTAAATAAAAAAATCAGACAGGCCGTCCATATTGCCGTAATGCCTGATACCTATGAAATGTCAAACGATATTATTACTGAAAATCCCTTTATGATAGTTGACAGTGATGTTTTTTCAGAACATAAGCCAGGAGATGATCCCGCGGAGATCTTCGGCATACGGGAATACCGGGAAGGGGATAAACCAAACCGCATCCACTGGAAACTCAGTTATAAACAGGAACAATTGATGATAAAGGAATTCAGTGACCCGGTTAAGGACGCCATTGTGGTATTAATGAATTTAAATTGTGGAGAAAAGTCTGAAACCAGGCTTCGGATTGTGGATGGATTGCTGGATTGTGCCTTATCGGTAACCTATAATCTTCTGCTGAAGGAACATATCCATCGATTTGCCTGGTATGACAGGGAAGAAGGCCTGGTAAGCGAACTGCCGGTTCAAAAATATGATGACAGCCTGGCAGCAGTGGAAGCATTATTAAGAAATTCCCTTCTCCAGAACGGGCCATCCATACTTACCGAATTTTACAACAGTTTTCAAAAACAGAGTTATACACATATGATATATATTACCTCTGAACTTAAGGAAGAGGAACTTTATGAATGGGCGGGTAATTATAAAGGGACATTTCTTTACCTTTTTTATGTAAACTATCTGGATTTGCATCCGGCAGGTGATACCATAAGAAACCGGTTTAAGGATTTACAGATTACCCTATATGAAATAGATGTAAACAATATTAAAGATGCTATTATGGCCATCGGATAGGTATAATAAACGAGAAAGGGGCTGATATCTTTGTTTCACAAAAAAAACATTGAAAAATACAACGGTATAGAATTTACCAGAAGAAACCGGATAACTCTGACCAATAAAATACGGATATCGCCCCTGCTTAAGTTACTGCAGTACATGCTGGTTGTTGCAGGCGTTTATGGGACGGTTTTCAGCTTTGTCAGCGGCCTGGATATTCCGGTGCACACCCCTGTCCTGATAATAACCATATTTTTATCCGCCCTGTATTTTAATGCGGTATTTATGGCAGCCGGATATATGAAATACAGTCTGCCGTTATCCCTGTTCATCTATTTTGGGGCAGGTTATGTATTCTGGGATGAGATCAAAAATGGATTTTGGCACCTTGAGAATATTTATATTACCTATATCAATGACTATTATAATACCAGTGTATTAAAATATCTGGTAGAGGATTATAACGAAAGTACGGTAATTACCGTTTTCTTTATTTTTGTTGCTATTATGCTGAGCCTGTTAATCAGCTTTGTAATTTTAAGGAATGCTTTCCGGGCCTGGTTTGTTTTAATAACATTGCCGATCGTCCTTTCCTCATTTATTGTGGGGTATATTCCTTCCCGGGGGCCTTTTGGCATTTATCTGGCCTGCATGATCAGCATAATCGGTATCGGTACCACGCTGAGGGAAAAACACCGGCATTTTAATTTAAAAAGCTTCCATGGAAAACAAAAAGTTGATAACCGGCTTTTGGAGAAGAATTTTAAATATGTCATCGGCTTGAAAATAGGCGGCTTTTTATCCGTTTTAGTACTGACTTTAATCATGCTTACCTCTATTATTGTAACGCCGGACTTTTATGCCAGAGCTTTTAACATAGCAGACACAAAACAGAAAATACAGAAGGAGATGATGGAATTCAACCTGGAAGAAGCAGTGGGTAAAATAAGTTCCATTGACTTTGACGGGCTGAATCTATTTAAGGGAATGACGGCTTCCGGGGGTTTGAGCGGAGGAAAACTGGGCAGAATAGGAGAAGTAAATTTCAATTACCAGACGGCCCTGCGAATAAAAACACCCGTGATAGGGACAAGTATGTATTTAAAGGGTTATGTCGGCAGTATATATAAAGGGAATTCCTGGACAGGCCTGACGAAAAAGGACCTGGAGGAATATAATAAAATAGCCCGGTCCTGGGAACAGAGCGGTTTTACAATTGGAAACCAAAACAGCTATTTTCTGTCGTTAATTAATGATTTAGACCAGCCGTCCTATCCTGATTTTAATTATTATACCAGTAAAATTGATGTAACTGGGATCAATTCTAATCCGGATTATATCTATGCTCCTTACTATTCCGATTATTCAGCAGAAACGATGGAGGTTACGGATTCGGAATATGTGACGCCGAAGAAAAAGCAGACCTCTTATACATTTTATTATTACGGCAGTTACAATAATCTGTTTCAATTTGAGGAAGAGACAGAGTATCAGAAGTACCTGGATACTTATAACAATAACAGCTATGACAGTAATGGTAAAATTAAAAAGAATGCTTCTGTTTTAAAAAGGCTGGAGGAATACCGTAATTATGAACAGGCTTACCGGAAATTTGTTTACGATACCTATACAAAAGTTCCGGATACCGGCCTGGAGCGTATCAAAAAGCAATACGGTTCCATAAAATATAGTGAATACAAAGAAGAATACGGTATAATTGCGGCAGATATGATTATTGATATGGTCCGTAACGATCTCTACTCCGAGACCTCCTACTCTTTAACACCCGGTATTTTGCCTAAGGATAAGGATTTTGTAGAATATTTTCTGTATGAGAATAAAACCGGTTATTGTTCCCATTATGCTTCTGCGGCGGCCATGATATTCAGGACCATTGGAATACCCGCCAGATACGTGGAAGGTTATATAGTGAAGCCTACGGATATGTTAAAGGGCAGCGATGACGGAAAAACAACCATTAAGGAAAGAATGAACGGAAGGCTTAATGAGTATCAGGTTATAGAGAAATCCATTGATATACCCGACGCCAATGCCCATGCCTGGGTTGAAATTTACCTGGACGGATTTGGCTGGATTCCCATTGAGGTAACGCCGGGATTTACAGGCAGCGATATTTTTGACAGTGATACGGATGGGCTGCTTAACCAGGGAAATAGCCAGAGAAATAATGAGAATTCCGTACAGTCTCCATCTCCAACCCCTGCACAGGATTCCGATAAAGATAAATCAGCAGAAGAATCCGAAAACAATAAGAATCCGGAACAAACTTCCCCGGAAGATAAGGAAAACTCCGATAAGGATGGGGAAGCTTCCGAAACCGGTGCCGTTATTTCCGGCAAAGAGCACAGCATAGCGCTGCAAACCTATTTAAAAAAGCTTGGCTTTGTTGTATTATGGTGTATCGGCCTGATTGCCGGTGTTATCCTGTTTTTATGGCTGAGGGCATTGCTCATAACGAAAAAACGAAAAAATAATCAGAAAACCAGGGATTTCAGTAAAAGGGTCCTGCTCCGGTATAAGGAAATCGGCCGCATGTTTGATTATTATAATATAAAGGTTAGTGAGGATTTAACCTGTCAGGAAGCGGCGGCGCAGATCGAAAAGGACTTAAAGCTGATAAAGCCCGGCCGGTTTAAGCGGTTTATGGATATTGTTTTAAAAGCCCGGTTCAACCAATACTGTATTTCAAAAGAAGAATCTGAGGAAGCGGAAGAATTCTATCAGGAGCTTATCGGTTCGGCTTATAAAAATACCGGTAAGGGAGGAAAAATTATTTTAAAGTATATTAAGGTTTTCCGCTGATTCGGAACACGAAAATTAAGTTCACAGGATATAATAACTATGATATAATGTCGATAGACATTATATCAGCGCCGACCGAAGCGAGTGCGCATCGACGGTACGAAGTACCGCATATCATGGTAGCTTGCGGACAGGATATAATGAAAATGGAATAAGGAATTACAAGCTGGCTTTTATTCCTTTCTTTAAAGGAATTCGAAATGAAAGGCACAGGTGTTATTATGAAGAATGTAATTACAATAAGCAGGCAGTACGGAAGCGGCGGAAGGGAAATCGGTAAAAAACTCGCTGATAAATTTGGAATTCCATTCTATGATAATGAATTGATTAACCGGGCGGCAAAGGAAAGCGGTTTTTCCGCATCGGCTTTTGAGAATGCTGAAAATAAAGCTTCCAACAGCCTGTTATATTCCATTGCCATGGGTATGAGTGCCTATAGTAATCAGGATCTGGGCTTTGCACATCTGTCCCTGGATGACCGTATATACCTGGCCCAGTCCGATGTAATCCGGAAAGTGGCACAGGAAGGCCCCTGTGTAATTGTAGGCAGGTGTGCGGATTATGTATTAAAGGATATGCCTGGAGTAATCAATATATTTATTTGGGCAGACATTGATTTCAGGATAAAAAGGGTTATGGAGTCGGATAACCTAAACGAAGCAAAAGCAGCGGAAAGAATTCATAAAATTGATAAGGGAAGAGCGAATTACTACAATTACCATGCGACCGAAAAATGGGGAAGGGCTGAAAATTATCATTTGTCGGTCCGAAGCGATTATATCGGGGCAGACAACTGTGCCTGCTGCATCAAGTCTTATATAGAATACGGAAATAAGAAATGAAAACAGAAAAGATTGAATATTCTGGGTAATTGCGGTGTGAAACAAAAAACTATCGTAATTACCCAGAATACGATAGAAACCAAAATCATACTGAATTAAATGCGTGTTAACCTCCGCAGATAGGAGTTTTAATGAAGTGGAATGACAAATTGAACAAAAGGTATACCCTGATAGCCATTTACGTAATTGTAACCTGTATCATTATTTACTGCTTAAGCCTGGTAGCCAAAAGTGCGCCTGCAATCATGAAGGACATCATGGGCCGGGTAAATTGGTTTATGAAAGTGGCAAAACCGATTTTACTGGGTTTTGTATTTGCCTATCTGTTTGATCCGTTAAATGATTTCTTTGAAGCTAAGTTAAAAAAGATAAAAATCAGAAACAGACAGTTAAAATCCACCCGGTCCTGGGCCGTATTCACAACTATCATTATCTTCTTTATCGTTATAGTCGGGATCATATCCCTCCTGGTATTCAGCGTAACCGACCAATTACGGCTGGCTAATTTTGATGATATAATCGTACTGGCCAATTCCTATGGGAAGACCGTTAACGATTTTTACAATTCGGTACTGAATAAGCTGAATGAACTGGATATCCAGTCCAATGAAATTACGCAGTATGTAAAAGATGCGGCCACCTATATTCTCAATTATTTAAGGCTGATGGGACTCTCTATTGTTTCCTCCATCACTAATATTTCCTCTTACATTACTACCTTTTTATTTTCCTTTATTATCGCAGTTTATTTTATGATTGACGGTAAAATGATTACGGAATATTTAAAGAAAGTAGGCAGAGCTTTAATAAGCGACAAATGGAATGACAAAATCGTTAGATTCCTGGCAGATGCGGACAGGGTATTCTCGGGATATATCAGGGGACAATTGGCGGATGCTTTTGTCATGATGTTAATAATCAGTCTTACCTTATCGGTGGTGGGAGTAAAATTTGCGATCATTATTGGTATATTGGCAGGTATCGGTAACCTGATTCCATATTGCGGTCCTTTTATTGCTTACGTCAGTACGGCGTTGGTATGCGTTATTAACGGCCAGTATAAGGAATTAATAATTGCATTTATTGCATTATTTATCGTGCAGGCAATCGACGGCAATGTCATAGCACCAAAACTGCTGAGCCAGAGTATTCAGATTCATCCGGTACTGGTAATTATTTCACTGATCTTTGGCAATGCAATCGGCGGATTGCTAGGCATGCTTTTGGCTGTTCCGGTAGGGGGGCTGATAAAGGTATTATTTGTCAGGTACATCAATCACAGACTTGAGAATAAGGAAGAGGAAAGTAATATTTCCGGGTAATTTTAAAGAAAAGAAAATTTAATATGAAGAAAAACTGAAATATTATTATAGTATTAACAAAAACCTGACATAAATTAACAAAATGTCATAAAAATGTAAGAAATAATATAGTCATTATTTAATATTTTTAGAGTAGGATATTCAGGAGACAAGATTTATAAAAGGGAGGAGGGTGCCAGAGTGGTTGACCAGATTGAAAAGGTAATCGAGGTTAAGAACGTAAAAAAAATATATCGGATGGGCAGTGAAAAAATTAATGCGGTCGATGATGTAAGCTTTGAAATACTAAAAGGCGAATTTTGCTGCCTCTTAGGTACTTCGGGTTCCGGTAAGTCAACCCTGCTAAACCTGATGGCCGGCATTGAGAAATTATCAGGCGGACAGATCATTATCAAGGGTAAGAAAATACATAAAATGAGCGAAAATAATCTGGCAAGGTTCAGACAGAGGTATTTGGGTTTCGTATTCCAGTCCTATAACCTGATGGGTTCCATGACAGCTCTGGAAAATGTGGAGTTTCCGCTGGTATTTAAACGGGTCAGGTCAAAGCTGAGAAGAAAAATGGCCAGGGATATGCTGGTAAAGGTAGGTCTTGGTTCCCGTTTGGCCCATAAACCGAAAGAAATGAGCGGCGGCCAGCAGCAAAGGGTAGGTATTGCAAGGGCCTTTGTGGCCAGACCCGAAATAGTATTTGCAGACGAACCAACCGGTAACCTGGATACGAAAACAGCTATGGAAGTAATGAATCTCATAAAGAACATTGCCAGGGATAACAACCAGACAATAGTAATGGTTACCCATGACAGAAGGCTGGCGGATTTTGCCGACCGGATCATACATATATTAGACGGAAAAATACAAAGTATTGAATTAAATCACTCCGCAAAATCAGAGGAAACCATCGTAATTGACAAAACCGAGGAGGCGGAAGGTGAAAGCGTAAATACCGTTAATAAGGAATATCTTTCTGATGCAAATAAAGAGACGGACGAATATAAAGCATCGGATGAAATAAATAAAACGGCTGATAAATTAAGCGGTGCAGAGATACCTGCTGAAAGTGAAATAGCTGCATCCCATAACGATTCATTACAAATTTAATTAAGAAGATAATAAAACGAATATTCTTAAATGGCAATAAGGCCTGCGTATAATAAAATTACTTAATAGCTGCCTGCTTTGGCGGCAAAGGGAATTAAGAATAATAAAGGAAGAAGAGGGAGAAAGAATGAAAAGAGCCAGAAAAATCTTCACTACAATATTAACAATGGCATTAATCATCAGTAATTTTACCGGGAATATGATTACTGCCAAAGCGGCAACTTACAATAATAAAGCAACTGCGATCAATTTTGATGGAAAGGTAGACGATTTCATAGGTGTACCGGGTGAAACCGTTCATGTAAAAATACCGGTCAAGGCAATCGGCGGATTTATATTTGATCCGATCATCCAGGTTAAAACGGATGAAATGCCGTTTACCGTAACAAACATATCTTATACGGCCGAAGGCACTTCACCGGCCAATCCTCCCGCAGGAATTTCACATTATGAAACTACATATATTGAATTTGATGTAAAGGTTAAGGAATCCGCTAAAATTTCAAGGAATAAAATTCAGATAAGTGTTGAATTTTTGGCTGAGGATCAGGATACCGGTACGATGGAGCAATTTAAATTGGAGGTTCCCGTTGCATATCTTGTAATTAACAGTGAAAAAGAACCCGCGCAATTGACGGTTGATGATATAGAATTCAATGATGCAATCATTGGGAAAGAAGCAAATTTATCTTTTGTAATTAAAAATGAAGGCGGAATAACTGCACATAATGCTTATTTTAGCATTGAAGGATATGACGAAGCCGGCATAATCCCGAAGTATTCCAAATTAAAACAGGCAATCGGCACGGATGGAAAGCTGCCGGCGAATTCAACTTACTATGCACATTTACCCGTATCTGTCGCAACAACGGCCACAGCCGGCAGTAAAAAACTGACTGTTAAAATGGAATATAAAAATGAAGAAGGGGAATCCGGTGAAAATTCAATCGAGATTTACGTAAATATCCAATCAGACAGCATGGCTCCCAAAATTGAGATCGTCAGTTCAAAATATGCCAGTGAGTTAAAAGCAGGAGACAGTTTTAATCTGGTTACGACATTACGCAATTCGGGGGATACAAAAGCGGATGAAATAGAAGTAACCGTGGAAGGATTGGGTACAACCAGTTTCCTGCCCGGCTATACTACGAAAACAATCGCTGTAAAAGACTTAAAATTTAATGAAAAAGCAGATGTGAAAATCCCTTTGATTGTATCCCATGAGGCAACACCCGGTTTAAAAGAAGTACCAATAACGATCAATTATAAAGATGAATCGGGGGTCGCTCTTACAACATCCACCACATTATATCTGGAAGTAGTTGCGGCGGACGGTGTTGATGCGGAAGGAAAACCTAACATAGTAGTCGGCAATGTATCACAGAACCCGGCACAGCCCAATGCAGGCGCCCGTGTAGACGTTTCCTTTGATTTGGCAAATAAAAGTAAAATTAATATAACTGAAATTAAAGTCTCTGTAGTCAGTGCGGAGGGAGCAAGCTTCACCCCTTTGGATTCGGAACCTTATAAATATATCGAAAAATTAGCCGGCGGCAAAAAAGCGAGAGTTACCATTCCTTTAATGGCATCGGAAACGATTGCGGAAGGTACCAACAGCCTTAACATTAAGTATGATTATAAGGATGCCAACGGCAAAACACAGTCGGATACGGCCACCTTATATGTTCAGAACGTACAAAACAGCGGGCTTGGAACCAGTAAACCGAAATTGATCATCAGTAATTTTAATACGGATAATGAAGAATTAAGGGCCGGCAATACATTTAAGTTTAATTTTGATATCAAAAATACCCATTCCAGTGTGGCTGCAAGAAATATAAAGGTAACGTTAAACCAGGCGGACAATATATTTTCGGTTGCCCAGGGAAGCAATACCTTCTACATAACGGAGATTCCGGCCGGGGAAGTCGTGTCGAATACCCTGGAATTAAGAGTTAAAGCTGATGCTACAACGAAAGCTTACCCCTTGGAAATAACCATGGAATATGAATATGAAGGAGCAGAGGCCAATCCCACCACCGGTGAAATAGGAGAAACGGCAAAAGAAACCATTAACCTGCAGGCAGTGGAGAATTCAAGACCTGTAGTTGATAATGTGGTGGTGGGATCCTGGGATCCTCCGGTAGTTAACCAGCCGACGGCCTTAACTTTCGATTTCTATAATATGGGTAAATCCGCCCTTAACAACGTTCGGGCAACGGTAGAAGGAGATTACCAGTTAAGTACCGGCGATATGCTATATATTGGTAATGTGGAAGCAGGAACTCAGGAATTTGGTGAGTTGGAAGTTATCCCCATGATTGAAGGGGAGGCAAAGGGAAACCTGATAGTAACATTTGAAGACAGCAATGGTGAAGAAATCAAAATAACGAAAGAATTTAAAGGTACTATACAGGGTGAATATGTCCCTGATCCGAACGGAGAAGGCATGGGAGGTGAAATGCCCCCCGTTGATACCGCAAAATCGCCGATTCTTCCGGTTTTGGCTTTTGTAATTTTACAGTTGGCAATTCTGGTAATCGGAGTACTGGTAACAAGAAAAGTTAAATTAGGATTATACAGGAGAAAATTGAGAAAGCAGGAAGAGGCGGCGGAATAGGCCTAGAGGGAGGTTGCTATGAATATAATCATGGATCAGGATTTTAATGTGCAGGTGTTAATGAATAAAGCGGTAATGGTCTCTCCGGAATATGTCGGGACAGGTGCCGGAAGCGGAGAAGTTATGGGTACAGGAGCTAAGGACCCGCTCCTGGCCAGCTGGCCCTTTGTAATCGGTATAACAGCGGTAACTTTGGCAGTAAGTATTGTACTTGGTATTTTGCTGGCAAAGAAAAAAATCAAAAAAGGATATGAGCTGTATGAGGATTAGCGATTTAATTAAAATGGGACTTAGGAATCTGAGGCGCCGTAAAGCTAGAACGGCATTAACCGTTACAGGTGTGGTGATCGGTACTATTTCCATTGTAGTTATGATTTCTATTGGAATTGGAATGAATACAAATTTTAAATCACAGGTAATGGAACTGGGAAGTTTAACTACGGTGACGGTAGAAAGATATGCTAATATAATGGATGAAGACGGTAACTATGTGGATTCCAAAAAGCAGATTATGGATGATTCTCTGGTCGAGCAGATCAAAGGGCTGGACCATGTAAAAGCAGTATCGCCTATTTTATCTGCAAGTGCAATGTTAAAAAGCGGAAAATATGAATCCCAAATGCAGTTGTATGCAATGGACAGTTCAACCTTTAAGGATTTTGAATTTCCCGCTTTGACTGCCGGCAGTTATCCGACACCTGAGAGCAATCATTTTATTGTATTTGGCAGTGATGCACTTATGAATTTTTATAATCCATACGGACGGAATTATACGACGGTACAGAAGGACCTAACCAAGGATAAAGTTACCTTTGGCTTTAGTCCGTATGAGTATAAAATAGACGAAAAGAAAAAGCAGTTTACCTTGAAGCTTACGGATTATGGTATTATGGAGCGAAGTGATAACTGGGAGTATGATTCCGGCATCTATATGGATATTAATTACTTCAGGACTATATACAAAAAATACGTAAATACTTTAAAGGCTGAGGACCGGAAAAAAGCAATGACTGCCATAGAAACTTATGAGAGGATTAAGATAACAGTTGATAATATTAAGAATGTTTCCAAGGTTCAGGATAAAATTAAAGAAATGGGTTATCAGACCTCAAGTTTAGCCATGTATCTGGAACCCATGCAGCAAACTTCCAATATGCTGCAGACGGTCCTTGGGTGTATAGGAGGCATAGCCATGCTGGTATCTGCCATCAATATAGCAAATACCATGATTATGTCTATCTATGAACGTACCAAAGAAATCGGTATTATGAAGGTTCTTGGCTGTATTATCCGGGATATCAAAAAGTTATTCCTGTTTGAGGCAGGTATGATCGGCCTCATAGGCGGTATAATTGGAATCATCTTAAGTTATATCGGTTCATGGGCAATCAATAAGTTCGGCCAGCCTTTATTTAAGGCTTTGTTATCCTCTAACTATATGTATGATATGGAAAGTGCAAAATTTTCCGTTATTCCAATCTGGCTTCCAATTTTAGCGGCGGGATTTGCCATGCTGGTAGGAATCCTATCCGGTTATTACCCGGCTAACCGTGCCACCAAGATCAGTGCAATAGAAGCTATGAAAACGGATGGCTGATTCGGTGTGCCAGGTATTGATATCATATCAAGGAAAAATAATATAGGTGAAAATGAGAGCCGGAATTTGCAAATTAGGCTCTCTAATTCATTACCGGAGATGGTGGAATTTAATATCGTATTAAAAAATAAAAATAAATATCAAAAAATGTCTAAAAATCATTGACATTTAAGTTAATAAATGTTATCCTATATTCCGTTGCTGTTCAACAAGTTACAGAGAAAATAATCTGTTTTTAACAAACTATTTTAATTGAATGTATATAGAAAGATAATCAGACAATTAAAATTACTTTAATAGATGTTGACAGTAACGTGAAAATACGATATTATTTACTTTCTTGCCAAAACAATAGCAAGAAAAATTCAGAAAACAAAATAAATAATTTGCTGTTGACAAACAATTCTGAATATGTTATAGTAAATAAGCGCTCAAAAACAGAGAAAAACTTAAAAAGAACTTTTTAAAGAAAGACCTCAAAAAGATTCTGATTAATTTGAAAAAATCTGGCTAAGAGCATACGAACCTTGATAACTGAACAGTGAAACAACCCTGAAAAT
>JAEWAK010000026.1 GCA_023391695.1 Bacillota bacterium
TGTTTTTGGTGAGTGAAGCGGAGCGAAAGTCACAGAAAACCGGAGAATTGCCGCGCCAAAACGCTGTCTTTGCGTTTTGTGTGCATCGCGAAGCGCGTTATTGTTCACAACACTGCTGCTTTTGGCAGGGGTGTGAACAGTAACGTTTAAAGATAAGCTTAACTGTGAAAAAAGTTTTAACTTGACGATTTTAGAATAATTCATTACAATATGATTTGACTTGTCGAATCGAAAGAATCAGTATAGAGGTTATGGGTCGTCCCGTAACAGTAACAAATAGGCGGTCTAACGACTGCCTATTTGTCGATATAAAGAAAAAGTTTTGTAACGAGGTATAATCTTTTTAGAATCATAAGGAGGATGGATTAGAGCATGGCAGATAAACGTGATTATTACGAGGTCCTGGGGGTTTCCAGGTCAGCGGCGGACGATGATATAAAAAAGGCCTACAGACAATTAGCTAAGAAATACCACCCGGATGCCAATCCCGGTGATAAAACGGCCGAGGCAAAATTTAAAGAGGCCTCGGAGGCTTATGCGGTATTAAGTGATGCTGATAAGAGAAGGCAATATGACCAGTTCGGACATTCCGCATTTGAAGGGGGCGCCGGCGGTGCCGGCGGTTTTGATTTTACCAATATGGATATGGGGGATATCTTCGGAGATATTTTTGGAGATCTATTCGGCGGCGGAAGAACCAGAAGAACCGGTGGCGGCCCTATGAAGGGACCCAATGTCCGTACCGGTGTCAGAATTACGTTCCAGGAAGCGGTAACCGGTGTGGATAAGGATCTGGAACTGAATTTAAAAGAGGAATGTGCGACCTGCCACGGATCCGGTGCCAGACCGGGTACCAGTGCGGAGACCTGCAGTAAATGCGGCGGCAAAGGCCAGGTGGTATATACACAGCAGTCTTTGTTCGGTATGGTCAGGAATGTACAGACCTGTCCGGATTGTAATGGCACCGGTAAGGTAATAAAGGATAAATGCCCGGATTGCTATGGTTCCGGTTATGTAAGCAGAAAGAAGAAAATCCAGGTATCCATTCCGGCAGGAATTGATAACGGACAGAGCATCCGTATCCGTGAAAAAGGAGAGCCCGGCACCAATGGCGGTGAAAGAGGCGACTTACTGGTAGAAGTAACGGTAAGCAGGCATCCCATTTTCCAGAGACAGGATTACGATATTTATTCTACCGCGCCGATTTCCTTTGTTCAGGCAGCCTTAGGCGGTGACGTCAGAATCAGTACGGTCGACGGCGATGTTGTTTATTCGGTTAAGCCGGGAACCCAGACGGATACAAAGGTAAGATTAAAGGGGAAAGGTGTTCCTACTTTGCGCAACAAACAGGTCAGAGGCGATCATTATGTTACCCTGGTTGTTCAGGTACCTACCAAATTGACCGGTGAACAAAAGGATATTTTGGAAAAATTTGATTCTGCTATGAACAACAGAAGTGACTCGGAAGCGGAGCCGGAAAAAGAGAAGGAAAAAGAAAAAGGAAAGAAAAAATTCTGGAAATGAATTTGCGGTAAACAGGAAAGCCGCAGGGCGCATCATAACGGAAGAGAGTAAATATTTCGAATCTTTTCTTTACAAAGTTTGTGCATGCGTAATTCAGCACAATCTTTAAAGACGCAAAAACATACGCAGGAATGGGTATAAATATGAAATGGACGAAATTAACCTTATCAACTATGGCGGAAGCCGTGGATCTGGTAAGTAACATGTTGAGTGAATTAGGGATTGAAGGTATTGAAATCATCGATAACGTACCTATAACGGAACAGGAAAAGAAAGCGATGTTTATCGATATCCTGCCCGAATTAGATACGGAAGATAAAACTGCACTTGTCAGCTTTTATCTGGAAGAGGATGGGAACATACGGGAGACATTAGATAATATACGGGCCGGACTTAAGGAACTGGCGGAGTTTACGGATATAGGAAGCGGTTTGATCGAAATATCGGAAACAGAGGACGCGGACTGGATTAATAACTGGAAAGCGTATTTTAAACCATTTCGTATTGATGAAACCATCGTAATAAAACCAACCTGGGAAAAACTTGAAGATGTCAGGGAAACTGACCTTGTAATTGAAATCGATCCGGGTACGGCCTTTGGTACCGGAGCCCATGAGACCACAAAACTATGCATCCTGGGCATTAAAAAATATGGGAAAACCGGAATGAAATTATTGGATGTTGGCTGCGGAAGCGGGATCTTATCCATTATCGGTGCCAAATTAGGTGCCGGAGAAGTACTGGGGACCGATATTGACCCGAATGCGGTAAAGGCAGCCTATGAGAATGCAGAAGTAAATCATATATCACATAAGACTCTGAGCATATTAAGCGGAGATATTATTACGGATACCGGTCTGCAGCAGAAAGCAGGCTTTGAAAGGTATGATATGGCAGTGGCCAATATTCTGGCCGACATTATTATACCGCTGTCTGCCGAGATCGGGAAGCACATAAAACCGGGCGGTATATTTATCAGTTCCGGAATTATCAATACAAAAAAGGAAGCTGTAAAAGCGGCAGTCTTAAATAACGGATTTAAAATCCTTGAAATAAATGAAATGGGAGACTGGGTCTCTATTGTGGCACAAAAATAACAGGACTGAACAGTTGCCAAACTTCAGATGCGCAGAGGCTATGCGCCGGAATGGAAAAAGTGTGAAGAAAAAAGCATCTTCACAAAAAGTGAATTATAAAACATAATTCACTTTAAGAAGAACCTGGAAATGAACACAGAGGATGCTCATTCCAAGCTTCTTTTGCCATTATTTGTGATGCCGCAGAAGCGGCATCATGTTGTGAAGGTTGAAAAAACAAAAGCAGTTTTTTCAACATCCTGATTTATACGTGAGACTGAGCGCACAGATGGGAGTTTATTATGTACCGTTTCTATGTGGAACCGGATCGGATTGGGGATAAGGAAATAACGATTACGGGGCCGGACTTTAATCATATTAAAAATGTACTGCGAATGAAGCCCGATGAGAAAATAATAATTTGTAATGGACAAGGAAAAGACTTCTATTGTATAATAAAAAGTGAATCTGACGGACAGATAGGAGCGGAAATTACGGAAGTCCGTGACACGGATACGGAATTAGAGGGAAAGCTGTATCTTTTTCAGGGAGTTCCCAAAAAAGATAAGATGGAACTTATTATCCAGAAAGCAGTGGAATTAGGAGTTTATGAAGTCATTCCCGTAATGACAAAAAGAACCGTGGTAAAACTGGAAGATAAAAAGAAGGAACTAAAAAAAATCGAACGCTGGCAGACAATTGCGGCCAGTGCGGCAAAACAGTCCAACAGGGGGATCATTCCCATAGTTACGGACACCAAGTCCATGAAAGAAGCATTGGATTATGCCAAAGACCTGGACTGTAAAATGATACCCTATGAAAATGCGGATGGTATTACCGTAACGAAAAATTTAATTGATAATATAAAACCTGGTATGAAGGTAGGTATCTTCATCGGACCGGAAGGCGGGTTTGAGGAACAGGAGATAAAACAGGCAGCTGATGCCGGATTTATGCCGGTTACCTTAGGCAGGCGGATATTGCGTACCGAGACAGCCGGACTTGCTGTTTTATCCATGATAATGCTTCAGATGGAATCGTAATCACCCGCCATTTAACCGGTTGCGGGTTGAAAGAATGGTGTTAAAATGGAAGTATATTTGGACAATGCCGCTACCACCAGGGCATTTGATTCAGTTAAAAATATAATGATGGAAACTTTAGGCGTGGATTATGGGAATCCTTCCTCCCTGCACCGAAAAGGAGTCGATGCGGAAAAGTATATCAAGGATGCAAAGGATATTATTGCAAAAAGTTTAAAAGCGGACCCCAGGGAGATTATATTCACCTCCGGCGGGACGGAATCCAACAATATGGCCATTATCGGAGCTGCTTACGGAAACAGGCGCAGCGGCAGCCATATTATAACAACCGGCATAGAACACCCTTCCGTATATAATCCGATGATATTTCTGGAGGAAAACGGATTCCGGGTATCTTATATTCCGGTGGATAAAAACGGCAAGATCCGAATGGAAGAGCTCTTGGCGGCAGTCTGTGAAGATACCATACTGGTGTCTGTGATGTATGTGAATAATGAAATTGGTTCGGTACAGAATATCAGTGATATCTCCAAGCGGGTGAAAGAGAAGAATCCAAAGCTCTTATTCCATGTTGATGCCATTCAGGCATTCGGAAAGTACAGGATTTACCCGAAACGGGAAGGTATAGATTTACTGTCCATAAGCGGACATAAAATACACGGGCCGAAAGGAAGCGGTGTTTTATTCATCCGGGATAAGGTTAAGGTAAAGCCCATTCTTTTTGGCGGAGGTCAGCAAAAAGGTATGCGTTCCGGTACGGAAAATGTTCCGGCAATTGCAGGAATCGGACAGGCTGTCCTGGAAATTTATAAAGATCATGAACAGAAACGGGCGTCTCTGTACGGCTTAAAAAGAGCATTTATAGAGGGAATAGACTGTATGGAGGGTATTACCGTTAACTGCCAGGGAGACACCCGGGAAGATACGGCTCCCCACATTGTCAGTGTAAGTTTTGACGGTATCCGGAGTGAAGTTTTATTACATGCTTTAGAAGATAAGGAGATTTATGTTTCTTCCGGATCGGCATGCGCTTCCAACCATCCGCAGCTGAGCGGGACGCTGAAAGCTATTGGCCTGCGGGAAGATTTACTGGCTTCTACCTTACGATTTAGTTTTTCGGTTTTTACGACCCTGGAAGAGATTCAATATACCATCAGCATGATAACGGAACTGGTGCCGGTTTTAAGAAGATACAGCAGGCATTAAAAGGGATATGACAGGTTTACTCCCTTATCGGATATATTACCGGATATATTACCGGATAACGGATCTGGTGAGGCAGATAGGCTGATTATAGAAAGGAAAAAGCATGTATAAAGCATTTTTGATCAAATATGCGGAAATCGGTATCAAAGGGAAAAACAGATATATATTTGAGAATGCCTTAAGAGACCAGATTAAAAACACTCTCAGGAACCTTGGTGATTATCTTGTGACCAAGGAACAGGGAAGAATATATATAGAATGCCCGGATGGGTATGATTATGAGGAGACCGTAGAGGCATTGCAGTGTGTTTTCGGCATAGCACAGATCTGTCCGGTCATGATTATAGATACCATTGAATGGGAGCCGTTAACGCAGGCAGTCGGCGACTATGTAAACACCAGATATGCCGACCGGAATTTTACTTTTAAGATGGAAGCAAAACGAAGCGATAAAAACTATCCGATGACTTCCCCTGAGATATGTATTGAAATGGGGGCTTATTTATTGCGCCGTTTTCCGGAAATGAAAGTGGATGTCCATAATCCGTCGGTGCGGATCATGGTGGAAGTCAGAAACCGGTCCTATGTGTATTCGGAGATCATACCGGGGCTCGGCGGAATGCCCGTAGGTACCAACGGCAAAGCCATGTTATTATTATCCGGCGGTATTGACAGCCCGGTTGCCGGCTATATGATTGCAAAAAGAGGCGTTACCATTGATGCGGTGTATTTTCATGCGCCTCCATACACCAGCGAAAGGGCAAAACAGAAGGTGGCTGACCTTGCAAAGCTGATTTCAAAATATACAGGACCAATCAAGCTTCATGTGGTTAATTTTACGGATATCCAGCTTTATATCTATGAAAAATGCCCTCATGAGGAGTTAACCATTATTATGAGAAGATATATGATGCGTATCGCAGAAACAATCGGATCGGAATCCGGCTGCCTTGGGCTGATTACAGGAGAAAGCATCGGGCAGGTGGCAAGCCAGACCCTGCACAGCCTTGCTTCCACGAATGAAGTATGTACCATGCCGGTTTACCGTCCGTTAATTGCCTTTGATAAACAGGACATTGTAGATATTGCGGAGAGGATCAATACTTACGAGACCTCCATTCTGCCTTATGAAGACTGCTGTACCATTTTCGTTGCAAAGCATCCGGTTACAAAGCCAAGTTTAAAGGTGATCCGGCATTCGGAAAAGTGCCTGGAAGAAAAAATTGAGGATATGGTTAAATCAGCCCTGGAAACCAGGGAAACCATCTTTATACAATAAAAGGATGAACACAAAAGTTTTAAGAGATTTCAGGCGGTATACTGTATAGGAAATGCGAAATTTCCTATACAGAAAAAAGAGGATACATATGTATCCCCCGTTAAGTAACTTGAAAACCAATTATTCAACGATATAAGGTTTTAAAATGCTAAGAATTTTATCAACGTTATCTTCACTATGGATATTTAAATCAATAGGTTTTGATAAATCCAAACTGAAAATGCCCATGATTGATTTTGCATCAATAACATATCTGCCAGAAACTAAATCAAAATCGGAATCAAATTTAGTTACGTCATTAACAAAGGATTTAACCTTATCAATTGAATTGAGAGAGATTTTTACTGTTTTCATTACAACTCCTCCTTTATATAGAATTTTATAGGATAGTGTTACTATCTTTACTACAAGTATATACTACATTTTAGCAATTTAAAAGTCAATATACAAAGTAAATAAAAAAAGCCGATAACTAGGACACATTTCACGAAAATATAGGCTTGTGCGGATTTGTCCATAGGCAGAAAAACAGGGCCTGTTAATAAGTATATGAAAAGGCCGGGATATCAGTATTCATAATGTGTAAAAAATTGGTAAAGACAAGGCGATGATCATGAGAAAGGACTCATATGAACATAAATAAGAAACCGGAATTAAATTGTAAAACAGTTGCCTTCCTCACGCTGGGCTGCAAGGTCAATTCCTATGAAACGGAAGCAATGCAGAAAATATTTGTAGATGCAGGCTTTCAGGTCGTTGAATTTTCCCAGTGTTCGGATGTATATGTAGTCAATACCTGTACGGTAACCAATATTGCTGACCGTAAGTCAAGACAGATGCTCCACAAAGCAAGAAAAATGAATGAAGCCGCGGTAGTGGTTGCGGTAGGCTGCTATGTACAGACGGCGGGGGAAGTACTAGTACAGGATGAAGCCATCGATATAATTATAGGCAACAATAAAAAGAAGGAGATTATTCGTATTTTAGACGAATATTATGAAAGTAAAGAGACGGCAGCCCATAAAAATACCGGTATGGAGAATACCCAAAGCCTAAACGGTCCGGAGACGGATTCGGGACTATATGCAGAACAACATACCGTACCTGCCCTGGGAGGCAATATAATTGACATCGGTTCGGAACGGTCGTATGAAGATTTAAATATTGAGTCGGTTGCGGAGAAAACCCGTGCCTATATTAAAATTCAGGATGGCTGTAATCAATTCTGCTCTTATTGTATTATCCCTTATGCCAGGGGAAGAGTAAGGAGCAGGGATGAGAAATCAATTCTTGGTGAAGTAAAACATTTAGTTTCAAAAGGATACAAAGAGATTGTATTAACAGGTATCCACCTCTCTTCCTATGGCATTGATTTAGAAAATCAGGATCAAAAAGACGGAAGTCCTGCTATGGAAAGCCTGGAACCGGATTCTTTTGTGGGCGGGGCGGCGGCAGGCAAGCAAAACCGCCTGCTGCAGTTGATTCTTAAGCTGAGCCGGATAGAAGAACTGAAAAGAATTCGATTAGGTTCACTGGAACCAAGAATAATTACGGAAGAATTTGCCCAGACTCTAGCTAGTAACACAAAAATCTGCCCCCACTTCCATCTTTCCTTGCAAAGCGGCTGTGATGAAACCTTAAAACGTATGAACCGGAGATATTCCGCCAAGGAATTTTATGAAAAATGCCTGCTGCTTCGGAAATATTTTGATAATCCGGCTATTACCACCGACATCATTGTGGGATTTCCGGGGGAAACGGATGAAGAATTTGAAGAAACAAGGAGATTCTTAAGGAAAGTATCTTTTGCGCAGATGCATATATTTAAGTACTCCGTAAGAAAAGGCACCAGGGCGGAGCACATGCCGGATCAGGTAAGGGAAGAGACCAAAACCGAACGAAGCAATATTTTAATAGCACTGGAAGCCTGTATGGCGGAAGAATACCGGTCCGGTTTCCTTGGCAAGACAGAGAACATCCTCATTGAAGAAAGTATGTCAATGGACGGGCAGATTTATCAGATTGGACACAATGAAAGGTATCTGAAGCTGGCAGTTAAATACAGTAAAGACTTAAATAACCGGATTATAAAAGGAAAGGTAACCGGTTATCTTGAGAAAGAAATTATGTTCTGTGAAATAATGGATTGATATTTCCGGCGTTTTATATTAATATATATATAATATACTGTGCGAGTTCAAATTCATTCTTTACGGATTTGGTATAATGTCTGTCGACATATACCCGCGCCGAACGCAGTGAGTGCGCATCAACGCCGCATAGCGGCACATACCATGGAAGCTTTGCGGACATGGTATAATGTCTGTTGACATTATACCCGCGCCGAACATAGTGAGTGCGCATCAACGCCGCATAGCGGCACATACCATGGAAGCTTTGCGGACATGGTATAATGTCTGTTGACATTATACCCGCGCCGAATATAGTGAGTGCGCATCAACGCCGCATAGCGGCGCATACCATGGAAGCTTTGCGGACATGGTATAATATTCATGGAGATTGAGATAGAAAGATAAAAAAGGACGTGATGTTATGCAGGATTCTAACAATACACAATATTTCAAAGTACAGAAGGAAAATGAAATTTCAGTAAAAGAAATTATTTCTGCTGTTTTTACAGCGATGACAGAAAAAGGGTATAATCCGGTTAATCAAATCGTTGGATACGTCATGTCGGGAGATCCAACCTACATAACGAACCACAAAGGTGCCAGAAGTATGATTATGAAGGTTGAAAGAGACGAAATACTGGAAGAACTGCTGAATGATTATATCAGGCACAATTTGAAGTAAACGGAAGAGCGAACAGGAAAAAGCAGTGAAATGTATAGGTACAATATATCCGGGCGGTGATAATCCGTATTTGAAGGAGGATTGCCGGCTTGGATATATGAGGAGGAAAAATGAGAATTATGGGACTGGATTACGGTTCAGTCACTGTTGGTGTAGCAATAAGTGATGAATTATTGATAACTGCGCAGGGAATTGAAACAGTACGCAGGAAACATGAGACCAAGTTACGTCAGACCCTGGCCAGGATTGATGAACTTATTAAGGAATATGCCGTGGAAAAAGTTGTGCTCGGATATCCGAAGAATATGAATAATACCATTGGCGAGCGTGCCGCAAAATCAGAAGAATTTGCAGAAGTTTTAAGGAAACGGACCGGGCTGGAAGTAATATTATGGGATGAGAGGCTGACTACGGTTGCAGCGCACCAGACATTGATTTTGGGTGACGTCAGGCGGGAAGAAAGAAACCGGGTTGTGGATAAACTGGCGGCTGTGTTTATCTTGCAGGGATATTTGGATTTCCTGAGTAATCGGAAGAAAATACAGAGTGAACTTGGTAATGAAATAGGAGAAATATAATGGAAGAAAAGAAAAATAAAGTCCTATTTACTTCGGATGATAACGAAGAGGTGGAATTTTATGTACTGGAACAGACCAAATTAAACGGGCATACGTATCTTTTAGTTACGGATTCGGAAGAAGAGGAAGAAGGTACGGCCTATATCCTGAAAGAACTGTCCCAGGATTCGGACGAAGCCGCTGTTTATGATATTGTGGAAGATGAGAATGAATTAAAATTGATAGCGAAGATATTCGAAGAATTACTGGATGATATAGAGATTGAAACATAAAACAAATAAGATATAAAAGTGCGAATTATTTAATTAGAATGAAAGATTAATGATTTTGTAACAGTTGTTATAAAATCGGGAAGGTGATATGCCATGCCTGATAAACAGGATCGATTCAAAACCTTATTAAAACAAAATGGACTTAAGGTAACAACGCAGAGAATAGATATTCTTGAAGCATTGGAAAGCAGGCCGGATAAACATTTGACTGCTGAAGAAATATATGAATGTGTAAGGGTTAAAAACCCGGATATCGGGTTGGCTACCGTTTACAGGACGATTCAATTATTAGCAGAGTTAAACCTTATCGATAAGCTGAATTTAGGTGACGGGTTTGTGCGCTATGAAATAGGAAGTCAGGGTTGTGAGGATACTGCGCATCATCACCATCATTTAATATGCTTAAATTGCGGAAATGTATTTACGTTTCAAGGTGATTTATTGGAAACACTGGAACATAGAATTCAAGAAGCTATGGAATTTGAAGTAGTAGACCACGAAGTAAAAATGTTCGGATATTGCAAGAATTGTCGCGTAGAGATGCAGGAAAAGCGGGATAAAAACTGAAATCAAGTCTAATTAAATATGGAGTGCACTTTAAATATAATGATCATTTAATACATAAAAATTATTGGAGGTGCATTGTTTGAAACAAAATAATACAGATGTAAAGGGTGTTAAGATAATACCCTTAGGAGGATTAGAACAAATAGGAATGAATATTACCGCATTTGAATATGAAGACAGTATCATCGTCGTAGACTGCGGTTTGTCCTTTCCGGAAGATGACATGTTAGGAATTGATCTGGTTATACCGGATGTAACCTATTTAAAAGAAAATTTAAGCAAAGTAAAGGGGTTTGTAATAACCCATGGGCATGAGGACCATATCGGTGCCCTTCCCTATATCCTAAGAGATATTAACGTACCGATTTATGCAACAAAACTGACAGTCGGTATTATTGAAAATAAATTAAAAGAGCATAATTTATTAAAATCCACTAAAAGAAAAGTAATCAAATACGGACAGTCCATTAATTTGGGATGTTTCCGAATTGAATTTATCCGGTCCAACCACAGTATCGCAGATGCAACCGCCTTAGCCATATTTACTCCGGCAGGAATCATTGTCCACACCGGGGACTTTAAGGTGGATTATACGCCGGTATTTGGAAGTACCATTGATTTGCAGCGTTTTGGTGAACTTGGCAAGAAGGGCGTCCTGGCTTTAATGTGTGACAGTACCAATGTGGAGAGGCCCGGTTATACCCCGTCGGAAAGAACAGTGGGGAAAACTTTTGACAATATATTTGCGGAAAGCATCCGCAGCAGAATTATCGTTGCAACTTTTGCCTCAAATGTGGACCGGGTACAGCAGATTATTAATTCTGCCGAAAAGTATGGAAGAAAAGTAGTGATTGAAGGTAGAAGCATGGTTAATATCATTACTACGGCCTCCGAACTCGGATATATCAGTATGCCGAATAATATAATGATTGATATTGAGCAGATGAAGAACTATCCCGATGAAAAAATCGTATTAATAACAACCGGCAGCCAGGGGGAAGTCATGGCAGCATTGCCGAGAATGGCGGCTTCCATTCACAAAAAGATATCCATTAAACCGGGAGATACGGTAATATTCAGTTCAACACCGATCCCGGGAAATGAAAAACCGGTATCTAAGGTAATTAATGAGCTATCCATGAAAGGTGCCAAAGTTATATTCCAGGATACCCACGTATCCGGCCATGCCTGCCAGGAAGAAATCAAGCTTATCTATGCTCTGACAAAACCGAAGTATGCAATACCGGTACACGGTGAATACAGGCATCTTATGAAACATGCGGAATTAGCCCAAAATATGGGGATTCCGAAAGGAAATACATTTATATTATCATCCGGTGATGTTATGGAAGTATCGGAACAACATGCCGGTGTAATTGGAAAAGTTCCGGCACAGGGAATATTTGTAGATGGTTTAGGCGTTGGGGATGTAGGTAATATTGTTCTTCGCGACAGACAGCATTTATCGGAAAACGGATTACTGATTGTAGTGGTAACCTTGGAAAAGTTTACCAATCAGGTGTTATCCGGTCCGGATATTGTATCCAGGGGATTTGTATATGTAAGGGAATCGGAAAACCTGATGGATGAAGCAAGGATCGTAGTAAACGATGCCTTGAATAAATGCCTTAGCAAAAACAATACGGATTGGGGAAAAATGAAAAACGAGATTAAGGATTCCTTAAGTGACTATTTATGGAAAAAGACTAAGAGAAATCCGATGATACTCCCAATTATCATGGAAGTAAATTGATTTTAAAAGGAGATAGTAAGTATGACTTCTAGGCCTACTTCTGCACAACTAGTTTTAAAAATAACCAGCTTTATATTACGTCTTTTGCTGAATATATTATTTTATACCATCGTTGTTATTCTTATAGTACGAGCCAGTAAAATAACTTATGACTTTTGCTATGAAATTTTTGGACAAGTAACGGCGGCGCAGGAACCGGGACGTGATATTGAGATTCAGATCAGCAAAGGTGAATCAACTATGAATGTGGCAAGTAAGCTGGAGTTAAAAAAAATAATTGTTAATAAATATTCTTTTTATGTAAAAGCAAAGATTAAAAAGCAAACCATAATGCCAGGGACTTATGCCTTAAATACCTCCATGACCTATGATGAAATATTTGCCGTTATTACAGAGCCGTCGGCAGAAGATTCGGAAACGGATACCGGTAATTCCGCTGCTGCTTCGGAAACGGATTCAAAGAATGGAAAGGATACGCCAGAAACGACGGAGGAATCCGAAAAACGCAGCGTAACAAAGGATACTGGCACAGCAGACGATAATTAATACAATAGAGGCGAACCTAGGCGGAAACCGTAGTAGGTTCGCCCTTTATCAATGTTGGGCATGTAAGCGGGAGTAAGGTGAAGGATATAATTCATATCTTTCACCCTCCTGATATAAGGCATGCTTAGACATGCATGCGGGAGTAAAGGAATGCTATGATAGTAGATGAGAGAATAACGGCCTATATCAATACTTTAGAGAGGGAATTACCCTCTCATTTATATGAGCTGGAAAAGACAGCTTTACTGGAAGGGGTCCCCATTATAAGAAAGGAGACCCAGTCCTTCCTCCGTTTTCTGCTGGCGGCAAAAAGCCCCTGCCGGATTCTGGAGATAGGGGCAGCAGTAGGGTTTTCGGCAATATTTATGAGTGAATATATGCCGGAAGATTGTAACATAACCACCATTGAAAAAGTTGAAATGAGGCTGGTAAAAGCCAGAAAGAATATTGCTTTAGCACCAAACGGCAATAAAATCACCCTTCTTGAAGGGGACGCGCTGGTGCTGTTGAAGAAACTGGTATCGGATGGGAAGAATGCATTTGACTTTATCTTCCTGGATGCGGCAAAAGCCCAATACATGAATTTTCTTCCGGAAATTATGAATTTATTAAAGAAGGGAGGACTGCTTGTGACGGATAATGTATTGCAGGACGGGACAGTTGCCGAATCCCGTTATGGCATAACCAGACGGGACCGGACCATTCACAGCAGAATGCGGGAGTACTTATATACCATCACCCATATGGAGGAATTAGAGACAGCAGTTATACCGGTAGGGGACGGGGTAACCGTCAGTACAAAAGTAAGATAGCATGGATTTGTTAATCCAATTCGGTAGAGACGGTAAGAGCAATTTTTAAATAATAAATAGATTAGATTAAATTATATAAGTAAAAAAAATTAACGGATTAATTCTGTTAGTGAATGAGCAGGGAAAGGCATGGAATGACATGAGAGAACATAATGATATCTGCCAAGAACAGACGACTTATAATAACAACGACAGCCGGTGGCAGGAATTCTTAATTAATAAAAAACCGGAATTATTAATACCGGCAAGTAATCTGGAAGTCTTAAAAACAGCTGTTATCTACGGTGCCGATGCAGTTTATATCGGCGGGGAGATGTACGGCCTCAGGGCAAAAGCCAAAAATTTCAGTGCTGCGGATATGAAGGCAGGAATAGAATTTGCCCATTCTTATGGAAAAAAAGTATATGTAACTGCCAATATTACGGCGCATAATGAAGATTTATCCGGCATAGCCCGTTACTTTAAGGAACTTAGGGAAATCAAGCCCGATGCCGTTATTATATCGGATCCGGGTGTATTTGAAATAGCCATGGATATTATCCCTGAAATCGATATCCATATCAGTACCCAGGCCAATAATGTCAACTACGGAACCTACCGTTTCTGGCACAGGATGGGGGCGAAAAGGGTGGTGTCGGCCCGGGAATTATCCCTGGAAGAAATAAAAGGGATCCGGGAAAACATACCGGAGGACTTAGAAATAGAAACCTTTGTGCATGGAGCCATGTGTATCGCCTATTCCGGCAGATGCCTGCTCAGCAACTATTTTACCGGCAGGGATGCCAACCGGGGTGCCTGTACCCATCCCTGCCGCTGGAAATATTACCTTACCGAAGAAACCAGGCCGGGGGAATATCTTCCCGTGGAAGAAAACGAACGTGGGACCTACATCTTTAACTCCAAAGACTTATGCATGATCGAATATATCCCTGAGCTGATAAATGCGGGCATAGACAGCTTTAAGGTGGAAGGCAGGATGAAAACCGCCCTGTATGTGGCATCCGTAGCCAGAACCTACCGAAAGGCCATAGATGACTTCTATGAATCTCCGCTCCGGTACAAAGAAAATATACCCTGGTACAAGGAAGAAATATCCAAGTGTACTTACAGACAGTTTACCACCGGTTTCTTTTTCGGCAAACCAAATGAAGAAGCCCAGATTTACGATAATAACACCTACATTAAGGAATACACCTACCTGGGCATCATAAACGGCAAAAATGAAGCAGGCCTGTATGAACTGGAGCAAAGAAATAAATTTTCCGTCGGTGAAGAAATAGAAGTAATGAAACCCGACGGCAGGAATCTAAGTGTCACCGTAAAAAAAATTACGGATGCCGATGGAAATCTTATGGAAAGCTGTCCCCATCCAAAGCAGAAAATCTTTGCCGACTTTGGTGCCGGTCTGGATATCAATGATATTTTGAGAAGGAAAGAAGAGTAGATTTAAACCCATAAAGAATGGAACCGAAAGACTTCCGGGGCCTGTGCTATAAATCTCAAAAAAATTTATAGCACAGGCCCTTAATATGCCCTATTAGCATACCCGCAAGATTCCCTGTTTATATACAAAATATACATTGATTTTTAGGGTTAAACGTGCTACAATGTAACCCGATTATTAATTAGAAAGGTTGTGATGTTAGGGTTGGAAAAAAAGCTGACTTTGTATGGCTTTAACAACCTCACAAAAACACTTAGCTTCAACATCTATGATGTTTGCTATGCAAAAAGTGAGAGAGAACAAAAGGATT
>JAEWAK010000034.1 GCA_023391695.1 Bacillota bacterium
CAGAATTATCGGGATAGTTTGTATTAGCCGCAATAGTTTAATAAGTCCTAATTTATGTAAAATAATATCACGCCAAGGCCCCACCAGGTTCAGACGGCATCTTTTTTATATACTCAAGGCACGTTGAGAGAGCATAGTTCTGATGACGAATTGTGGTGATAAGAAGAAATAAGATGGATTGTGCACAAATATGTTGTAATAACAGGGATTTGCGTATCTATGATGCGCGTGAATATAACAGGGAGATGATTAAGTATGTTAGGCATAGAGTCATATAATCCTAAATTTTATACAGAAACCGGAGATATAGTTGCTGAGCTTAATGAAGCATTTCAGACATTAATAGGAAAAGTTATTTCTGAAGTATGGGTCGTGTATGACATAAATGAAAATAAATGGTTTAAAGATTGTCCTGTCATACTAATAATTGACGGCATGCAAGTTGAGATAAGTGCATACAAGATAGATGAATTAGCAATAACATTTAATTCAATTAGCATGTCTGAAAAACTGAACTGGTATGATATGGATGATTTTAAGCTGGAATGGAGGAAAAATGCGTTCTCAGACATATTAGCAGTTTTAAACAAGAAGATCTGCAATATAGAAATAATGGAGTATAATTTAGTTACAGAAATAACATACAGCAAAGATAATCCGAAAGAACAAGATAAAAAGATTTCTGCTTGGTTACTAAATGGCATTGGTTTTGAGTTAGATGATGGATACTTCGCAGTATTCAACGGTTTAGATGAAAATAATATAAGCATAAAGCAAGACTTGAGCGAAAATATTAGAACATTCAAAGTACTAAGGCATACTGCAGGACCAGGGTAATAAAATAATACATTTTTAACGCCTGGTATGTTAAGTGAAGACAGCACTAACAATAAATCAATAAAAGGAACTGATTCAAATATTAGTCAGCAGGCAAATACGGATGATTTCACTTATGTCATACAAGATGACGATACTATAAAATTAACAAAATATCGTAAGAATGAAAAAATCGTATCGGTTCCTGAATCAATTAACGGTTACATGGTATCCTCTATCGGAGATAACGCTTTTGAAAATATTACCATAAATAAATGGGGAGAAATATTGACAAACAGCCAGATAGTTAAAGTTATATTACCGGAAGGGATAAAATCGATAGGTGAAAATGCTTTTAATTATTGCACTGAATTAGAGCAAATTAATTTACCGGAGGGTCATAGACGACGTGGCAGAATACTGTTTACACATACCCATTGCAACGCCTTTTTAAAGCGCAGGCTGAGGTTGTCGGCATGGCCGCCGTCGTCCCAGATAATGGGGATGTCGTCATGAGGCAGTTGCTTCTTTAATAGGAGATGTGCCTGCTGCAGGTATTTAACTGAATTGCACAAAGGGGGAGGATCACCGGCACCCTCGATGCGTCCGGACAGCAGCAGAACACGGACATCGGTTCTGCACGGCGTATTGTTTTGCATGAAATGAACAAAACCCGGATACCATAGGGAACCGGATATACTGGCTACGCGTCCGAAACAATTCTGTCTGTATATCGCATACAGGGAAATCAGTCCGCCCAGTGACGCGCCTATTATACATGTATCCAAAGGATCGGGTAAAGTGCGGTAAATGGTGTCAATATGAGATTTGAGGCCATTTGCAAGAAAATTAAGGTATCCATCTCCCAACCCGCCAAAATCCGGTAGACCGTTCATAATCGCCGGTGCGGACCAGGGCGTATAATCGTCGAGGCGATTCCCGGGAATCACACCCACGATGATATGCTCGCGGAAGATTACCGTTTTATTGCCGGCTGCGGTGTTAAGTATATCTTCCAGAACGGGAAGAAACCGGTCGCCGTCCTGCACATATATAACAGGATAACACGCATCCCCTTTCAGGTATGATGCCGGAAGACATACATAATAATTCCTATCCTCGAAAACACCTCTGTGGATTGCAATACTCAAACCAAGCTACCTCCAATTCCATTACAAAAGTAAAATTTAATTTTAATAGTATCAGTTTTTGTTAATAATAACAGATCCTAATACAAATTGTAATGAACATAATTACAACCGGCATGGATTTTTGCCGGGATGCGTCAGCTTTTTTATGTTGAAACAGCGTGGAACTTGTACCGGTAATGTTTACAACAGCTACAACAGCGTCTTGCAAAAAGCCTGGAACACAGTTATACTGAAATTGGATTTCAATAAGTTTTCAAAATGAACCATGTGGGTCTCTTTGGCGAAAGGAATTTGGTGAGAGCGAAATGGAAGTAATGTTAGGAACAGCGGATTTAAAGCAGCAATTTCATGATCATGGGTACCGGTATACGCAGCAGCGCCAGAAAGTGGCGGATTTTCTTTGGAAGCACAGGGATAAGCACATAACGACCGGAGAAGCCTATACGCTTTTGCATAAATCCGAACCGGGTATAGGCAAAGCTACGGTACACCGAATGTACCATCTTTTGATGGAGTTGGGCTTTGCCCGGCGGATTGAAATTGGCGATGGCCTTTTCCGCTACGAAATATGCAGCCGGAACAATGAAACCCATACACATCATCATCTGATTTGTTCCGAGTGCGGCCTGGTGCAGGACATGCAGGAAGATATGCTGGAAGAAATGGAGCACCGGGTGGGTGAAAAGTATGGTTTTACAGTGGAGGATCACAGAGTGCAGTTCTTTGGCCTGTGTAAAAGCTGCAAAAACAAAGAGAAAACAGAGAACCAGGAACTATAAAGGTGAACAGTTTCAGGAAGGAGTCATCATTGGGAATCACTATTAATCAACTCGTGGATTATTACGCACAGGCACCCATATCGTTTTATAATATTTTTGCGCCCACCGTACCACCCGGAAGCAAACACATGAACTGGAGAACCAACAAGGCAGGCGCCGGCCTTGTTTTCCCCATTGCCGGCAGTTCCCGTTATACCGTTAACGGTATCCCCTATGTTCTGGAACCCGGCGTGGTTCTTCATACCGGGCCGGATATGGAGATATCCAAGGAAGTGATCGGCGATAAATATTGGCGGTATGCCTTAATTCATTATCAGATATCCAATGCAGAGATATCCCGGTATCCGCTTTTTAATGAGAATTTTCTCATTTCTACAGGGATCAATACCAGAATTGCCGACCTCACCGGTCAGCTCCGTCAAAGCTATGCCACGCCAAGCAGCCTGTCGGTAATTAAGTCGAAGGTTTTATACATGAACCTGGTGGAAGAAATGGTTGTTTCGGCAAAAAGGCAGCTTCATGACGACAATACCGAATTGATGGTACAGGCTTTAGAGTACATACGCCAAAATTATGCCGATCCCATTTCCATCGCGAAAATAGCTTCGCTGTTTGGATTGGAAAGGCGACGTTTTGCCTATTTGTTTGAAAAGCACACAGGCATGAGTCCGAGAAGTTATCTGACCGAGTGCCGCATACGCCGGTCGAAAGAGCTGTTGAGAACCTGCGAATGTTCCATAACGCAGATAGCTGAGTGCGTGGGATATACGGACAGCTTCTATTTCAGCAGGCTTTTCAAGCGGCAAACCGGCGTATCTCCCACAGAATTCCGTGATCGGACCGGGGAAAGCCCGTGGCAGATTTAAAGCAGCGCGGCAACCGGCTTGGGAAGTATTAAGTGCAAGCGCCCATATGCTTTGCGGATGCCTTTACGGCCGGGATATTGTCCGGAAACATAGCGTCCCTGCTGTGCAGAAGCCTGTTTATGAGTCTGCCGGGAATAAGCTTGGGGCAGATTCCCACTCCCGCCGGGGCGCCCGCAAAAGTCCAGACAAATTGTAATTATGTTCATTCCAATCAGCGATACGTTTTGTTATACTGGCATTTGATGAAACTGAATTTCATTATCGATTGGTCATTTCAAACAAAACGGAGGAATATACAATGAAAAGAATTATAGGACTGGTTGCTTCGCTCGCGCTTCTGACGGGCGTACTGGCCGGATGCACTGAAAAGACTGCGGACAATATGACATCCGTGCCGGAAGGCACCCCTTCGGCAGCACAGACGAGTACGCCGGAGGCAACCGGTGAAACGGATACACCGGAGGCAACCAATGAAATCAATGCGGAAGAAGCGGCGTGGCCGAGAACAATTAAAGACGCTTTAGGCAATCAGATCACCCTGGAGGCAAAACCCGAACGGGTCGCAGTCATGGATTTTGGCTTTATGGAAACTATGTTCGCACTGGGTATCCAGCCCATCGCGTCTACCTATGCCGAACGGTCTTTATACGGTTTCGGAACGCTGCAGCCTTATGCCGCAGACGCGCAAATTGAGGAATTGGGGGAGGCAAAGGCTCCCAATCTTGAAAAGCTGGTGGAGTTAGCTCCTGACCTTATATTTCAGACTGCCGAGGAGGAGCATATGGATATGGAGTTATATGAGGCGATTGCACAAATAGCTACAGTGGTGACGTTTGACAGTGCTGATTGGAAAGAACAGTTGAGAGCTTTTGCCGAGTGTCTTGGTGAGGAGGAAAGAGCGGAGGCCTATATCTCGGATATCGAAGTGCTGATTACCGAGTCAAGGGAAAAACTGTCCGGATACAATGATAAAACAGTAGCGTTATTGTTTGAGCGCAGCAGTGATATAGGTAATTTTTTTGTCACGGGCTCTACGGAAAACCCTGTGTGGTTCGACAAAGAGAACGGCCTTGGGCTGACCTCTCCGGACGGTTATCCTGAAATCGGGGAACTCATTTCTCTGGAGGGTGTCGCGGCATGGAATCCGGATTATATCTTTTTGTTCGGTTCATTAGGGTCGGAAGCGAACGGGTACCAGCAAAGCTATCTGTCCGAAGAAACACAGTCTTCTTCCGTATGGCAGTCGTTAAGTGCCGTGAAAAACGGACAGGTCTATTACCTTGACGCGGCGGCGAGGGCAGCCGGACCCTTAAGTATCAAGCTTGGAATTGAAACTATCGTTGCAAGCATGACTGAGTAAGGCTTTACTGCCCTGGCAATAAGAATTCAACGGTCTGGTACATAACAGTGAGGAGATATACACATCAATGGTTCGCTCAAAAGCTCCGGCAAAGCCGGTTCAAATAAAAAACAAAAGCCGCGCGTGGGCGGCGTGGCTGATCATCGTCGGCGGCACAGTGCTGTTGGCGGTGATAATGGCGTTTTCCATTACCAAGGGAGCGGCGGAAATTCCGCTGACCTCAGTATGGGACGCCTTGTTCCATTTCAATGCGGAGGATACGCAGCACTTGATCGTTGTCGATTTGCGCCTGCCCCGTGTGTTGGCGAGCGCGCTTGTGGGCGCGTCTTTTGCAGTGGCGGGGGCTGTAATGCAGGGCACGACCCGAAATCCCATGGCTGATTCCGGGCTGATGGGCCTCAACGCCGGGGCGGGTTTTGCGCTTTCCATCTGTTTTGCGTTCTTTCCCGGGCTTTCATACATGAAAACCATCCTGTTTTCCTTTATAGGAGCGGCGATAGGCGCGGGACTTACGCAAGGCATCGCTTCCCTGCGGCGCGGAGGGGCGACCCCTATGCGGCTGGTGCTGGCGGGCACGGTGGTCAGCGCACTGTTGGCAGCGCTTAGTCAGTGCATAGCCCTGTATTACGATGTTGCCCAGGACATCATGTTCTGGACGGCGGGCGGCGTAGCAGGCTCCAACTGGGCACAAATCAGGATTATGACTCCGTGGATTGCAGTCGCCGTCTTGGGCGCAGTCGTTCTTTCCCGTTCCATTTCCGTCATGAGCCTGGGCGAGGATGTGGCGAAAGGATTAGGACTGAACACCATACTCGTCAAGCTTCTTTGCTCCGTCGTTATCCTGATGCTGGCCGGTGCTTCCGTGGCGGTGGTCGGTGCGGTGGGTTTTGTGGGGCTGGTCGTACCACATTTGGCGCGGTTCCTGGTGGGCATGGATTATCTCTGGATCATCCCTTCCTCCGCGGTGTTGGGAAGCCTTTTGGTGGTATTGGCCGATTTGGGCGCGAGAATGCTCAATCCGCCTTTTGAGACGCCGATCGGCGCGCTCATCGCCCTGATCGGTGTCCCCTTCTTCCTGTACCTGGCCCGCAAGGAAAGGAGGGCACTGTGATGAACGCGCAACAGAAGAAAAACGTAGGATTTAAACGTAAAATTGCGGTAAGGAATACTGTTATTGTACTTATTTTTTTGGTACTGCTCATATTGTCGTTCATCGTCAGTATGAACACCGGCTACACGAAGCTCTCTCCCCTCGATACGCTGCGTACGCTGTTCGGCGGCGGCAGTGAGAAGGAGAACCTGATCCTGTTTAAAATCCGGCTGCCCCGCATAGTGGTGTCCATTCTTGTGGGCGCGGGGCTGGCGCTTTCCGGCTGTATCATCCAGGGCGTGTCCCGCAACGCTTTGGCAGACCCCGGTCTTTTAGGCATCAACGCCGGAGCGGGACTGACGGTTATTTTATTCGTACTGTTTTTCGGCTCACAGTCCACCCTATCGGTTTTTACTCTGCCGTTTCTGGCTCTTATAGGCGCGGGAATCACTGCGGTTCTGATTTACGCGCTGTCTTACAAGCGGCAGACCGGCATCACTCCGATTAGATTGATTTTAACCGGGGTGGCGGTGCAAGCGGGTATTTCCGCATTGACCACGGTACTGGTTGTCAAGCTGGATGATACGCAGTTTGACTTCGTAGCCACCTGGCAGGCTGGCAGCATCTGGGGCTCCAACTGGAAGTTCGTGTTGGCGCTGCTGCCCTGGCTCCTGCTGCTTATCCCCCATGTGTTGTCCAAGGCCCGCGTACTGGATGTGCTGAACCTGGGGGATGACATCGCCTATGGTTTGGGTGCTTCCGTGGAAAAGGAACGCCGCGGCCTTCTGGCGGCTGCCGTCGGTCTGGCGGCCGCCTGTGTGGCAGTCAGCGGCAGCATCAGCTTCGTGGGGCTTCTCGCGCCTCATCTGGCGCGGCGGCTGGTGGGGCCGCGGCATCGGGTTTTGCTGCCCGCCTGCGCGCTGGCAGGGGCGGTGCTGGTGTCCGTTTCGGATACGATCGCGCGGGTGATCGTCCAGCCCTTTGAAATTCCCACCGGTATTATGGTTGCGATTGTGGGCGCGCCGTACTTTTTGTATCTGCTCGCCAGGAGCGAATAATAAACAAAGGCAGGATGGAATTATGAACAGCATTGCAGCTGAAAATCTGGCGGTTGCTTACGAGGATAACCGCGTAGTAGACGGGTTGTATCTATCATAGCCTGGCAGAGCATTTTAAAATTTTTAAATAAGGCTTCGTTTGCAGAGAAGATGGTTTTTGACTTTATAACCTTCTTGAACTGACGGTTGAAGTTCTCATTCGGATTGGTTGTATATATGATAAATACTTTTTTTAGTCATGAGATTTCTTTGGGGCAGTCATGGCTGTGTTGGTAAACCGATTCTCCAGTTCCCGGCTTTTTGCTGTTCGTTCCAGAGCTTTGCATAAAGTCCGTTTTTTTGCAGCAGTTCATCATGAACACCTGCTTCTTTTAGCCGGCCGTCTTCGAGGACGAGAATCTGATCCGCGTTCATAATCGATTGCAGCCTGTGGGCAATTACGAGTACTGTTTTTTCTGCTACCAGTGCACTGATCGCCTGTTGGATCAATACCTCATTTTCCGGATCGAGGGAAGCGGTCGCCTCATCAAGCAGAACAATGGGAGCATTTTTTAAAAGGGCGCGGGCAATTGAGATGCGTTGTTTTTCACCCCCCGACAGGGTAGAACCGCCTTCTCCGACTACCGTATCATAACCTTGGGGTAAAGCCATAATGAAATCATGGCATACCGCCATTTTTGCAGCTTCCATAACTTCCTCCATGGTCGCATCGGTTTTTCCCATACGGATGTTTGCAGAGATGGTATCATGAAACAGATAAACGTCTTGAAATACGATGCTGATATAAGAAAGCAGGTCGTCTGTGTGGATCTGGGTTATAGGTACACCGCCCAGCATAATTTCACCGTCTGCTGCATCCCAGAAGCGTGCGGTGAGTCTGGTGACCGTGGATTTCCCCGAACCGGAGGGACCAACCAAGGCGGTTATGCTTTTTTCCGGAAAGCATAAAGAGATATTCTTTAGTACCGGACGGTCTCCATAAGCGAAGGAAACATCCTTGAATTCAATAGACATATTTGCCGGAATACTGCTTTTATCCGACTCTGGCAAAGGAGGCTCATTTTTTAGTTCATTAATGCGTTCCGCCGAACGGTTTGTGCGGGAAAAATCTGCAATAAAGGAAAACAGGATCATTATCGGCTCATAGATTTTCAACGAAAGCAAAAGAAAAACGATATAATAAAAGGGAGAAAGCGAATCTTTCGCAAGGAGCCATGCACCTGTAAGCATTACAAAGCCGATACCGCAATGGAGTACAAACCGTCCGATCATGCCGATGGGAGCGGCAGCCAGTTCGATTCCTACAGAATTCTTTCGCTGCTTTTCAAAGGATTTTTTCAAGGTTTCAAAATGTTCTCCTGCCTGGTGAAATGCCTTTAATGTCTGAATGCCTCCGACATATTCCAGAATTCCGGATGCTGCTTCCTGCTGTGCGGTTAGAAGCTCCTTGCTGATTTTGCCCATGTATTTATAGCTGATAAAAGCAAAGGGCAATGCCAGGGGGATTACGATAAGGAGCGAAAGCGTCATGCGCCAGTCCAAGGCTGACAGAACGATGACCGAAAGCGTAAGCTGTACCAGGATTACGGAGACCTGAGGAATCAGCCCTGAGGCAAAACTTTCTACCTCTGCGTAATCCCGCAGCAGTACGGTGGATAAATCCCCTGCATCGCGCTGGCCAAAAAAGCCCATAGGCAGCCGGCGCAGGTGCTCTCCCATGGAAAGCCGGGCATTTTTGCTTGTTTCGGCAAATCCAACGCATATGTCTATATAAGTTTTTCTGCTGATAAAATAGTATAATGCAGTTTGTAAAAGCAGTACTCCGCACAGTATCCAAAGCCGGTCCATGGGCAGAGGAGTTCCCGGCTGTGTGATCGGGATCAGAAGCATATAAATGGCAAGCAGCATAATGGAGTATGGTATGGTAACAACGAAACTGTCCAGGAAATTCCACAGGGCCAGTTTAAAATATCTTTTTGTTTCACCAAAAGTAATGGTACGAAACCATGTTTTGAAGCTTTTCATGCATGAATCACTCCTTTCTGAATTGTCCAGCGGTCCCTCCGCTCATTTGCCTCCACCATATCACGGTATAAAGGGCAGCGGTGCAGTAGTTCCATATGCATACCGGCCCCTTCCAGCTTGCCTTTGTCTATTACCAGAATTTGATTCGCGTTTTCTACCGTTCTTAATCGGTGAGCAATGATCAGTACGGTTTTGCTTTTAGAAAGTCTTGCAAAGGCTTCCTGGATTTTGGCCTCGTTTTCGGCATCTGCATATGCGGTAGCTTCATCCAGAATGAGGATGGGAGCATCTTTAAGGAATACCCGGGCTATGGCGATGCGCTGCCGTTCACCGCCGGATAGATAGGCATCCTGTTCACCGATTACCGTATCATAACCATGGGGAAGTGTCTGAATTACTTCATGTATTCCTGCATCTTTGGCAGCCTTTTCCACCGATTCACGGGAGGCCGCTGTATTGCCCATACGAATGTTGTTTTCTACCGTATCGTGAAACAAAAAGGAATCTTGAAACACGTAGGATACCAGTGACATAAGCCGTTTGGGGGGAATTTCACGGATATCAACGCCGCCGATTCTAATATTGCCCTGCTGAGGTTCATAAAACCGCAATAAAAGCTGGGCCAGTGTGGACTTACCGCCGCCAGAAGGGCCGACTATGCCGGTAACGGTTCCTTCAGACAGATGAAAGCGGATGTCTTTAACGGCTTGTAAGCTGTCTTCACTATAGGAAAATGAAACATTCTCAAAAGTAATATCATAAGACGCCGGATTACCGTCGCCTGTTTCGGAAAGCTCGGGTTGCAGCAGTATTTTATCGATCCGTGCCACGCCTTCCGTAATCCGCTTGCTGTGCAATACCATCTGCATCATATTTTCCATCGGTTCCTTAAGTCCGCCCCCTACAAGAAAAAACAGCAGAAGCAGAGGCAGAAAATCCGTATAAGAGGAGGCGGCAGGAAGAAGCAGAAGGCCGGCCGGAAGTAAAAACAGCAGTTGGGCTCCAAAAAAAGTATAATATGCGCCCATACTCGGAGCAAAATGACGGGCGGTACGTTCCACGCTGTTTATGTAAGCAGTTATATCCTGCTCAAACCGCCTGAAAGCATTTAAAGTGCGGTTAAATACCTTGATGACGGGCATTCCGTGAATGTATTCCACGATGGTGCCCTCCATCTTTTCTTTGGTATCATGTATGTCAATCTGGGTCTGTGCACCTTTTGGATTTTTTAGTCCGCTGCCCAGCAAAAAGATTGAAATGAGCACGGGCAGCAACGTCGCAACTGCCAGCCGCCAGTCCAGCAGAAAGAGATACAGGAAGGTAAAAACCGGTGCGGTAACCGCTGCCGCAATATCCGCTATATGATGGGCAAGGAATACTTCAATTTGCTCTACGTCATCGGAGACGGTTTTTTTTATTGCACCCTGTGTGGTCCCTGTAAAATAACCGGAATGAATCCGCCCTAACTTATCCATGAGTTTTATCCGAAGCTCATAGATAATATCGTAAGCAGAGCGGTGTGCCAGGGCGGAGGAACAAAATGAACAGATACCGTATGCAAGTGCGGCTGCAAAGGTATACCAGACCAATGTATTTATTCTTCCTGTATTTATAGCTGAAATAGATACGGAATGTACAAGCAGTTCCCTCATTACTCCATAGATGGTAAAAAAGGGTGCCAGCCGTGCTGCCGATGAAAGTACGGATAAGAGGCAGGCAAGTAATAGTTTGTTTTTTTTGGGACCTGCAAGCTCCAGCAGCCTTGCAAGGCCAGTATTTTGTTTCGGCGCTTTGTTATTTTTATCCATATATTTTTATTCCTTTCAATATTCAATGATGGTTAGTGATAGCTAACCGTTCGCTGTAAAAAAAGCGCCTGTCAGGTGCTTTCTTCAAAAATGCAGGAAAAAAGAAGGTCATAGATACTGTCCAGTGTTTTTGTTAATGCGTCGCTATGCAGAGCGTCCTGGTGTAACATGGCTAGTGCCATAATTTTGATCAGGTTGGCAACAACCTTGTAATCAATATTCTCTTTTACCCCTTCCATGTGCTGGAATAAACCATTCATAACAGCCGTCTCCGCTTCCGGATTCATGAGGTATTCCGGGGGAAGTGCAGCTTTTAGTTTATTTTCATCCTCGGCAGTAAGATATTGATAAATACTGTTTTCGCTGAAAATAATTTTCTTTAAAAATGCCTTTGCCTTATTAACGGACATCTTATTCCTTCCAGCCAGCATATCCATAAAAAACTGTTTTGACCGGTCACGTTGATACTCCATAATCTCGTAAACAAACATTTCTTTAGATGGGAAGAAGTTATAGAAGGTGCTTTTCCCTAATCCTACCGCTTTCGTAACTTTGTCAACGGAGGCATGAGTCATTCCGTACTCTTTGATTAAGTTAAAACCGGCTTCTAACATTTTTACTCTTGCGGCTTCTCTTTCCTGAAGTGCGAATATTTTTGGAGACATGAGATTAAATTCCTTTCTGAATGTTTTTGAAAAATAAACGACTATTAATTTAAAATGGTCATATAAAATATGTATCACTTATACATTCGTTTGTCAATAGAATTTTAAGTTTTTTCTAATCTGATAATACAGACAAGGGCAAGTACAAATTTTGCCCAAACTGAGAAACTTGAAAGTTTGAAGGTTTACATAATCTTTAGGCTATTCTTGGATGAAAACCTTACAATGATTACCGTTAAATTGATTTTGCAAGGCTGCGGTGATATCATATCCTTGTTAAGCAAAAATGTTACTATAATGCGGAGGTTTGAACATGAAAAAAGAAACAATAAAAAATGGACTGCCTGCTCAATCAGGGGCAATGAATCCCCAGCCGTCAAAGGAAACAGAAATAAGCCGGCTGGCACACTTAATCTATAATCATACTCCGTATGATGGCACCTTTGACCAAGGCATTTCCGGCCTGCATATTAATCGTCATTCCCAAACGGACACGGATTGGGTGAAAGCTTTTTATCTGCCTTCTGTATTGATCGTTGCCCAGGGAGTAAAGGCTTTCATGCTGGGGCAGGAAATTTTTCAAATTGGCAGATCATCTATGCTCATATTTCCCGTTGCTCTACCGGTAGCTTTGCAAATCATACAAGCCAGCTCCCGCGAACCGTTCCTCGGCGTAGGACTAACCCTCGACCCGGAAAAGATCGCGGAGTTTGTTCCAAAAGTTTATCCACGGGGTCTGCCTCCTATGAAAGCGCAGAGAGTGGGTTACATTGCAGATGCCGATGCAGGGATTATCAACGCAGTGGCTAGACTGATGGAATGCCAGGATAATCTCGGCGATACGGAATTACTTGCCCCAATTGTCAAGGATGAGATTTTAATGCGGCTTCTGCGCAGCCCGATTGGTATTCATATAGCCGAAATGGGTTTTGTGGACACAAGCGTGCAGCATATTACTAAGGCAATCGACTGGCTCCGTGATAATTTTTCTCAGCCGATGAAGGTTGCAGATCTGGCAAAGCTTGCCCATATGAGTGTTTCTGTTTTTCACGGACATTTTAAGGCAGTTACTTCCATGAGCCCGTTACAATACCAAAAAGCACTGCGCCTTCAGGAAGCCAGGCATCTGATGCTGTCCCGGCAAATGGATGCACTGACCGCATGTCAGTTGGTGGGATATATAAGTCCTTCCCAATTCAGCCGGGACTATAGCAACTACTTTGGAAATCCACCAAAAAGGGACATCGCAAAACTCCATCGGCAGGCACAAAAACCAAACGCATTGAATGATATTGGCTAAATGTATTTACACGCACTACAGGAGAATCAGGCAATAAATCGCATGGAACAGGCAATGATCTTTTTAGAACATAGGTTATAATGCATTTAGAACTTTCCATTCGGCTATAAGACAATTTATGGCACGCCATGGAGGGGGTAATACGGCTAAAGGAAGATTTTATGATGCTAAGGAGCTTGGGGAACAAAAAGGATGCAAACCATCTTAGCTGGCACTGAGGTCTGACAATAGCAGTAAAAATAAAAAGAAAAGGAGAATTATAATGCGTATATTTGTAACAGGAGCAACCGGTTTTGTTGGATCAGCAGTTGTAGCGGAATTAATTCGTGCAGGTCATGAGGTAATAGGCCTCGCACGTTCAGACGAGGCCGTTAAATTTCTTATTGCCGCCGGAGCGCAGGTGCATAGAGGTGATCTTAAAGATTTTGAAAGCTTGCGTAACGGAGCGGCAAATGCGGATGGTGTAATCCACACTGCTTTTAACCATGATTTTTCAGAAATTGAAGATAGCTGCGAGACGGACAGGCGTGTCATTGAATTGTTTGGGAGCGTATTGGCCGGTTCAGAACGTCCTCTGATTGTGACTTCGGCAATTGGAATTCTTCCTCAGGGACATCTTGTGACGGAAGAAACCATACCTGCTTCAGGAGCGGCAGCGAACCTTCGTGCAGCTTCAGAAGAGGCGGCAATTATGGCCGGAAAAAATGGCGTAAGGGCATCCGTGATTCGATTGGCGCCTACAGTTCATGGTGAAGGTGATCATAACTTTATTCCAACATTAATAAGGTTAGCAAAAGAAAAGGGGATTTCCGCGTATATAGGTGAAGGCAGCAATTGCTGGCCGGCAGTGCACAGGCTCGATGCTGCCCATCTGTACAGGCTCGTACTTGAGAAGGGCGTGGCAGGCAGCCGGTACCATGCAGTTGCTGAGGAGGGTATTCCATTCCGTGAAATTGCCGGTGTGATCGGACGCCAATTAAACATACCGGTTGTCAGTATAGCATCGGAGGAAGCTGCAAATCATTTTGGATGGTTCGCGCATTTTGCATCCATGGATATTCCGTCTTCGAGTCAGCTTACAAGAGAACAATTGGCTTGGCAGCCGACACAGCCAGGACTTATCCAGGATATCAGTCTTCCGCATTATTTTAAATATTAATATGCGGTTGTGGCAAAAAGGTTGTGCTTTTCCTTGAGTTCTTGCAGAATAAGTCAAGGCACCTTACAATTGTGGTATTTCATAGGGTGCCTTGCTTATTTTTTTCATAATCGATCTTCCGAAATCAATGAATATTCTTCATATTTGTCTTTTACCGATTTTCAATCATAGGTTAACTCAGATCATTTTGCTTATTTAAAATTTTAATACTAAATTTTACCCCTTATTTTGCTGCTTTTTACTGTGGATGTAAGCTTTTAAAATTCTTTTCTTTTAGTCAGTTAAGATTGATTCGTCAACAAATATCATTTCAGCAGGATCTTTCAGGGCATATATGTTGAGTGAAATCCATAGTCTTGTTTTAAAAATAATATTGAAAAAAGAACGTACTTTGATATAATGTATACAATGTTTATAAACCTATCGAATTCGATATGAAAATTCATTAACCTTGATTTTAATATTACCGGAAAGCAGGAAGTGAGATGAGTAAAAAGAAAACTCCTGAAGAGAAAAATATAGGATTCTCGGTTGTTGAATATCTAATATACGTTGCTACAACTGGTGACAATCCGCAGAGCATTGAGATGCGTTACGAAGACGAGAACATTTGATAGTATGTATGGTTAAGTCGAAATGACTAAATATGGATGATAACGTTGGAATGGGGTGTGTTATGAATTTACACGACAAAGTAAGCACAGGATTAAAGGGTTTGGATCAGGTAATTGACAACCTTCGTTTTGGAGATAATGTAGTCTGGCAGGCGGATTCGGTTTTGGATTATAAGAAAATGGTTGATCATTTTGCCAGGAAGGCTAAGCTGGATAATATGAGACTGGTTTACATCCGCTTTGGCAGCCATGAACAGCTGCTGGATGAAAGCCAGGAGGTTAAGGTTTTTCGTATTGATGCGAGTAAAGGATTTGAAAGTTTTGCTACAGAGATATATAACCTGATTAAAAAAGAGGGCAAAAGGGTCTTGTATGTTTTTGATTGCCTGACTGATTTATTAGAATACTGGCATTCGGATTTGATGATCGGTAATTTTTTTAAGGCCACCTGTCCATATCTGTATGAGTTGGATACGGTAGCATATTTTGCTATCATACGAAACTTTCATACCTATAGCACAATTGCGGGTATCCGTGAAACGACTCAACTTTTACTTGATATATATCAAGTAAACAATAAAACATATATTCATCCGCTCAAGGTATGGCAGCGTTATTCGCCTACCATGTTCTTTCCGCATTTGATTCAGGGGCAGGAGGCTGTCTGCATCACGGCCAGTTCTGACGCCTCTGAGTTGTTCACCAACATTCACCGCAGTGAAAATCGGCTTGATTATTGGAATATCATTTTTAACAGAGCCAAAAAAGTGCTGAACTTTTCACTTAAGCAGCAGGAAGAGGCGAAGAAGCGCTTAATGTATATGCTGATAGGCAGTGATTCCAGAATGTTTAAGTTGTGTGACCGATATTTAACTTTAAAAGATATTCTGATGATTGCATCCAGAGAAGTCGGTACCGGCTTTATTGGCGGTAAGAGTGTTGGTATGCTTTTGGCCAGAAAAATTCTGGAGATTGAAGGAAAAGACCGTTTTACACCATTATTGGAACCCCACGATTCATTCTATATTGGGTCGGATGTTTTTTACACCTATATTGTACAAAACGGCTGGTGGAGACTTCGTGCAAAGCAAAAGACGAAGGACGGATATTATAAGTATGCACGTGAATTGGGAGATAAGCTTTTACACGGAGAGTTTCCTAAGGACATTCAGGAACAGTTTGTTCAAATACTGGAATATTTCGGTCAGTCTCCGATAATTATACGTTCCAGCTCCTTGCTTGAGGATAATTTTGGGAATGCATTTGCGGGGAAATATGAAAGCGTTTTTTGTGTGAATCAAGGTACGCCCGAGGATCGGTATGAAGCTTTTGCGCAGGCCGTTCGTACTGTTTATGCGAGCACAATGAATGAGGATGCACTCGATTACAGGATGAACAGGGGTCTCTCCCATCTGGACGAACAGATGGCGATATTGGTCCAGCGTGTTTCAGGCGATCAGTATGGAGAATATTTTTTCCCGCATATTGCCGGTGTCGGAAATTCTTCTAATCTTTATGTTTGGGATGAGAGTATTGATATGAACTCAGGGATGCTTCGTCTGGTATTTGGACTTGGTACGAGGGCAGTTAACAGGACGGATGGTGATTATGTGAAGGTTGTATGTTTGGATGATCCGTTGCGGATTCCCCCGATGAATTATGAAGATCATAATAAATTTTCCCAGCATAAATTAGATATTCTTTCCTTTACGGATAATGTTTTAGTAAGCAGAGACTTGGATGAAATCATATTGCTCGATTTAAAAACAGATAAGAAGTTGTTTATGACTCCTGATTATATAACAGCGGCTCGTATGCGTGACCTGGGATATATGGACAGTAAGGCTCCTTATATTTTAGATTTCAAAAAATTGTTCACCGATACGGAAATCACCTCTGTAATGAGAGAAATGCTGGCATTATTGTCCAAAGCATATGATTACCCTGTTGATATTGAATTTACGGCTAATTTAAACAAAGAAAATTTCTTCAAAATCAATCTTTTGCAATGCCGCCCATTACAAACCAAAGGGTTAGGTAATACAGTAAAAATACCGGAGCTGACGAATGATAAGGATTGCTTTTTCTACGGAAAAGGAAACTTTATGGGGGGAAGTGTACGGCTGCCGATTGATTTTGTTGTATTTATTCCGGGGAACACATACCTGGAGCTGAACGAGCAGGGGAAATATGCGGTAGCCAGACAGATTGGCCTGATAAACAAAGAAATGAAAGGAAAAAATGTCATGTTGGCAGGTCCGGGCAGGTGGGGAAGTACAACACCGTCGTTAGGTATACCTGTGCATTATAACGAATTGTGTAATATGACGGTCATTTGTGAGTATTCATCGAGAAAAGCAGGATTTATGCCGGAGTTATCGTATGGAAGTCATTTTTTTCAAGATATAGTTGAGGCTGGGATTTTTTATGTGGCCATTTTTGATGGACATAAAGATGTAATATTTAACCCTGACCGCATTCTTAAAGAGGAGAATATGTTAACCTCTTTATTACCCCAAAGCAAACAGTTTTCAGATGTTATCCATATAACTAAAACCATTGGCATGGAGATATATTCTGATATTGTAACCCAAAAGCTGCTATGCAGATAAGGTCATACCCGCAAAAGGTCACACTCGCTAGGGTTGGCAGTAATGCCTGCACTGTAAACGCACCAAATTCGTCCTCCTCCTGTATAGAATTCTGCTGATAAGAATTTTTTTTTATTCCGTACTTGCATTTTTATACGATATCTATTAAAATTCTTATTAGTATTATTAATATTTTTTCAATTATCCCGAATTAATAATACGGCGTACAAAGGCGTATGCTTTGTGATATGCAATAAAGCATGTTCACAGCTTTGCAAGGCAAAGCTTAGAATTTAATAGAATTAAGCAACGCATTTGATACGATTGAATAAAAGTTTTTTATGTCTTTTAATGACATATTTATTTTATCGCTTTAAATGCATTTTTTATGTATTCTGCTTTATTGAATTATTATACATATCAATAATACTATATTAAAGCTGCCTAAAATTGAATTAATATGAATGCTATATGAATTATTATAATCAAAGCGATGAGTTGATGGTTGCGATCAGATTATAGGTTGAGATTTTGAAGAGATAGCATTTACATTTAATAAATTATTATAACAAAGGAGATATATGTCATGAAAATACTTGGAAGTGTAATGGATCAGGTAATTAAAAGAAACCCAAATGAACCTGAATTTCACCAGGCAGTCAAGGAAGTTTTGGAGTCTTTGGAACCCGTAGCTGAAAAAAATCCGCATTGGGTAGAGGCTGGAATATTTGACAGAATTGTTGAACCTGAAAGGCAGATCATTTTCAGAGTGCCGTGGGTTGATGACAAAGGAAAGGTACAGGTTAACAGAGGATTCAGAATTCAGTTCAATAGTGCAATTGGACCTTATAAGGGAGGTTTGAGACTCCATCCTTCTGTAAATGCCAGTATTCTTAAATTTCTTGGATTTGAACAGATTTTCAAAAATTCATTGACCGGTCTTCCAATAGGTGGAGGTAAAGGCGGTAGTGACTTCGATCCAAAGGGTAAATCAGATGGTGAGGTTATGCGTTTCTGTCAAAGTTTTATGACTGAGTTACAAAGACACATCGGTGAAAACACAGACGTTCCGGCCGGTGATATCGGAACAGGCGCAAGAGAGATTGGCTTTATGTATGGACAATACAAAAGACTCAGAAATGACTTTACCGGAGTTTTAACAGGCAAGGGATTAACCTGGGGAGGAAGTTTGGCAAGAACAGAAGCTACAGGTTATGGCCTGTGCTACTTTATGGAAGAAGCTCTTAAAGATAAGGGTAAATCCTTTCAAGGAGCAACAGTTGTTATTTCGGGTTCAGGCAATGTTGCTATCTACGCAACTCAAAAAGTATATCAATTGGGTGGTAAAGTAGTTGCTTTAAGTGACTCAAACGGATATGTTTATGATCCCGATGGTATTAAATTAGGAACCGTTCAAAGAATAAAAGAAGTAGAAAGAAAAAGAATCAGCGAATACGTTAAATATCATCCGAAGGCAACCTATACGGAAGGGTGTTCCGGAATTTGGACAATCAAGTGTGATATAGCGCTCCCCAGTGCTACTCAGAATGAAATTGATGAGCAATCTGCGAAAGCTCTTGTAGCCAACGGATGTTACGCTGTTGGAGAAGGTGCCAACATGCCGACAACTCCGGAAGCAATTGACGTATTCATTAAAAACAAAGTTATATTCGGACCTGCAAAGGCTGCAAATGCCGGTGGTGTTGCAACATCTGCTCTTGAAATGACACAAAACAGTATGAGATATTCCTGGACATTTGAAGAAGTTGATGAGAAACTGAAAGATATTATGGTTAATATATACAGAAATGCCAGTGCGGCAGCAAAAGAATATGGCAGTGAAGATAATCTTGTTGTGGGCGCTAATATTGCCGGATTCTTAAAGGTTGCTAATGCAATGTATGCACAGGGTGTAGCTTATTAATATTTTTTATTGAGTAATAACAATTACAAAAAAATTAATACGTGAATTAAAGACGTTTCCTGGCAACAGGCTTAACAGAATTAGATCTTCGTTCATAAAAGTAAAATGATAAAAAATTGCCTCAAAATATTTACTAGAGGCAATTTTTTTTACTATCCTTGTGACAATTGATTTTTGATTAAGGTTATGTCGTTATTAGTAGCGGGTTGAGCAGGCTGATAATATCCCTTTTGTTTAGCAGCCTGATAAACTTTAAATTGACGCTGTTCATCCATATTTCTCATTTGTTGGAATGTTTGGCGTAACTGAGGGTTATCAGTTTCAGAAATGATGGCCGCATAACCTGTCAAACTCCCTTTAATCATAGACAAATAATCATTCATAATATCTTTTTCATTCATAATATAAAAATTCCCTCCTTACTGTAAAAATGTCATTAGTTTTTGTTTGTTTTGTCTTGCATCGTTCGCATCTGCTACCAGCATTTGGCTAATCTGAGAATCTTGGCACTGTTGTGCCATAGCATCTAATTTATTTGCTATTGTTCCGTGTGCTCCGATTAAATGCCTTAAGTTCTGTAATTCTAATTGATTTAAATTTGTCATGTGTTTTTTCCTCCTTTTCATATACTTGCATTTGTATTATTGCAAATATGGTAATTTCCTATTCTGGATTTTTAATGTTTTATTTATTTTATACAAATAATAAGGCTATATCAGATTGTATTTAGTTACGACTTTAACCAGCAACAATCTAATTGTATAGATTAATACCCTTTTCGGTTAAGTTAAAATATAGGATACTCCAGACAATATTTAAAAGTTCATCATATTGATCCATACCCTCCGGGCCCCCACCGGCTTGATATGGCATCTTTTTTGTATTATCAAAGCAAGGGGACGGTTTGTTTGCCTGATAGTTGTAGAAAAATGGGTAAAGAAGTGCACTCAAGGAAAAAAGAAAAATTTAATTAATTTCAGATTGTATTTGTAAAAAAAGAAGAAAAAATAGTAAAAATATGACATTGAGAATGCCATTATACAAAGATATAATTAAACTCATGGAATATATTAAAATCATATATACCAACTAAACACATTTGAGAATTGACAGAATGATTTGGAAAGTCATAATCGAAAATATTAAAGTTTAGGAGAGTGTAAAAAATGAAAAGACAAAGCAGGATTATTTCATTTCTGGCTGCGGTCATAATGATTGCGGCAGTAATTATGCCGGCAACTGCCGTCCAGGCAAATGCAAGCGGAGTTTTTATCAGAGTAAACCAGGTGGGATACAAACCTTCGTCAAGTAAAGTGGCTATGGTTTTATCCGGTACCAATTTAAGCGGAGTAAGATATGATGTCTTTAATTCCGGCAATACATCAGTTCTAAATGGAACTATTTTATCAGCCAATAAAGGAAGCTGGGGCGATGCCGGGGGTGCAAATTGTACCTATACCTATGCTCTTGATTTCAGTGCTTTAAGTACAGTAGGCAGCGGATATTATATAAAAATCAATACATACACTTCACCGACATTTTCTGTCAGTGATTCCGTTTACAGCAGTTTAGCCGATCTGTCAATGCAGTTTTTTAAGGTACAACGCTGCGGAAATACAAATCCAAAAGATCATGGAGCCTGCCATATATCGGGAACAAATTCATCGGTGGATGGAAAACCGGATGGAGCTTCCGGTACAATCGACGTAACAGGCGGCTGGCATGATGCCTCGGATTACATCAAATTTATGAGTACGATCGGACATGTCACAGATGTAATGCTTACAACCTATATTCATCATCCGGAAGTTTTTCCTTCACCCGGAAGCACCGGCGGCGTATTGACCGAAGCAAAGGTAGGGCTGGATTTTATACTAAAGATGTGGGATAACACAAACCAAATATTATATATGGAAGTAGCTGATGGTCTTGACCACGATGTTGAGAATGATGATCTTGATTCCCGCAGTAAATGCTGGCCGGAAAATGATAATACCATATATGGTATATCCAGACCTGTCCATCCATGCCCGGCGGGAAAAGGTGCAAATCTGGCGGGCAAAGCGGCAGCTGCCCTGGCACTTGGAGCCAAAATTTGGGGAGACCCAAGCGGACCCAGCTACAATGCCGCATTAGCCGGCAGTTATCTTACGGCAGCACAGCAGATATATACCTGGGGCAAGACCAGAACAGGTATTGCAGGAGATGCGGATGAGTTCTATGTGGATACCGATTATAAAGACGATATGGCCTGGGCAGCAGCTGAACTCTACAGTGCTACGGGGACAGCTTCTTATCTGGCAGATGCAAAGTCTTATTGTGACAGTGCCGGAGAATGGTATAACAAATCGGATACCAGCCTCAACTGGTCAAGGGCTTACGCCTGGGCAAACTATGAAGTTGCATCACTTGACCCGGCATATAAAAGTACAGCTATAAGCCGCATGAATAATCATCTCAATGTAAAGAAAACCTATGCAGATACACAATTCTGGAATAACAGCAGCCAGCCGAAATGGGGCAGTTATGAAGCTATGAGCAATAATGCAGTTGAAGCCTTGATGTATCAGGAGCTTTCGGGCAATTCTACTTATCTAAATCTGGCGGGACAGCAGCTGGACTTTATGTTGGGCAAAAATCCGTGGGGTGTCAGCATGTTAAATGGTGCGGGTACCAGCTGGTTTCAAAATCCCCGTCATCGTGTGACAACACTGAATCGTATAAGCAATCCCGGATATCAGCTGCTTGGAGCCTGGAGCGAGGGCTTTGAGACAAGTGCCCAATATGCAGTAGATCAATTGGATCCATTGCTTCCCGGACAGGAAAATCCAAATATAGTGCAATTCAATGACAGCCGTATGGTTTGGCACGACAATAGAAGAGATTATGCAACAAATGAAGTAACTATTACCGGAAATGTGGCAGGTATGGCAATGGTAGCTTTTATGGGGGGCAGTTATACACTGAGTATACCGTCGGTACCAACCGGATTGGCGGCTGCTGCGGCAGGGGCGTCTCAAATAGATGTGACCTGGAGTGCAGCAGCCGGTGCAGCAGGTTATGATCTTGAAGTAGACGGAACCACAATAAGCAATGTTACCTCTCCTTATGCGCATACAGGTTTGACGCTGGGCCAGGCCCACAGCTATAGAGTAAGAGCCAAAAACAGCGCCGGTACAAGTGCATGGAGTACAGCCGTAAGTGCAGCGGCGTCTGCCGCCGCTGTTGATTATCCGGCCAATGCCGATGCCTATGTAAGGGACGGAACTTATGCCGCAACGAATTATGGCACAGCTGCAACAATCGATGTCAAGGGCGATCCAGATGACGGATATAACAGAAAGGGCTTTTTGAAGTTTGACCTTACCGGCTGTTTGGGAACATCAGCCTCTTCAGCAGCTTTGAAGGTGTACTGCAATGCGGCATCTGCAGCAACACCGTTAGTGATATACGGTCTTTCCGGCGCGGATACCTGGGTGGAATCAGGAACCGGAAGTATAACCTGGAATAATCAGCCGAACAGTACAGGTGCAGTAACAATAGGAACTCTGAATGTTACTGCTGCCGGTTGGTACACCATAGATGTTACAAGCTATGTGAACAGCCAGATGAGCGTGGATAAGAAAGTGACTTTCAAATTGCAGGTTGAGAACAATAATGGAGCAACCTTAAGCTTTAACAGCAAGGAGAATGCATCCAATAAACCTGCTGTATTATCAATTATTGAAAGGGAGGCGTTGCATGAGAAAGGTTAAAATGTTCAACAAGGAATGTAAATTGTCAGTCAAGAAAGGAGGTAGTTGCATGGGAAAAATCAAAAAATTTAGTTTGACAGTATTTTGTGTTTTAATTGTAACCGGCAGGCTAGTATCGTTTACAGGATATGCCTTTGCTGATCCGATTCACGCTGGTCCGCAATTAGTTGGTGGCCATTATGCAGACCCTGATGTACAGAATTATAATGGGACATATTGGGTATATCCGACTCGTCCGAGACAAGTTGGTGAGCCCGCTGAGTATGGCGCAAAATTTATGGACATATTTTCTTCAACAGATTTGGTTAACTGGACAAAATACTCAAATGTAATAAGCTCTGCCAATATATCATGGCTGCAGCATTCATTGTGGGCACCGAGCGGGGCTTATCGCGATGGGAAATACTACATCTATTTTGCTGCTAACGCAATCAATGGCGATGGACAATCAGGCGGAATAGGCGTTGCAGTAGCTGATAATCCAGAGGGTCCATATACCGATGCGATTGGAGCACCACTTATAAATGTTGTAAGAAATGGCGCAGGTCCAATGGATCAAGATGTATTTATTGATGATGATGGCCAGGCTTATATGTATTATGGCAGCTGGGGCGAGTGTAATGTTGTAAAGCTTAACACTGACATGAAGTCTCTGGGAACATGGTCTGACGGAACCATCTATAAGAAAGTTACTCCCGGTAAAACTGGTATTAATGATTATTTTGAAGGGCCTAAAGTGTTCAAGAGGAACGGGATATACTATATGACTTATTCTGCCGGTGTATGGGTAGATGCAACTTATAAGGTATGCTATGCAACTTCCAACTCTGTAACAGGACCATTTGTACCCAAAGGTGTTATGCTGCATTCTGATTCTACAACAGCATATGGGCCTGGTCATAATGGCATTATTAAATCACCTGCAACAAATGATTGGTACATTTTTTACCATAAACGTTATCTGAGCGATCCCGAATGGGATCATCGCGTTCTGGCATTTGATAAATTTGAGTTTAATGCAGATAATACAATTAAACCGGTCGAAATGGCAGTGGAAGATAACTTTAATGACGGTAATGATATAGGGTGGACAAAATACGGCGGTACATGGACAGTATCAGGCGGTCAGTATAATGTAGCATCAAATCCGGGGGCCAAGACTCTTCTGGACACCAACTTCTCAAATATGATTTATGAAGCTGATGTGACAGCAGGCCCAACCGGCAATGCGGGTCTGTTGTTTAGGGCATCAAATCCGGCAACAGGTGTTGACGCTTACAAGGGCTATTATGTTGGACTCGATGTACCCAATCAGAGTGTGCTGATTGGGAAGGCAAACAACAACTGGACATCGCTTGCCGCTGATTCTATGAGTCTAATGTCTAATACAAAGTATCATGTTAAAATTGTTGCACAAGATGAATCCATTAAGGTTTATGTTAATGATATGGCTACGCCTAAGATTAGTGTGACGGATTCAACCTATAAGGGAGGTATGACAGGAGTCAGGACATATAATTCAGCAGCAAAATTTGATAATATTTCAGTTCAGAGCAGTCAAAATGAAACAGAAAAATTAAGTGTAAACGCAACCTCGGGCGGCACACACCGCATTTTCGGAAATGGATCCAACCCGGACCCCAATCTGAGCGGTGGATATGGAACTATACTGGAAGCCAATGCTGTCGATGACTATGTGACATACACTGTGAATGTACCTGAGGCACGCAGCTATAGTGTTAGGATCGGTGTGAAAAAGGGAACCGACAGGGGAAGGTTCCAAATGTCGGTAAACGGTGTGAATCACGGTTCGGTTCAGGATTTATATTCAACTGCATCGGACTATATGGAACTGAATGTGGCAAATATAACCTTCAGTTCGGCAGGCAACAAATCCTTCAAATTCAATATCACGGGTAAAAATGCTTCAAGCTCGGGATACTGGCTGGCGCTTGATTATATAAAACTTGTACCGAATTGATGTAAAGTGTTTGAGCTTTGTTCGGGAATAAAAAACGTAACAATCCCAAGCAGCGTAATTGCCATTAGTGAGGGTGCTTTTACAGACGGCAGTGAAACCGTTAATGAATAAACATCCATAAAGCAAAAGTGCCAGCGTAGAACAAGGGTGGCACTTTTGTTTTTTAACCGTTCAATTAGCCGGTCTTTCTATGTATTTGCATACTTAACCAAAAAAGCTAATACAAAAAGGATGTCCCACCGGATCAATAAAAATCGTATAATCCTGGGAATATTGTACGGAAGCCAAAGCAGCACCGCAAGCCAGAGCATGACTTTTAACAGCTTCTTTTTCATTTGGTGCCGAGGCGAAGTCTAAATGGGTCATTTGTTGTTGTTTTCCTTTTTCATTTGGCCAAACTGGAGGAATGTAGTCTTCGATTTCTTGAAACAGCAGGCATATATGTTTATTGGGAGAAATAACAGCAAGCCATTCTTCATCAAACCGCTGTTTGTTCCATCCCAATAATGCAGTATAGAAATCTGCCAACTCCTCTTGATTTGGACAATCTAGTGTAACTGACGCAAAATTAATGGTAGGTTTAGACATGAACAGTACCTCCTGAAAAGATTTTGAATTATTTACCAATTATATTCTATCACAGAAACTGATGTACTGCCACTAAGTTTTTTTCAAAGAGGACGTAAGCCATTATAATTAATAATGAATCACTTCTCATTTGAAACAAGACCTGAAAGAGCAGTTTTCCGAGTTTTCAATGTAAACTTGAAAAACTCGGAATTCGTAAAAGGACCATCTCAAAATGAAAGCAAGTCTCGATTCATTATCTTACCAGACGTTTGCCAATGATCCTATACTTAGCATAAATTTTCTCCTTTAAAATAATCATATCCTTCCAGGTCTGTTTCTTTTCCGGATTTTGCCCATGAAACTTTAAGCTGAGCCGGAAAAGTCCAATTGTCATAGCAATCCTTCAATACATCTTTCAAACCTTCTGCATATATTAATTTTGAAGTACTGTTATATTTGACAATATCTCTGGGAAAATCTTCGATACTCCTCATGGATTCCTGCATTCCGTTAATGCATATGATATGGGGTAAGGCCGTCTCAATACTGCAGGGTGATTTTGAAATACCTTTCACTGAATTAATTGCATTAGTTATTTTTGTAGAAATATTTTCATCGGGATTTCCATAATTCTTTATAGTGCCATCATTAAATTTTGCCTGTATATTAGAACCTGTATGAAATGTTACACATGCATTTTCGAACTCATAACAGAAGGTTGGATCAAGAAGTTCGCCGGTTGCATGTGATGCGTAGAAGCATAATTCGGTCCCTTTTTTTGTGATTATCCTGGCACAGACAGTGTCAAAATTTTCTATATGATTGGCACGGTATAATTCTGCGGTTATTTTTTGGGGATATTCGCTGGTATCCATAGTGTCTCCGAGTAAATATAACATATTATGAAGATAATGAGCAGCAGCATTATTTGCAATACTGTCCAGGATCCAATTGCCGGAGTTGTCCTTTATCTTTGCTGCCCATCCTCTTTGATAATAGTCTTCATTTCTGGGCCAGAGTACGATTGTTTTGAATCTTACAGGCTTTCCAAGTACTCCGTCCATGATATCCTTCTTTAATTTTTGTATCGCTTCGGTATATGACCATTGAAAGCCGATGGAAACGAATCTATTTGCTTCCTTCTGAGCTTTCAGCATATTGTGTGCCTCCTGTATTGTTGCGCTTACAGGTTTCTCACATAATACATTGCTTCCTTTGGATAAAGCATAACATACATGATTATTGTGATAGTGTATTGGAGTTGATATTATTGCAAGGTCAGCACTGTATTTGCTGTAAAACTCCTCAAGAGAAGTAAAAAAGGGTACATTCATCTGCTTCAGTTTATCTAAATTTCTGCATGCCAAAGGATTGGGATCAACAACACCTGCTATAGAGATATCATTTTTGTGCTCATAATTGAGAAGTGCTTCTACATAGTAGTTTCCATATCCCCCCGCACCTACGATAAGTATAGATATTACTTGATTCATTATAACCTCCTGTTATGTGATTATTCGGTTGCTTTGATAGTCATTCCAAATATTTTCATACCTGTTGCCGCTTCTTTCGAATAGGCCTGACAGTTGACTATTCTGCAATACTTTTTATATCATCAGATGTTTAAGTTTAAGGCGCTCACCCTCTGAACTCCCCTGAACCGATTACAACTATTTGAAGTACAGTCTTTCGAAACACTGCACCCCATTTGCTGTATTTTATTTACTATGTCATCCAAAGATTTATAAGAAAATACTTTTAAAATCATTCGCCTTCTTCCATATATATGTTATAATAAAAATATCCTTTATTGATATTTTATTACTTTAATTATTTATTTTATATATTTTATTTGGTTAAAAATTAGCGTTATTTGCTATTAAGCATATAACTTAAAAAATAAAACAGAGAAAGGTGCCGCATTTGGATTCATTCAACTCTATTTGTGGCAGTAACACATCTGCCCGCAGTTGTGTTATGAAATGGGTATAAAAAATGAAAGATGCCGGTTATGAGAATATAACGATCATGTATGAGGAAACATTCCACGGATTTACCCTGGAGGAACATTTTCATAACTGCTTTGAAATGATCTGTATTGTAGATGGAAGTGCCCAGTTTATAATAAACGACAAAATATATGAAGCAAAAAAGGACGATATTGTTTTTATAAGCAATCTGGAAACACATAAAATCAACATGGTGAGTTTTCCATACAAAAGATACTATATACTGATCCACCCTAAATATTTTTCCTCAGTGATAGGCGAGTCCGTGATTGCTTCCATCTTCAAGCACCGTCCTGATGACTTTTCCCATATTATAAAGCTTAACAATAGCTGCAACAGCGATATCCATAACATAATACGGAATATATATGAGGAGTCCAAAATCATGAGTGATATGTGGGAGACTGCAATAAAGTCGTATTTTTGTCTGCTGTTTACACTGCTCTACCGGAATTTTAAAGAATTCTTTCCAATTAAACAAACCGACAGAATGTCAGGTACAATACTGAATATACAAAAGTACATCGAAGACAGCTGCACGGAGGATCTCACACTTGGTAAAATATCAAAAAAGTTTTATATTGACAGATATTATTTGTCTCGTCTGTTTAAAAAGACAACAGGTTATACTTTTAAGGAATATATCATTCGTCAAAGAATTGCAAAGGCCAAGGAACTGCTTTATTATACAGAAAAAAGTATCACCGAGATAGGCATAAGCTCCGGCTTTAACAATGTAAACAATTTTATAAGAACCTTCAAAAACTATGAAGGAATCCCTCCTTATCAATATAGGAAGAAATATGTAAAGTAAATTCCAACCCTGAGATGGATATCTTAGATCATGCAGTCCTGAAAAATAACTACCGAAGGGACAGATGAGATTGAAGGTATCTTCTTTGGCGGTAAACTTTATAAATCAGGGCTGCCTTTTTTGTCAAGGCAGCCCTTTTCCACATGTTTAAAATTATCATTCAAATTGATGTATATGATACATTAATTTCGTCCACTGAAGGGAAATCGAGAAAAGGAGCTTCAAAATATAGCGGTGAACATGCTGTCTTAAGGAAATGCGATCAAAAAACAAATAATCCTGTTAATAGGTCGGCCATCCGTTACTGAAATAAAGGTCGCTGATTAATAAGGTCGGAGCCCCGTTATTATCTGCATCATATGCATGGCGTGCAATTACATAGTTACTTCCGTTCTTATATACATCCTGTCCGCCCGGACCCTTCCACCTGGAATTACCGGAATCTAAGATGGTGCCGCCTCCGTCTGTCAGGTTCGTGCCGTTCTTATCCTTAAATGGTCCGGTAATACTGGTGGAACGGCCATAAATGATATTATAGGTACTGTTTACGCCCTGGCAGCAGACACCGATGGATGCAAAGAGATAATAATAGCCGTCCTTGTAAATCATGGTACCGCCCTCGATACCTCCTGATTTATAAGCAATGGAGTAAATGGTACCGGTCGGTTTCATTGTGGACGTATTCAGCTTTACAATATGCAGGCCGTCAAACCAGGATCCAAATACAAGCCAAGGGCTACCGTTGGCGTCAATTACCATATTCGGATCGATAGCATTGTAAGCATTGGTACCGGATTTTGAGGAGATAACCATTCCGTCATCCCTCCAGTCGCCAGTTAAAATACCGGAGCAGGAGGTAAGTCCTATGGCTGAGTTATTCTTTCCGAATTCCGATACGCAGTAATACATGTAATACCGTCCGTTATAATACTCTATATCCGGGGCCCATACATCATTTGTTCCCATATTGGAAGCATAGGTCCTCCACCAGGCCAGCTCCGATGCAAAAATCTGCACTCCATTGTGCCACGCCAACCCATCTGAGGAGTATTTCATTGCCAAGCCCGTACCGGTATAAGGTGACCACCAGAGATTACCCTCTTTAATCAGTGTGGGATCGTGAGAACCCACGTCGCCGGTAAGGTTCCAGAAAGCAGCCTGAACCGGTATTGCGAATACCAGGGTTACAAGCATGATTACAGCAATCATTCGTAAGAACATCTTCGTTCTTAATATTGAACTCATCCTTTGCACCTCCTTCAATTAGTTTCATTTAATTACATAATGTAATATATACTTGATATATGCTTTTGTGACAATACCCTTAATAATCTTCACCACGGTTACCCGGGAAGCCGGAGTTTGGCTCTTCGTAAAGTCCGGGCTGGATGTTTATTGAAAAATATTGGAAAAGGATATACAATTGAAATGGTAATGTATGGTAATTGATAATAAAAGCAGTAGTTAAAGAAGGAGTCCTATGTACAAAGTAATGATTATTGAAGATAATGACAGTATCCGCAGGGAATTGTCCGCATTTTTACAACAAAACGGCTTTGAGACGATTACTCCGTCCGTATTTACTCAAATAAACGGGGTTATAAGAACTGGCAATTTCAGCTGAATCGGAAGTAAATTGCAGAACAAAAATAATGATTTCATTTCCATGCGGACAGCTTACAGAATTGTAAGTAGACATGAAATCCCGAAGATGTTATTATCTGGTAAATAATATTCGGCAAGGAGGAGGTTTCATCCGGCCATATCTATCTGTCAGGTGCAGATATAACCGCATTACCCGGATCAAAAACCGCAGAATTCAGACAACGCAATCTTGGCTTTATATTTCAGGATTATAATCTGCTGGATACCCTGACAATAGGGGAAAACATTGCACTTGCACCAATGATCGGCAATATGAAATGCAATCAGATTGCTTCAAAGGTGGAAGAGGTGGCTGCAGCTCTGGAAATCCGTCATTTGCTTGATAAATTTCCGTATCAGGTCTCCGGCGGGGAAAGGCAGCGCTGTGCCTGTGCAAGAGCCCTGATCTGCAGACCCGGACTGATACTTGCAGATGAACCGACCGGAGCACTGGACTCAAAATCATCTCAGATTCTGTTAGATACTCTTTCGAAAATGAATAAAGAAAGAAATGCCACGATAATAATGGTTACCCATGATATTTTCTCTGCCAGTTATTGCAGCCGGATTTTATTCCTTCGCGACGGTAGGTTATTCGATGAGCTTTTGAGGGGAGATAAGAGCCGAAGGGAATTTTTTGGAGAGATTCTGGATGTAGTTACGGTGCTGGGAGGTGATGTGAAAGATGTTGGCTGAATTATCCATCCGAAACATGAAACGGTCTCTTAGGGACTACAGCATCTATATTCTGACCTTAACGATCTCCTTTACTCTGATTTATGCCTTCAACTTGATCTGCTATTCCCCGGATCTTATGAAGCTTAGTGCGTCAATGGAAGATTTTCGGGAAGTAAATAAGCTGATAGCGATTATTTTTGCCTGTGTGATGTCTGCAATCATGGCAATTCAACAGCTTGGAGATCTGGCCAGGCATCGCCGCCATTATAAGAGACTGTCTCAGCTGGGGATGTCCGGGTATCGTATTGATTGTATGATTCTGCAACAGATGTTAATACATTTTGCGGTACCGCTGCTGCTTTCGATTCCCATTTCCATATCCCTGTTCAACTCCATCGGGTATATCTTTAATTCCTATGTAAATAAACCGATGATGTATCGGTATATGCTAGGGACCCTTATTGGGTTCGGAATGATATATTCTTTGTATTTTATGTTAACTTATCTGAGTTTTGTGAAAGAAATCAAAAGAGAAGTGACTTAAATCCTGATAGTGATAACAAAAAAACACGGTTTAACATGCACTCATTTCCCATTTGAAAGATATACGGAATCAATGATATAATAAATCTGATATAAGAATTTAATTATACCAAAATATATTAAAAATAGTAGAGAAGATACTGTTGAGTGTTTACTAATGATTGGGGAAAATTATAATGAAAGCATTATTGGTGGAAGATGAATCAATTACAAGAAAAGGTCTGTTAAAGCATATTCCATGGCCGGAACTTGGGATAGATGAGGTTGTCAGTGCAGAGGATGCAGAAACAGCATTGCAGATTAGTACGAATTATAAGCCGGATATTATCGTATCGGATATAAAGATGAGGGAAATTGACGGTATTGAAATGTGCCGGTTTTTAAAAGAACGGCTGCCGGACTGTCAGTTGATATTTATCAGCAGCTATGCTCAGAAAGAATATTTAAAAGCGGCGATTGAACTGGAAGCGGTTCAGTATGTAGAGAAGCCAATTGATTTGGATGAACTGTCCGGGGCAATTAAAAAAGCGATCGAACGTTACCACAATATCCTTGATTACCGTTCCATGCAAAGGGAGTATGAAAAAAGTGTGGTTCATATAAAGAATGAAACGTTTTTATCCCTCCTCAGGGATAGAAAGAACGGTGAGGATAACGGTGAAATTTTAAGAATTGCGGGGCTTTGGAATGACCGGTGCAAAGCGCTGCGCATCTGTATTATCCGGTGGGCCGACATGCAGGATAAAACTGATATGGTATCGGAGTGGTATAAAAGTGCGGCGGGACTTAAGGGAGAGAATACAGGCATGTATGTTTATGTGGATTTTTGGGATAATGCAACCATGATTCTCTATCTTGCGGCAGAAAGCATGGAATTAGAAGAAAACGGTCAGGTTCTTAATTCTATGCGGGAACTGGCAAGGAATCAGGAGAATGACAAGGTACATTTCCTGGCAATCGGGACCCTTTGTACCGGGACTAAAGATTTGGCGCGTTCTTACCAGTCGGCTCAGCAGGCATTGCAATGTCTGGCATTTCTGGGATATGGCTCCTATGCTGCGGATAAAGAATTCTTTTGTGAATGGCAGAATGACCTGGGAGCAAAAGAGGAGATTTCCCTTAGAAAAGCAATTCAAAAGAAGGACCCACAGGAAGCCGGGGAAATAATTAAACAAATATTTAATATTTTTATAAAAGAGAAAGTTATTCTAAACAGCGTAGTAAGAAATATTTGTCTGATGGTTTATAATTATATCAGAGAAGCTGAAAAAAATAATCCCGGGCAGCAATGTAAAAGGTCCATGCCGGGCGTAGAATATGCCTACATTTTGGACCAGGCCGTAACCCTTACAGAAATCAGGGAACTGCTGTTACAATATGTGCAGACAGCCTTTGGAGAGAAGAATTTTGAGAATACAGGAAGCAATCTATCGATCCGGCAGGTAATTGCATATATGCATAAGCATTATCACGAGAAAGGGCTTAGCATTAACCGTATGTCAGAAGAAGTATTTTTGGCACCTACCTATCTCTCAAGCTTGTTCAAACAGGATACGGGACTGACCATTAATCAGTACCTTACTAAATTACGAATGGAGTATGCAAAATCTTTCCTGCTCGATCCAAAGTTTAAATTATATCAGGTCGCAGATAAGGTGGGATATGAGGATGCTGCTTATTTTGCACGCATATTTAAGAACCAGATAGGAATGACACCATCGGAATATAAGGAGAAGAACCTTCTGTGAAAATGTCAAATAAAAATATAATTAATTGGTTTTCCCATAAAAGTATTCGTACAAAAATGACCATATCTTTCTCTATTCCATTATTGCTTATAGCCCTGCTTTTATCTATTATCAGCTATAATATTATTGCGAACCAGTATGCCAGACAGATTCTGTATTCTGCGGACCAATCCTATGAGCAGGCAGTTTCTTACCTGGAAAACCATATACAAAATATGAATTATGTACAGCTTCTGCTGGGAACAAATAAGCAGCTGCAGGAAGTACTCGACAACGGGGTATTCCAAAAAAAGGAGCAGGCGCAGCAGTACCGGGAATATTGGAGACTGGATGATATTATTACTTCCATTGATTTATCCAATGGCTTGTATAACTGTGCATTATATGTTCCCGATAACATGATATATACGAATAACAATTATCATTTTTATCCCTTATCGGAACTGCCGGATAATATCGAATGGGATAGATTTTCCTCAACCATGGGAGGGGCTCTTTATTTTACGAATGTACAGACTGTGCCGTTGGGGAATTCCAATAATCCGGGGAAACAGGTTGCCCTGCTGAAAATGATATATGATAACGGTGGAATTCAGTGTGTGGCAAGGGTCAGCGTATCCGTAGAAGAATTAGAAAATATATTACGCAATTCTGATATTACGAGGAAAGGTTTCAGCTACCTGATTAATAACAGAAATGAAATTATTGCAACTTCAATTCAGACAGAAAAAGAATATATTCAGGTATTGGAAGAGAATAAGGCGGAAACGGACGGAAAAACAGGCTGGACAGATATGCGTTTTGAAGGAATGGGTAATTATCTTGTAAGAAGACAGGTTATCAATGAGGCCGGCTGGACTCTTGTCAGCATGATTGAAAAGGCTGACTTTTATCATGAAAGTAATGTTGTGCTTCAGGTATTTGCCTTATTTGTAATGTTGATTTTTCCTGCAATCGTACTCATATCATATAGTCTGGCGCGTTATTATACAAAACGGCTTACCAGATTAAGCAGCCAGATGCTTAAGGTTCAGAATGGTAACTGGAGTTTAATTGAGGGGGAGGAAGAGCCGGAGGATGAAATAGGAAATTTATTTCAGCAATTTAAGTATATGACGAAAGAGCTGCGGACTTTAATGCTGAATCAGTACCGGCTGGGACAAAGTGTAAAAGCCGCGGAAATGCGGGCGCTGCAGGCACAGATAAATCCTCATTTTCTTTATAATACGCTGGATATGATTAATTGGGAAGCGAGGGATCATGGTGCCGGTAAAATTGTGACCATTGTACAGAGCCTGGCTAAATTTTACCGGATCAGTTTAAATAAGGGCAGGCAGATTGTGAGAATTGCAGATGAATTGGAGCATGTAAAGGCCTATGTTAAAATTGAAAATTATCATTTTGAAAATGCAATTTTTCTTACCGTTACCGCTACCGAAGATATACTGGAATTAAGCTGTATTAATATTATTTTGCAGCCCTTCGTGGAGAATGCTATCATGCATGGCATTGCAAAGAATAATAAAATGAAAGAGTGCCATATAGCTATTGAAGTTCAAAGAGAGAATGAGGATATTGTTTTCCGCATCCAGGATGACGGCAGCGGAATGACCAGGGAGCAGTTGGATCAGATTTTTCAGAAAAATACTTCTAAGTCCACTCACGGTTATGGTGCGCAAAACATTAATTTTCGTATTAAGTTATATTATGGCGAACAATACGGCGTTTTTTATGATAGCGACCCGGGAGTGGGAACTTGTGTTACGATCCGTATTCCCGCCATGACAGTCGATGAAGCAGAACGGATTAATACAGTATAAGGTTACCGCTGTGGGAGGTCTAAGGACTTCCTGCGGCGGTTCTTTTTGGTATGGCAGCTGCTTTTCCCCCGCATGTTCAGAACGCTCCGCTTCACAAAATGTCCTAAGCTAAAAATTTATTAGGAAAAAATACTTCAAAGTATAAATACATACAGTATAAAGCACTCCATATACAAAAATCATATAATTTATTCCCGCTATTATAAGAAATGCATAAGAATGTCAGCAAAATCATAGTTTTGTTATGTTTTATTTGTCAGCTTAAACAAGTATAATTACAATATATTAAAGGAAATATACAAAATGACAAGGAGAAGATGCTTCATGACAAAATATTTTAAAAATTTTGTTCAGGAATTCAAAAAAAATAAGGCTCTGTTTTTAATGATTACACCTATGGTTATTCTTGTGTTCGTATTATTGTATCTGCCAATGTCCGGATTAATACTTGCTTTTAAAAACTATAGATTCAACCTTGGTGTGTTTGGAAGCGAATGGAACGGTTTGGAGAATTTCCGGTATTTATTTTCATCAGGCACAGGCTGGCTGATTACCAAAAATACCATTCTTTACAATGTATTAAATTTGATTACTTCACAGGCATTGGCTATACTGGTAGCAATTGCAATTACAGAAATGAAAGGGAAGTATTTTAAGAAAATTTCACAGTCCGTAATTTTCCTGCCTTATTTTATATCCTGGGTCATAGTCGGTACTTTCGTATATAATTTATTTAATTATGAAACAGGTCTGCTAAACAGCATCCTGAAGAATTTCGGATATGATGCAGTTAATTTATATTCCATGCCGGGTGTCTGGCCGTTTATTATCTGCCTCTTTAATGCCTGGAAATGGTGCGGTTATAACTCCGTTATTTATATCGCAGCCATCACCGGAATAGACGGAGAATGTTATGAAGCCTCTGAAATTGACGGGGCGAATATTTTTCAGCGGATCCGTTATATTACACTGCCGGGCATAAAACCTACGGTTATAACCATGTTTTTACTGCAGATCGGACGTATTCTCCGGGGAGATTTTGAGATGTTTTACCAGATCGTCGGCAATAACGGACAATTGTATAATGCTACGGATGTAATCGATACTTACGTTTTCCGTTCACTGATGCAGAACTCGAATCTGGGAATGACGGCAGCAGCTACCTTTTATCAGTCAATCCTATGCTTCATAATTATTATGATAGTAAATCATATCGTTAAAAGGGCAGATAAAGATCTGGCTCTGTTTTGACCTAAGAATTATAAATAGAGGGAAGTGCAAAGAAAAACGTCTCCACAAAGTGAATTATAAAAATATAATTCACAGTTATTGGTGATACCGCTTCTGTGGCAGCAGGACGGGAAGAGTAAAAACAAAGCACTTTTACCCGTAAGATTTTATGCCGCTGTGGGCGGCGGAATGAGAGGTAAATATGAAAAGTGAACAGTTGGTGAAGTCACAAAGTATTAAGAGAGGACCGGCAAGAGTCAGTTTTGATGTGCTTAGCTATCTGCTGGTCGGTTTTGTTGCCTTACTTTGTTTATTACCTTTTATTATATTGGTGTCGGGTTCTTTTTCGTCGGAACAGGCAATTCGGTTTACGGGATATGGGCTGTTTCCGAAAGAATTCACTTTGGAAGCTTATCGGATTGTATTTAAAAATCCGGTCACCATACTGAGGGCTTATGGTGTTTCGATTTTTATTACAACAGCCGGGACAGTTGTCGGGTTATTGGTACTGACACTAAGCGCCTATGTAATCAGCCGTAAAGATTTTAAATACAGAAATCAGTTTTCTTTCTTCTTTTACTTTACAACCTTGTTTAACGGCGGTATGGTCAGTACTTATATTTTCTATATTCAATATTTGCATTTAAAAGACAGTTATCTCGCGTTAATATTACCCGGCATGCTGAATGTATTCTATTTGCTGATTATGAGAAGTTTTGTTTCCGTAATACCGACGGCGCTGATCGAATCCGCAAAAATAGACGGAGCAGGAGAGTTTAAGGTTTTTGTAAGCATAATCCTGCCTTTGTTAAAATCAGGATTGGCTACAATCGGTTTATTTTTGGCATTGGGTTACTGGAATGATTGGTATAATGCCATGCTTTATATCAATACTTCGGAAAAATATCCATTGCAATATATGCTCTATGATTTGCTCCAGCAGACACAGGCATTAGCACGGATAGCCAGTCAGGCGGGAATCCAGGTTGCGAATCTGCCTTCCAATACGCTGAAGCTATCCATGGCTGTGGTAGCAACCGGTCCTATCATTCTTTTATATCCATTTGTACAGAAATACTTTGTTAAAGGTATTACAATCGGTTCTGTAAAAGGGTAGACCGGATTAAATAATTTAATGAAAAAAGGAGGATTTTTATGAGAAAAAGGAGAAGGTTATTATCTATGTTATTGGTCTTGGCAATGTTATCCCTAACTTTGAGCGGATGCGGCTTAAGAAGCAACGAGGGTACGGATACCGGCAGTCAGACGGCGGAAACAGGGGGGCTGGACACTTCAAAAGAAGTGGAGTTAGTCATGTATGTGGTTAGTAATGAACCGACAGGCCAGGAAGCGGTTAACGAGAATTTCAATAAAATTCTGAAAGAAAAATTAAATGCAACCTTAAAAATTAACTGGATCGGCTGGGCGGAATATGCAAACAGGTATCCGTTGTTATTTTCATCGGGTGAAGAGTTTGATATGGCCTACTGTTCATCCTGGCTGAATTTTTCGTCACTGGCAAAAAGAGGTGCTTTCATGGACCTGGCTGAATTATGGCCGACCTATGCTCCGGATAATTATGCCATGCAATCCGATACCGCGAAACAACAGGCAACGGTAGACGGCTCTTATTACTGCGTACCCACCCTTTTGGCAACCTATTCTGCTTATGGACCCATATATCGTACGGATCTTACGGAAGGCAGCAGCTGGGACGGTGAAATGAAGACATTTGAGGATATGGAAGAGTATCTTGATATTGTAGCTTCCAGCGGAACAGGAATTGAAGCGTTGGATATCTACTCTGCGGGGTCGGAAGTAGATGATGTGTGGATGTATAATAACGGACAATATGCAATAAAAGGTTCCACAAATGATTTCCTTTTTATTGATCCCTCCGAAGAAAATCCCAAACTTTATACCTATTATGAATATGATAAAACCAATGAGTTCCTTGAAATGATGACCAGGTGGAATGAAAAAGGTTTCTTCAGCAAATCTGCGTTAGCCGATACCGATTCCGATAAGGTGAGAAACGGGAAATCAGCTTTAAGAGTTCATAATGTAGATACCTATCAGCAGTATGCCATTGAACATCCGGAATATAAATTTAAGTACTCCAACTATGTATCGGATGTATCAAATATGTCGTTTACACAGGACGCAATGGTTATCTCCAGCACTTCAAAGAATCCGGAAAGAGCACTTGCCTTCTGGAACCTGCTGACAACGGACCAGGAAGTGTACGATGCATTCTTCTATGGTATTCTGGGTGAATCCTATGAGTTAAACGACAAAGGGCAATATACGATATCAGATCCGGATAAGTATGCTACCTCCGCAATGTGGGCCGCAAGAACGACCAAGCTGAACCGTGACCAGGCCGGGACGCCGGAAGGTGTGGCGGAATACAAAAAAGAATGGGACGCTTATATTCAGGATGGAGTTAAATCACAAAAATACCGTTCTTTCGTAATTGACACTTCTTCCATTGAGACGGAATACGCAGCTTGCCAAAGTGTACATCAACAGTATTGGTGGCCGTTAGAATTAGGTTACACGGATATAGAAAAAGGGCTTGCGGAATATAAGGAAAATATGGAAGCAGCCGGTATTGAGAAAGTCCGCGAGGTAATACAGGAACAACTTGATGAATATCTGGCCGGATTGGCAAAATAAATTATAACTGTTAATAACAGAACTGGCTGCCGCACCGGTGTGCGGCAGCTTTTATCACAGGATTTTGAACGAGAATGTAAGTTACGGAAATATAACTATATAAAAACGACAGAAATAATTGTCGTTTCATATGGTATCTCCGGCGGATGTGCACGATTTTATATGGAAATTATCATGTTTTGCATGAACAAAACCGGTGTATGCAACGTCAAAAGACAAATACTTTTGACGTTACATATATAAGAGTGATAAAAATTAAGAGAGAAAGGATGCCGCATACGGGATATTTCACTCCCTATTATTAGTGGCAATATCGCAGGCCAGCCTGTGGTATGGGCGGTATAAATCATGAAGATTACACATATGGCCAGCTGTGAAAATACTTGCTGGAAAGAAGAACCGGTAATGAATTATGAGGAATCCTATGGTACCCTTATTTTAACAGGGGAAAAGAAGCAGTCGGTATTGGGATTTGGCGGTTGTTTTAATGAACTTGGCTGGGAAGCTCTCTGCCTTGCTGACCGGGAGCAAAAAGAAGAGTTTATAAAAGAGTTGTTTTCGAAGGAGAAATGCGGTTTTAATTATGGGCGTATCCCGATCGGAGCGAATGATTTCAGTCTGGAATGGTATAGCTGCGATGAGATGGAAGGTGACTATGAACTCAAACATTTTACGATTGAACGGGATAAAACGTATACCATTCCTTTTATCCGTGAGGCGATGAAGTATCAGACGGATTTTACTTTATTTGCATCCCCGTGGAGTCCCCCGACTTGGATGAAGACGAAAAAAGCATATAATAACGGACGTATAAAGATGGAAGAGGCCAATTTAAAGGCTTATGCCAGGTACTTTGTCAAATTTGTTGAGGCCTACCGGAATGAGGGGATTGATATTTCCCAGGTACATGTACAGAATGAACCGATGGCGAATCAGAAGTTTCCGTCCTGTCTGTGGACAGGGGAAAATATGAGGGATTTTATTAAGGATTACCTCGGACCTGCCTTTGAACGGTCCGGTCTGCCCACTGAAATCTGGCTGGGAACGATTAACGGGCCTTTTTTTGACTTTATGATGCCCCAGGCGGCACCGTTTGGTGAATTTTATGATCAGTTTGCCAATACAATCTTATCGGATGAAAAAGCAAGAGGTTATCTTACCGGCGTAGGTCTGCAATGGGGCGGCAAACATGTTATGCAGCAGATAGCGGACAGCTATCCGGAAATGCGCTATATGCAGACGGAAAGTGAATGCGGCGACGGCAAAAACACCTGGGAGCATATGGAATATATTTTCAACCAGATGTGGTTTTATTTTAGAAATGGGGCAGAACGCTATACCTACTGGAATATGGCTCTCCAGGATGGCGGCATATCAACCTGGGGCTGGGAGCAGAATTCACTGTGTACCGTAGATACCCAAACCGGACAATTAGTCAGACAGCCGGAATTTTACTTAATGAAACATCTCTCCTGTTATGTAAAGAAGGGAGCAAAAGTACTGTCTACAAAAGGACATTGGACAAGTAATACAATAGCTTTTGAAAATCCTGACGGTTCTATTATATTAGTCGTCGGAAGCAATATGAATCAAAAGAGATTATTTACATTTATGCATGGGGAGAAAAGCTTTTCAGCCATCATCCCACCCCACAGCATTCATACTTTTTGTATCAAATAATGAAAGAATAATTAGGGATAGCATGCTTGATTCTAATATTTAGTGAGCTTATGTAAGCTTACCTGCAATAAGCGGGCGGAGCAGCTTAAGACCATGAACACAGTTTTGTTTATGATATAATGTCGGCAGACATTATATCAGCGCCGAACATAGTGAGTGCGCATCAACGGTACGAAGTACCGCATATCATGGAAGCTTGCGGACATGATATAATAAAAGTGGAACGAGGAACCGGTAAGTTTCCTCACCGGCTCAGACTGGAGCAGCAAGATAGGCTGAAAAAACATATAGATATTGAAAGGAGTTGCAGAATGGAGCGGTTATTATATGGAGCGGCATATTATGAGGAATATATGCCATATGAGAGGCTGCAGGAAGATATCCGATTGATGAAGGAAGCCGGAATTAATGTGGTCAGGATCGCAGAATCCACATGGAGTACGGAGGAACCGCAGGAAGGTGTATTCGATTTTTCCCATGTAACGAAAGTGTTAGACGCCATGCAGGAAGCCGGAATCTATGTAATTGTGGGGACCCCGACTTATGCAATTCCGGCTTGGATGGCAAAAAAATATCCTGAAGTTATGGTTATGGATTCGACGGGACACAGACGTCCCTATGGTGCCAGGCAGATTATGGATATTACCAGTAAGGATTACCGGTTTTTTGCTGAGCGGATTATCCGCAGGCTGATGGAAGCAGTACAGGGATATTCGTGTGTTATTGGTTTTCAGCTGGATAATGAGACAAAACATTATGGAACCTGCAGCGGCAATGTCCATAAAATGTTTGTTGCATCCATGAAAAAGAAATATGGCGGTGATTTGGAAAAGCTGAACCGGGATTTCGGACTTGATTATTGGAGCAACCGTATTAATACATGGGAAGAATTTCCGGATTTAACCGGAACGGTTAACGGAAGCCTTGGAGGCGCTTTTGCAAGTTTTCAGAGAAGTCTGGTAACCGAATATCTTAACTGTCAGCGAAAAATTGTGGATGAATACAGGAGGCCCGGACAATTTGTTACTCATAATTTTGATTTCGAATGGCGAGGATATTCCTTTGGGGTTCAGCCCGATGTCGATCATTTTAAAGCGGCGGAATGTCTGACCATAGCCGGTTGTGATATCTATCATCCCACTCAGGATCACCTGACCGGGAAGGAGATTGGTTTCTGCGGTGATCTCGCGAGGTCTCTTAAGAAAAATAATTATTTTGTAATGGAAACCCAGGCGCAGGGGTTCCCGAATTGGACTCCTTACGACGGACAGATCCGTTTACAGGCCTTCAGCCATCTGGCAAACGGTGCGGATGCGGTTTTATATTGGAACTGGCATTCGATTCATAACGCCTGTGAAACCTACTGGAAAGGCATTCTCAGCCATAACCTGAAAAAGAATGCGGTTTACCTGGAAGTGAAACAGGTGGGCGCCGAATTTGCCGGATTAAGTGATAAACTTCTTCATCTCAAAAAGAAAAACCAGGTAGCTGTTATGGTCAGCAACGGGTCATTAACCGCTCTCGAATGGTATCCTTTTGCACCGGGGCAAAGAGCGGAAAAGAAATACAATGATATTGTACGTTGGATATATGATGCTTTATTTGAGTTAAATGTGGAGTGCGATATCATAAATTCAAAGGAAGCTGATTTAGGGCAATATACAATTATATGCGTACCGGCGATGTATTCGGCAGATGAAGATACACTTCTCCGGCTGAAAAAGTATGTTGAAGACGGAGGTTGCCTGGTAAGTACATTTAAAACCGGTTTTACAGATGAAAACCTTAAGGTTTGGGCAGAGGACCAGCCATATATTTTGAAAGAATGTTTCGGGATCACGTATGACCAGTTTACCCTGCCTGAAAATGTTACCCTTGAAGATGATTTATTCGTACTGAACAGTAAGGATAGAACGGCTGAGTTATTTATGGAATTGATCAAGCCTGAGAAAGCAAGGGTTCTGGCTTCTTACGGACATGATAATTGGGGAAAGTATGCGGCGGTTACGGAAAATACCTATGGAAAAGGAAAGGCAATTTATCTTGGCTGTATGACTTCTTCCGCTTATCTGAAAGCTGTGCTGGCTAAAGTCCTGGGCGAAACCGGACTGCGAAAACTGGGACAGGTAACAGAATATCCGGTTTCAATCCGCAGAGGTACCAATCAGGAAGGAAAAGAAATCATATTTTATCTGAACTATTCCAAGGCGGAACAGCAAATTGCAGTTCAATCCGGCGTAGAACTCTTCTCAGGAAAAGAACTTGGGCAGAATGAAATAATTACGATTGGGAAGTGGGATTTAGCTATTATAGAATCAAAGTAATATTAAAAGGTTAGCGTCTTTTCGGTTTACTTTGTTGAAAATTTAATTCTTTCTACTTTAATTATAAATATAAACATTTGTAAATATAGACTATTCTTTCTCATATGCCAGTGCTATAATCCAAAATACATGCTACCAAACTGATAAAAGACGGGCAGCGGATTCGCGTGAATGGAACAGAAAGGTATGTAGAAATCCTATACGAATAACCCACCATTTCCCAATTTCCATAAACAGTGGGTTATTCGTTTTGCTTTATTGTTTTTTGATAATTGGCATCCAAAGCTCGGCATTTTCTGAAAATTTTTCCGGCTTCCAGCCATCTGTTAGCATAACATCCATTCCAAATAATTGGTAGGGCTGTGTTTCAACAATTTGGTACTGCATTGCTTCTACTCCTTTTAATATAAATTGATACGGACTCTGCCATCGAACGTATCAGGAAAAGAGGACGTGATTACGAGCAGAGGGAACACCACTCTTGCGCGCTTTTGACGGAGTTATGCCTTGAAGCAGCTGAAAGGCACGTGTAAACGATGAATGACCATACTTCAGTGCAATGTCAATGATCTTAATATCGGAATTCTGAATTTCTATAGCGGTTAAGGTTATCCTTCTTCTGCGGATGTATTCAGATAACGGAATACCTATTAGAGAGGAAAACATTCTTTGAAAATGGTATGACGAACATTTCGCTTTTTTTGCAGCCATGTTAAAGTCAATATCAGTTGACAGATTATCTTCAATGTATTTAATTGCACTTTCTAAGTCGGATACAAATGACATACCGGTACTCCTTTCTATTTGGAGTATAACAAATAAAGAATTCCTTTGCTGTTCAATTCATGCACCGTTTTGCATAATATATAGCAGACATCTTTTTTTGAAAACGGTTACTTGCACATTCTGAGGGACTGGATTATCGTACTTGACTGTTTGAATCAGCTATATGATTTATTTACAATATCCGGTTTCAAAATCGATTATATTCTTAAGTGTTTTACCGGTAAGGTAATTCTCTATATTTGTGGCGGCAATTTCTACGATCTTATCCAAGGTTTCAGGTAAATGAAAGGAACCGGATACATGAGGAGTTATCATTATATTTTTTTCTCTCCATAAAGGATGTTCAGGTGGGAGAGGTTCCGGATCGGTTACATCTAAGCCGGCAGCGTAAATATTCCGGTTTTGTACTGCCGATAATAAAGCATCCTGATCCACTGCACTTCCTCGTCCGCCATTTAGAAATATACCTGTTTTTTTCATTTTTGAGAAAAATTCTGCATTATAAAGATGATAGGTAGACGGTGTGTTAGGAAGAAAGGAGACAATGACATCGGATCTGGGTATGATTTCATCGAAATCTTCCATTAGGTGCAGTTCATCCGCCTGCTTCGGACAATCGCTTTTACGCCGCTTGATTCCAATGACATAAGCACCCAGGGCCTTTGCCATTCCGGCAAAATATAAGCCGATATCGCCTAATCCGATGACCGTTACCGTTGCATCGGAAATAGAGGTGACCGTACCATAATCATTCCATTCCCCGTTCACACTATCATCCCTATAAAGATGTAATTTTTTCTGCAGACACATCATCATTCCGAACATATGCTCCGCCACTGTTTTACCATATGCACCGGTGGCATTAGTCAGTATAGTGTTGGAAGAAAGAACCCCTGGCAGGATATAAGCATCTGCTCCGGCAGAATTTAATTGAAGTAATTCCAGTATTTTGGATGCACCAATATAAGTGGCAGGCACATTGCCAACAATTATTTCTGAATTTTGTACCATATCGATGGTGACTTCTGACAATGGAACATACTGAAAACTGCTATCAGTAATATTCTCCTCCAAGCGTTTTTTGTGATGTTCTGTAAGCGGCAGCGTTACTAAAATTCGTTTCATATAATTTCTGTCCTTCCTTTCGGCTTTTGTATTAGTAGTGAGAAAGCGGTAAAAGTACTCGCTGATATTCTTATATAGTTATCATAGTTATAAAGCATTGAAAAGTCAATTAATCCAAAAAAATAGTTCGGCTGACAGCTCTCTTAATAAAGTTCCGGGATGCTATAGGCCATGGTATTTCCCGGTTATTTGGTTTAAAGCCATCAGAACAAATGATTCTTTTACAGTATTGATGTGCATGCCTTCGGTGGCGGGCAGACGTATTATGATTAATGGGAACAAAATGAATCTGGGCCAATATAACAAAATATCGGTTGTGCTGATTGACTATACACAATATGTTGTGTTAATATATTTTGTAAAGGTAGATTTATTAAAGTATTAACGATTATATATAGATTGATGTTTAGTATTCCAGACATCTAAGGAGGAAATTCGTGTACAAGGAGTTTTTTAAAATGATTAAGAAGAACAGTCGTAATGAAACAATTGTAATTGATGCTGTTGTTGGTGCAGGTAAAACAGTCTATGTCGATATGCTTTCAAAGGAAATGAATATACCCTGTTTCCATGAGCCGGTACAGGATAATCCTATTCTGGACAAGTTCTATCATGACCGCAAGAGATATTCCTTCCCGCTTCAAATATTCTTTCTGAATAGAAGATTCAAGATGCTGAAGCAGGCATCTGAATTAGGAAAAGCATCACTTATGGATCGCAGCATTTATGGCGATATGATATTTGCCAAGCTGCTTTATGAAGAAGGTAATATGGATAAAGATGAGTATATGCTGTATCGTGATCTTCTGGTAAATATGCTGGATCATGTGGAAGCACCAAGACTAATGATTTATTTGAAAATTGATACGGACTCTGCCATCGAACGTATCAGGAAAAGAGGACGTGATTACGAGCAGATAGTAGAAAGAGGATATTGGGAGAGGCTCAACAGGGAATATGAGAATTATTTCTCAGAATATAACCTTTCACCTCTTCTGGTTATTGATGCTGCCAGGTACGATATTATACAGAATCCGGAAGACAAAGAGGAAGTGTTTCAAATTATACGCCAGAAAATAGATGAGATTGAATAATAATGACTAATTACGTGAAGTAGGTGTAAGGGGAAAAAACCAGATTTCGACATATCGAAATCTGGTTAAATATTTTCGTTGAAATTTCGGTATAAACATAGTATTCTAATGATATACTATTATGAAAGGAGGAAAGTCGGGACAAAGCCTACTCGACTAGAGAAATGATAAAACGAGAAATATATATGTCAAAAATTCGTCCATTTATACATCAGAATATTGTTAAGATACTGACAGGAATAAGGCGTTCAGGAAAATCTGTAATGCTTGAACTGATACAGGAAGAATTACGCTTGCAGGGAGTATCTGATAATCAATTTTTACTGATCAATTTGGAAAGTAAAAATAGCGGATTTGTCTCTTCAGTCGATAGTATTTATGCATATATTAATCATTTTGTATCCGAAGCTGCCGGTAAAGTATACTTATTTTTCGATGAAATACAGGAACTGGATGGTTGGGAAACTATGATTAATTCCTGTATGATAGATTTTGATGCTGATATGTATATCACCGGATCAAATGCAAAGCTATTATCAGGTGAGCTTGCAACCTACCTGGGAGGACGGTATATTGAGATTAAAATTTACCCTTTTTCATATAAAGAAATACTGGACATTATGCCTCACAAAAATAAAGCCGAAGCTTTTCAAATATACCTTACCAGAGGGGGAATGCCTTTTCTCTATCAGTTCCCGATTGACGAAAGAAGCGCGATGCAATATCTGAATGATATTTATGATTCTATCATATTGAAAGATATCGCAACAAGAAATAAAATACGTGATATAGGACTTCTGAAAAGAATAATTCAATTTTTTATAGCGAATATCGGAAATACATTTTCTGCAACCAATATTTCAAAATATCTGAAAAGTGAGATGAGAGGAGCTTCCACAGAAACAATCTACAACTATATTGATTATTGCAAAACAGCTTGCTTTCTTCATCTGGTTTCACGGGAGGACGTAATCGGGAAAAAGCTTTTGCAGTTTCAGGAAAAAATATATATCGCAGATCATGGTATACGTGAAGCTGTTTACGGAAACAACATGCGTGACATAAATCAGACTCTTGAAAATATTGTCTATATGGAGTTATTACGCCGAGGATATAATGTCAGAGTCGGTAAAAATAATAACAATGAAATTGACTTTGTAGCAGTGTCCGGAAAAGAAAAAATATACGTTCAGGTGACATATATTCTTGCTACAGAAGAAACTGTGGAAAGAGCATTTGCAGCTCTTGAAACCATTCCCGATAATTATCCCAAATATGTTGTTTCAATGGATGAAATTGATCGAGGAAGAAATGGAATCAAAAACGTTAATATCCGTGATTTTCTGTTGATGGATAATTATTAATATGTTTTTGAAATTTATTCTATAATTAAGGAACAAGCAGGCTTGATGGCATTATGTTGTCGGCTCTGTCAGAGTTGCCGCAAAAATGCCATTGCCGCCAGGAAGGGCAAAGGCGTTTAAAGAGGCAGGAAAGCGGAAGGGCGTATATGATACCCTCGTATATATCACCCCGCATTTAGCTAGATATAACTTGCATTAGGCATAGCGGCCTTATTTGCGCTTCCTTTAATTTATCTTCTCAGTTATAGTTGTTTTCATCAAACGAGTAAACAATCTCTCCGTTAGGCGCTATTATGTTCACTTGCTTAAAATGGGGTTCTCTTTGCACATTAGAACCTCCTGCAAAGTGCATTACCAAATATTCATGAGTAAATCCCAAACTATCTACAGCTACAACATTAGAAGTGAGGATTTGTCCATTGTTTATAGTATATTTATCGTCAATATCAAGCATGAATGTTCCGCCTGATCCACTCTCTTTTTCCAAGACTACGGGCGTTTCATTTATGATTTCATCATCCACTTTAATCACATATTTTATATCGATAAAAGGGTTATTCTCTTGTGATGGCTTATAATCGATATCAAGTTTTCCTTTTGTATGATATTTATTTGCTCTGTAGGAAGATTGTCCAGAAAAATGAGCAAAAAGAGAGGGAAATACATGCTCTTGTATGCTTGACACATTTAACTCTTGGTGTTCTTCAACGTTTTTTATACCATTATCCTCCATAATAATCTTCGGGGAAATACTATCCGATATCTTAAAATTTCGAAGGGCAAAATACTGCAACCCGGATTTCTCAAGTCGGACAATCTCTCCGTTAAAATCAAGAGATACCGACATGGTTTCCGTTACTGTCTTTGGCTCAATCGTAAATGTAATGGGTACAGTGAGCGTACTAACATCCAGTTTTCCTACTTTTACAGAGGTGTTATGAATTAAGCTTGCCTGGGCCTCTAATTTTTGGTCTACATTCTGATAGATGGAGTTAATTTGACTATTCAAGCGGTTTTCAACAGAATCAATTGTGTTATAGGTGTTTTCAATCCTGCTCTGCAATGAACTTATCTTTGCTAAGGAATATAATTGTAAAACTATTAATACAGCAATTAAAATATACGATATATGTTTTTTCATTTCAGTCTCTCCCTCGTTTAGAAATAACAAAATTCATGCGGCTCCATAAATTAATGTTTGATTTTATGCTCATTTTACCACATAAACCCAAATTATACAATTCTACTTTCGTTTCTTACTGCGCTTTCTTTTAGGATTATTCAAATGCTTGGATTTTGCCTATACATTCATCAGCAGTTGAAGTTCCTCCGTTGCCAGCTTACCAAAAAATGACTTGTACAGAAAAAGTGCAAGCTAATATTCCTGCTAAATTCATTTACGTTTTCTGTCGAAATAAAATATATTGTTAATTTTTCTGTAAGGATATTAACTAAAATGTAAAATTAATTAAAGCTTATTTAATGGTATTATTTTTAAAATAGTGTATAATCCTCTCTTGGTGGCATATCTTGATGGCATAAAACTGATTCGGTAATCCGACTGTCAGAAGAATGAAACAGGAACAACATTAGGGAGGGCAATTATATGAATTTTAGCAGCTTGGAGTTTATTTTTTACTTTTTACCGGTATTTCTGATCGTATATTATATTGTACCTTTCAGATTTCGAAATATTGTCCTTCTTTTAGGAAGTCTTTGCTTCTATACTCTTGGTGATCCCAAATATCTTTTATTGATTTTTCTGTCCGTCTTTGTCAACCAGATTTCAGCGGTAAATATTAAGAAAAATGAAAAAGAGCAGACAAGAAAAAAAAACTGGCTGATTTTTGCCCTGGTTTATAATTTTGGAATGCTGTTCTTCTTTAAGTATATAAATTTTGCAATTGAAAATGTGAATGTAATCCTTAGGTCAATTTCTCCCGGCAACGGACTTGCCAGTTTAAACTTTGGGCTGCCCCTTGGTATCAGCTTTTATACCTTTCAGGCGGTGTCCTATGTAATAGACGTTTACCGGGGAGAGATTAGGGATAATCTTTCTCTTTTTAAATTTGGTACATATCTTACTATGTTTCCCAAGCTGGTATCGGGACCTATTGTGTCCTATGGGGATATAAAGGACCAGTTGCGTGGCAGAAGATTCAGCTTATTTAAACTTGAAAGAGGCTTTAAATTATTTACCGTCGGGCTTGGGATAAAGGTCCTGTTAGCAAACAGAATCGGTTTATTATGGAACGATATTCAAACCATCGGTTTTCAGAGTATTTCCACTCCGCTTGCCTGGCTGGGGGCATTCGGATACAGTCTCCAGTTATATTTTGATTTTTACGGCTATACATTAATGGCAATCGGCATTGGAAAAATACTTGGTTTCAATCTGCCACATAACTTTAATCATCCCTATATGGCGAAATCCGTTACGGAATTCTGGCGCAGATGGCATATTACTCTCGGTAAATGGTTTAAAGATTACATATACATTCCCCTTGGAGGCAACCGGAGGGGAAAGGGGAGGCTTGCCTTTAATCTCCTGGTAGTCTGGCTGCTTACCGGCCTGTGGCATGGTGCCAGCTGGAATTTCTTATTGTGGGGGTTGGTGCTGTTTGCATTGATTCTTTTGGAAAAACTGTATTTAAAGACTTTTCTGGATAAATGGAGTGTTTTTGCAAGACTCTATATCCTGCTTATAATACCTCTTACCTGGATGCTTTTTGCTATCAGTAATTTAAGTGATATTGGAACTTATTTTGGCAGGATGTTAAACCTGGTTCAGGGGATTAACGTAAATACTTCCGATGTAATAAAATATTTCGGACAGTATAAATGGCTTTTGTTAGCCGGCACCTTCCTCTGCTTCCCTTACGGGCAAAGGTGGTTTATGAAACATGAAAACAATATCTTTTGTATTGTGCTTTTATTCCTGGTATTCTGGTATTCTGTTTATCAGCTGGCCAACGGCATAAATAATCCGTTTATGTACTTCCGGTTTTAGCCTGCACAAGCCTGCCGATTATAAGCTGTAACAAAGCGAAATGGGTCAACTGGAAAAAAGTGAGTGAAAAGCATCTGAAACGAGAAAATAGGTACAGGAATGAGGTAGAAATGAAGCATTTTAAAAATTTTAGGGAATATCCCTTCATAACGGCATTGATTGTAAGTTCACTGCTCCTCACTCTCATCGGATATATGGGGAAAAACAACGTTTACGCCGGTTATTCGGTAGATTTATGGAAGGTTCCCCAGCTTGCCGTTGTTCTGGAAGGAGTAAAGGATGGGAACTATCCCTGGAAAATAGCAGGCCCTGGGGAAGAAGATACGGTTGGCAGCAATAGCCCGGATTATAAAGGAATTAGTGGGGAAAAGGGTACGGAAGGTATGCCGGGAGAGAGCGAAACCGGTTCAGGCAGTACCATGGATAATAATAAAACAGATAACAGTAATACAGATAGCATTAATACGGACAACAGCACTTCAGATATAGGAGAGGCAGTTAACTCCGGTCCCGGAGAGAATTCAGGTAACGGCTCCGTTTCGGGAAAGCCGTCAGATACGGAGGGGGGCAATGGGACGGAAACGGTAGTAACCGGTAAAGACAATACGGAAAAAGGTAATTCAGAAAAAGGTAATTCAGAAAAAGGCAATATGGAAAAAGGCAATACAGAAAAAGATAATTCGGAAAAAGGCGGAACGGCTTCCGGGAATGTCAATAAGGGGGAGAATTCCTCGGACACGGAAAAAACCTCCGGTTCCAATGATCATGAAAAACCCTCTGATACCGGGCCTGATAAGAATCAAAACGGCGGAGAGTCTTCCTACCAGTTTGAAAAAGTAGAGAAAAGCTATTTTGATAATGCCCTTTTTATCGGGGATTCAAGAACGGTTGGATTATCGGAATATTCCGGATGGGATAATCCCACCTATTATGCGGATGTGGGCCTTACGATTTATGATGTTTTTGATAAGGAAATAGCCGAGGCGGACGGCAAAAAGACTACCCTTGACAAAGCTTTGGAACAGCAAAGCTTTACGAAGATATACATTATGCTGGGTATCAATGAATTAGGCCGTGGAACCACCGAAACCTTTATTGAAGAATACAAAAAGGCGGTTGAAAAGTTACAGAAGCTTCAGCCGGATGCAATTATATTTGTAGAAGGAATTATGAAAGTATCCAAGAAAAAATCCGATTCGGATCCTATTTTCAATAATAAAAATATAAAGGAGAAGAACGACCACCTGGCGTTGCTTGCAGATAATAAAGATATCTTTTATATTGATGTAAATGAAGCAATTACCGACAAAACTGGTGGAATTCCCGAAAAATACACCTTTGACAACATTCATCTGAAGGCGGCATATTACAGCATATGGACGGACTTTCTCTTAAAGCATGGGGTTGTAAAGGAGGAATAAAAGGAATATTGGGCTTGGAGTTAAAGACGCGAATAATAATGTTATAAACTGTAAAACAGAAATCACTGGTAAAGGTACTTACATATCCTGTGTGGCGATTAATCATGGCCTTGAGCAAGGGTGGCACCAGGTGAAATTGCAGGGAACCAGATGGAGCAGAAGGTTAAATTGAAGTATAAAAAATATACTATATATTAAAAAGTATACTATGTATTAAAAAATATTGTACTTGATGAAATTTAATTAAGGGAATATAATTTTATGTAAGTTGAATTATATCAACTAAAGTGTAATAAACATATAAAACATAAAGGAGGTAACAGGTTATGAAGATAATGGTAACCGGAGCTACAGGAAAATTGGGATCAAAGGTTGTTGAGGCTGTATTGAAAATTGTATCACCGGAACAACTTGCAGTCAGTGTTCGCAATACGGAAAAAGCGGAAGGTTTAAAAGCCCGCGGAGTAGATGTCAGACAAGGCGATTTTGACCGGCCGGAAACTTTGGCTTCCGCTTTCTCCGGTATTGACCGATTGCTGATTATCTCCACAGATGGAGATAATGCAACTAGAATCCGGCAGCACGCAAATGCAATAGCTGCAGCAAAAGATGCTCAAGTTAAGTTCATTGCATATACCAGTGTGGCAAAAGCAAATGAAAACACTCTGTCGCTTGCCGAAGTACATCGTGCCGCGGAAGAAGCAATACGAAAAACCGGAATTCCCTATGCCCTTCTGAGAAACAATTGGTATTTGGAGAATGAAATCGGAAGTATCCAAGGCGCATTGGCAGGGGCCCCCTGGGCGACAGCGGCAGGAAACGGCAAAGTGGGCTGGGCATTACAAAAAGATTATGCAGAGGCAGCAGCGGCAGTATTGACCGGCAGCGGACATGAGAATAAAATTTATGAACTGTCGGGCAAGCCATTGACACAGCAAGAGCTGGTATCCGCACTTGGAACCGTACTGAGGAAGGATATACCTGTACAGCAGGTGGATGATACTGCTTACACTGCCATAATGCGGGATGCAGGTTTACCCGAAATGCTTATTCCTGTTCTTTCGGGAATTCAGAAAGCTATCCGGGATGGAGCATTGGATGTTGAGAGCAGTGATTTTGAGAAACTGCTGGGACGTCCGGCAGTGCCGATCCATGAAGCGTTGACCTGGATTGTTGATGAGATCTCCAAATAATCGATTAACTTAAAAGAACAGATTATATAAACGAATGAAAACTGAATATTGAGTGTGAACGTTGTTAACTTAAAGACCGCTTATTTTCTGAAGTTTCCCTTGGGAATATAGTTATTATGAAGATGAGCGGCCTTTTCGTGTCTGAATGTTGAAGTTGCAGGAATTGCGTCCTCATATTAATGATTGGCTTCTATAATTTCATTTAAGGTTACATTTGAATTACGATATCTGGCATTGCTTTTTTCGTCTTTTATGTGTATCGCCTTTTGCGGGCAATTGTGTATGCAGGCCATACAATGTGTGCAATTATTACTATAAACCGGTCGGTTATTCACCTTTATATTATTTACCGGACAGACTCTTTCACAGGTCTTACAGCTATTACAAGTGTTCTCAACAGAGAATTTTTTAACGAATTCATTATCATAAAATTTTAGCTCAAGTAAACGAAATGGCTCTGTAATTGCAGAGCTTTTTTTGAGATATTCCCGCCCTGACTTAATATCATTAACAATTCCACGAAGTTTCTCTCCGATATGCTTCTTTGATTGTCCTTCCACTTGCTGTTTCATTTCAAAGCCGGAAAGATAATTATCTACCATAACGAGTTCATTTATATAGGAAAATTTTATCCCATTTCTTTTGGCAATTTTCATCAGATGTCTTGTTGCTGCCCCGGAAAAAAGTCCGTAAGTTGCAATCCCGAAAATATACTTGGACTTTAGTCTGACTTTATCAAGAAATTCTTCAACTATTTTAGGAACACCGCTGTGAAAAACCGGGAATACAATGCCGAGCTTTTCATCTTCGAAATCATAGCGATCCTCTTTTAGTAGCTGAGGGATGGAATAAGTTTCTCCGCCAATGCTTTTTGCTACATACAGGCTGTTTCCAGTTGCAGTAAAATATAATATTTTCATATTTTATACCCATTGTATATCGCAGGCCTTTCTGCGATACTGCCACAACATAAAAATGTGAACGAATCTCACTGTGGCAACCTTTCTTTTTTAATTTTTCTTTCACTCTTCCAGTCAGGATGCCGCGGGAACAGCATTACAAATAACTGTGTGAAGAGTATTTCTTCACACTTTCAAACATGCCGATGCGGCATGCCCTCCTATGTCGTTCCTGCCTTTCGGTACATACAATGTACGATTAACTGTTACACTTGTAACGTTGCTACCGGTATAGTATAATGTATGTTGTAAATCAAAGCAATAGCTTATAAGCCAAGTGTTACAAAACAGGAGATAATGTTCATGATAAATAAAAATAATAGAAATTTGCAAAGCAAGGTGACCCAAGAAAGCATTTTTACTGCTCTTATGATTTTAATGGAGAAGAAAAACTTCAACGAAATAACGATTACAGAGGTAACTAAAAAAGCCGGAGTATCACGAATGGCCTTTTACAGAAATTATGATATAATGGAAGATATTATCAATAATTACATGGACGAGCTCTTTGAAGATTATTTGAAACAGATCATAAACTTCGAAGATAAGTATAATAAAGAAAGTGCTCGTCTATTCTTTGCCTGCTTTAGAAAGCATAACAGATTACTCATAAATCTCATAAGGTCGAATTTGAGTTATTTGATTCTTGACAGATGTATTGAATTTTTCTATACACTTGCGCGGAACGTCGTATGCAGGAATTTACCTTCACCATTAAAACAAAAATATATTATTGATTTTGCGGCAGGAGGACTTTATAAAGTACTGATAGAGTGGGCAAAAAATGGTATGAAAGAAAGTGACGGGGATATGGCGGATATTTGTTACAGTTTAATGGAACAATAAAGTAAAAAATTTATACGGATACCCGCAGCTAAGATAATAACAATTAGACAAAGGAGAAATTGATATGACAAAGACAGATAAAATTAACGATAAAATGAAGTTATCGCCGGAACAATGTGAAAATCTGCTCAGAATATTAAAAGAACGGTTTGAGAAAAACAGGAATCGCCATGAAGAACTGGAATGGGACAGAGTAGAAGCAAGGCTGGAGGCTAATCCAGATAAACTGTGGTCGCTTCATGAGATGGAGAGAACAGGTGGTGAACCGGATGTTGTTGGGGTTGAAAAAAAGACAGGTGAATACATTTTTTATGATTGTTCAGAGGAAAGTCCAAAGGACCGCAGAAGCCTTTGCTATGACCTTGAGGCTCTCGAATCAAGGAAAGCAAATAAACCGGAAAATAACGTAATTGATATGGCAGTTGCAATGGGCATAGAGCTTTTAACGGAAGAGGAATACCGGAATTTACAGAAACTTGGAAAGTATGACATTAAAACATCAAGCTGGGTGAAAACACCTCCTAACATTCGAAAACTCGGCGGGGCCATCTTTTGTGACTGCCGCTACGATACAGTATTTGTATACCACAACGGAGCAGAATCCTACTATGCTTCCAGGGGGTTCCGTGGTTCGCTAAAAGTCTGAAGTTTGTTGGAAAGTATGATGAAAACCGTTTGATTCCAAGAAATTTAAAAGCAAGCGGTTTTTTATTTCGGATGTTAAAGACAATTCTATAATATTTATCATTTTCTATACTTATCCGGGGTTATACCTGATATTTTTTTGAATACTCTATAAAAATGCTGTATATTATTAAAGCCGCAGTCAAAACATATATCAACAATTTCACTTTTAGAATCCTTTAACATTTTTTGTGCTTCGATAATCCTTCGTTGTTGGACATATTCAATAATTGAGAAATCAGTTATGTCCTTGAAAACATGGCTGATATGAAACCGGTCCATATGAAATTTTTCTTCCAGCAGTTCAAGACTGATTGCTGTCATATAATTTTTATCAATAAACTGAATGATCTCTTGTACAAACTTACCTTTCTTACTCATGGTATTTTGTGTTCTGTAATTTTTAATGAGCTGCCAGATGTGTATAAGAATAAGCATAAGATATGATTTTAATGCTGCCTCTTTAAAATGATTCGGGAGTGTTTCGGAGCAAGAATTTTTGGCAGCTATCATAGCCTTGAACAGAGCTTCCAATTCACTTTTCTCCTTTAAGGTAGTTGCAGCATGAGTAGATCTGCTGTCTTTCAAATCCTCTAATATGCATTCAATCCCTGTGGCTTTCAGATTAGGCAGGAGATAATCTTTCTTAAAGTTAATGAGATAACGGTTGTAAGAAGTAGAAGTTTCTTTATAAATAAAACGGTGTATGTTAAACTCATTGATAAAAATAATATCCCCGTCATGAATTTCATATCGGGTATCTTTTATAAATACCTCAAGATCGACACTGATAAAAAAAACAATTTCATAGGCATCATGATAATGCTGCATAGGCACTTGGCCGCTTGCGCTGTTTTTATAAACGGCATACAAGTCATTGGTTCTTATTATATTGATATTTTCCATCCTGGCTCCCATTCCATAAATCATCTGCGGGCAGATGATTTTCCGCCTGACATAAGACATTCGTTCTTTAAATGTCGTTGTTTAAATATCGTTGTTTGAATTTCGCTGTTTAATCAAGGTGTGATAATTAAATTTTATTTTAATACAATTCATCACCCATTTTAGTATATCATATTCAATTAAAAACGCAAGATAAGTTAGTATTTTAAAATATCGCCAAGATTATTTAAGATTTTTGTGAGCAATTGTTATATGCTAAATATAAATTTACGAATTATATTATTGTTTCACACTTAGAAGATGAGGGAAATTAACAAAGTAAAAGGAGGCGTAAAAATGGGGGAAAGTAACAGTAGAAGGGCTTGAAGCCGCTCTTCAAGGTGCTGACTATGTATGTGTATCTATATCCACAGGTGGCTTTGAAGCCATGCATAAAGATTACACCATACCTGAAAAATATGGAATTTACCATACGGTTGGAGATACTGTGGGACCGGGAGGGATATCAAGAACACTTAGAAATGTACCCGTATTATTAGACTATATCAAATTTATTATGAGAGAGGAATTTACTTACTATGATGAAATATACATCTATAACGCCAGGTAAAGTATGGTTGGATACGGAAGGAAAAAGGGTACATGCCCATGGTGGTTCTGTATTCTATGAAGCTGGTACCTATTATTGGTATGGCGAGAACAAGGAACATACCGATGGAAAGAATGGAATACGTCATTGGGGCATGAGATGCTATGCATCGAAGGATTTATACAATTGGGAGGACAAGGGACTTATCATTCCGCCGGTATGTGATAATGAAAATTCTACCTTGCATCCGAAGTCCAAGGCTGAGCGCCCGCATATCATATTCAACAGAAAAACACAAAAGTATGTCTGCTGGATAAAGGTTATGTTTGCGGATGGTACTCAAAGATCCACAGTATTACAGGCAGACCGGTTCTTAGGACCCTACGAGGTAATGCGGGAAAGGGTATTGCCGCTTGGAATGAGTGCAGGCGACTTTGATCTGCAGGTTGATCAAACAACCGGAAAAGCCTATTATATCTTTGAAAAAGTGCATACGGAAACAATTGTCGCAGAATTGACGGGGGATTATCTGGATGTAAGCGGATATTATACGGAACATTTTAAAAATGGCTATCCGCCCTATGTGAGAGAAGCTACATCCCATTTTATCAGGAATGGCAAACATTATCTCCTGACTTCAGGAACAACCGGTTATTATCCGAATCCTTCCGAGCTGGCAATGGCAGAGGATTGGCATGGACCATATAAGATATTGGGAAATCCCCATCCTCAGGATACATCAAATACTTCCTTTTACTCTCAAGTATCAAGTATATTTCAGGTGGCAGGTAAAAAAGATTTATATATTGCCTGTGCAGACCGATGGCTGCCGGATCAGATGTTCCTGCCATATGATATGTATGCTGAGTGGTTTGAAAAATCCTATAATCCGGCTTCGTTAGAAACGGCGGATTGGGGCCCCATATCGAAAATGCTGGAAGAACACGGAGTGGAACAACTTGAGCAGGCGAATACATCCATCTCAGATTATGTATGGCTGCCATTAAGATTTGACGGAGAAATGGGTTATCTTGATTGGAAAGATGAATGGCGATTGGAAGATTATGATTAAAAATAAATAAGACGTTCAGGTTTTGCCCGACCGGGCTGCTTAATCGAAATAGATGGAATAAGCAGCAGTAGAAAATCATGGATCAGGTTACGATTTAAATTTCATCAGTCATTTGTTTCTCTTGTGCATCTATCATTTTTTTAACCATGTAGCCATATTGATATGATGTCATCTCACTACTATTATTGTTTTTTATTGGTATGCCGGTTTCATTAGCAATTTCATACTTTAATTGTTCAAGCGCTGCCCGCGCTTCCGGAACTATAATATTTCTTTTTGACATATAATCACCCTGTTTTATTTTATAAGATATTCTATATTATTTTGTTTTTTCTAAAAAATATTCAGATAAGTGGTTAACAATTATTAAAAAGGTGTTGACCCTGACACTATGTCATAGTGTAATATAATAATAGAAGATATTAACAAAAACTGTTAGCCATCAGAGTATGAGGGAGAAAATCATTTTGAGTATACGGCAGAGCTTTATTTGTCTGATCCGATTTGGATAAGAGCAAATGATAAGAACTATGGAAGCGGTGCATCGAAATTTATGGGTGAAGCTTTAAAATTTTATTGTGAAAATAATATGTAATTACATGGATACGGTTAACCTGTTAGAATATACCTGCTGCCAAGGAGATAGCAGGTTTATCGTGCATCTTTTTGTATCCTCAAAGGCATGTGAGCCAAGCCAGAAATGAATGGCAAATAGCATAAATGTATGTTGAAAAATTTGTGGAAAAGATATACAATTAATTGGATATGAACTATAATAATATGAAATGAGGTGAAATCTTGGACTTTAATAGAATATTAGAAAAGCAAAAACTATATGAAGCTGGAAAAGATGCACTTCATACAATGACAGTTGAATCTTATAATGATGCGTTTGAAGTAGAATTTACACATAACTCTACTGCAATAGAAGGAAATACCCTTACACTCATGGAAACAAAAGTGGTATTGGAAGATGGGATTTCCATTGGTGGAAAAGCACTTAGAGAAATATATGAAGTTGTAAATCATAAAAAAGCTTTCCAGTATGTGAAGAGATGCATTAAAGACGGGCTTCCGTTGGATGAAAAAATAGTAAAAGATATTCATGCACTTGTCATGGAGAATATCATAGTAGGTGGTATATATCGAAATGAGGAAGTTGTTATTAGCGGCGCTAGTCATACACCACCAGCAAGAAATGAAATGTATGTTCAGATAAAGAACTTCTTCGCAGATTTAATGTATAAGAAAGATTTGAATCCAATTGAACTTGCCGCCTGGACCCATGCGGAATTTGTTCGAATTCATCCTTTTCAAGATGGTAATGGCAGGACATCCAGACTGATTATGAACTATCAACTAATGAGTTGTGGTTTTTTACCAGTTTCTATAGCGAAAGAAAATAAACTGAATTATTATATTGCATTAGATAAATATGCAGCCGAAGATATTCTGGAGGATTTTGCAGATATGCTTGCAGAATTAGAAGAGGTGCAACTTGATAAGTATATTTCTATTATACCGGAAAAGGGTCAATCACAGCGAAAATAACAAGTATAAAATACATCGTTTACACCAAAACTTACTTTATATTTTGCATATTCGGTAACTTCGGTATATGCAGATAATATAGAATTGTAGAGGTGAAAAATGTATAGTAATATTACGAAATTAGGATTAAACTATTTATTAAATAACAGAAGACAAGAAAGTATTGACTTAAACCAGGCTAAGTACCTCGAATAAAAATGACTCCTATGTTAAGGGGGATCCGAGTTCAATATGAAACATATTCCTCATCATTGGTTGGAAAGAAAAGTTACATTCCAGATGTTCTGTTAGTGCCATTAATACAGAGTGTAAAAACGTGGTACAATACGGAGATGCTATCAGTATAAGGTATTAGTTTTACTGCTGATCAGATACCCTTAATAAAAAATGACTTGTACCAGAAATAGTACAAGTCATTTTTATTAATATCTGTAATAGTTGAGATTTCAAAAAAATACTTAGGTACCTAATATTTTTATTGACATTTGAAAAACGAGATGCTAAACTGAAAATAGTTAGGTGCCTAAATATTATTAACATAAGGAGAGAAATGATATGTCAAAAACAAATTTAAATGAATTATATCGTACCTTACACCGTTTGAATCGTCAGATGCATCGTTCCTACCATCGGGAAGGACATGGAAGAGGCGGGGTTTATCATGGGCAAGCAAACCTGCTGCTCTTAATTCATCAAAATGATGGAGCAAGTCAAAGAGACCTGGCGGAGCAAATGGACGTCCGTTCGTCTTCCATGACTGAGATGCTGACAAAGCTGGAGCAGAACAAGCTTCTTGTCAGGAAGCAGGATGATAAAGATCAACGGGTTATGCGTATCTACCTGACCGAGGAAGGAAAAGCAGCAGCTGAGAAAATTGCTGAGAGCAAAGATATATTAGCTAAATCCTTTTTCAGTGCATTAACGGAGGAGGAACAAGAGCAATTGCTTATTCTTACGAAAAAGTTGTGTGCAAGTTTAGAAGAGGCCGAAACTTCTTACGAAGCAGAAATTTGTCATCACCATTGTTCGGGTCATCATGGAGAGCATTTTCACGACTTATACGGTAGAAATGGTTTACATCACGGACATGGTCACAACAATTATGACGATCATCATGACCATCACAGGAAACATCATTACGGCTCCGAAAGGAATGAATAGACCGGATTAAGCAGTACTTGGGGCTTTAGATTATGACAGATTGGAGAGATAATAATGGGAAACACCGATATCTTTGAAATGATGGCTGGCAGATATGATACTTTGGAAAGGAGCCAAATTGCGAAGGCGGCATCAGATGCCATTCGTGAATATTTGATCAACTCTGATAATAAGAATGCTATTGATTTTGGGTGCGGAACCGGTCTTGTTGGAATGAACTTATTGAATGATTTCAATTCGATTCTTTTTCTGGATTCATCGCAGAATATGATCGATCAGATAAAACAAAAGATTATTAACTTTAATATTCAAAATGCAGATACATTATGTTTTGATTTCGAAAAGGAAGATCGATCGGATTTACATGCTGACTATATTTTTATGTCTCAGGTTCTGCTCCATATTAATGATGTAGAGTTTGTTTTATCAAGAATATATGATGTTCTAAATGCAGGAGGGCATTTAATAATCGTAGATTTTGATAAAAATGAAGAGATAGTATCCGATATGGTTCATAACGGATTTGATCAGGCAGAGCTTACTGATCTTGCGGCAAAAATAGGTTTTAAAGAAATTCAATCCAAAACTTTTTATACAGGAAGTAAAATATTCATGAATCATGACGCATCTTTATTTATACTTGATGCTCAGAAGTGAATTACCCACCACTTAATCTACGATTTGAAGCGGGAGCTTCTGTGAAGTAGCTGTATTTAAGTTTCCACCTGGCTGCTGTGCTAGGCAACCCTTAACTTCACTGGGTTGTCCACACAACCCTTATCCCTCGCTGATGTTATTAGTCTGGGAATACATGTTTGAATCTCTTTTGCAGCAAGGTATCTTCTTAAAATATTTAGGCTCCCATTGATGTCCGCATTTATTGTTAGCCCTGCCTCGGAAAGGAACTGTCCCCGTTTGATTCGTCTATTCTTATTATAGTACTTTCTGCTAAGGGGTTCCATATCAAGGGCGGAGCATCCACTGGTGTAGGCTTCGCTGACGGTTATAACTTTCATGCCAAGCAGTTTTGCTTTATAGGTAACCATATCCTTCAGCATACGAACCGGCAGCTGCACAAACAGCTTGTTGTAATCCATGGACTGCTTGATCTCCTTCAGATCTCCGATTACGATTGTACTGCAGC
>JAEWAK010000037.1 GCA_023391695.1 Bacillota bacterium
TTCCACTTTGTGGGAGACAAGGAGCGATTTTGGGGGCGTAGCGGGTCTACGTTCCCAAAATTGCGACGCAGGATTCCGCAAAGTGGGGCGTTCAGAACGGTGCAATGAGTTTTCAGACACGCCCTAAATAGGTTTTAATAATCTCTAAGTATTCTTCCGGATAAAAACCGATTTCCCCCTGGAATCTGGTAAGTGCTATCAGACCGCCGTCTATTTCCGGTATGGAAGCAAGCATACCGGCATTGTCTGTTTTCAGTCCGCCGCCGTAGACAACCGGACACCCTTTGGCCACAGTTTTTATAAATCTTGCGATTTTCTCGATATATTCTTTATCCGGCGGTGTTTTTCCCGGCCCAATTGCCCATACCGGTTCATATGCGATGGCTACCCGGCTTAATTCAACACCGTCCAAACCGGTTTCAAGCTGTTTTCTTAATACTTCCTGCCAGTTTTCCTGCTCGTCCGCACTTTCACCGATGCAGTATAATACCTTAAGTCCCGCCGCAACCGCCGCTTTCACCTCTTTATTTAAAATCCGGTTTACCGCTTCGGTGTCCCTAATGCCGGCCTCTGCCAGTATGCCGTCTTTATCCCTTCTCTCTTCACAGTGGCCGATTATGGTGCTTGTACATCCGATGGCTTTCATGGAATTGCCGGTCCTCTGCGTAGTGAAAGCTCCAAAATTGCCGCCTGCAGCCGTATCTTCTTTGTAAACCCCCTGGCTTCCGATTTCAAGGATCCCGTCTTTATCCAGGGCAGAGGCAGCTCCGAGCAAATGAGCTTCCGGCAGGAACATAACAAATTCGACCTCCTCTTTATCATAAAGGTTTAATGTTTTTTTCGTATTATCTACTATATATTGTCCCCATTCTCCGGGAGCTGCTATACGGTTTACACCCCCGAATTCCGCCGGGATATCAAATCTTTTTAAATTTAAGTAAATATGTTTCACTCGTCTTCATCCTTTCCTTACATTTTTCGTTTACATTCATAAATTAATATTAAGTTACTGATAATTCATGTTAATACCTTTAATCCGGAACTACTTGATGCAATCCCTCTTATGTATTGCCAGGTAAAAGCATTTTGCATTGCCGCATGCGTGTTACCTATTACGCAGCAATGCCGCTTTTTTTTATTTCTCATATCTTTTTTTATTTCTCATATCTTTTCTTATTACGAGTAAATGATAACATACGCAAATAGAAAAACCTATGAATTTTCGTAAGTTTTTACACAAACGTTTGCTTAATAAGCAGTCGAAATGTTACAATAGAATCGGTATAATAAACTTATCGGAAATTGGATCTGAAATTTCCGTTAAAAAGAGGCGATTTTCCGCTGTTTATCCGGCTATGGGATCACGATTCCTGTTCCGGCAGTATTGATGCATCCAGTTAAAATTTCGTTACAGTCCAACCTTTCGGTGAATTGTAACAAATAATTTCGCGTGTGTTAAACCGGGATGTTATCTGATTGGAGCAGAGCGAGGTCACAAAAAACAACTCACAGTATCCATGGCTGAACTGTAACAATATTTAAAATGAAAATCCGTTAACAAGAACAACTTTCAATAGGAGGCCGTCCCATGACTTTAAAAGAAATTGCAGATCTGGCAGGAGTTTCCGTATCTACCGTCTCCCGCGTTATCAATCACGGTAATACCAAAGTAGCCAGTCAGGAAGTGAAAGATACCATATGGAGGATTATCAGGGAAACAAACTATATCCCGAATTCGGCAGCCAGAAATTTAAAACTGGGAAATGACTCCGGTAATTCCCAGCCCTCTGTCAAATCCATCGGCTGCATTTTTGCCCGATCCAAAGATACGTTAAATGATCCCTTTTTCACCCAGATAGCAAGGGCTCTGGAACAGGAAGCCTTCCGGCAGGGTTATATTCTGAAGTATTCTTTCTCCGCTTATGACATGAATGATGCCAACACGTTTCATCTGATAACCACCAATCAGGTGAACGGAATTGCCGTATTGGGGAGATTTGACAAGAACCTCTTAAACTTTATTAAAAAACAATATAAGCATGTAGTCTACACAGGACTTAACATCATAGATACCGACTTCGACCAGGTAATCTGCGACGGCTACCAGGCCTCCATTGCAGCAGTCAATTATCTTTACAAGCTGGGACATACTTCCATCGGATATGTGGGTGAGAAACATAAAGAACTGAGATACCAGGGTTATCTTGATGCCATGAATCAATTGAAATTACCGGTAACCAGGGAAAATATCATAGTTACACCGATCTCTTCCGAAGGGGGATATAACGGAGTAAAGGAATTTTTAAAGAAAGACCTGCAGGCTACGGCCCTGTTCTGTGCCAATGACTTAACGGCAATCGGTGCCATGAAAGCCATAAAAGAAAAAGGTCTTAACATTCCTTCCGACCTGTCCATTATCAGCATAGACGATATTGACACAGCCCAGTATATGCCGCCCATGCTGACAACCATCCGGGTACCGATGGAGGAACTGGGTAAAATGACAGCAAAGATTTTAATTGACCGCATTGAAAACGGGAAGACCCTTCCTATGAAAGTGGAACTGCCTTTTTCCATAATAACACGAGAAAGCTGTACCACAAAAAATGAAAAATTTAAGAAATAATTTCACAACGATTCAGTCACATAACTTGGATTGGGCATCGAAAATCCGCTCAAACCATAAATTCAAAGAAAGCAGGAACCAGTATGAATGAAAATACCTTATATTTGGAATGTTATTCCGGTATCAGCGGGGATATGACCGTAGCAGCCTTACTTGATTTAGGCGCCGACAGGGAGGTATTACTTGACGGACTTAACAGTCTTAACGTTGACGGATATAAAATAAATATCAGCCGGACGGAAAAATCCGGCCTTGATGCCTGTGATTTTGACGTAATACTGGACGATGACCCGGATTTTGCGGACACTTCCGATTCCGACGAAAAATCACCGGAACATTTACATGTAAAACTTGGCCGTCATGAAAACAGGAATCTGTATGATATTAATGCAATTATAGACCATTCTGCCATTTCGGCAAATGCGAAAGAAACAGCCGGGAAAATATTCCAGGTCGTTGCCATTGCCGAAGCGAAAGCCCATGGAAAACCCATCGAAAAAATCTATTTTCATGAAGTCGGTGCCGTAGATTCCATCGTGGATATCGTATCCGCCGCAATCTGCCTTGACGATCTTGGGATTAAAGAGGTTATCGTAACAGAAATTTATGACGGCACCGGACACATCAAATGCCGCCATGGTATGCTGCCCGTCCCGGTTCCGGCAGTTGTTAATATTGTTGCCGACTACAACATTCCCCTTCACATCACTTCCGTAAACGGGGAACTGGTTACACCGACAGGCGCTGCCATTGCCGCCGCCATCCGGACCAAAGATAAGCTGCCGAAAGAATTTAAAATAATTAAAACCGGTCTGGGGGCCGGTAAACGGGAATATGAACAGCCAAGCATTTTACGTGCCATGATCATTGAGGAATTATCTCAAGAGCAGTTATCTTAAACTGCCGGTTTTTTACCGGGCTTGATTTCAAGAGCTATATCCGTTTAAAGAACAATCTGTACCCGGTTTTATTTAATCAAACGTCTGCTTAATTAAATCCCCCTGTACATGCGCACAGGGGGTATTTGGGGAGGTAGAACAACAAATTCAGGTAATATTCTTAAAGCTGATAAATGTATTTGATATATCTCCGATTAACGGTTTACACCAGTCGATAAATTCCTGGGTTACATCATTTCCTCTTTCATTAATATATTTCTCAGGAAGTATTCTTTCGTGGAGCATAACCTCTTCAACAGGTACCAGGCTGGTTTGAATCTGATATTCATCTCCCGGTATACGGTTAATGGCTACCATTACTCCCGTATTTTGTTCCAATACGGCATTTACGGCTTCCGCACCCACTAAGATTGCTTCGTTCCGGTCTGCCTCGGATTGAAGGGCTATGGAAGCTCTTCCGATAAGTCCCGGTTTTTCATTTCTGGCTTTGATGCCCAGTTTCTTGACCACCAGATTCGCCAGGTGGGAACTTACATCACCATAATAGACTGCCCTGTCGGACTTAAAGATGGGAGGAACAATGGATTCCCCGTCCTTATTCTTAAGTCCTTCACTGACTACCACCACAACTCCGCCCAGTTCCTCATGCAAGGCCTTTACATCTTCCAGAAATTCTTCTTCATCAAAGGGTCTTTCCGGCAGGTAAATTAAATGCGGCGCGTCCTTTTTATTCTTTCTTGCCAGTGCGGATGCGGCCGTAATCCATCCCGCATTCCGTCCCATTGCTTCAATCACGCATACGTGGATGGGCAGTGATTTCACGTCCTGTCCTATTTCCGCTGTTGTTACCGCTATGAATTTCGCCGCACTTGCATATCCCGGGGCATGGTCAATAATTGAGATATCGTTATCAATGGTTTTTGGTATGCCTGCAACATAAATCTCTTCGTCCTTACAGATTTTACTGACTTTTCCGCAGGTATCCATGGTTCCGTTCCCGCCGTTAAACAGAATATATTTGATGTTGTTTCTTTTAAAGATACCGGCCATACGGTCATAATCTTTCTGTTCCAGAGCATATCTGGAGGAACCAATTGCTGAGCCGGGGGTTTTTAGAAGTAATTCCAGCTTATCTTTGTCTGTTTTACTTAAGTCCAGAAAATTTTCATTTAAAATGGCTTGTGAGCCACCGATTGCTCCATATATTTTATCGATCTTATCGCTCTTTTGTGCTTGTGTAATGGCTCCGTAGAGGGACGCATTAATAACAGCGGTAGGACCTCCGCCATGAACTATCAATAAATTACTTTTCATAATTTTTTCCTCACGATCTTTTTTGACCGAAATTATAAATTTTTAGCTTAAATCTTTTAAAGTTTCTCTGTTATTATATTGCCGAGTCCACAGACTGTATTGGACTTTTGACCATCATATATTATAAAGCTGCATCTATTTTCTTATAACGTTCTGCCATTTCCTCCAGCGAAACGTGTTCTACAAGCGGTGCTTTCCCCAAGGAACCAAATTCCGTAATCAGGCCGCCTACCGCTTCCTTTACACCCCGTTCCATGCAATCCACAATAGCCGCTACCTCCTCATCCGGTACCGTTCCATACATGACCGTATCCATAATCGGCGTTAGGAATACCCTTGGATCAAACTGGTCTTTCTTTTCTTCCAGCAGGCTATAAATTTCTCCTATGGAAGAACTTTTTTGTTTTTGCGGATTAAGGGTAAAATATTCTCTCATATTTCTTGTTACTGCCAGACGGATATCCGTATCCACATTGATTTTTCCAATGCCGCAGGGTATGGCCTGTTTCAGCTCATCCACCGATATGCCGTATGCATTTTGCACCTTCCCGCCCAGGGAATTTATTTCATTCACTATATACTGGGGAACCGTAGAAGAACCATGGGATACCAAAACTCCGAACATATTCTCATGATTTAAACATTCCTTAATTGCGATCACAATTTCTTTTCTTAATTTTACATCTTTTCCTTTGGATGCACCATGCATGGTACCATACGAAATGGCAAGGCAGTCAACACCCGTTTTACGGAAAAATTCCACCGCCCTTAAGGGATTTGTATAAGTGGAATCCTGTGCAAATACATGATCCTCCACACCTGCTAAAACTCCCAGTTCCCCTTCTACGCTGACACCTCTTTTGTGGGCATATTTTACGACTTCCCTGGTCAGCTCCACATTCTGTTCAAAGGTCAGGGAAGACCCATCTATCATAACGGAAGTATATCCCCCGTCAATTGCCGCCTTTACCGAATCAAAGTCTTTTCCGTGATCCAGGTGAAGGACTACGGGTATGGCAGAATTTTCGCCGCATTTCCTGACTTCCTCCGCAATGATCCTGGCACCCAGCTTTTTATCCTCCAGGGTGGCATTCAGAAAATCCTTACGTCCTCCCATAAATCCGTTGGCAAGGTCCGCTCCCTGCAATATGGCTGCCGAACGAAACATTTCATGAACCTCGATTACTGCTTTTGCCTGCGCAATTGCATTTACGTTAAACGCTCCCTGTGCAAAGCGGTATCTATCTGTAGCCTCTAATAAAGGCCGTAATGGTATCAAAGGCATTAAATTTTCTCCTCTCCTTTACTGTGTTAACCCGGAATCCGTACTATGTCTTATAACCAATTCCGTGGAAAACTTCATCATATCAGGAACAGCCGGCTCCGTATGCATTCTGTATAACATGTCAATTGCCGCCTCCGCAATCTTTTCCTCCTGCATTCTTACCGACGTAAGTGTAGGCGTAACCAGCCGGCACACACTGGAATCATCGAATCCGACCACTCCGATCTCCGACGGTACTTTCATTCCCTTACTGATTACCGCATTCATTGCGATACATGCCATTTTATCATTTCTTCCAAGAATTGCATCCACCGAATGATTTTTTAAATATTCCTCCAGCTTTTCCCGTACCTGGTCTTCCGTACCGCATCCGGTAATAATATGATTTTCATAGTCTAACCCGTATTCCTCCATCTGGTGTACATATCCCCGGTAACGGAAATCGGACATGGTACTGAAATGATTTCTGTTGGAAATACGATCTATGTAAATAATATTCCTTCTTCCCTGGTTATAAAAATATTTTACGCAATCCCTCGCTCCCTGATAGAGTCCCGTATCCAGCTTTGCCACACCGTCTACCGAGTCATAGTCCCTGGAAACCAGAACAACTACCGGAATACCGGCATTTACAAGTTCTTCAATATATTCATCTTTAAAACTGATGGAACTGATGATAACACCGTCAAATCTTCTGCTGATAATGGACCGGATCAATTCCGGCTGGTTCCGGTTTGCGCACAGGCTGACAACATAGCCCTTCTCATATGCAAACTTATCCATCTCTCCCACCAGAATTCCAAAACGTTCATTTGAGGTATTTTCCACAATAAAAATAATATGTTTGCTTCCTTTTCCCTTAAGTGCCCTGGCTAATGTATTCGGCGTATAATTCAGTTCTTTCACTGCTTTTAATACCCGGTCCCTTTTGTCCTTGTCCACATACCGGTTATTATTCAGTACATAAGAAACTACGGTTACGCTTACACCGGCTTTTTTTGCAACATCAGCTCTTGTAACATAGGAAAATTCTTTCTTTTTCTTCATAAGTTATCCCCTTATAAACAAAACCCTTCCATATAAAGTTTGATATCTATTATCATACTTCATTTAGACACCTGTATCAATAATAAATTTCCATGGTAAATATTCATCTGACCGGTTTAAAGCGCTTATTTCCATTCCGCTTTGCCCCAGGTTCATAACTTAAATCAGGTCTTACCCTCTGATCCGGCAAGTAAGATGATCTTTTTTATATCTTCCTTAAGCGAGTCGGATGCATATTGGGACAGTTTCCATGCATGTCCCTGGTCAATACCGTTCTTTAAGCCTTCTTCCAGATACCTGACATACTGGTAACGCAGCTGTGTACCGAAATTTATCTTCGCTACTCCGCAGTTTAAAGATCTGCGTATCAGTTTTTCATCCATACCGGTACATCCATGAAGGACAAACGGGATATCTGTAAATTCCCTGCATTTTTCCAGTATTTCAACATCGATATCCACTTCCCCTTTATAAAAACCATGGGCATTGCCTATGCTGATGGCCAGGGAATCCGGCTGACACAAATCCAGATATTTTTTCACCAGGTCAGGATCTGCTTTATTGGAACTCCCTGTTAATCTGCCCTGATCATCCAGGCGGGCAAGTTCCCCTATCTCAGCCTCAACCGGTACTTCAACGGCATGGCAGATCTTAAGGATCTCATTAGTAGCCCTGGCATTGTCTTCCACACTCAGCATGGAACCGTCAAACATAATGGAAGTAAAGCCGATTTTCAGCATCTGTACACATTCTTCCAGGCTTATACCGTGGTCCAGGTGAACAGCTACCGGCACACTGACCTGCTCCGCCATCCATTTTGCGGTCTCATAAAACCATTCATGGCCCGAATAAGCCGCTGTAGAAGTATAATGTGCCAAAATAATGGGAGAACGCAGTTCTTCCGCTGCCAAACAGATGGCACGTATCATATCATACGTCCCGCCCTGCGTATTTATGGCAGGTACCGCATAATGTCCCGCATATGCTTTTTTCAGCATCTGCACTGTAGTAGTAAGCATTTTCTCACCCCGCTGTCTTTTAATCAATTTTTACGACTACTTTAAGATAATCGCCCGGATTTTCTATCATATCCTGTATTACCTTTTCCGTGTCCGCCAGTTCAATTGTCTTTGTAATCATCTTATCTACGGGTACTTTTCCGGAATGGATCAATTGTATGGATTCTGGAAATTTATTTGCAGAGTTTCTGGAAGGATAGATATCGATTTCTTTCTGTGTACAGCGTACTGTATTGATGGTGACCGGTCCTTTGGGCCAGCCGACTAAGGAAATACGGCCGCCATGGCATACATAGTTATGCATTTCCGCCAGAATTGCAGGTGCACCGGTACAATCTATCATTGCCTCCGGCAGTTTCCTATCCGTTACTTCCTGCAGAAATTCTACAAGGCCTCCGTCCCTTGAATCAAAGGTATAAGGAATTCCAACTTCTTTAGCAAAATCAAGGCGTGCCGGCAGTACATCCACCAAAATGGGAATTCCGCCGTAACTTATAACAGCAAAAGCTGCCATTAAGCCAATGGTACCGGCTCCGAATATAACCACTTTCTCGCCTTTTGTAACCTTTGCCCTGGTCGCTCCATGGAGCCCGATGGTTAAAGGTTCGATGCATGCTGCTTTTATAACATCCAGGTCATCCGGTACTTTATGAACCAGCGGTATGGGATGTGATATATATTCAACCATCATTCCATCCGTATGTACCCCACGGACATGCAGGTCCACACAGTTGTTATAACGGCCTTGTTTACACATATGGCAGGTAAAATCGGGAACATACGGTTCCAGGGCAACCCTGTCTCCGGCTTTCAGGCCTTTTTCATTTTCCCCTATTTCCAAAATCGTACCGATACCTTCATGGCCAATCCCCTGTATCGGATATTTCATGGTGGGATTACTTCCGCGGTAGGCACTTACATCAGATCCGCAGATCCCGCAGGTCTCCATTTTTATAACGGCATGCCCCGCAGCCGACTCCGGTTTTTTAATATCCTCTATGATTAATTTACCAGGTTCCTGCATTGTTAAAGCTTTCATTTTATTAACCTCCATTCCTGCGCTTACACCGGCGCAGTTGAAATTTTTTTACTCTTCCCGGCATGATACCGTTTCTGCGGTATCACAAATAATTGGGGAATGCCGCCTAACGGCAGCTCAAATAATTGGAGAAGAATTCTGGAATGAGCACCTCCGTGCTCATTTCGGAGTTCTTCCAAGTGAATTATATTTTTATAATTCACTTTGTGAAGATGCTTTTTCCTCACACTTCTTCTTCCGTATCGTTTTCACGGATATAGTTCAGCCCATCCGGCATAATACCCATACTCCATCCACCGTCGTCAAATATTACCTGGCCCACAATATAATCAGATTCCTCACAGGATAAGAAGCAGGCTAAATTAGCGATTTCTTCCACCGTACCGAAACGTCCGATGGGGGATACGGAAAGGATTTTATTCTGGTCCAGAATTCCGCTTTTCAATGGTTTCTCTACCATCTCGGTACGTATCCATCCCGGTGCTATGGCATTCACTTTAATGTTATACATTGCCCATTCCGCTCCTAACTGTTTTGTCAGGAGATTAACAGCACCTTTGGTAATACCGTAGGGAGTCCTGCCCACATTAATCATCTTACTGTTACCGGAGGAAATATTGACAATGCTGCCGCCGCCCTGTCTTCGCATATATTTCCCAACAGCCTGGCAGCAGAATAAGGGCGCCTTCATATTAATATCGATAACTTCATCCAGCACTTCTTCCGTTAACTTCAGGGTGGGAACCGGACGGGCAATTCCGGCACAATTCACCAGTACATCAATATGTCCGTGTTTACCATAGATCTCATCAGCCATGGCAAATATATCGGCACGCTTACGCAGGTCGATTTTATAATAATCGCTGTTTTCTCCCAGTTTGCTTTTTACCGTTTCACCGTCTTCCAGGATATCGGCAACGATTACCTTTGCACCTTCCGCAATAAACTTACCGGCTATTCCAAAACCAATCCCTCTGCCACCGCCTGTAATTATGGCAACTTTGCCTTTTAAACGTTCACCATTCATAATTGCCTCTCCTTTAGCCGCCTGGGGCGGCACTAAATCGAATGAAAGAAACCCGCTTGCGGGTTCTTTCCCGAGTAAAATGATTCTTCACTCTGTGTAAGTTTATCCAATGTGCTTTACCACCACTTAATCTTCTCCGTAATATAATTACGGTACTCAATGAATTTCGGATCTGCGATATTTCTCGGGTGGGGCAGATCAATGACAACCTCTTCCTTTATGGAAGCCGGTTTATTACTCAGAATGATTACCTTTTCAGCCAGGTAAACGGCTTCTTCTATATTATGGGTAATAAATACAACGGTGCTCCCAAGTTCTTTCCAAAGACGGATTACTTCATCCTCCAGATAAAAACGGACCTTAACATCCATCTGTCCATAGGGTTCATCCATCAGAAGAAGATCGGGCTGCATGGCAAAGGAACGTCCGATGATGACCCTTTGCTCCGCACTTACCGACAAATCCCCCGGATATGCCTTCCGGCTTTCCTGTAACCCCATCAGGTCCAGGATCCGGTTTACTCTTCGGTTTATTTCATCCTTTGGTACCTTCTTTATCTTTAAGCCATAGGCAATATTTTCTTCTACCGTCAACCAGGGAAGTGAAGAAGGTTCCTGGAATACAAAAGAAACATTGTGTTTTCTCGGATCTGCCGATTCTCCGTCTATATATAAATCACCTTCACTGGGCTCATGAATCCGTGTCAGGCAGTTTAAGAATGTGGTTTTTCCGCATCCCGTAGGGCCGACAACACAGACGAATTCATTTTTCTTTATATTAAAGTTCATATGATCCAAAACCAGCAGATCTCCAAATCTTTTTGTCAGGTTTTTTACTTCCACCTTTACCGGTCTCTTATTATTTTCAGCCATATATTCCTCCATTCCAGCGCATCATTAATGGCTCGCTTTGCGAGACTTAAAACCTTTTACTCTTTCACCTGCCAGACACCTAGATTGAAAGATCCGTATTATCCGAAATTTTAGCCCGCAAATCTAAAAATTCCTTACTGACCATATTTCTGGGACGCGGCAGGTCAATCGGATACACCTCTTTTACCCTGGCAGGACAATCACTGAGTAAAACAATTCTGGTACCGAGATAACATGCTTCTTCAATATTATTTGTTACATAAACAAAAGTACGTTTTTCCTGTTCCCAAATACGAAGCACCTCATTCTGCATGGCATACCGGGTCTGGGCATCCAGGGCGCCGAAGGGTTCATCCATGATCAGTACTTTCGGATCATTCGCATATGCCCTGGCAATTCCGACACGCTGCTTCATACCGCCGGATAATGCCTTGGGATAGGATTTTTCAAAACCCTGTAACCCAACAAGATCAATATATTTCTGGCAAATTTCTTCTCTTTCTTTCTTAGGTATATGTCTAAATTTTAATCCGAGTTCCACATTCTGCATAACTGTCTTAAAAGGCATTAAGGCAGTCTTTTGAAATACCATGCCGACCTCCGGATTAACATCATTGATTACTTTTCCATCATAAATTACCGATCCGCTTGTTTTGCTTTCCAATCCGGCAATAATATTTAATAAAACGGTCTTTCCGCAGCGGCCGGGTCCCAGCAGGACAAGAAATTCACCGTCATAAACATCGAAGCTTACATCTTCAATTGCTGTAAAATATCCCTCTTTACTGTAAAATGTTTTTGATACATTCTTTATTTCCATTTTTCTTTTCAGTTGTTCCATGGACAAACCACCTTTTCCAGTTTTGATAATACAACCGATAAAATTGCACCGACAATTGCAATCGTTATAACAGCTACCAATACCAGTGCCATATCTCCGCCCTGCCATCCTTTTGTAACCATCGATCCCAAACCTGCGGTTGCTGCCAGCATTTCTGCCGCTAAAACCGTAGTCCAGCCGGAGCTTACCGAGGTGCGGATTCCGGCGAATATAGAGGGAAGGGCAGTCGGTATGACAATCTGGGTAAGGATCTGCCAGTTGTTTCCGCCAAATACTTTTCCGACATCCACATTAATTTTCTCCACCATTTGTATTCCGGTTGCCGTATTAATTACCAGGGGGACAAAGGTACCGATAAATACCAGTAAAATCTTAGGCAATTCTCCGATCCCGAACCACATAATGATAATCGGTATCCAGGCAATGGGCGGTATGGGACGGATCATTTCGAATACGGATCCGAGTAAAGCACGGCAGGTTTTGTTCCATCCAATTAATATTCCGAAAGAGATGCCAAATGCCCATGCAACAACCAGGGCAGCCAGCACACGCCTTAAGCTTGCCCAGGCATGTCCCAACAGATTAATCCTGCCGATGGGTTTCGTAAAAGTCCTGATTAAACGGTTCCAGACTTCCACAGGTCCCGGCATAAGCTCCGGGTGCACCGCCGAGAAGGTGATCCAGGCAATAATAACCAAAAGAATAGATAGTACGGGAAGTATCCAATATAACATTTTATCTATCTTCTTTTTTCTCTCTCTAGCATTATGATCCACAAATTCTTCCTCCTTTTAGCGTCTATTCTTTTGCCATCTCATCAGTTTCCTCTCTGCAAAAGAAAGCAGTGCGGAAAGCAGGGCCCCGATAACACCAATGACAACCATACCTACAATAACAATATCCGGGCGGGCAACGGAACGGCCGATCTGGATCATATAACCAAGTCCCGCACTTGCTGCCAGCATTTCGGCGGCAACCAGCGTTGACCAGGAATTGCCCAGGGCTACCCGGATACCGGCAAATGTCATCGGCAGGGCAGATTGTATACCTACCTTATAAAATATTTCAAAATTAGATGCACCGAATGTTTTGGAAACATTGATCAGTGTCTGGTTCGTAAGTTTAATTCCCGTGTATGAGTTAATGACACAGGGAACAAATGTGGTAAAAAAGATTATCATAGCCTTTGCTTTAAGGCCAATACCCATCCATACTACTATCAGAGGTATCCATGCAATAGGAGGAATAGGGCGGATTAATTCAAAAATCGGACGGATAAAACGGTCCGCTTTTTTCCACCAGCCCATGATTAATCCCAATGGTATGCCGATGATAATGGCAGTAAAGAAACCCGATAACGCAACCTGAAGACTTGCAAGAATATTGATAAGTAAAACATTCCCATCCGGCTGTTTACTGTAAGTCTTATAAATCAGGGTCTCAAAAACCGCCGAAGGTGCCGGCAGTCTTGCAGAATCCACTACCCCGCTTACAACAGCCAATTGCCAGATACCAAGGAAACCAACAACACCTGCCATTTGAAGCAGCATATATTTAAGAGTGGCTGCATTCTGGTTCTTCTGGTACTCTTTAAGGCCTTTTTCAATATTTTCATTAGACGCGGCCATTATAGATCCAACTCCTTTTATATTCTTATTTTTATTTCCGATCCGGTAAAACCGGCAGCTGTCTGGCATATGCCCGCCCCGGGCGCAGCCGGCAAAAGCGGCTTTTTAAACGCCCGGGTATGCATTCTGCCTTAACCCAACACTTAAGTATTATTCCGCATTATATTCCGCATAAACTTCATCAATTAACTTAGTGTCCATATGATTGAGAAATAATTGTTCATCCCCTTCATTATAGTTACCGTATTCAATAAAGAACTTTAATACATCGATCAGTTTGCTTTCCATAACGGAATATTCTGCTCCTTCCGCTTTATCATGCATCATGCCATAAACCTCATCCAAACTGTAGTATGGATCCTGTCCTAAGTATAACGTTGCTGTTTCAGGGCTTAAGTTAATACCGCACTCCTGATTAAAGTCACTGCAAAGCTGCGCTACTTCCTCTTTGTTTTTATTCATCCAATCTACTGTTTTAAAATAAACTTCCAGGAACACTTTCATGGCTTCGTATTTTTCGGGATCATTATAACTGTTTTTATTTACCATAAAATTACACATAAGTCCCGTATCGGCTAAGTTACCGCTGGAAGCCAGTACATAATCGTCTTTATCCTGTGAAAAGCTGATTGCGCCGGTTACAACGGCTGCGTCACCCTGACCGGCTAAAAATGCACTGTTTGCGGTAGGTGAATCCATTGCCACAAATTCAATATCGTCCAGAGTCAATCCAAAACCGCCAAGTGTTTTTAATAACAAATACTGTAATACATTACCGGAAGTACAAAGAACCTGAGAACCCTTCCAGGAATCCGCATCACCTACAATCGAAGGATTGATTGTATTTTTTCCGGCTCCTGCTGCCGCAATGTCTGAATCCTTACGCACCCAGATGGTCTGAGTTCCGTTATCCGAGTTCGAGGCACCGACTAAAATCGCATCATATCCAATGGCTCCGGATAAAACACCGCCTACTCCGGTAGCTCCGATATCCCAGGAATTCGAGCTGAGGGCTTCCATCTGTACCGGTCCGTTATCAAACAAAACTTCTTCAATTTCCAAACCTGCTTCTTCCAGGAAACCTTTTTCCCTCGCTATGTACACAGGTGTGTAGTTGATGCTGCCGTTAATACCGGATACGGTTAACTTATATGTTTTTTTCGTTTCATTTCCTGTTTCGTTCGTTGAACCAGTTTCTGTTTTGCCGGTATCATCTGTTTCTGCCTTTTTACTGCATGCAGTAAGTGCACCCATAATCATAACTGCAGCAAGACATGCTAAAATAATCTTTTTTGCCATCACTTAATTCCTCCTCTAAAATATACACTCGTGTTTACATTGCGGAAAATAAAATGCATTTTGCTATTCTTAAATTTGTACCGTCTTAATTTTATGACTAATTACCAATACATTAACGGTATGCTGATATAGACAAAATGCCACTTTATCCGAATGTTTGCAAAACATATTTGCACACTTATACTAACCTGTATTTCAGAAAATGTCAATAGCCATTATAAAATAGTTTAAATTTGTGATTTTCAACAATTTTCTACAATAGTCTTCGTGAAAAATCACCAATGAACTATACCGGAGTTTTTGATTTCTCTTTATACAAACGTTTGTACAAAAATATATCTCATTGACAGTTGTATCTTGTATAATATAACTGTGCCGGCATGGTCGGTTCAACTACCCCTTGTTATAGTTGAATACCAGTTTCGTGCCAAACAAAATGCGGCAGTCCATAATACGATACCAGGGTGTGTCTGAAAATTGCTTGTGCCGGCTGAATGTTCCGCTTTGCGGGAGACAAGGAGCGATTTTGTGTACGCAGCGGGTCTACGTTCCCAAAGTAATGACGCAGTATGCCGCAAAGTAGAGCATTCAGAACAATACAATGAGTTTTCAGACACACCCTATGCACCATGCCGGAGACTTTCTCTAAGTGAAAGATTGGACTCCTGCTCAGACAATTACTATTATACGCATCACAGGAGACTGAAAAAGTCCCCTTAGGGAAGCGGGAGTCTTATCTTGAACCGGGATAAATATTTATTATTTTTTATTAGTGATTATAATCTTATAGTAATTATTGCATGCGAATGGGAAATGTTTCATAGGTTTCCCTGTAAAATCGGGCAACTACATCCAAAAGTCCAAAAGTTGCCTCCCGCCTGTAATAATTTTCACACAGACGTTTGTCCTGATGATTCAGCAAACGTCTGTTGATATTAGAAGGAGGAATTGACATGTGTTATGAAATATATACGATTCACGATAAATCCGAATTGGCTGACTGCCCTGTCTTTTATGTCGATAAATATAACTGGGGCGGTGCCTACAGACCTGTAACCTACGGAAAAATGGCTTACATAAAAGGGAAAGGCTTTATCGTACAAATGACCAGTGAGGAGAAATATCCCCTGCGCACCTATACGGAAGACGAAGATCCGGTTTACCTTGACAGCGCTATGGAAGCTTTTATCGAATTTGCCCCTGAAACAAAAGAAGGAACCTACGTAAATATTGAAATGAACGCTAACGGAGCCATGCTGAACCGTTATGGCCAGATACCCCCGGGAAGAAAAGCATATACTGCGTTTACGAATGCCGCCTGTACCTGTGAGGCTTTTATTGGTGAAAATTCCTGGACTGTAGTAACAACCATCCCTTTACAGTATGTTAAAGACCTTTTCGGCAGAGATACTTTTGAACCGGGAGACAGGATCCGCTGTAATTTCTATAAATTATGTGCAAAGGATATTCCTGCACAGCATTATGGAAGTTATACCGTAATAGACACTCCGGCCTGGAACTTCCATATGCCGCAATTCTTTGCCGATGCTGTAATTGTTTAGGGCGGATCTCCAGGTATTTCTTCACAGTCCGATATACCTGCTCCCCATAACTCCGGTTTTTGGGGATTGAATTATTGTTTTGCAACCAGGAAGGCATTGATTTGTTTCTGGCATTCTGCAAGAATATCGGCAGTACCTGCGGCATTTGCATCGCTGATCAGTTTATTTACCGCTTCTTCTGCATTGCCGCCAAGACCTGCATCAATCAGTTTGATAGCATCGTTGTAAATCTGGTCCCGTTGCGCTATCTGGGTTTTTACATTTGTAACATCAAAACTGAAACCGTCTAAAGGACTGTTTACGTTCTGTGGAAGGGATGCAGCATAATCTGCTTCCGCCTGCCAGAAACCTTCATCGTAAGATGCGTCGGGACGCATAAACTGCGGTTTCCAAAGGGCCCAGCGTCCGCCCCATTCCATATAGTTGGAATTTTCGGCATTCATGCCTTCCGGGAATACGGCTTCGTCGCCGTTTAACTGATAAGTTTCACAAGGCCCCTTCCATTGTTTTTGAACAGGAGTCTGATAAAGACCTTTTCATAACACACTTTTACAACAATGCAATCGCCGCGTACGGACGTTGTATCTATAAATGGGATACGGCTTCGGGTAATTTTATCCTTTTAGAGGGACTGCCTTTTCGTTCAGTTAATACTACAGGAACAATCTTTTTCTGTATCAGCTCTTTTCATTTATGTGATTTATTACAGACTCAACTAACTCTTCACTAATCTTTGTTTTATCCGTTTCCTGTTCCAGGATTTCTATGATTTTTATTATATTATGTACGGAACCGCCTTTTTCAACGATCCGGCTTAAGATAGCCTGTAACTGCATAAGGGTAATTTTTTCCGGAATGACTCCCTGCACCACGGCCGGATACTGTTCTTCCAGATTATCAACCAGAGTTTTTACGATCTGCCTGTTTATAATTTTACCGTAATCCTGTAAACAGATTTCCCCCAGATGATTCATGATCCGTTCAAAGCTTATTTCGCCGGCCGATTCAAATGTATACCCGGCCAGAACCTTATCATAGGCTAAAATCCGGTATTCAAACTTCCCAATATCCACACCATCCCTCAGCCTGAGAAGAGGCAGCAAAACACCGTATTTCAAAGCCAGTTTGTCACGCAAATCCGAAACCCCTTTAAATCCGTCTTCCTTCTCTTTCATTAACAAATCAATTAATCCTCCACCGACCTCGACGGTCAGAGGTTCCGCAATCAGATTCCTGAGCAGCTGTTTCCTTACCCCTTCATCTTCATTTTCCGATATTTTTACCTCCGGCTGCTTGCCGTTCAGCAAAAAATCCATGGAGCAATCCAGTATTTCACAAATGGAGCTAAATAAGACAATGTCCGGATAACCGGTACTCCTCTCCCATTTTGATACGGCCTGGGGTGTTACGCCAAGTCTTGCCGCCAGTTCCTCCTGGGTCAAACTTTTTTCTCTCCTTGCATTGGCAAGTCTTTCATCAAAACCATATATACTCATAAACTGACCTCCTTTGTACAGGAAAACTATACCATGAAGGCCGGTTTCTGTAAAACAACCCGCTGTTTAGTTTTAAGTAAACCAAGTATTTACCATGCTCCAGGTTCCCGTCCGGTTTCAGATTTGCGGTGTATACAATTGGTATTTCCCCTCTCCTTTTAATTATTAAACATTTCTTGTTAATTCTTTAACATATTCTTATTCAATATTACCATTGTGTTAATCAATTAACAATGTTATAATTTATTTTGAAGAAAAAAACGATGTATAACTTTTAAAAGGAGGTTTTTATAATGATGAGATACACATTACCGAGAGATTTGTACTATGGACATGGCGCTTTAGAGCAGCTTAAGAACATAAAAGGAAAAAAAGCCATCCTGGTCCTCGGCGGCGGTTCCATGAAGAAGTTTGGTTTTGTTGACAAGGTAGTTAATTATTTAACAGAAGCAGGCATTGAAACCAGATTATTCGAGAATGTTGAGCCGGACCCATCCGTAGAAACGGTTATGAAAGGTGCTGCGGTCATGAGGGAATTTGAACCGGACTGGATCATTTCCATGGGCGGCGGCTCCCCTATTGATGCTGCAAAAGCCATGTGGGTATTTTATGAATATCCGGATACTACTTTTGAAGAGATCATACAGCCCTTTTCCTTCCCGACTTTAAGACAAAAAGCAAAGTTTATTGCAATTCCTTCCACCTCCGGTACTGCAACAGAAGTAACTGCATTCGCGGTAATTACGGATTATGCGAAGGGTATTAAATATCCGCTGGCTGATTTTAACATCACTCCTGATATCGCAATCGTGGATCCTTCTCTGGCAGAAACCATGCCTCCTACCTTAACGGCCCACACCGGTATGGACGCATTAACCCATGCAGTGGAAGCTTATGTATCCACCCTTAACAGCCCATTTACCGATCCTCTTGCCATTAAGGCAATCCAGATGGTATTTCAATACTTACCGGCTTCTTACGAAGGGGATAAGGCGGCAAGGGAGCAGATGCATTATGCACAATGTCTGGCAGGACAGGCATTTTCCAATGCCCTTTTAGGTATCGTCCACTCTATGGCCCATAAGACCGGAGCTGCTTTTTCAACCGGACATATCCCTCACGGATGTGCCAACGCCATTTATCTTCCCTATGTAATTAAATTTAATGCAAAGAGCGCCGAAAGCCGTTATGCGGACATTGCAAGAAGCTTTGGAATTACCGGAACCGATGCCGAGTGTGTAAAGGCCCTTTGCGATAAAATAGACGAATACAATGTAAAACTTAATATACCTAAGACGTTAAAAGCTTTTGGCATTAAGGAAGAGGAATTTTTAGAAAAGGTTGCAGCGATCGCTGAATTGGCTATTAGTGATGCCTGCACCGGCTCCAACCCAAGACCGATAACTCCAAAAGAAATGGAGAAATTGCTGACCTGCACTTACTACGGTACAGAAGTTGATTTTTAAGTTTGAAACAGGAAGATTCCTCCCTCCGCACTCAGGCTTTCTACACCTGTGGCACCTGAGCCGAAACCGGAATCCACTCAGAGGCTGCTGCAAAATAAATTGGTTTACTCCTTCCGGACGGTACACTAAGCTACATTGCAGCAGCCTCTTTTTAATCCGGACTTACTCCGGGACGCTTACCTAAAATATCCACCGTTTTTTCATATTATCCTTATGTTTCATATTATCCTTATGTTTCATATTTTTTTGTTCTTTTATACTTTTCGGTTCTACTCTTTCCGGTTCTTTTATGGCTTTCGGATTTTTCACGCTTTCTGCCATTTTCGTTTTTTCCGACGCTCTCATGCTTTCCGGCGTTTTCATTCCTTCCGGAACTTTCATGCTTTCCGTTTTTCTCACATTATCCGGTCCTTTCGTACATTGCGTCTCTGACATAGCATCCGTATTGTTGATACTATCTGGTATTATCGGTTCCAAAATTGGTATCGGCGGTATGAGAGTCAGATCAGGTAATATATCCAATTTGCCTTCCAGTATTATTTCCAGCCTGGTAACTGTGTTAATCATCGCCTGGACGGATTCATTCACCTCAATTAATTGCTGAGGCAGCACATCCTTTCTTATCAAAAATGCCTGAATTTTTTCCCCCTCCGCATTTAGGATATGAGCGAGTGCGGTTTTCTCTAAAGCGGTAGATTCTATTATATCTGTAATTGCCCGTTCCCTTGTTCCGAAACCCGGGATTATGAAAGGCATGCTCATACGCTTCACCTCATTCTATATTAATTCTAAATATTTATGTCTATATATCATATGTGGATTTATTCCATGTGTTCTACCAAAAAAATCATATAACTATAAAAATCGATAAATTATTGTTTTTTTAGTTCTTTTTTGAGTTTCTCCGGCAGGTCATCCTGCATATAATAAAATATAGTATTTTAAACATTTTTGTACCTATAGGGGGGATATCAATGGATTTATTGGAACCATACAGCGTGCTTCCGTTTCCTACAGACTATTATATGCTATTTAAGGGAATCGCTTTTGATGGTTCCTTCTTTTATATGACTATGCCGAAAAGCCGCCGCATTTATAAATTTAACAAAAACTTCAACCAGGAAGGCATAATAGAAGCAAAAAAGCCCTACTGCTGCATTTGCTATGATAATACGGAACATTGTTTTTGGGCTTCCATGGATAAAATAAATACCTTGATTTTTAAGCTTGACCGAAACCTGAAAGAGATTGATTTCATCCGGATAGAAAATTGCAGCCGGCTTTATTCCAATATGAAAGGACTGTCTTATAATTGCGAAAAGGACACCCTGCTGGCTGCTTTTACAAATTGTATTGTTGAAATAAAAAAAAGCGGAGACACCATATGCCTGCCGTCATGCCGCAAAGGAATTTACAGTGCGCTTTCATCCATTGCCCCTTATTATGTGCTTTCCCTGTTTCTCCATGATACACAGTACATTGCCATATATACTCATGACGGCCGTCTGATAAAATCTTATTGCTTTTCTAAAATTTACCAGATTCAAGATATACTTTTTTACCCCTGCAATAAAAAGGAGGATAAAATCCTTACCTTCTATATATTGGCTGCAAAACACTGCCGTTACCCCCGTTTGCTGGAATGTAAACTGGATGGGAACGATCTGGAACTGTGCTGGTGTAATTATGAATTTTATACTTTGGCCTGCCCTGAGCAAAAATTCAAAGACCAATGTGCCGGTGATTTACTTGAATCCATTGCCCTGGAGGAAACCGCACTTTCACATGTTATAAACGCACTGGGGGAAAAGATTCAAAAATCAAATCAGATAGCTGATAATGTTTGTGATCTGCTGGAAGTAAATAAAGCCGTAAATAAAACGCTGATAAACATTACCCAGCTGGAGCATATCCTCTATGCAAAACTGGATACCATAAGCTCCATGGCCCCCAATGTCTCCTGCAGGAATAACAATCAGGATAATTAGAAAAAGAGGATGTCATAAAAGTCCGGATTAACTTTTATGACATCCTCTAATCCTAAACGGGACGCAGAATTATTATTTACTTATTTTTAATAAAACATCCCGCTCTTTTACTTCTCCGGCCGCCGCCGGCTTAATCTGCTTGTAATCCGTCGTATTCGTAACAATAATCGGAGTTATTACCGGATAGCCTTCCGTTTTTATTTTTTCCATATCAAATTCAACCAGTAGATCACCTGTATTTACATGATCCCCCGCACTTACATGGGTCGTATAATATTTACCGTTCAGCTGGACCGTATCAATGCCGATATGGATTAACAGCTCAACTCCGTTATCTGAGGTAATACCTACCGCGTGCTTGGTTTCAAAAACCATGGTTACGGTTCCGGCAACCGGCGATACGACACGCCCCTGGGACGGTTCAATGGCAATTCCCTGTCCTAACATACCGTTTGAAAATACTCCGTCCCCAACCTTTTCTAAATCAACCGCATTCCCCTTCATGGGTGAATAAATTGTTATTCCTCTTCCAAATAGCATTTTGTTGCCCTCCTTGACATTCACAATTTCGTCTGTTTCTGTTCCGGTTTATCTTCTATCATTCCCGGATACTGTATCCATATTATGGCATAAAAAAAGACCTAATTATTACTAATCAGGTCTTGCCTGCATAACCAGTCACAATCCATCCTTACTCCATCGTAATTCTTTTCAAATGTATTGTTAAAAACATCATCTCTTCCCCGGTGAGTTCCCGGTGGAATTTTTCTTTCACATAATTGCCTATGATTTCAGCACACTGATAGTCCTTGCTGTAACTTGTCTTAATCATTTTCTGCAACTGAAAGTCGTCATCTTTTACCGTCTTATTGTTAAATAACCTTTGTCCAAAATATTTTAAATGGGTTATAAATCTTTCATAATGCAAAGACTCTTCATCCAGTTCGATTTTATAATAATTTTTGGTCAATTCCAGTATATCCTGGATTAAAGTAGTTATTTTCATCATGTCACTGATATTGGTATCCAGTTCCGCATTTACAATATGAAGTGCTATAAAACCGGCCTCATCCTCCAAAAGGCTTACTCCGATTCTTTCCTTAACGATGTCTAATGCACGCAGACCCATTTGGTATTCCGCTTGATAAAACCGTTTGATTTCCCATAAAAGAGCATTTTTGTATTCTAATTTTAAGCGCTGGCGTTCAATTGCAAAACTTAAGTGGTCGGTTAACGTAATGTAGATATTATCGTTTAATGTTTTATTCAGCTTTGTCTTGATCTCTTCTATAATCTCAGTACAGACTTTTATATGCTCTAAAGGTATATTATTCACCAGACTCTGGAGTTTATTTATCATAGATTGGGAAGACATACTGTAGATTTTTTCTATCTTACTTTCTTCTGCCGCATCGTTAATTTTTTTCTGAAAGCCAATACCGGGACCTCTTAAAATTATTTCTTCACCCATTTCATTAAAAGAACATACAAAATTATTGTTTACTACTTTCGTTATCTTATACATTCCTGTCCTCGCATTCATTAAATAGAAAAAAAGACCTGACCTTGTAATATTCTGCTATTACCAAGTCGGTCTTGCCTGTGTGTACAGTCACAATCCTAAATATAAACTTCCAAACATGATTTTAACATCCGCTACTTATAAAGTCAACCCCTATTTTACATTGTATAATTGTAAATTACTTAATTTTGTAAAATTTAACACAAAATTTGCATAATTTTTGCATTTTTCCTTGATAGGTTAAATTTTAATAATAATTAATCTCCGAAAAAAATATCCGTGCAAACAGACCTGCTCCGGTTTTCCATAAAGGAAAACACCGGAACCAATCTATTTGCACGGATATAATAATTCTCAACCGGAACGGGTATTACTATTCCTTATCCGCCCTGGTAATATCCCATTACAGCAGTTTGTTAAACTCGTCTGCCACAAACTGTACTTTAGGTCCTATAATAACCTGGACACTGGTTTTGCCGGGTCTCATAATACCTGCAACACCTGCTGATTTAATTTTCTTTTCATTAACCAGGGTATAATCCCTAATTTCCAGTCTGAGTCTGGTAATGCAATTATCTACGTTTGTAATATTTTCTTTACCGCCCAGGCCTTCCAATATGATAGCCGCAACCTGGGTATAATCATCATTGGCCAGGATAACCTTTTGTTCCTCTTCATCATCATCTTCCCTGCCGGGTGTCTTTAAGTTTAATTTCGTAATGACAATCCGGAATATAATGTAATAAAGAACACTGAAAGCTAAACCAATGGGAATCAGCAATAAGGGGTTTTGTGCCATGGGTAATTTAGAGCTTAAGACAAAGTCAATTAATCCGGCACTGAAATTAAACCCTGCCCTGGCCGGCAGTAAAGCTACGACTGCTGCTGAAATACCGGTTAATAAGGCATGAATTACATATAATACGGGCGCCAGAAACATAAAGGAAAATTCAAGAGGTTCCGTAACCCCGGTAAGGAAAGAACAGAGAGCTGCCGACATCAATAAACCGGCTGCAATCTTTTTCTTATTTGGTTTTGCGGTATGGTACATGGCTAAAGCACCTCCCGGTAAACCAAACATCATAATCGGGAAGAAACCTGACATATACATACCGGTTGTGCCAAATACACCCTTGCCGGCCCAGAAATTCCCTAAATCGTTAATACCGGCAACATCAAACCAGAATACCGTATTCAGGGCATGATGAAGACCAGTCGGGATTAAAAGCCTGTTAAAGAAGGCATAGATGCCGGCTCCCAAAGCTCCTGTTCCTGTAATGGCAATACCAAATGCAACTAAGGCGTTGTATACTACAGGCCATACAAAGAATAAGATCAAACTTGTTAAAACAGAAAAAAAAGCGGTTACGATAGCAACACTCCTCTTACCGCTGAAAAAGGATAGGTAATCGGGCAATTTGGTGTTTTTAAACCGGTTATAACAAGCGGAACCGATCAAACCGGATAAAATACCTATAAACTGGTTTTTAATAAAACCGAATGCAGGATCCGCATCTGCCCCTGTAAACATGGCAACTGCTTCACTTGAAAGCAAAGTCGTTATTAACAGCCAGGATACCAATCCGGCAAGCCCGGAAGTTCCATCCTTATCATCAGCCATTCCTACGGCCACACCTATGGCAAAAAGCAGGGCCATATTGTCAATTAAAGCTCCGCCGCCTTTAATCATAAAAGCTGCGGCCATGTTGTTGGCTCCCCAGGTAGGATCAATCCAGTAACCGATTCCCATTAAAATTCCCGCTACCGGGAGTGCGGCAACCGGAAGCATTAAGGACTTCCCAAGCCTTTGAAGATATTTCATCATAAATAATTTCCTCCTTTTGGTTCTAAAATTTTGAAAGTAAATGAAAAAACTTCCCTTTGGACTCTTCTCTAGATCCATTTCCCCCCTTTCATACTCTTCGTATTGCTAAACCAAGTCATCTGGTTTCCTGCTATAAATCCCACCTCTTTTCCTGCTTTCTTTACAGTGCCGTAAAACTCTAAAAAAAAGACCAAACTTTATGAAACCTGATTTCATAAAGTTTGGTCTTGCCTGCCTAACCAGTCACAACCCAAATATATATTTAGATAATGCTTAATACTCCTAGATTGACTTTAACTTCCTATGGGAATATAATACAAGAGCAGATAAAATATGTCAAGTGCTTTTTTACCGGAATATTTATTATAAATATAAAAATAACAAATATAGAGTTTACAGTACTTTCGGCATCCATTATCAGTAATGATAGGAAAGGAATCGGTATACTAAAATGAAAGTAAAATCAAGCCATTATTTAAAACAGGTAAAACCTTTATTGAAAGAATTATTGGGCCGTCTGCTTGAGCAGTATGATTATGCTTCCATACTGGCCTCGGATTCCAATGCGGCAATTTACAGTGTGTCAAATCAGGGCACCGTTATTTCGGAAGATGATATTTTAAGCGGACGTGGATTTATCATAAAGGTATATGATGGGAAAAGCTATGGAGAATATTCATTCAATGAGATTACGAAAGAAGCGGTTCCGGCCATCCTGGACAAAATTAAAAATCAATTAATCCCCCTTAAAGATTACCTTCCTGAAGGTATTGCAAAAAACGAATACCCTAAGCTTGACGATGAGCCAATGACCTTGGAAGAAAGTACCGAATACATACAGAATCCGGAAGACTTAGGACATGAGAAAATCATAGAACTTCTGACCGGATTAAGCGAAGAAGGCAGGGCTTATAGCGAAAAGATACTGGACTGTACCGCAAACTGCAGATTCCAGCAATATCATAAACTGTTTTTATCAAAGAATAAAGATATGGAACAGAACATTCTCTGGACTACCGGAGTCCTTATGGTTATGGCCTCCCGGGGCGAAGAAATCAAATATTATTTCAAAAGTTATTCCAACCTTGGCGGTACGGAACTGTTGGAAAAAATGAAACAGGATATAAAAACCGTCGCTTCCACCTCCCTGGAGCTGCTGGAAAGCGAACCCATCAAACCAGGCGAATATGACTGCATCTGCACACCGGAGGTTACCGGTATGATAGTACATGAAGCTTTCGGCCACGGAGTGGAAATGGATATGTTTGTAAAGGACCGTGCACTTGCCCGGAAATATATCGGAGAATATGTGGCTTCTCCCCTTATCACCATGCATGACGGCGCCTGGGCCGCCAAAGAAACGGCCACTTACCTCTTTGATGATGAAGGTGTGCCGGCGCAGGATACCGTGATTATAGAGAAAGGCATTCTGAAACGTGGAATCAGTGACAGCCAGACGGCCATGCACCTGGGAACAAAGCCGACCGGCAACGGCAGGCGTGAAAGTTATGAAAGAAAAGCTTACACCCGTATGACAAATACTTATTTTGAAGCAGGCAAAGATAAACTGGAAGACATGATAGCCTCCATTAAACACGGTTTTCTCTTAGAGAATGCCAGCAGCGGCATGGAGGACCCGAAGAACTGGGGTATCCAGTGCATGGTTAATATCGCAAGGGAAATCAAAGACGGTAAACTCACCGGTAAAATCTACTCTCCCATCGTTTTAACAGGCTATGTACCGGATTTATTAAAATCCATCTCCATGATTTCGGACACGGCAGAACTTGGAGGCGGCGGCTTCTGCGGCAAGGGTTATAAAGAATGGGTCAAAGTTTCTGACGGCGGCCCCTGTATAAAAGCCAAAATCCGTCTCGGTTAAGGAAAGGATCGGTGAAAACGTGTTACATAAAATATTATCTGCCTTGAAGCAGAACAATATTTCCGCATATTTAATCAATGACATCAAAAAGGAAACCGTTGAATTATTTTTCATAAAAAAGAATTTAGACATGCGAAGGCAAAAAGATGTGCATAAGTACAGCATTACCGTTTATCATGACTTTGACAAAAACGGTGTTAAAATGCGCGGTTCCTCGTCTGCCGGCATCCATAACAGAATGACGGAGGAAGAAGTGGAGGAAACACTTAAAAAAGCTTATCTGGCAGCTTCCTTCGTAAATAATCCTTATTATGAACTGCCCGCCGGCAAAAGAGAAGAAACCGTTATTATGGACAGTTCCTTAAGCCGTAATTCCCTGGCAGAAAATGCCCGTAAAATGGCAGAAGCCTTATTTACGGAAGATAGGGAAGAAGACGCCTTTTTAAATTCTGCGGAATTATTTATAGAAAAAACTACCTGCCATATTATTAATTCCGGCGGAATTGATGTCAGTTACATAAAACACACGGCAAAGGGTGAATTTGTAGTACAGTGTGCCACTCCCCAGGATGTGGAGACCTATCAGAGTTTTTCCTATGACGGACTGGACACCGATGCCCTGAAAGCCAAAGTTAAACTGGCACTTGAATTGACGAAAGCCCGGGCTCTGGCAAATTCCGCCCCTGCTGTCGGTGATTATACGGTTTTATTATCCGGCCCTTATGTGAGGGATATCATCGAATATTATATAAGCCGTTCTTCTGCCGGCATGATTTATCCCAAATATTCCAATTATCAGGTCGGGGCTTCAGTCCAGGGGGAAGATACCTCCGGTGAATTACTTACAGTCACTTTAAAGGCAAAAGAACCCTACAGCAGTGAGGGAATTCCCATGACGGACCGCCCGTTGTTAAAAAACGGCATCCTGCAGACGATTCATGGCAGCAGCCAATTTTCCCATTATCTGGGAACGGAACCCACAGGCATATATAACAGTTTCTCGGTCCCTTCCGGATCCAAGACTTTTGCAGAAATGAAATCCGGTAAATATCTTCATGTAATTAACTTCTCTGATTTTCAGATGGATACCTTCTCCGGACATTTTGCAGGCGAAATACGTCTTGCCTTTTTAAGTGACGGCAATACTGTAATCCCCGTAACCGGTGGTTCCATTAACGGTAACCTGCTGGAAGCCCATAAAGATCTGGTATTTTCCAAGGATATGCAGATAGAAAAAGGTTACGAAGGTCCCTATGCCGTCAGATTGAATAAGGTCAGTGTGGCCGGGGAATAAGAAATTATAGAATGGTCGCAGCAAATACCTTGATAATGCCGTGGATAGGATTTATTAAGGTTATTTTACAGCTGCTTCCCTTTTTTTGCAGCTGCTACCTTTTTTGCAGCTGCTACCTTTTTAAACCTGATGTACCGACAAGCTGATATATATACCAATTGCTTGCCTGAATTTCCATCTGCTGCGTTATCATCAGTCATCGTAGGAACCGGCTATGTCTCCTTTCTCCGCCTTGCAGACTGAAAATTCACTGTTCAGGTTGATATAGACATCAACTCGCCGGTACACTGGTAAAACCATAATAACTCTTCTGCCACAACCCTGTTCTTTATTCAAATTTCAGGTCTAAGTCCCCGCTGCTTAAATCGGCAGCTATTTTTTTATCCCCATTATTTTCACGGAACAAATGTCCGTCATAATTTTTTCCATCCACTGAAATGGAACCATAAGAAGTATTCAGATCCAGCATAAAATCCCCTGCCTCTCCCTTAAGGGCCAGGGTCACATTCCCATAGCTGTTGGAAATATCCATATCATCCGCCCTGGAATCCGTAACCTTTAAACTTCCGCTGCTTAAATCGGATTCAAAATTATCTGCAAAAAGTCCTTTACAGGTAATATTGCCGTAGGAATTGCTGATATCTACCGTGTTAACGTTTAAACCGGATATATTGCAATTTCCGCTGGACATAGAAAGCTTAACGCTTCTGTTCTCTTCCCCGCTTTCCAAAACTGAAGCACCGGTATTAATGTCCGTAAAGTCCGAATTTCCGTAAGAGTTTGAATACTTCAGGTTATCCGTATAAAATTTACTGATATCACTGTTGCCGGAGGATATATTGATATCCGTTTCGGCAGCGGAAGCATCTTTAATGGCTAAATTCCCATAAGCTACGGAAACATCTAACTGATCTGCTGCAAAACCGGTTAAGGAAATATCACCGGAGGCGTTGTCTAATTTGATCCGGTCAAGACCGGAATCTTTTGGAAAGTAAATTTTTACGCTATTATTTATATTGAAACTGACACTGTAGGATTCCGGAAAGGATCTGGCGTCATCAAAACTTAATACTCCGTCTTCCAGTTTATAATCCGGTTCTTCCTCAAAATAGTTATAATCTATTTCCACGTAATAATTATCCGCTTCCAGCAGTTCGATATCTGCCAGTTTCGTGTTAATATTGATTTGCCTTACCGGTTCCACGGCTGTTTTTTCTACTTTAAAATTTTTAGCATCTTCCCTTCTTAACTGATTGGTACCGTTAAGACGAAAGCTGTATTCACAGCCTGATAAAGCCAAACTGCCAACAACAGCGGCAACAGTTAAAACCAATTTCATTGCATTCTTTTTCATATCCTTACTAATCCCCCTATTATTCCCCGGATGCCAATCACAGGATTGGATATCCAATGTTTATCTTTTTCATAGCTGCTGTTAATTATCCGTAATCTGCGGGACCTCAATCTTATTGACCTTGCAGACTTTCCTGTCATACGTCATAAGGCCGTTTACTTCATCCTCCACATCAGAGAGCTGGGTAAATACCGCCCCGGATAATCCTTTTTTAATCAGCTCTTTTATTTCGTTGCGATATAGATCCTGAAAAGCCTTATTTAAATGTTTCTTGTTAATATAAATTTTATATCCGTAAATGTGCTCCGAAAAAGAATGTTTCGGTATATAACAGACATATCCGGCAAATTCCGACAGCACCACTGCCCGGTTCTCCAAGACCACATCTAATTTGCGGAAATAATTGTGAACACTGCTAAAGTCTCCTCCCATCTGGTCAAACCAGCCGCTGGCCTGGTCAATTAACCTGGTTTTATCCAGACCTCTGATAAGTTTAACCGCCTTGGCGGCATCAAACTGCCCCCAGCCTTCATTAAAGGGGACCCATACCGCAACGGAAGGACAATTATATAAGAGTTCAACGGTTTTCTTACATTCAATGCTCCATTCTTTCCTGCCCTTTTTATTTGCCCTTGAGAATAAAAAATAACAATTATCCTTTACACGGGATACTAATCCAGGAAAAAAGGTGGGTAAATACCCAAGCCAGATCATATTATACTTATCACCGCCATTTACCATGTCCTGCCATACCAGGACCCCCAGCCTGTCGCAGTGGTAATACCACCGGAGGGGCTCAATTTTAATGTGTTTTCGAAGCATATTAAAGCCCAGTTTTTTTGTCATCTGGATATCATAGATCAAAGCTTCGTCACTGGGAGCCGTATACAAGCCGTCAGGCCAGTATCCCTGGTCCAGCACCCCATTGTGAAAATAGGGCTTATTATTGAGAAAGATCCTTGGGATTCCTTCCCCATCTTTTTTGACCTCGAATTTGCGCATGGCAAAATAACTCTCTACCCTGTCTTCGCCGGCGGTTATGACCATATCATATAAAAAAGGCTCCTCCGGGCTCCAAAGCTTAGGTTCTTTTACCGGGATAATAAAACTGGTGCCATAATCCTTAACCGTCAGTATTAACTGCTGATTATCATATATTTCAACCTGAATTTCCGCTTCCCTGGATCCGGTATTCCCGTGGTTCATATGGATTTCTAACTGTATGCAGCTTTTATCCAGGGAAGGTGTTATTTTTATGGCTTTCATATAATTTTTCGGTACCCATTCCAGCCAGACGGTCTGCCATATCCCGCTTTGGGCAGTATAAAACATACCTCCCCTCATAAGCACCTGTTTTCCCCTGCTATGATAGGAAGTATCACTTAAATCAATTACTTTTACAGTAATCCGGTTTTCACCTTCCGTTATATATTTGGTAATATCCTTGGAAAAAGGAAGAAATCCTCCCATATGACTTTTCACTTTGGTATCATTTATGAATACTTCACAATATTGGTCAACTGCTCCAAAATGCAGAATACATCTTTTTCCCGCTGTCTTTTTATCGATCACCAGTATTCTTTCATACCATAAAAATTCCTGCGGCATTACCTGCCTGTTAACGCCGGACAAGACACTTTCCGGCGAAAAGGGAACCAGTATCTTACCGTCAAAACGGGCCGGTTTATCCGGTTTCTGGGTAATACAATAGTCCCAGTATCCGTTTAAAATAGTGTAGTTATCCCGTTTTAACTGTGGTCTGGGATACTCTTTCAGTACATTTTCTGCATCTAATTCTTCTCCCCATTTTGTATACAACTGATTGTAAGGTATCTTTTTTTTAGACAGCATAGAGGTCATAACCACATCTTTTATTTTCATTATATCACCTAAATTCATATTTCTATTAATACAAATTGCTAATATATGTCAGTATATCATAACGAAAATTTATAATCCACCTTATTTTTTACAAAATTTTATAATTCTTATTCATGTTCACATAGAATTCACGGTTTTGCCAATCGGTATTCACAATTTTATATTATAATAGATATAATATTACATATTCCGTATTACCTAGAAAGGTTCGCAAAAGCGCACAGATGGGAGTAAATTGAAAAAACAAAGGCAGTTTTTTCAACATCCTGATTTATACGTGCGCTTTGGCGCACAGATGGGAGTAAATTGAAAAAACAAAGGCAGTTTTTTCAATATCCTGATTTGTACGTGCGCTTTGGCGCACAGATGGGAGTTTAAAATGAATACAAAGCTTATTAATTTACTGCCGGTCTTTCTCTCCTTAAGTTTACTCATATCCTGCAGCCGGACTTCCGAACCGCAGCAGGATCTGATTTCCTCCGCCGTGGCAGTAGATGATACATACACCGATTCCGGTACGGAAAAGGAACCTGAATTAAATGGGGATTCAAAATTTAAAATAAGCAGCGACGACATTAATGCGGTAATAGCCTCCGGTGATATGGTGGAATATACGCCGGAAGATTATTACTCGGACTGGGTGAACCAGAATCCGGACTACATAGAATTAGACGGTTCTTCTGCAGCAATATCCGGTTCCGGTTCCAAAGTGGAAGGAAATACCATAACCATAATGGAGGCAGGTATCTATGTTATAAACGGACGTTTAGAGGACGGACAGATTATCGTTAACCTGGATAACGGCGGGCTGGTACAGCTGGTATTTAACGGTGCGGATATTAACTGTAAGGAAAACGCACCGGTCTATGTCAAAAAAGCGGATAAAGCCGTTATTTCCCTGGAAAACGGGAAGGAAAATACCGTTTCCTTCGGAGAAAACACGAAACAGTCTTCTTCCGGAGACAAGCCGAATGCCGCAATTTACAGCAATGCCGATCTTACGATTACCGGGGCGGGAACTTTAACTGTAAATTCCAGCTCCAAGGACGGTATCACAAGTGATGGTATTTTAAAAATTACGGACGGTAATATAAATATCAAAGCACTAGAGGATGGTTTAACGGGACATGATACCTTGGCGGCTGTTGGAGGAAATATCAACATTGATGCCGGCGGCAACGGAATGTTATCCACAAATGACACGGATTCTTCCAAAGGCTTTATTGTACTGGGCGGAGGTATATTTACCGTAACCGCCGGTTCTGACGGCATGCAGGCCACCAATACTCTGCTGGTAACCGGCGGTAAATATACCATCAGCAACAACCGCTCCGATTTTATGAAAAACAGCATTATAGGCGGCCTGCCGTCCAGGGTTGACGATACCTCCCCCATATTGAACAAATCCGCAGGTTCTGATTCCAACGGTTTAAAAGCAGGGTCCAACCTGACAATCAACGGCGGCAGTTTTACTGTCAATTCCCCTGATTATGCTTTATTCAGTAACCATACCCTGGCCATTAATGACGGAAACCTTACCCTGAGTTCCGGTGATGCCGGTATCGCCGCAGATACTTCCGTCAATATAACGAACGGTATAATTAATATCAGCAGCACCAATACAGGAATGAAAAGTCCGGTAATAACCGTGCTGGATGGTAACATCCGTATAACCGCCGACCAGGATGGTATTGATCTGGGGAACACAAATAACGGGGATGGAGATAACACATCAGAGGGAACCGATACGGCAGAGGAAGCGGAAACTTCCGATAGGAATAATTCTGCTGCCACCCCTGCTGATAACTCCACCGACAGTCAGAATAGTGTCTCATCAGATGATAATACGGTAAATAATACTTCCGTCACTCCCCTCAATTACCTTTCCATAAACGGAGGTTATCTGTATGTAGATGCAGCCGGTGACGGAATTGACACCAACGGTTCCATTTTCATGACCAACGGTGCGGTTATCTTAAACGGCTCCATCAATAACCACAAGAATACACCGGATAATAATAATTTATTCGAAATCAGCGGCGGCCTGTTAATCGCCGCAGGCAGCACTGCTATGGATTACAATCCTTCCCTTAATTCCACTCAATGTACCGTTGTATATAATTTCCCGCGCATACAGCAGGCAAAACAGCTAATCCACCTGGAATACAGTGCAGGCGACAGTTTAATTACCTTTGCACCGGATAAAAATTATCAGACCGTGGTAATCAGTTTACCTGACCTAAGGCAGAATGAAACCTATTCCATATACGGAGGCGGATCCGCTTCCGGCACTATGGCGGACGGATTATACACGGACGGTACTTACCGGGACGGCACAAAGCTATTAAATTTTAAACAGTCCAATATGGTAACCTGGTTATCACAGGATAGCAATAAATAGATTCTTCTTAAACCTGAATCATAACCGATTTATATTGAAATACCTTTGAATAAATGCTACTATAAGTTAATTATAATATAAAAACCTGAAAACCATCCTCACACATTGATACGCCTTTTTAACAGGCAGACAGGAGACAATATGAGAAGAAAAGACCGCGAAGTGACCAACATGGATGATATCTTATCTATTATGAAAAAATGTGATGTATGCCGGCTGGCCTTCTTTGACAAAGAATATCCATATATAGTTCCGTTAAACTTTGGAATTTATTATGATGGGACAAACCTGGAGTTATATTTCCACGGAGCCAATGCAGGCAGAAAACTGGAGCTGATACATGAAAATAATAAAGCCTCTTTCGAAATGGACTGCTCCCACAATCTGATAACCGGCGAAGAAGCCTGCGAGTATACAATGGAATATGAAAGCGTATGCGGCAGCGGATGTATTGAATTACTGGAGGGTGAGAATAAGATTACGGCATTGACCCATCTTATGGAACAATATGCCAAGGAAAGCACCTTTCATTTTAATGAAAAACATGTAAATGCCGTAACCGTTTTTAAATTAAAGGTTAACAGTATTACCGGCAAAAGATTAAGCCGTTCCTGAAACAACAAGATGCTTTTTAAAGCCTTTTTTCGAGTCTGACCATTATAAGATATGAAAAATTCTTGATTACCCGTATTACAAAAAAATGGATTCTATCCAGGTAAATTTACGTCTGTAAATTACCCAGATACAATCCATTTTCCCGTTACCAAATATCTAAGGCGTATTGACTGGCCGGAGGTTTTTCAATACAAATATTATTCGCAGATAAAATTAGTAACACCGATATTTTTTAAGGACACAATCGGTTTGCATCTTGCTCCTAATTTATAATTTCCGGAAGGACAAACCTTCAATATATAGCAGCCTTCATAAGGCACCTTGAATTCAAAGCAGCCATAGCCGATTATTTTTTCGCAATATAAAAGTGTTTTTACATCATTACAGATTTTATATAGTTTAACTTCCCATTCGTGAGGTTTGCTGCAATGGCATCCCCAGATGCAGCCTATAATAACACCGGGTGTAATCAGACACTCTTTGTATTCCGGGCACTTCGGACATTCCGGACATGGTTCGGGTTCTTTTATTACAGGAACCGGTACCGGTACCGGATATACAACATACTCGGTAGCAGGTTCCGGGCATTCCGGGCAAGGCCTGGGCTGCGGACATTCCGGGCAGGGTCTCGGTTCCGGACAGGTAGGGCATTCCGGGCAAGGTGGGGCTGGCGGACATGGCGGGGCTGGTGGACATGGCTGCGGAGCTGGACATGGCGGGGCTGGCGGACATGGCTGCGGTTCCGGGCATGGCGGAGCTGGCGGACATGGGGTCGGGGTCGGACATGGCGGACACTCAGGGACGGGTGCCGGAGCCGGCGGCGGTACTGGGGCCGGGGCTGGCGGCGGTGGTACTGGGGCCGGTGGCGGAGTTGGAGCTACCTGGCCGCATACTAAACCTCCTACAAAAGGAAAATAATGAAATTCAAATCCACTGGCTGCATTAACTGCAAATGCACGGAATGCTGCATTACCGCTGACATGCCCTCCTGTCGGATGTGCATGGAACATAGCCTGTGGTGCCAATATACTCCCCCATATATCGGAGGATTTCTCCATATATATATTGGTAGCGTCTTCGAATACATATAAGGTATTGCCAGCTCTTCCTTCCTCTCCGTATACTCCGTATTGTAAATGTGCGTTGCTTCCTGTTCTGATACGCACAATAACCAGACTTCCCGTTGGTACTTCGGCCCGTATGCCTTTATTTAATAATCCGTTTGGCCGGGCATCGATTAAAAATACATTCTGATTCGGATCATTACCACGAAGTATCCATTCATAATTATTGTCTACCACGGTACCGTTAACCGGTAATGATTCAATACAGCGCATGTAATTTTCCATACTGTTTCTTGCATTTTGAAAAAATAAAGGCAGATTTGCACCAATTCTGGAAGCCGGAATGTGACGCGGTACATCATAGCTGGGAATCACAAAGTGGTCACCTCTATCAGTTATGGTCCAGTACTGGCTCCCTCCCGGTGCCTGATATAAATAATTCAGTTCTTCGATCTGTTCCCGTGTTCCGTCTTTCCCGATCAGGTACGTACTTCCTTTTGCAGCGCGGAAACCTCCTCCTACCACTACATGGCCGACAACTACCAGGGGACCTCCCATGGATACATTACCGCCAACTAAAAATCTTACCAAATCCGGGGAATATCTTATCTGATTCCTGGAATCCCTTTCAAAACCTACACTCAGTCCTCTGGGGCTGTAAAAATTTCCTCCGATTGCAATAGGACCTTCCACGTCAATAATGTTATTGGCATCATTCAAAACCAATAAATTAAACCGAGAAGCCAGGCCAAAGGGCTGGCCCTCTATATCATACCAATTAATATCATCATAAGGTACTCCTACACCTGTTACGGCTGCGTTACCATAATTATTATAATCCATACAAACTCCTGTAAAACTACCCTGGATTGCTCTGAATCCTTATTCTCAATTTCAGTTTATTCTGTAAAGGAAATTAATGTGCAAGTTTTATGCACTTTCTATTGAAAATATTCCAACTATTTTTTATCCATTATAATTCGTACAGGATTGCCGATCTGAAGTATTAAATATAGCGTCTTACTTTTTTCATATAGTTCTTGTACTCTTCCCCAAATTTCTCAATACACCATCTTTCTTCGGAAAGAATAATCCAATGTGCTGATATTTGAAAAATAATCAAAAATAAAAATAATATGGCTGAGTGTGTAAGTAACACGCAGCCTAAAAAATAGATAAAGTATGCTACATACATAGGGTTTCGGGAAATACGATAAAGCCCTTTAAGATTTATACCATTCTTTTCAGGCCGGGCGTAGTTTGATGCGGACGCAATGCAAAACAGTATTCCTAAACCATATACGACAGCACCCGCATAAAACCGGACAGAATCTGTAATGATTTTGAGGAAACACGGATATATGAATAAAAGTACAGTTGCGAGTTGATAAAATCCTAATGCTATTTTTTCATTTCCAAGCAACGGAGGGAAAAAGGCCGCACGGTTTAACGCCTCTTTATTTATCAGCCATAAAATCCCATATCTTATTACTATAAGTGGGATTAACAACAAAAATCCATTCATCTTAACCTCTATTCTTGCGCACGCTCTTTGTGCATATCAAGTTTGTGGTGCACAAGCACAAACTTGCGGTTGAAAAATTTATTTTTCAACCTAACTTCCATCTGTGCGCTTTAGCGCACGCACAAATCAGGACGTTGAAAAAACTGCATTTGTTTTTTCAATTTACTCCCATCTGTGCGCTTTAGCGCACATACAAATCAGGACGTTGAAAAAACTGCATTTGTTTTTTCAATTTACTCCCATCTGTGCGCTTTTAGCGCACGTACAAATCAGGACGTTGAAAAAACTGCATTTGTTTTTTCAATTTACTCCCATCTGTGCGCTTTTAGCACACGCATAAATCAGTATGTTGAAAAAACTGCTTTCATAACTTTCTATAATCAAGCCGGATAAATACTTTTTTATTCGGTAATAAAATTTCTTCCTCCCGGATTAATACCATATCAATGGTATTTAATTTGCGGGTCAGTTCTTCTTTGTCTATATCCGAGTGCAGTCCTGCAATTTCAGTAAATGACCGGGTATAGGGAGAATCCGACACAAATTCTTCCTCCTGGTTTTTTTGAATAACGCAGGAAACATACTCCGGAACATTTTTCTTTAACTGCTCTGCAAAAAACTCCGTTCCGATATATTCAATAAATAAGTTGGCTATCACCATGTCTGCAGCCGGCAGTTCAGCCTTAAGATCTGTAAGGTCTATTCTTTGCAGTTTAAGGCAGCTGCCCAGATAAGCATACCTTTCCCTGCATATCTTTAAGTAGTCTTCATTAATATCAATGCCGTACACTTTTTTAATATTATCTTTATTAATAAGATCCAGGCCGTTCCCTCCCGCAACACCTAATATGGACAGGGTTTGAACGGGATATGTATTGATCTGCATTTCCATAATCGAATGTAGCGATTGCAATTGATGGATTCCCGGCAGTTTCATATGTTCTTCATAATCGGATAATAATACTTTTTCCCAAGGATTTTTCATTTTTTACACCCATTCCGGAATTCTTTCCAAGTGAATTATTCTTTTTAATTCACTTTGTGAAGATGTTTCTTTCTTTACACGGAAAGAATTCCCGTGTTTTCTGCGCATTTGAAGTTTGTCCTTTGCATGCTCTAGCCTTGTCTGCAGTTTCTTTTTCTTGCTTATACCACTTTTACATAAAATCTTCTGTTTCTCGGCCCGTCAAATTCACAAAAATAAATACCCTGCCAGGTACCAAGTACTAACCGGCCTTCTTTAACAATTATGGTCTGGCTGGCGCCTGTAAAACTGGCTTTTAAGTGAGCCGTTGAATTTCCCTCGGCATGTTTGAATTCCCTTCTGTCCGGAAAGGCTTTCTCAAGCCCTAGCAGCATATCCGTAACCACATCCGGGTCCGCATTCTCATTAATGGTAATGCCTGCCGTCGTATGGGGACAGTATATCACACAGATGCCGTCCTGAATGCCGCTTTGCCTGACGGCTTCTTTTACATTGGCCGTAATATTGATAAAATCTTCTTTGGGTGTCTGAAGAGTATATTCGTACAACTTGTGTTTCCTCCTTCTTTCTATTCAAAAACAGTACTCTCGCCAGGACATTCATGTATCCTGGCCGCAATAATAACCGAAAGATAATCCTGTATCATATCCCTGGTAACTTCCATTTGCAAAAGATATAAATCCGCCAGGGTTTTCTTAAGCAGCAGCATACTCTCCCTTTCTCCTGCATCTTCCCGTACCGGTGTATATTCCACAAGAAATACCGTCCTTGCTACATCATACAGGTAATTACCCCGGCACAGATTCATAAAATCAATAACTTTTACCGAATCGTTTGCCATAATAATATTACCCGGATGAAAATCACCGTGGCAGAGAGTATCACCCTCCGGCAGCCGATCCAGTATCTGCAAGGCTTCTTCTCTTATCTTTGCACAAGACAGGGAAATATTCTCTATATGATACCTTAAAAATTTCCTGTAATCCTCTGCATCTGTAATCTTATTCCGGAGTATGGCTTTATGCAGGCCCGCCATATACCGGGCACAGTTCTTAAGATCAACGGTTCTTGCCAGATAATCCAGAAGATTTTCCCCTTCCGCTTTCTCGTATAGGATGCCCCATTGCTCCCGGTAACAATACGTTCCATAAACTTTTGGTTTTCCAAAATCCATCCGGTCTATTGCCAATGCATTCTTAAATTCCCTGTCCACCGATTCTTTGGAATAACCCGGATGGAAAAGTTTCAGGACTCTGCCTTCTTCCCATTCATATATAACTGCCGTGTTTCCCCTTCCAATGATTGCATTCATGCTATAAACTCCTATTATTAATATGATTTTACAAGTTATGTAACCGGCTCTGATTCTACTTTTAACAGGCCTTAAACTACTATTTCATATACGAATATCCGGATGATACTCGGATTTCTTATATAATTATAAAACAAAAATCCGGAACTTACCAGTGCAACCGGTAATTTCATCACAGCAAACACAAGAAGGGATAAACATACAAACCGAAAAATTTATATAATTATCTCTTCCTGCGTTAACCGTGGCAATGATTTTCAAACACGCTCTAGAACAGAGTTTATTATATAAGAAAGCAGGCTGATTCAGCCTGCTTCAACTACTATAATATTATCTGAAAATCAGTCCACTTTCATTTTTCTGTTAAATATTCCAGCAGTGGTTTAAGGGGCCGTTTCCTTTTCCTAAATCCAGATCTGCCCGCAATGCTCCTGTAATATACTCCTTAGCAGCCTTTATGCTGCTTCTTATATCCATTCCGGCAGCCAGGCCGCAGGCTATTGCAGAGGATAATGTACAGCCTGTCCCATGGGTGTTGGGATTCGGTATCCTGAATTGTTCGAACCAGTAAAATTTATTTTCCGTATATAAAACGTCATCACTGCAGTCTGCCAGATGCCCGCCTTTGATCAGAATATCCGCCGAAAAATTTTCAGATATCCTGACCGCTGCTTTCTGCATATCCGTCTTACTTTGTATGGAAAAGCCGCATAAACATTCGGCTTCCGGAATATTGGGGGTAATGATTCCTGCCAGGGGCATCAGTTTTGAAATAAGAGCGTGTACGGCTCTGTCCTGCAATAATCTGCTTCCGCTTGTGGAAATCATGACCGGATCAAGAACGATGTTTTTCACATCATATTCCGAGAGTTTTTCCGTTATTATTTCTATAATCTCTTTATTTGACACCATTCCAATTTTAACCGCATCGGGATAAATATCGGTAAAAACCGCATCCATCTGTTTTCCGACGAATTCCGGTGCTGCCTCCGTAATCCCGTAAACCCCTGTGGTGTTTTGGGCGGTAAGTGCGGTTATTACACTCATGGCGTACATTTTATGGGCGGTTATGGTTTTGATATCTGCCTGGATTCCTGCACCGCCGCTGCAGTCTGAACCGGCTATAGTTAATATTTTTTTCATAAAACCTCTTTCCTTTGTACCATGATAGATTGAATCCTCCAAATTCTTAAGTAAAAGATACGTTTTTTCAAACTGGTCCTTGTTCCCCGTTATCTGTTACGACCTGCCTGGAAAGCCGTAATAATTCGGAAGTGGCCCTGCCGATATCCGGCTGTGCAAAGATGGCGGATATCACTGCCACGCCGTCTATCCCGCTGCCGGCAAGTTTATGTATATTTTCTTTCGATATTCCGCCTATGGCCACCACCGGAATCCTGACAGCCTTGCAGATACTCCTTAGGGTATCAAAGGGAACCGGGGTTGCGTCTGTCTTGGTTGCCGTACCGAATACCGCACCGACTCCGATATAATCCGCACCCATTGCCTGTGCCTTTTTTGCCTCTTCCACGTTATGGGCGGATAAGCCAATGATTTTATGACTTCCAAGCTTTTCCCGGACAGTTATAATATCCTCATCGCCCTGCCCGATATGTACTCCGTCTGCATCCGCTTCCAGTGCCACTTCCACATCATCATTTATGACAAAGGGCACTCCGTAACGGTCCGTAACGGCTTTAATCTCCTTCGCAGCCTTGACAAACCCGGTAAAAGGAAGATTTTTCTCCCTCAACTGTATAAACGTTGCACCTGCCTTTATGCATTCCTCTACCTGTTTTGCCAGGCTGCGGCCTCCCAGCCAGGTCCGGTCGGTTACAGCATAAAGCAGCATATCCTTTTTCTCTATTCTCAATTTAGAAACTCCTTTCATGTCAAATCAGATATTCGCAATCCGCTACGCTACTTGCTCATAACCTTATATCTGCTGCGCAGGTATTTCAGTCGGAACATGAACTCCGACTGAAACAAGTAAGTCCCTAATCCACCACTTACGCTCCGTTAAGAAGAAGGGAACTTACTTATAAGGTTAAATGATGCACAGACTGTAATATACAGTCTGAAACGAAAGACATAAACCGTGCATGACAGCCAAATGAAACAGCTTGGCTTTTGGCGCTAAAGGACGGCTGAAATCAGGCTTGTCTTTCGAATTTCGTCTATATTTTGTTTATCCTGTACCTCACCTTTTCATTTATATCCTTCTCATTTAATTTACCCATAAAGTCAATTAAATACATTTTCATGGAGGAGGTTCCGCTGTTATTTTCCTTCATTTTATTATAAGCGGCTTCCCCGCAGATACCCATTGCACATACGCTTAAAGCGGTTGCCTCCAGTATATTATCAGGGTTTGCAGCACAAAATGCGCCGGTTACGGCTGTCAGCATACAGCCGGTTCCTGTAATTTTCCCCATCATGGGGTGCCCGTTACGGATCACATAAGCCTTATTGCCATCCGAGGCAATGTCAATTGCTCCGGTTATCGCTATGACCGCTCCGGTTTCTTTTGACATAGCTCTGGCAAAGCCGATGGTACCGTCCAGATTCGTATCCGTAACCTGATCGGCCAAATCCGCATCCACTCCTTGGGTGCTGCCGCTGCCCATGTATATTGCTTTGATTTCCGAAATATTGCCCCGGATGACACTGAATTTTATCTCTTTTAATAACCTGGCCGCAGTCTCGGTACGGAATACAGACGCTCCTGCCCCAACCGGATCCAACAGGACGGGGCGGTTTAACTCATTGGCTTTTCTGCCTGCCTTTATCATGGATTCCACCGTACGCTCATTGATAGTACCGATATTGATTACCAAGGCATTGCAGATCGCCGTTATTTCTTCCACTTCCAGTATATCGTCCGCCATAATGGGGGATGCCCCGCAGGCTAAAATAATGTTGGCACAGTCATTTACCGTTACGTAGTTTGTTATATTATGAATAAGCGGTGTTTTATTTTTTACATTATCTATTAATTCTTTTATGTTCTCCATATGTAATACTTCCTCCCTTTATTTTTCCTGACAGAATTCCACTCTCTCACCGTTTAAGATCTTGTTGGTGGTTCTCATGGCACACATTTTCCCGCACATGGAACAGCTGTTTTTCTCTGTCGGAGGGGCACTTTCAAAGTATTCCCTGGCTTTTTTCCCGTCAATGGCATAAGAAAACATCTCTTCCCAGTCAATCCGCCTTCTGGCATCGCTCATTTTATTGTCTATTTCACGGGCGCCGGGGACGCCTTTTGCAATATCCGCCGCATGGGCAGCTATTTTGGAGGCGATAATTCCTTCCTTTACATCTTGCAGATCCGGCAGCCTTAAATGCTCCGCAGGAGTGACATAACACAGAAAGTCAGCTCCGTTTGCGGCCGCTATGGCACCGCCGATGGCAGAGGTAATATGATCATAACCGGGAGCAATGTCCGTTACCAGGGGGCCTAGCACATAAAAGGGGGCTCCGTGGCACAGTCTTTTCTCCAGTGTCATATTGGCTGCTATTTCGTTCAATGCCATATGGCCGGGGCCTTCTACCAGGACCTGGACATTCCGCTCCCAGGCACGTTTTGTCAGGGTTCCTAATTCAACCAGTTCCGAAATCTGTCCGGCATCCGTACTGTCATGAATGCTTCCGGGTCTTAAGGCATCCCCCAGGCTGATGGTAACATCATATTCGCAGAGAATGTCCAGGACATCCCCGTAGTATTCATAAAAGGGATTCTCATTCCCGGTCATTTCCATCCAGGCAAATAAAAGAGAGCCGCCCCGGGATACGATATTGGTGATTCTTTTAGAGGTTTTAAAGCTTTCCACCGCACGGCGGTTTATACCCGCATGGATGGTCATAAAATCGACTCCCTGCTTCGCATGGGCTTCCACTACTTTTAAGAAATCCCCGGCGGAAATATCCGGCAGGTCTTTTTCAAGGTAACCGATGGCATCATACATGGGAACCGTGCCGATCATGGCAGGAGAATAGTCGATCAGCTGCTGCCTGAAGGTATTGGTCTTTCCGAAATTGCTTAAATCCATTATGGATTCCACACCGAAATCTATGGACAGTTTCACCTTTTCAAATTCATTGCTGTAGTCGGCACAGTCTCCCGAGACTCCGAGATTCACATTTATTTTGGTTCTTAAGCCTTCCCCTATTCCTTCCGGGCTTAAGGCTTTATGATTGATATTGGCCGGAATTACAACCTTGCCGGAAGCTGTCAGTTCCCTGAGTTTTTCCGCATCCATGTTTTCTTTTTCCGCCACCAGCCTGATTTCTTTTGTAATAATGTTATTTCTGGCAGCTTCCATCTGGGTTTTATATTGCATGATTCTTTTCCTCCAAATTTAAATGATTTAATATACCTGCTTTTTTCAGTACTCTGAGAAATATCAAAGAGATTGCTGCTCCGGTCAGGGAACTTAATCCAAAGGGTATCACAAACCCAAACAGGGCTGCTTTACCGGATAAAAACAATCCTGCCATTACCGCAGCCAGCGTGGCCCCCAGTATTCCCGTTCCCAAGACTTCCCCCAGAAACCCAAACTCCGCTTTCTTCGTGTATTTATACAATACACCGCACAAAAGTGCTCCGGCCATGCTGCCTGGAAAAGCCAGGAGACTGCCCGTGCCCGTCATTACCCTTATAAATGAGGTGCAAAATGCCATACTTACGGAATAAAAAGGCCCCAGCAAAACTCCTGCCAGCACATTGATCAGGTGCTGGACGGGAAAGCATTTTGCCGTCCCCATGGGTATGTAAAAGGGGGAACATACCACCCCTGCCGCAATTAAAATTCCGGCTAATGTTAATTTTTTTACATTTACCATATTTATTATTACCACCTTTCTTTACTCGGGATATCTTATTACAAAACACCAAAGCTGGAGGAGAATTCCGTTAAGCTGCCAGAAAGTTTACAAAGCTGTCTATGTGCCTGAGCCCGGACATCTCCAAAGGAGTCCTTATAAAGTCCTTGACAGACTAAAAAATGGGACATACCAACATTCCGGTATATCCCATAAATTTAAATTCATGTTATTCCCTACGTTGGCATTATCCAAATCAGGTACGGTCGAAACTATTGTTTCCTCTCAGCCTGCACACAAGCTCCCGGATATTCATTTTTATTCATTATATCTGTTTTTCTGTTATGTGTCAAATTATTTAAAGTGCTAAATTATTTAAGGTGCTAAATTATTTGAAACGTCAATTTATATAATCGGCTGCCTTAACCAGGATACTGGTCCGGCCTTTCCCATCTTCCGTTAGGTCATAGAAAAGATTCCTTTTTTTCATCTCAAATTCAAACCAGGGCATTACGTGGTCACACAGGATTTCCAGCTGATTAAAACGGACGGAATTTAAGAAAAGCAAAATGGTGGATTTTGATGAGTATGGAAGTCCTGAATTTTTTAACAGGCCAAAATCAAAGAAGTAATTTCCCTTTGTTTCTGTTTCAACCGGTGCCGTAGGAATATTACCGACCTCCGGTTCTGCATTTAAGGCCTCTATTTCTTTTACAATATCGGAATAAAGCCCATCCAGGACGGATATATCAAAATAATCCAGTTCTGAGATGATAAAACCAGCCTGGCTGAATACATTATATACCAGTCCCGTTATGGATTTGCCTGCAATGATTTTACAATCCTTTAGTTCCTTTCTGACACCGTCCAGTTTCCTTCTGGCATCTGCCATACCACTCTGGTACAGTTCGGGGAGAATTACTTCATTCTGCTTTGCCCATATCTGCCCGGATTTGCGAAAAACAGATATCACCCTTGCATTCTTTATCTCTGCCAAATGGCCGCCTTCATCCAATATAACTGCAATCATTTTCTGCATAACCCACCTGCTTCCTTTCCAGTGTACCGTTAACCCTTAAAAAGAGTAAGTTTATTTGTTGCAAAGATTATATTCCATATGGGAAGACTTATCAAGTATTTTTCCATAAAAATGTATAAATACTCATATAAATTATCGGCAAACCTTGTTATATAATATATCTTTATCTTCATGCCATAAAATATGCCTCTTTATTTTCACATCAGCTCTCATGGCATTGAAACCTGTATCTCGGGTAATGCCAGCAAAAGACCTTCATTATATGAATACCGCTGTTAAACCAAGGTAAAAAAACGCATCTATTATCACATTAATACCTTTTCTCCGCTATACACTGATCCATTAATTGTTCCACATATACCAATATCTCATAGATCTCCGGATATTCGAAAAAATCCCCGTTCTTTAACATATTCCTGATATCCTGGGGTGATACCCACTTTACCCCTGCCACTTCACTTTCCTGAAGCCGGATACCGGACAGGGAAATGTCTTTTACCACAACATAAACATCCCAGATAAGATTGGTGGAATCTTCCCTGATTATCCTGCGGATAAAATGGATATCTTCCGGTGAGACCCTTATTCCCAGTTCTTCCTTAATCTCGCGGATGCAGCCTGCCACGGAATCTTCCCCTGCCAGGATTCTTCCTGTGGTATGTGCCCAGATACGAGGTAAGATCTCACATTTTTCACTCCGCTGCTGGATTAATATCTGCCCTTTAAGGTTGATAATCCAGGCTTCCATAGCCAAATGATAATCGCAACAGGCAAGCCTGCCGCCCCGTTTCATGGTTCTTCCTGCCAGATTACCGTCTTTATCGTATACATCCCACAGTTCCATTGTTTTTCTCCTAACTGACTATATAAAGTCAAAGCGGATGTCCGCATTCCGCTTTGCTGTCATAACCTATTTTTTAGCCACCGAACATAATGTATTATTCCCGCCGGTATACCGGCTTCCGGCAACGTCACCATAAAAATCCACCGATGCAAAACCTGCTTTTAGAAGCTCTCTTTCTGCTTCTTCCACGGTAAAAGCGTGATTCCAGATATTATAACATTCCGTTTTCATTTCCGTTATAATGACTGCCTGATCCAGGTATGTAGTACATTCATCATAACGGCGGAAAGAATCCAGGCAAGCATAGGGCTTTTCACTCCAGAAACCATTCTCAAAGTAACTCCAGCCGGCTGTTTCCGGCCTGTTTTCATACTCTTTCGGAGTAAACGCATCAAAGAGAAAAATGCCGCCCGGCTTTAATGCCCTGTATATTTTATTTAATAATTCTTTCCGGATGTTAGGTGAAAACACCCCAAAATCACAGTATATAATGGTGATGATATCAAACTCTTCCTGATAGGTTATATCAAGATAATTCTTATAAACGTATGTAATATCAGACTTATTTTTCAGCGCACTGTCTTTTGCATATTCTATGGAACGCTTTGAATAGTCAACTCCGGTAACCTGATAACCCTTTTTATAAAACCGCTCCGCATACAATCCTGGACCGCAGCCAAGATCGAGTAATTTAGGATATTGCACCGGATTGGCAATACTCGAGATCCAGTCTGCCGATTTTAATATAAAATCATGCTTTCTGGTGGCCGCATCCCACTCCGGATCCAGGTGGGCTTGTAACATCCCTTTTGAAATATGTTCGTCATCCCAGAACTTTGCCGCACCGGGCGCGTAAACCTCCGGTTTTTTCTTTAAGTAATTTAATAATTCCTGGTTCATGCTAAACCTCCGGTTTTTTCTTTAAAAATTCTTTCCCAGCTGATAAACCCTGGCTAAATGTTTCTCCCGGTTAACGGCACGGGAACCCAATTTCTCCTCCCTGGACATTCCGTCCAAAAAGACCATCTGTTTTTCTTTAGCCCTGTAATTGACCCTGTCCCCAAGCATTACCGTTTCCATTGCCTGTGCCTGACCGGACCGGATTAAATCCTCTAAAGTCCTTCCGGTGGTTGCAAGGACCAAAGCTTTATAAAGCAGCTTCATCCTTATAGCTTCACCGTAGGTAAAACCATATGTCCAGACCCGGTCAAACCATCCGGTTAATTTAGCCGGCGCTTCCGTCCAGAACACCGGGTAAATAAATACAATTCCGTCCGCTTCCTGGATTTTTTTCTGTTCCTCCATAACATCATCCGCAATGGGAAGCTCTCTCCGGTAATAGGCCTCCCTTAAATACTCCTCTTCCGTAAATTCGGAAGAAAATCCCATCTTGTATAAATCAGAGACCTCACAGGAATGCCCTCCGGCCCTTAGGCCTTTAATAAATTCATTTTTTACTTCAAAAGTAAAACTGTCATCACTGGGGTGACAATAGACGATAAAAACATGCAATACTGTTACCTCCTTATATAAGAATTAAACTCGGGTTTTCTCTGACTGGAGCGGAGCAGAGGCTCACAAAAAACTCCTCGAAGTATCCAAGGCTTGACTGTAACGAAATTATTTTTCAATTTGGCTTTGAAAAGCAAAACAAACTATTTACCCTCAGCGGATACACTTTGCTACGTCCTCATAGGAGGCAGCCGGGAACTTATTAAGCAGGTGTTTTATGATCTTCTCCTTTGCCGTTTTCCCGTCGATATGATAGGAAGACCTGACATAGTCTTCCCCGAATAACTTTTCCGACAAGGAATACACTGCAACCGCCCAGCCGTATTCCTCATTTTTCTTATTCCGTTTTCTCTTAAAACCCCGTACGGTTATATAGGTCTGCATCTGCAGCAATGCCATCGCACCCTCAAACCCTTTTTCACCGCCTGCATGAAAACCGGCCAAAGCCTTTAACTCATGGGACGGCAGAGTTTCGTGCTCTGAAAGGATATCCACGATTTTTTTGCACTTTCTGGAGGCCAGTCCATCTTCGTATCTGCTGTCAAAATCATACCCGTCCCGCCTGTAGGCGGCAAACAAAGGATACCATTCCCTGGATACAAAACCAGCTTTATTGTTAAATAATTTCCCGTATGCGACTTTGCCTTGGGCGGCAATGATCTCCCGCCATTCCCATGGATCCTCATTCCTGCCGCCGCTCCACCAGGCAGCTGCAGCCGTACATTCTTCCACGGAAAACCCCTCTATATTATTCTTAAACAGGGGTAAAAATCCGATTCGGTTAATTAATTCCGTCAGTTCCCCATAACTTTTAATCCTGTCTTTATTCTCCCGTTCCAGCCCTTCCATAGTCCATTTACCATCAATTGTAATCATATCCTTTCCTCCCCTGTACCGAATAATCATTTCTTTTCCTTACTATATTTCCCATTATATCAAAATAGAGCAGAAAACAACAGAATAATCCCATGAATTCCCCCTCACTTAATCTACGATTTGAAGTGGGGCCTTCTGTGAAGTAGCTGTATTTAAGATTCCACCTGGCTGCTGAGCCAGGCAACCCTTAACTTCACTGGGTTGTCCACACAACCCTTATCCCCCGCTGATGTTATCAGTCTGGGAATAAATATTTGATTATCTTTTGCAGCAAGGTATTTTCTTAAGATATTTAGGCTCCCATGGTATGCGCCGCTTTGCGGCGTTGATGCGCACTCACTATGTTCGGCGCGGTATAATGTCTGTCGACATTATACCATGTACAGACGAAATACACAACCAAATGTTCCGAACGTAAGTTCTTTCATGTTATTAAGTAAGGATAGAGGGATGTATAGAGAGTCAAGGTAGTGTCTTTGCAGACAGTAATTCATCTCCCGCCTCAGAGTAAGGAGTCTTCTTGCTGTCAAATGATAAAAATTTAAGCCGGCAAATAAACCGTTAGATAACTTTTTTATTTAATCTTCTGAAATAGTCCTTACTTTCACTTATTATCACTTCACTTAAAAATATCAGGGCAATTAAATTGGGGAATGCCATTAATCCATTAAATATATCCGCAATGTTCCAAACAGCTCCTATCGTCATATATGGCCCGATAAAAACGGCCAGTATATAAAGCCAGCGGTAAACTTTAAGCGGTTTCTTGTTACCGCCGGTTAAATATTCCAGACAGCGTTCGCCATAATAGTTCCAACCAATAATTGTTGTAAAGGCAAAAAATATCAGACACACCATCAGCAGAAAAGATGCGACCCATGGACGAAAGGGCAAACCGGCCTGAAAAGCGCTGGAAGTTACGGCTACTCCTTCCAGACCGATATCCCAGGTCCCGGTTACTACAATACTAAGACCGGTCATGGTACAAATTATGATGGTATCAATGAAGGTTCCGGTCATAGATACAAGTCCCTGGCGTACCGGTTCCTTCGTCTGTGCTGCTGCCGCAGCAATCGGAGCGCTTCCCAAGCCGGATTCATTGGAGAAGATACCTCTGGCAATCCCTTTCTGCATCGCAACCAGGATGGATCCTAAGGCACCTCCGGCAATTGCCCTAAGGCCGAATGCGCCTTCAAATATTTCTCTTAGCGCCCCGGGTATTTCCCTGTATTGATTAACAAGAAGTATAATACAGATTAACACATATGCAATAGCCATAAAAGGCACTACAATCTGGGCAAATCCCGATATCCTTTTCAATCCCCCGATTAGGACCAGGCCGACACATAAGGTAATGATGAGTCCGGTCACCACTATGATAAGCGTATATTCTCTGCCAAAAATTTGAACCGTTGCAGATTTGCTGTTTATAAAGAAGTTATTTACGGCTGATGAGATTCCGTTTACCTGGGTAAAAGTCCCTATTCCCAAAAGCCCCGCACAGGTACCAAAAAAGGCAAATAATTTAGCAAGCCATTTAAATTTAACTCCCATTCCCATCTCGATATAGTAAAAAGGTCCGCCCAATACGTGTCCGTCCTGATCGATATGCCTATATTTAATTGCCAGTAAACCTTCCGCATATTTGGTGGCCATTCCAAAAAAGGCGGCAATCCACATCCAAAAAAGGGCTCCCGGTCCTCCTGCAACGATGGCTGTGGCAACACCCACTATGTTGCCGGTGCCAATGGTAGCCGAAAGGGCTGTACATAAAGCAGCAAAACTGGATACCTCACCGGTGCCTCCTTCTTCATTTTTAACCATATACTTTAAAGCCTTCGGTAAATGTATAAGTTGCAGCAGCTTAAGCCGTATCGTTAAATAAATTCCTACTGCCATAATCAGAATAATAAGCGGTACCCCCCAAACAAGGCCGTCAATCCATTTAATAATTGTATCCAACTGAGAAATCATAATTTTACTACCTTTCTTCTATCGTATTTATATTTGTTTTATACCAGATTTTAACCTTCTTAATGATAATACTTTACATTTCAAAACACTGCCTTATGCTTTGCCGGCATGAGTTTATCCAATAACTGCTTTGATTCTTCTTACCCCTGCGGAGGAACTTTCCTCTTTTAAAATAGTAAAAGATCTAAGTTCCTCCGTATTTGCGGCATGGGGTCCTCCGCATATTTCCTTTGAATAACCTTCAATGCTATAAACCTTCACGATATCGGAATATTTCTTTTCGAATACCCCCACTGCTCCCTGCTCTTTCGCTTCCGCCACCGTCATTTCCTCACACCGGACATCGATTTCCTTTTGTATCGCTTCGTTTACAAGGCGGCTTACTTCCTTAAGTTCCTCCTGGGTTAATTTACGTTCAAAAGAAAAGTCAAATCTCAATCTCTCCGAGCTGATATTGCTGCATTCCGGCAGTGGTAAATAAGACGCTGGGATCGTTTTCCGGCAGAAGAGAGGCGGAATCTATTACCTTATGCCCTTTTTCCAAAAAGAAATTAATATAACTGTTTTTCAGATCACTGGAACTGCAGCAATCCTTTTCCGTTACCATGTTTATTACCTCCTTTTCCTGTAAAATTAAAAAAGCCCTAAGTTGAAATGAATCAACTTAGGGCGAACGTAACGTCCGTGTTACCACCTAATTTCAGAGTATCTCTGCACTCAGTCAATACAAACAGCCTGAACAGGCTTCTTATACTGCTTTCCTTGTAACGGCGGAAACTCCGATGAGGCCTACTAAGATACTTCCGTTCGGTTCATAGCTCCAAGACTGCTTCCATATTATCTTCATAAAGATTTTCACCTGATATCTTCTCTCTGTAAATCGGGATAATATATACTCTTTCTTATCATAGCCTTTTTGTGTTTTGAATTTTGTTTATCTTAACATACCTGTTTTAGAAAGTCAACCTTCAATTTTAGTACCGGATAAGTCCATGTTACCTTGCCGTCTCAATGAAACCGGATAATTCCCGGTTAAGCCCCGCAATCTTACTCTCCATTCCGGCCTGCATCTGTTCCAATTTTCGCAGAACACTGCTTACTTCTTCCTTTACCCGCTGTACACTGTCCATGGAATCATGAATGCGGGATTGGACCACCCAGTCGGAGATAAGTCCGTCAAAGAAAAAGTCCGCAAATTTTGCAAAACCTTCAATCTCAATATGAATCTCTGATGTAATTTTTATATCCGCCAGTTCCGTCCGAAAGCTGTTTAAGGAAGACTGTATCTGGGAGGCCGCATCCCTGGCATCATCAATGTGGGAATGTTTTATCATGTTGGTAATCAATCCGCCTCCGCCTATCATATCCCAGGTTCCCCAGCCCTCTGCGCTGTCAAGGCTTGACTCGGCGCTGCCTATCTGGTTCATGACCCGGTTTCCGGCTAATACGGCCTCTTTTATTTCCTTAAGGTTGGATTTATAAAGGGCAATGTCATCTTCTAATTGAAAGATTTTCTGAAAGTCTGTTACGCCGCTTTCCTTCATGGTATTATACTTTCTCTTATACAACTGGTGATACCTGGCTTCGTAATTTTCATACTGTCTTTTTTCCTCTCCCAGTTTCGAAATCTGATACTTTGTATCCTCAATCTGTTTAGAATTATCCTCCAATTTAAGCCTTGCTGCCAGGGCTTCCTGCCGTTCCTTTTCAGCCTGTTCTTCCCTGCTTCCCAAAATAGTATAAAAGAGGGCCGCCAGGCTTTTTTTATTTAAATTCTCCACATCTGCTTCTTCTTTCTCCGAAACTTTTTGCAGTTCCTCATTTTTCCCTTCCAGCTCTCTTAATTGCTCCTGAAGGCTTCCTAACATGGATTCGATTTTTTCATAGCGGTGCATTCCCTGCTTTAATTCTTCCAGTTCCACATTCATTTCTTCAAACATATTTAACTCCCATCCGTCCGTTATCCGGACCCTTATAGCATTCATATCTCTTTTTTCTGTACAGGGCTGCCTTACGGTTCTGCTTTATCAGGTGCAATACGAATACCATAATTATTTACAGTTTACTTATCCATTATAAGCCCACCCTAAAGGTTATTCAAGAAATGGCTGGATTTTTAACCGGATCTTTTACAATCTTTAACCATATTTTAAGATAAAGTTAAAAAGTGACCTGCATTTCACAGCTTCTTTCTTTATCCGCTTAGATAAAGAAAGATCGGAAATGCAGATCACATTTTTCTGCAAACATATGGGGGCTTTTACAGCAGTCACCAGTTGACAGGGCTGACCTATATTTATTTATTCCATTCCTTCGGCAAATACTTTATCGTATTATGTATCATATCTTCCGCAAGTTTCTCTGCCTCTGCCTCAGAAGCTCTTCCCTTTACCAGCGGGTCATTTAAGAATGCTTTCACAACCAGGGATTTATCATGGGTTAATGCAGCCTTTAATACCGTATCATGGTTCTCCACATGAGGTTTTACCAGGTTTAATACCTTTTCAGGCAAAGTCCCTGCAATGATCGGACGGATGGAATCCCGTTCAAATACTGCATTCGTCTCAACCACATCACCAACCTTAAGATTGGTGATCTGCAGATTTCTATTGGGGATATTTACATTACTGATCACCCTTTCCAGTCCGCACAAGGCTTTAATTAAAAGGATTCCTTCCTCACCGGAGGGTTTTAGCTCCACTTCTTCACCATTAACAAGCCTCTGGCTCTTTTCAAGACGTTTTTTTAAGTCCTCTTTTCTCCAGGCAACCGTGGTCAGGGCAAAATTCCATTCTTTTACGGTTTCCGGATCCTTTAAGTATTCTTCACCCGGCATGAATTCGGCCAGATGGCGGTCCCCTGCCGCAGCAATCAATCCATATTTACGGAACAGGTCGAATTTAACCCTGTGACGGCAGTCAAACATATTGTTTGCCCAGTTATTATCGTTTTCATGGTAGCCTTCTTCAAAATGGCTGTCAATATAATCCCGGTATACCGGAAAGAGGTCAATCCCTTTATAGGAGGCATGGTCAAACCAGGTAAAATGGTTGATACCTAAAACATTCACATAAATATCTGCCCGGTTAATATCCTGAAGCCCCAGGGATTCCTCCGTAATATGTTTTAACAGCTTCTGGGTGCCGAATACTTCATGGCAGCAGCCAAATGCTTTGATTTCGGGAAATACATGATACAGTGTCTTTACGCACAGGGACATGGGATTCGTATAATTGATGACCCAGGCTTTGGGTGCATATGCTTTGATTGCCTCTGCAATTTCCGTAAACATGGGGATGGTGCGGAGTGCGCGGATTATGCCGCCGGGTCCTGCCGTGTCGCCTACGGACTGGTAGATTAAAAGGCGTTCCGGAAGATGTACATCGCTCTCCATTTCATCAAAGGTACCCGGTAAAATCGAAATAATGATGAAGTCAGTACCCGTTAATGCCTCCTTAAGATCGGAAGCCACCGTATACTTCCATTTTCCGCAGGTATCTTCCCTGTCATTGAGCCGGTTCCCGATAATTTGGTTACTGCCTGCTGCGTTCTCATCCAGATCATACAAACAGATCGTTCCGCTTAAGGCCGGTTCCAATGCCAGATCCGTCATGAAGGTCCATGCCCAGCCTCTGGAACCGCCGCCGATATAGGCTATTCGTAAATCTTTCACTTTACTGTTCTGATATTCCATTTTGTCCTCTCCTTTACTCCTGTCCGTGTGCCGGCAGGCACCCGGTTCAGGATCTGCCGAAATTAGCTAAGTTTTTTATTTCCCTTGGTATTATGTTTATGCTAGACATTATAATATAATATGGTATAATAATCTTATAAAATATTGCTTGTTTTTGATTATTTTCAAACTATATTGACTAACCTGTGTGGATAATTATATTCACGAATTATATCCATGATATATTGAGAAATTATATGGAGGTATATTTTATGAGACGAATCGTATTTGAAGAAACCATGGACGGCATCTGCATTGACCGGATTATCCGTGACTATGAATATAACATGCCCTCAAAGCATGTTCACGATGAATATGAAATCTATTACCTGCTGGAAGGGGAACGCTACTATTTTATAGAAAACCAGACTTATCTCGTAAAAGAGGGAAGTATTGTTTTCATAAATAAAGGCCAGATCCATAAAACCGGCGTAGCCGGCGGTAAGTCTTACCACGACCGTATTCTGATTGAACTAAAAGCGGAACCCTTTCAAACCTTCCTCTCATCCTCCTGCGGTATTTCCCTTTCCCAGTTTTTCGCTTCCAATTACGGGGTGTTAAAACTGGACAGCAGCGGGCAGCATTATGTGAAGTCCCTGCTTTTGGGTATTGCGGAAGAACTGCATCAAAAACAGCCCCATTACACCGCCATGGCCATGATGAAACTAAGCTCCCTCCTGGTCTACGCTTTCAGGACTAATCTGCGGGATAATGCCGAACAGGTTTCAAGCCTTGCCAAGACAGCAAAACACAAGAAGGTCAGTGAAGTCGCTTCCTATATCATGTCCCATTCCACGGAAGCCAGGTCCTTAGACGACCTGGCCAAACGTTTTTATATCAGCAAATGCTATCTCAGCCGTATATTTAAGGAAGTGACCAGTTTTACCGTGAGCGAATATATCAACATAAACCGTATCCAGAAAGCCCAGCAATTGCTTTTAGATACGGATTTAAGCATTACGGAAATCGCCGCTTCCTTAGGTTATGAAAGTATTACCTATTTTGAAAAGGTATTTTCCAACTTTACGGAAACCTCTCCCTTAAAGTACCGTAAGCAATATAGAAAAATGGCACAGCCCATCCGGGAAAAAAAGACAGAGCAGGAAGGAAATTCCTGACCTCACAGCCTATGCCGGCTCTTATTCCGATTCCTTTACATTTTCATAAAGAAAATAGTCAAAATCCGCAGGGCATCCTCCTCCGGTCATATCATGGCAATACATTCCGAAGTGTGCTCCGGTAAAACCACGGCAGTGTTCATCCGTGAGAATTTCCGTGGATATATTACCGGCCGCTTCTTCCCAGTCTGACAAATCCCGGGAATAGGAAAACACAGCTTTCTCTCCCCACTCGCCGGTCTCTATCCTAAGATATAAGGGGCCTTTACTTTTTAGCGGAACCGGAGGGATCTCATCGGTAATGACACCCCCGTCGCTTTTTAACAGCACAAGGACTTCCTGTCCTGTTTCATCCACCGTCTTGCCGAACAGATAAAAGTTCATGGCATCATAAAAATAGGTCAGTCCGGCCAGCTGTTCCGGAAGGGAAGGATTAAATTCCATGGCTGTCTCTGCCCATACCTGGTATTCACTTTGTTTTACACAGACCATGGTAACCCTGTGGAGGGAATTCATGGATTCCTGTCCGTAAAGGCGCAGGTATCCCTTTCTTTCCTGTAAGCTTGCCCTGTCTCCCAAGGGTAGCCTGGGGGATACATAAACTACCGAAAGCTCCTCCCCGTTAAAATCATCCCTGACCGGTCTGTCCGGAAACGGATGCTCTTTTGAACCGGCAGGTTCTTCTACGTATTCTGCTGCCTGTCTGCCGCCATGGGAAAGTCTTAACCAGCCGTCTTCACTCCAGTAAACTTTCTGGATTGCCGTCTCCCTTCCAAGCAGGCAGGAAGTACTTCCTTTCGGCGGTCTTGCACATAGATGTACCATGTACCACTCTTTGTCAGGCGTATCGGTAAAATCTGCATGCCCGCATTTTTTAAGGTTTCCCTCATCCTCACTTTTCGAGGTAAGCATGGGATTCTGTGGATCTGTTTCATAAGGCCCCCAGACCGACCTGGCCCTTGCCTGGGTAACACAGTGCCCGTAACCGGTTCCGCCTTCCGCCACAATGAGATAATACCAGTCACCGATACGGTACAGGTGGGGACCTTCCGTAAATCCGGCCTCCGTTCCCTGATATATATTCCTGATTTCTCCGGTCAGTTTTTTGTTTACCGGATCATATTCCTGCAATAATATGCCTTTAAATCCGTTTCTCATATTTACCAGATATTTTTTCCCGTCCCTGTCATGGAAAAGGGAGGGATCAAATCCGGTACTGTTTAAATAAACCGGTTCCGACCATTCGCCCCGTATATCCGTTGTCTGGACCATGTAATTGTGATTGTTGTAATAACGGCCTTTTTTCGTCTTCACATCGGTATAAACCAGATAAAAAATACCGTTGTCATAACTCAGGCACGGTGCCCAGATTCCCCCCGAGGCGGGATCCCCGATCATATTTAACTGACTTATCCGGTTAAGGGGTGAAGGAAGCTGTTCCCAATGTTTTAAATCCCTGGAGTGAAATAATTTAACACCGGGCCACCATTCAAAGGTAGAGGTGGCAATATAATAATCTTCCCCCACCCGGATTATACTGGGATCCGGGCAAAATCCCCTTAAAATTGGGTTCTGAATCATAGTTTCTATCCTTTCAATCCGCTGGTGCTGATACCTTCCGTCAGATACCTGTTAAAGAACAGGAATATTAAAAATACCGGTATCAGGGATAAGGTTGACATTGCAAACATGGAACCGTAATCGGTCCGGGAGGAAGAATCCGCAAAGAGCTTTAAGGCTATGGATACGGTATAGGACTGGGGTTTGCTTAAATAAACCAGAGGCCCCTGGAAATCATCCCACTTCCAGTAAAACTGAATAATAATGGTGGTAATAACCGCCGGTTTTAACAACGGCAGAATAATGTAGGAAAAAATTCCGTATTTGCTGCAGCCGTCTACAAATGCAGCCTCGTCCAGTTCCCTTGGTATACCGGCCATAAACTGCATCATCTGGTAAATGAAAAATGCCTGGCCTAAGAAATGAGGCAGTACCAGCGGTATGATGGACGGAACCAGTCCCATGGAATTGTACATAACATACTGGGGAATCAAAAGTACCTGTCCGGGCAGCAATAAGGTCATAATCATAAGGGTAAAGAGTAATTTTCTTCCCAGGTATTTAAGCCTCGAAAAGGAATAGGCGATACAGGCGGAACTTAACACCGTAGCCGCCGTGGAAATTCCCGCTATAATAAACGAATTGGCAAAGAAGGTACGAAAGCTGGTTCCGCCAAAGCCCTTAAAACCCCTAGCGAAATTATCCCATCTCCAGTTAGGGGGAATCAGATTTAGGGAACCATTGAGTATTTCGGCATTGTTCTTAAGGGATCCGCTGATCATCCATAAAACCGGATAAACCATAATAAATCCTCCGATAAGAACCAAGATATGATATATATATTTATTCAGTATTTTCTTAAGTTTCGAATTCATTGCAGCATCCTCCTGTTAATTTCCTGCTTCACTGAACACCCAGCGCTTTGAGGTCTTAAAGATTACCAAAGTGATCACACTCATGATTACCAGCATGACCCAGGACATTGCACTGGCATAACCCATATCATAATATTTAAAAGCATGGTCATACATATACAACGCATAGAAATTGGTTGCATCGTTAGGACCGCCCTTTGTAATGACAAAGGCCTGTGTAAAGGACATAAAAGCAGAAATCGTCTGCATAATCAGATTATAGAGAATAACCGGCGACAATCCCGGCAAAGTAATATGCAGGAAGGCTTTGAAACGGTTTGCACCGTCAATTTTTGCTGCTTCATAATAAGTACCCGGGATTTCTTTCAGCCCGGCGGCAAATATGATCATACTGGACCCAAACTGCCAGACTGTCATAAGAATTAATGGGATCATGGCCATTCTTTGGTCTCCGAACCAGGAAACCGGCTTAATATCCACAATACCAAGGGTCTGGTTAATTAAACCATTCCTTGAAAATAACTCCTTCCACACCAAAGCAACCGCGATGCTTCCGCCGATTAAGGAAGGGACATAAAATAAGGACCTGTAAAAACCGGTCAATTTCGTTTTACGGGTTAACAGCATTGCAACCAATAAAGCAAAACACAGCTTGGAAGGAACTGAAATTATTACATATTTCATTGTTACTTTAAGAGACATCCAGAATCTGTCATCCTGAAACAAGCGAAAATAATTACTGGTGCCGATCCAGGATTCTTTTTGAATTAAATTATAATCAGTAAAAGAATAATACAGGGAAGATACAATGGGGATGAGCGTAAATCCTAAAAAGCCTATAATAAACGGCAATGCAAAAACATACCCTACCGTACTCTCTTTGTAAATAAACTTTCTTACTGCGCTGTTCGTATTACTTTTCATTTTGGAGCCTCCTTATTTCCGCTTAAAAAGTATCATTTGATTGCATTAGAACTCTTGACTATTATTATCATAGTAAAGAGTTCTAATCAGCAATCATTACATGGATTTATCGGGATCTATTTAAACTCGGATACCGCAAAATCATAGAAGCCTTTTGCACCTTCATCTGCCGTAAGCTCACCGTAAATAACCTTCTGGATAATTAAATTAAAGTAATCGGTGATTGCCTGGTATGGTTCCGGGCTGACCGGATTCGTTTCATCAACTTCGAAACTTCCGACCAGGTTAACGAACTCATTGGCGGCTACCTGTTCCGCTGCCAAATCCGAAGCCTGCGCGTCGGTTACATTTGAGAATATGGACATACCGCGTTCACCGGCTAAGACTTTATTTGCTTCTTCATCGGTCCAGAAATAATTCAGGAATTTAGCTGCTTCTTCCGGGTATTCGGCATCCTTTGATATGCAGAACATCTGTGAGGACTGGATGGCTGCACCCGCAGGGCCGTCGGTTGTTTTTCTCGGGATCGGAGCCAGTTTTAATTCTCTGCCTGCTGCCTGTGCCAGAGAGATAAACTGGTTACTTGCTACCCAGGTCATGGCAGCTTCACCGGTTACAAGGTAATCCCCTTCAATATCCTTGATTTCAGAGATGGCGCCGGGATCCGGATATGCTCCTGATTCCGTAAGGTCCGCCCTCATCTGGATATAATCGGTTACTAAGCTGTAATCCTCAAAACCAAGTCCGTCATTGGTAAGCGCATAGAAATTTAATTTAATATCCGACTGGGGAATACCGGATCCGCAGGCTGCCGCAAAATCATCAAATTTGGAACTTCCGAAAATCCCTAATTTTTCATGAATGGTATTACATGCGTTTGCATAATCATCCCAGGTCCAGTTCTCGGCAGGTTCCGCTACTCCCGCTTCCTGAAACATTGCGGGATCGTATGCAACACCATAGGTATTAACACCGTTGGAGATACCGATCTGCTTACCTTCATACTGGGTTGTCTTTAAGAATGCATCCGTAGTCTTGGAAGTATCAATAATACCGGATGCGATATAGTCGTCCACAGGAACAATTTTAGTTAAATAAGCCGGGAAGTTACCGCCTAACTGGAACATATCCCATACTTTGTCCGAAGCTACCAGTGTATTAAGTTTTGTAAAGTAACCGTCATAATCATAGAATTCGTATTCAATTTTTACATTGGGATGCTGTTTCTCATACATTTCGATAACCTGGATTGTTTTATCATGACGGGCTTGTGAACCCCACCAGGCCATACGCAAAACAACCTCCTGCTCATCGGATGGTGTTTCAGCTGCGTTACCGCCTGACTGGCCGGCACCAGTATCTGTTTTAGTTTCGCTGCCCTTACAGGCCGCTAATGACACAGTCATCAAAATAGCCAAAAATAAAGCTAATACTCTTTTAAGTTTCATAAAAAATGCCTCCTCTTTAATTTTTATGTATTATTACACTAAAACAATACAACCAATCCTTTTTTTAGTCAATATATAACGATTATTTCCATAAAAAATTTTGAATATATGAATTTTTACAACTATATTTACTTCCCGGCATACAGAGAAATTTGCAGACAAAAGAGATTGGTTTTAATATTTCCAAAATTATACTGCATTTTTCGACAAAAAGATAATGAATATTTTATTATATTTGTACAATATATCACCGATATTTGTTTTCCGAAAACTGCCCTCTGCCGAAAGTTCCACAAACAGGCAGGATGCCAGAAAACTCATGGGGAATACCTGATCCGGTGCACAGGTACAATGTATTCTAAATAACTGGCCGGATAACACTGGATGAATTTCCATAGGTGACCTTCAAAAACCGCAGACGTAGCGGGCTGCGCCAAGGCTTTTTAAACGCTTCATATGAAAATTCAGACAAGTTAAACGACCAGTTAATTTAAATACCCTGTTCCAGGATTTATGGAACTTTTATCAGGTTTCCGTCGTAAACGGAGATGCCGGAAGCCCTTCCTCATTATATAAATTTGCTTCTTCCGGATTGTCCGTCCAGGCATACCGTACCGCGGTGGGTTTCTTCCCATCTTTACCGGATACGAGTACGGTATTGCCCTCAATTACAGCATCCCCTTCGGTAAACCTGCCATCACCCTCACTGATGGTAAAAGTTTTTAAGTAACTGCCTTTGACCTTAAGCCCTCCCCCAACGTGGCTGAAATAGAGCCTGATTTTGTCTCCTTCTATTTCTTTACGATCAAAAAGCGGACCGCTGCTCACTAAATCTTCCCCATAAACCAGATTCCCGGCAAGTAAAGCCAGACGTTCCCCGACCGTCTTTTTATCCCGGGGATGAATGTCGTTATATTCCCCTGCATCATAAATAACAGCCATTCCCGTACCGGATACCTCCAGGGCTTTCCTCTGTGCCTCCCTTACCTGGGCCCATCTGCTGACCGGCGGTTCCAGCCGCCAGGGACAATAATTAGCCAGCTGTACATAAAGAAACGGGAATTCTCCGCAATCCCAGGTATTTCTCCATTCTTTTATTACTGTCTCAAACAACTCCTTATAATCCGCCGTATAATCAGTATTGGACTCTCCCTGGTACCAAAGCACGCCCCGGACGGTATATTTTCTTAAGGGATAGATCATGCCGTTATAAGCTCCGGCGGGTTTGAATATAAAAGTTGTGGTGGGTGCCAGCGGTTCCGTCTTTGTACCGATGCGGTACTTCCAGGTTCCGCTTAAAGGTATACGGCTATTGCCGATCCGCAGGAAATAGGGCATGTCCGTCACGAAAGCCCCCATGTGCCTTGTAATAATAACCCGGACCGCCAAAAGGTTTTTACCCGGTTTTAACAGTCCTTCCGGTATTTCATACCTTCTCCTTGCAAACAGGGAATCGTTGGTGCCGATTTTTAAACCGTTGATATAAGTATCATCTCCGTTAATTATCGTACCCAGATACAGCTTTGCTTTTCCTGTCTGCATGCCTTCCGGTATAAAAAATTCTTTCCTGAACCAGACAGCACCCTTTAATTCCTCCAGTTCGCTACCATGGAAGCTTGCCGGGAGATTCATCCCACTCCAGCCGGAATCCTCATAGCCGCCGCTGAACCAGGGCGTATTCTCAAGAAGTCCTTTATCCGTCTCATCCAGTTTTTTATGCCAATTCTTTATCAGGGCTTCATCACTTGCTTTCACACCATTTACATATTCCGGATCCCTGCATAGGAACAAAGTTTTTTCAAAACGTTTAAAACCTGCCAGTGTAGCTTCACTGATCCAGGCTTCGGCGGGAGTACCTCCAACGGCGGTATGAATTAACCCGATGGGTATTTTATATCTATCGTACAGCTTCTTTGCAAAGAAATATCCCGCCGCACTGAAATCAAGCACCGACTCCGGTGTTACCGGAACCCAGTTCCCTGAAGAAAGCTCTTCTCCGGGCCCGTTAAAATCATAAGCTTCCGGTACGGCAAACTTCCGGATTAATGGGTAATCCGCCAGTTCCGTCTCCTCCTCGAACAGGTCCAAAGCCCTCTCAAAAGGCATCTCCATGTTGGACTGTCCCCCCAGGACCCAGACCTCCCCGATAAGGATATCCTTTACCACGTTTTTTTTATTATTACATTCAATTACCATTTCATAAGGGCCGCCGGCAGATAAATTATTTAACAGGACTTCCCATTTTCCATCCTCTCCCGTCATGGCGGTATATTGGTTATCTCCTAATGTGAGAATGAGTTTTTCCATCGGAGATGCCTCACCCCAGATTCTAACTTTTTCATCCCGCTGCAAAACCATGCCGTCACTGATCAGGTATGGCAGTTTAATAGCATACTCTTTACCCATGTCAGATAAACTCCTTTCTTAACTCCGTATTAAACCAAAAATTCTATAAAAGACTAAGCTATATCTTATAACCTGCCCATTTCCCGGTCAATAAAAAGGAAGTAATATCACAAGATAGTTTGAAAATAATGATTTTTAGAATTATATTTCCAAACCCTTTTCCTGTACTTCATTTGAATAACATCTGATAAATGGCAGTGTTCTCACCACTGTGCATCCGACTATAGGAACATTGATTTTGTTCCTATAGTTAGAATAATTTATATTATTGACAAATACACACGACTGTGGTAGTGTGAGTATATAATTAAACTACTACAGTAGTGAGGAGACTGTTATGAAAATAAAACTGTTTGATTCCGAATTAAAAGTAATGGATGTCCTTTGGAAGAAAGGTGATACTACCGCAAAAGAAATTTCTGATATCCTCAAAGAGCAGGTCGGTTGGAATATGAATACTACTTATACGCTTATTAAAAGGTGTATCGGCAAGGGAGCAATAAAACGCAGGGAACCTAACTTTATGTGCCATGCTTTAATTGCTAAGGAACAGGTGCAGGAACAGGAAACCACGGAATTGATAAACAAGGTATTTGACGGTTCTGCCGATTTACTTTTTGCTTCTCTTTTGAGCAGGAAAAGCCTGTCCGCTCAGGAAATCGAAAGACTGAAGCAGCTTGTCAACGATTTGAAATGAGGTGGCTGATATGGATATTATGCAAATGAGTCTTTCAGGGGCGGTCCTTATTATTGCGGTGGTTATCGTCCGTGGAATAACCTTGCACAGGGTTCCGAAAAATACTTTTCTTATCCTGTGGTATTTTGTGCTATGCCGCCTGCTCATTCCATTTTCCATTCCGTCGAGGTTCAGTATTTACACCGGATTAGACAGGTTGAAACATGTATTTACGGATAAAGAAGTATTTACTACTTCTGTAGTAACACCGGGAATTCCAAAGATTAGTACTGTTTCCGATACAGTCCGGACCATGGAAACGATTCCCCAGGCGGCAGACATTTCGCCTTACCTGGTGATCTGGCTGACCGGTATGTGCATTAGTGCTTTATTTTTTATTATAATCTATTTCAGGTGCCGCAGGGAGTTTCACACTTCCCTGCCTGTTAAGAATGAATTTACCGACCGGTGGCTTACGGAACATCCCATGGAACGGAAGGTACAGATCAGACAAAGCGACCGAATTAAGGCACCGCTGACCTACGGCGTGTTTCGTACTGTAGTACTCCTGCCGAAAGAAACCGACTGGTCAGACGAGGCAAAACTGGGGTATATCTTTACCCATGAATATGTACATATACGGCATTTTGATGCTCTGACAAAGCTTTTGCTGGCATCCGTATTATGCGTCCACTGGTTCAATCCCGCCGTCTGGTTAATGTATATACTGGCAAACCGCGATATTGAACTCACCTGCGATGAAAGGGTGGTACGGACATACGGAGATACTATGAAATCAACCTATGCACTGATGCTCCTTAGCATGGAAGAAAAAAAGAACAGGATAACTGCCTTATATAATAATTTTAGTAAAAACGCCACTAAAGAAAGGATTGTTTCGATCATGAAACTGAAAAAAACTTCACTTTACAGGATAATACTGGCCCTGGCTTTGGTTACCGTCTTAGTGTCCGTATTTTCTACTTCATCTGATGTCATCGCTTCGACAGGTAAAGCTGAATCCACAGGCGAAGAGTTTTTAATTACATATAAAGGTAATACCTTTGGCCTTGGAAGTGAATACTTAGATTTCCTTGAAACGCCAAAAACAGCAGTGAGAAGCAGTGAGTCTGTCTTAAGTGAGGGAGACTATTATCAAAATGATACATTTGATGACTTATTGGTTCAGTATTACGTCTCGTCAGGGAACAGGGAAGTATTTTGTATCGATATTTACTCTGCCGCTGTGATTACATATCGAGGGATTTCCATCGGCAGCACAAAAGCAGAGGTTTTAGCCGCATATAAGGAGATAAGTGATGAGGTAGCCGGCGAACGTGTAAAAACAGTATGGTATGATAAAGACTCCAACGATCCGCTAAGTGACCGTATCTACTTTTATTTTGATGATAATGACCTGGTTGAGGAAATTATACTGGAGCGGCAGAGCATAACAAATAGTGATTGGGCCGCTTATGCCTATCCGGAATTTACAGAAGAATATGTGGATGAATTAGCTGACGGACATCATACAGGCGTGTTCCTTGCAGAAAATGTCTGCAGGGAATTTTTAGATACCTTGACTCCCTATGAAAATCTACGGCTCGTTACGGATACAGCCACGCAGAAATTATACAGGGCATCTGCCTCTTTGTCTGGTAAAAATTATACAGGGATAGAAGTAAAACTGAAACAGTTTGATATTTCTACTGCAATAGATGACCTGAAGGTATGGGGTGTAGTTTTCATACCGTTATCTATACGATAATACAGAAGTTTCTCCCGAATGATTTTATTCATTCAGCGGAGGGGCGGTAGGATTTATGAATAAATATCATAAAGAGTACTATAAAAGAGTACAAAAATCAAGTTGTACACCAGCGGTTAATTCACCGCTGGTGTGACAGCCCTTCGGTATGATGCACTTGACCGATTCAAGCTAAGCTGCCGACGGGCCATGGGTCGGGAATCCCATATCACCCGCATTAATAAGGGAAAGGTGAGATGGCTTCATATTCCACCGTCCACATTCCATCCTTGGGAAAGCCCGGCAGTTCTTCCTTACAGTCCGGATATCCTGCCGTCATGATGGGTATTGCCAGAAGGAGGGAGCCGTTCCCCGGAAGATACAGGGGCAAATCCGTGCGGAGTTTTTGAAAATTATTACCGCTTGCCACATAACAGTTTTTCGGGGTGTCTTTTAACAGTATGTTAACTGCTGTATCCGCATCCCCTAAACGTACGGCTGTCATGGCCATCATGGCAAAATCCCAGCCCCACATAGTGGAAAAATCCCAGCATTCCAGGACCTTATCCAGGGTATTTTTCATATAATCCTTTGAGATCCGCTCACTACCTATCAGGCCAAAAGCCCCCAGCATGGACGGGTGGTCCCGGTTGTATTCCAAAAAGGTATCCGGGCAGTTTTCATGGGCAAGATAAAGGCCGTCCTTAATCGGAAGTTCGGCCATATCCGCAGCAACCTCAGCCCAGTTTCCGGCCTCTTTCCCAAGGCGTTTAGCCCACTTTACGGCTATTTCCAGGGTAAATCTCCAATATTCCACTTCAAAGGCCGGGTTTACGGTATTCCTCGGATCATGTTCCTCCTGTGCCGGAATAATCGGGGAACGCAGGTCATACTTTCCCGATGCCGGATTCCATAGGGCAAAATCAGCCATAAAATCTGCCGTTTCCTTAACAACTTCCCAGTATTCTTCCAAAAAGCCCCTGTCCTTTTTATTTTCATAGGCCAGTTCCAGCAAATAAATAATGTGAGGCTGCTGCCATACTAACAGGGTGGCAATGGGAGAAGGGCTGTCTATGGCATCGCAGGCTACCATTTTCGGCCATCTGGCTCCGGCATATCCGTTTTTTTGCGCATTTTTCCTGGCAGCCTCTAAACTTTTGCGGTACCAGGGCAGGCTTCGTTCCAAAAGTTCGGTACGGTTCCATAAGGGCAGATATCCCAGATGCCACAGATACATTTCCAGATGGAATTTACCGTACCAACTGTTGCAGGTCAGGCCGGTCTCCTGGGGCGGCACGGAACCGCAGGACTGGATTGCCGATAAATACTGGGATAATACGATCCTCCGCTCCAACTCTGCTGCCCTGGGATCCCTGGATTTATATAGTTCGACCATCCCGCCCTTTTCCCAGAAATTTTTCCAGGTAATAAGGCTGTTACCCCGAACTGCCTCAAACTTATCCGATATCGTTATTTTCTCTTTGGAAAAAGCAAGTGTAAAGCTTAGGCAGCCTCCTGAAGCAGAAAGGATGAAATCATGGGGATTAACCCTTGCCGTATGAACTTCTTCCTCACTGTTTAACAGCACATAATAATCATCCCGGTCCAGCTGCCTGTGTATCAGAAGGGTATTGGCTTCCTGCTTCAAAACCCTGCTTTCATGCCGGTCCGGGTTTCCAAAATCCGATGCGGTAATGTCCGGTGAGCCATAGGGAAATATCAGACGTATCTGCAGACTTCCGTCAGACAGGGCTTCCGATTCCACCGAAATTCCCAGGGTACCGTTACTTCCGTGACAGGCTGTCCGTACCACGCATTCTTTTCCCTGGAGCCGGAATCTGCTTTCGATAATACCCTCATATAATTTCAGTTCCTGATGTATATCCGAGAGTTCACCGGCTTTGATCTCCTTTCCTTTATAAAGAAAACCCAGTCTGCCCAGATTCAGCCTGTGGGGATTATGCCTGAGCCAGTCGTAAACCTCCTCATTCCCCTGCTTTTTCTCCACCGCATAGGAAACGGTACGTCCTGCAAAATCATACTCTGTCATTGCCAGATCGTCCAGAGTGTAGGAATATGGTTCTTTTCTTAACTCATCTTCCCCGGACAGGCCGTGCTGCCTGTATACCGGTGTGGTATGCCACCCCCACTGGCTCATGGTACATAAGGGAACATGGTTTTCCTTATATTCGTCATATAAAGTCTGTAACCCGGTTACGTCGACCGTAAACGCAAACTCTCCGTTTCCAACGGTCAGGGGCGAATCTAAATCAATCCCTTCCAATACCGGATTATGTCTCGTAACTAACTGAAACCGATTAATTGACATGATTTTTACCTCTTTTTATCCCATATTTTTACCCAATTATTACAGGTAAGAAATCTCCTGCATAAATTATAAAGTAAACCTGTGCGGCAGTCAATAAATATGGTAAACTTGTATAATATCTGATTAAAATTAACTATTTTTATACTATATTTACTTCAGTTAAAAATAAAATTTAAAAATAAAATTTAAAAATTGAATTTAAAATGAATCTAAAATGAATTTACTTAAATGATTTTTAATAGATAAGATCAAAACGGATATTACGGGCCTGCTTCAGTAAGAAGTGCGGGACTTACCTGCAAGGTCAAATTGTTTAAAAATTAGAAATACCGATACTTCATCAAAAAAAGGCACCTACCTTTTGAGTAAGTGCCGGTAACTTTTCTCTTTCCCTGTAAAACTTCGTCTTCCCCTCTCCTCTCCATTTCGGACCGCTGTTATCTGTTTCCCATAGTACTATCGTATTTCCGGACACCTGTGTTCCTTACTGCAAGCCCTGTAATAATACTATCAATATTATTTTTCCAGGATCAGCTCACAAACCGCTTCAAAGGCATTCGCTGCTGCCCATAAATTATAACTGAACCAGCTGCTGCACGGTGTCCCGTCACTGTACCGTTCTACTGTCAAACCATCGCTTGGACACCAGCGTTCGGATAACACCCCATATCTTCCATATCCGGTTTTCTCCGGATATAATTCCAATGTCTGCATCAGCCAGGAAGTGCTGTCCATAGCCCGCATTTCATAATAGCTGTCGCCTGTAACCCTTGCCAGATATCTCAGGTCGGAATCTATGATAACTCCCATGGGATGGATATGCGGATTAGACACGGAGGTAACGGATCCGCCGCAGGAATTCCAGTCATCTGCCAACGGCTTAAATTCCGGTCTGCTCTTGAACGCATATCTCCATAAAAATTCATATTCCGCACCCAATTTAAAAAGCTCCAGGAATTCATTTTCCTTCGTATATTCATATACCAGACGGCAGCCTCTTACAAATGCCAGATTTCCTTCCTGGTCTACAGACTTCCAGGTATCCATAGGCGCTCCCCAGCAATTTAATTCTTTTACAAATGCGCTGTAATAACGCAATGCTTTTTTGGCGGCATTGATATATTTATCTTCCCCTGTCAAATGATACAGATAAGCGCTGCAGGGTGCAAACCAACAGCCTGCAAACCCGTTCCAGTCATTTACCTTTTTACACGAAGTGCAATAGGTATAACCGAAAGCTCCGTCTTCTCTTTGTAAATCAATAACCGTATCCAGGACTTTTCTGCAGGCCCCAAGCCACCCCTCTTTATATGCTTCGCCTTTCTCTTTTAAGAAAAGAATGGTTTTTAAAATATAGTGCACCGCACTGCCGACATTATAAGCACAGTGACTGTCCTTCACCAATCCATAATCCGACCACCAGCCGTTAACCAAACTTTCACTATTGTCACGGGGAGCCGTCAAATCATTGAACAGCCCCGATTTCTCATTATAGGTGCCAACGATCCGATCGATCATATCTTCTCCAGAACGTGCGGTTACAAAGGCACCTCTTGATTTCTCAGGAATTGCATATCTGCTGAGCACAAAAGGATATGCAAGTATTGCGCCTCCTGTCCAGCCGATTTCAACTACATTTCTCCAAGGTCTCATGGTTGTATCCAAAGGAACCTGACAATGACGGTTCGTATATTCCTTATCCTTATCATTCCAGTTCAAATTTACAAAGCTGTCCAGCAGACCTGCCGCCGCCTGCCCATATGTATTTTTATATACTGCTCTTTGATGAAGCTTTGCATATTCACTCCGGACAATCTTGTGCACCTTAAGCCGTCCGTCTCCTTCAAGCGCATATATGGTTCCTTCTGCTGCGGCTTTCTTTGCCGTTTCACCGGTAGAAGGTCCGGGTGTCCTTTTATTAATTACAGTAACAGGACGGTTGGTATATCCTAAAGTGACACCGAATTTGTCAGGCAGCTCCGCAAAGACTCCATTATGTATAAAACCGTTTTCCACTTCAGAATAAGGCGCTATGGTGATTCCGACCGCACCACGTTTACAGGCAAGGGCAGAAAATGGAGTGGCCGCCCTGTCTGCCCTGAATTCCCAGTATGGTGAACAAAATTCAAATTCCCGGTGCTCATACGTTAATAATTGAAATTCCCCGGGCTTCGCTTCTGACGCATTATTATCTCCAAATATATTGCAGGGGATTACATGAAAGAGCTCTTCTTCTCCGCATAGTTCCAGTTCAATTTTAAGTTTCGTTTCATAAGATGTGTCAAACCCCATCTCATAGGAAAGTCCATCTTTCCTTTTCTGGAATTTACAATAATAAGTTGCCTCCCCCTGCTTATAGTAAAATCCTTCCGGTGTTATACAATCTTCCGGTATTAAGGTCCACTCATTTTCCTTATAAAATGAAAATCCAATTTTCACCTTGAATGAATTAAGTATCCTCATATGCACTTTAGGACGTTGGAATCTTTCCACTCTTTCGCCCCATTACTCCTTTCAATTCGATCTCATGATTTAAGCATCTGTACCTGTACCAACAAATATTATATAATCTTATCAGCCTTTCAACCCGGTGGTGGCAATACCTTCCACGAAATATTTCTGTGCAAAGAAAAATATCAACATAACAGGTAATACGGCAACAAATGCCATAGCCATCATTTTACCCCATACAACGACGGACTCTGAATCCAGAGACAGACGCAAAGCAAGTGATATCGGATATTTTGAAACAGAATTTATAAAAATCAGACTGTTGAAATAATCATTATAAGTCCATAAAAACTGGAACAGCCCGGCCGAAAACAATGCCGGCTTCATTAAAGGTAGCAATATTTTGATATACGTACGAAGGGTTCCGCAGCCGTCTATGTAAGCCGCCTCATCAAGCTCTTTCGGAATTCCCCGCAAAAACTGTATCAGCATGAAAATAAAAAACGGATAGCAGGCCAGAAGTGCCGGCACAAAAAACGGCATATAAGTGTTGATCCATCCAAACCGGTTATACAGGGAATAGCGCGGAATAATAATAACTGCATTCGGAAGCATTAAAGTAGCAATCAGTACCGTAAACAAAAGTTTCTTAGCACGAAATTTAAATCTGGCGAAGCCATACGCTACCAGTGAGCAGGAGACGACTGTGAGCAGTGTTGTTGGTATTACTAATAAAAATGTATTGATAAAGAATTTTGTATATGTCATTAAGCCGGTACCCTTCCAGCCCTCCTTATAATACTGAAAGCTGAAACTATCAGGGAGCAGCCTGGTCGTACCGAAAATTTCTTCGTTTGACTTAAAGCTTGCAAAGAACATAAAGATAATCGGATAAAGTAAAGCGATTCCAATTACAGCGATTATCAGGTACTGACCTGCAATTTTCCATGTTTTTTTCTTATATTTTAACATTTAAAGCCCTCCTTATTAAAAATCACCGTCATCTTCATAATGTACCCATCCAGAAGATGAACGGAATAACAGCAGGGTTATAAACATAATAACGATAAAAATAATCCATGAGATTGCACTTGCATAACCCATTTTAAAATAGGAAAAACCCTCCTTGTATAGTTTCATACCAAGTACATAGGTTGATTTTAACGGACCTCCGTCGGTTATGACAAATGCGGAAGTAAAGTTTTGTAAAGCCTGGATTGTCTGCATAATCATATTAAAGAAAATAATCGGTGTAATCTGCGGTATTGTAATATTGAAAAAACTTGCTATCGTTCCTGCCCCGTCAATGGAAGCAACTTCATACAGCTCTTTGGGCACATTTTTCAGTGCCGCCAGGAACATAACCATGGAAGAACCGAATTGCCAGATTTCCAATAAACAAATCGTTTTCAGCGCATATTTTGTATTGCCAAGCCACTGAACCGCCGGAAGATGAAGCACCCCCAGCAATGAATTAATAACTCCGTTATCCATGAACATTAATTTCCAAAGAATTGCAATGGCAACACTGCCGCCGAACAGTGAAGGAATATAGTACAGCGTTCGGATCAGGTTAATACCCTTAATATTACGGTTTAAAAATACCGCTACGGCAAGTGCCATAATCAACTTTCCGGGTACTGTGTACAGAGTATAAACAATAGTTACTTTAAAGGAATTCCAAAATTCTGCATCCGACAGAAGCAATTTGGTATAGTTACTTAACCCAACAAAGCTGGCCTCACTGGCAATCTTATAATCCGTAAAAGAATAAAAAAATGAAGATAAAAACGGATACAGCTGTAAAATACTAAAACCAAGAAGCCATGGAAGCAGATATAAATAAGCCTGGTTGTCTCTTCTTTTATATTTTCTTTTCACCCTATGTGCTGTCCTTACCATATCAATCACCTTTCTTATAATCCGGGCTGTCGCAATTATAGCTTCAATAAGCCCTAACTAAAGGCTTTGGTGTATAAATTCAGCTATAGTGCGACAGCTCCAATAGAAATTTACTTACAAATTTTCTTATATCTATTGTGTTAATCCGGAAAGAAGATTGATTACATTCTTTGCAGCAACTTCTGGTGAATTGGCACCATAAGCTATTTCCTCCACAGCATCCGTAACGATTTGTTTTCCTTCCTGAGATGATGCAATGCTGTCAGGCGTAATGCCGCCCATTGCAGATGCTATGTTTGCCGCTTCCATTGCCAACGAACTTAGGCTGCCGTTTGCCTCACAGATTTCCCTTGCCTTTTCAGTCGGAGGAACAGAACGGGTGCAGGCTAATGTTTCCATCGCCTTTTCGTTGTTAAAGAAATAGTCCATAAACGCAACTGCCGTTTCGGGATTCTTACATGTTTTTGTAATCGCAAAAACCTGAGGGCAGTTTGCTGTCCAGCCATTATCCTTAGCCCCTTCCATAACCGGAAGATTACCAACGCCGTAATTGGCATTCGGATTGGCGGCCATCATTACGTCCATTGTAGAAATATAAGAGAAAGTACATACATATTTTCCGGCAATCCAGTTAGGATCGGACTGAAGATTATCACCGCTGTAGGATGCGGCATAGTCAGCAGGTGCACATACCCCCTCATCATACAGTTTCTGCACATAATTAAATACTTCGGTTAACTGCTCCTGAGTTAAGTTCATTGTCTTATTTGCTTTGTCAAAAATAGTCGTGCCGGTTAACTGCTTTGCATAATTGTAAACGAAAAGGTTTGTAATATAGTCCTTGTTTGTACAGAGCAAGTACATACTGTCATCATATTCCCTGACCGCCTTTCCCCAGGAGAGAAGATCGTCCCAGGTATAATCTCCTGTCATATCAATACCAACCGCATCTGCCAGATCCTTATTGATCAGCAGCATAGGCCCTGCGACACCGCTTGGGAGCCCTAACTGCTTTCCGTCATAACGCCCGTTAATGGGCAGTGATATGTAACTCTCATCAAACTTTGATAAATCAAAGCCGTAATCCGTGTAATTAATAAAATAATCATAGGAATCGACATAAGTGGGAAATGTTTCCGGATCAATCTGTACAATATCCGCCGCTGTGGAAGCTGCAAGCTGGGTGGAAAGCTTATCATGATAGCCGTCACTGCTGCCATATTCCGCTTCAATTGTAACATTGGGATGCAGCTCCTCAAACTGTTTAATTACCTCCAATGTTGCAGCAGTTCTGTCATCACCGCCCCACCATGCAAATCTTAGTGTGACTTCTTCCTCTGAATCAGAGCCTGCATTCGATGTTCCGGAATTGGAGCCTCCTGTTTTGGCCGCATCTGTCGATTTTTTATCCCCTTTTTCATCAGAACTGCCGCAGCCGGTTAGCAATAAACCACAAATCAAAACCAAAGTAACTGCCAGAGAAATAAATTTTTTCATATACTAATACCTCCCTTAAATATTTGATATCTTTATTTTATATTCGTGCCCATGAATTAGAAAGGTATCCGCTTTTTTCTTTTTCTTCAATTTTTATTCACTTATTTTCTCCTGGTATCATCAATTATGATAATTATTCACTTTTTACGTTTCTTCTGTTTCATAAGGGATAGAAAAGCTGATACTGCAGCCATAATTTTTTTTCGATCGTACTTTTAAGCAGCTGTCCTCTCCGTATCGCAGCAATAATCTGCTGTTAATATTTCTAAGGCCGATACTTGGCGCGTTTTTATCTTTAAACCTCCGGTAAAGCTCCTCGATTTCCGGTTTTTCCATTCCTATACCGGTGTCTGTAACCTGAAAGCTGATCCTGTTATCCTTTCGAAATGCTTTTATTTTGATGTATCCCTTTTCTTTTATCTTCCGTAATCCATGCAATATACTATTTTCCACCAGCGGCTGCAGCATCAGGCGAAAAACCCTCGCATTTTCCAGTCCTTCTTCAATTTCATAATAAACAATGAATTTTTCTCCGAAACGATACTTTTGTATTTCCACATATTCCTTCAGATAAACCACCTCTTCCCGTAACGTAACAAACTCTAACGGGTTTCCCAGCGAATACTTTAATATGTCGGACAAATTCTGGATACTTTTCGCAGCCTCCGGCGTATTGCCGTTTTTATTTCTAATTTCCAATTCCACGCTCTGCAGGGTATTATAGAGAAAGTGGGGATTGATCTGTAATTGCAAGGCAGTCAGCTCTGCCAGTTTTTGTTCAAATTCCTTTTCTTTTAACAGCGAATTTAACTGAACCGTATTAAGGAACAGATAAATGATGTTATTCATGATAATATCATACTCATCCTTCATCTTACGCCTCGGTTCTGTTGGATAGATTCCCTTCTCGGCATCATCAAATACATGAATCATATAATTTATCTGCTTAAAGATACGTTTTGTACTCAGGTATGCTATAAGCATAATAACAAAACAGTTTATAACAAAAATCAGTAAAAAACCCTGCACCGCGTGAAAGATGGAAACAAGCTTTGCCTCATAAGAAATCATGGATACCATAGTGATTCCGTAAGAGCTGTTCACATCGGAATTAAATAAATATTTTTGTTTACCGGCTTTCATCCAATAATTATGCCGTTCCTCTTCTATCTGTTTTTCCACCTGTTTAAATTCAATATCATCTCCCGTATGCTCTGTCCAGGAAATAAGAAGATCACCTTTCTTATTAAAAAGATATAAATTCTCATATTTTCCGGGAAAAATACTTTTTAAAATTTTCTTATAGTCATTTATATCAATATTGATAACAATGACGCCTTTCTGTAAAAGCAGCCGCTGATAAAAAGTTATGACCCTGGTGGTACTATTAGAGGCTTTACGGATATTACGGGCACTTACCAGATTCTCTTCCCCATCCTCCATGGAAGTATAAACCTTTTTCCAGGAATCATCATAATAATTGTTTGGTGCCACCACCCCTTCATCGGAGGTAAACAATTTTTCATACTGATCCAGGTATAAATAGATGGAATCCACGTAGGAATAGGACTGTGTAACACTTCGAAGCATTGCCTGGATATTACGTAAATAAATCGCATCGCTATATTGCAATCCCGACTCGGAAAGTAATTTTTTGAGTGCTATATTGGTTCCTGAATTATTTGTCAGTATACTGTTTTGATATATAACATTGCTTATGACGTAATCAAGATTTGTGTTTACATTCCTCAAAGTATTATTGGCCTGTAATTTTAACTCTTTCTCCACCTGTCTGTTCATTCCGTCCAATGCAATAATAAAAACGAGAAGAGTCGGGATCAGCATATATATAAAGTATGTCCTGAATCTTTGCATGAAAAATTTCTTCATCATAGGTTCATACATCCTTTTTTATTTTCTAAATTTCTAAATTCGGTTGGGCTTAAATTAAAGTAGGATTTAAAAGCTCTGGAAAAATTTTTCGGATTGTCATAGCCTAAATAGTAAGCGATATCATAACTCTTATAATGTATATTCTCTAACATCTTACAGGCTTGTTCCATACGTACTTTTAAGAGATAGTCCGAAAAGCCGACACCGGACTTATCTTTGAATATTTTGGATAAATAACTGGAACTTAAATTTACACGTTCCGCAGCAAGTTCAAGGGAAGCATTTTTATAATTTTCCTCTATATATGCCTTTACCTCAGCTACAATCTGCTCGTAGTATGTTTTCGATTCTGATAAATTGACCCCTTGTTCTTCCTGTAATATTTCCCTTACTTTTTCAAAACAGGCCAATAATTCATCATATTTAATCGGTTTTAACAAATAATCCAATACTTTATTCTTTATTGCCGAGCGAAAATACTCATAATTTTGATGGCTGCTGAATAATACAATTTTTGTATTACTTATCTCATGGATCTTACGGCAAAAATCAAGGCCATTCATATCCGGCATCTCAATATCGCTCATTACAACATCAACTGTTTCCTTTTTCAAAAATTCCAATGCCGCTTTCGCAGCCTGAAATTTACCGACAACTTCGAATCCGATCTGCCCCCATGGAAATAGATTCGCAATGCCTTCCACTATTTTCTCTTCATCGTCTAAAATTACCAATCGATACATATGTTTCCTCTCCCGTCCAAATACTTCTCCTGTTAACCATACCTCTTTCAATGCAACAAGTAAGTCCCTGACCCACCGCTTACACTCCGCTAAGAAACGGGGGGAGTTACTTATAAGGTTAAAATAATTTTAAACTTTATTTTTCTTAATGTCAACGAGACCATAACCTTCCCGGGATTGTCCTGTTTTATAAGCCCCTTCAGGCTATCACATATTTTAACTAAAGAAATATAACAGCGAGGAGCCTTTAATCGGTATTTAATAATACCTTCTTAAAGACTCCTCGCTGTTCTTTCCAAATCGATTATTTTTTTGAATGACGGCCCAATAAAAACAGAACTTTCTGACATAATTAAGGAATTGCTGTTAACCTTGCCTTACCTCCTGCTTTTAAGACATAATTACAGGATACCACACTTTTATCAAATAATTTACCGCATTCTGCTTGCAGTTCATTGCCATTCAAAAGCATTTTCCTGCCAAATAACTGAACGTCTATTGTAATCTCATATTCATTCAGATTTTCTATAATAAGTAGTTTTTCATTATATATTATATTAAATTTTGCATAGCCAAATACGGCCTTTCTCCAGTCATATCCGCCTGTTGTGTTTAATGGCTTAACATGAAGCCTCCGAACATTTCCTTCATACATAAGGCCCATAATATCGTTTATAAAATATGCTATAAATGCCCCGCTGGCCCAGCCGCATTTGCCAGGTTCCCGTTTCATAATATTCGAATCTTTTGAACCATGGGGGTATGGCCACCACCAGATGGAACCATCCAAATCCGTCAGTTTTTTTATAATTTCAAAATAATAATTAAATGACTGACGGTCCTTTGTATTTGACAAGCCCGTAATATAACCGGGGAATGTGGCATCCGAACAGTTTTCCCACAGAATGCCTTTTGAAACCGGAGAGTAAAACCGGTTATCTTTTGTCATGGCAAACCTGGTATAGTTTCTTAACAAAAGGTTATCCCTTAAAGCCATTCCATAATAGGGGATTAAAGTAGTATCTGTCTCTTCCCCGTCATGCACCATATAAGGCTCCCCTTCTTTTTTCAAGTTAAAAAACTCAAAAAACTGTACCCCAAAACCTTTTTGCTTTTCCAGAAATTCCGCATAGGAATCCGCTTTCATTTTCTTCCTCAGCTCTTTGGGACCATCCCCGGTGGCTTCTGTCAGCTGAAGTCCATATGGCCCGTCTGCCACACATAATTCAAAAATAAATTCTTTTACTTTTCCTGCTATGGATTCATAATATTCAGCATGTTCAACGTCATCATATATTTCCCGCAAAAGCCTGGCTGCAGCCATTAAAGAAGCCCATGCCATAATATTGGAGCCTGTATGATAGTCTCCTACGGAAAGCCCGTCCGATACCCACTCTGACGGGAAAAGCCACACCTCTTCCTCTTTTCTGCTCTTAAGCATTTCCTCTATAATCCGGTTATATCCCTTTATAAGTTCCGGATTCTCCGTAAAAAACTTTTTATCTCCTGTAACGGAATAATAACGTCCGGCTAAAAATATACCGCTTAATGAATTGGAAAGGGAATGGCTGACTCCTCCTTTGAATTGATACCCTTTCGGCCGTACACCGTATTTGGCAAACCATAATATTCCTTTTTTTATTAATTCCGGTTCCATCTGAATCAAGGGTAATATGGAATAGTACAGATCCTTCATCCATATCTGGCTTGTCGTTGGATAGGTACCCCAGGATGAACCTGCCAGTTCATCATTCGGTGTTATTCCGATACATTCCGTGCACTGGCATAAGGTCCTTTTAAAAAATTCCCCCAAGAAATCATTTTCAGGAAATTTCAAAGTTCCAAATATATTTTGATAATAACCAAGAGTTTCTCTCAGCCACCATTCGGATTCATTGCTTATATTGTCCTTTCCTTCACAGGGATAAACCGAAATCCATACAGACAGGTGTTTTTTCTCTCCCGGCTCAAGGCTACACTCCACTATCCCCGGATAGTCCTCATACCCTGAACAGGAAAAACTTAATTGCACATTATCACGGCTGTCACCTGCTGTCTGGTAACTCGGAACTCCGGGCAGGATAATACCTATCTCTTGTATTTCGTCTGAGATATTTTCCGCATATATATTATAATATGCTCCTCTGGGCCGTTTTTTGCCATCTGATGAAACCGGTGAGAAAGTTATGACAGAAAGCTTGATCGAATCCAGATAATACGTAGTCAGTGGAACGATACCTTCCAGCAAATCGGTTCTCAAACGGCCGTTCCATTTGGGCAGGGCTATTTCTTTTCCCTTAACAATGACAGAAAAGCGGAAAGGGCCTCCGATAATTTTATCTTTATGGACCCAGACACCCGGGATATGGTCGGCATAATAACAATCTTTAAAAAATGTTATGGTTTTTAATTCCCCGTCCAAGCCGCTGTTTGTAATCACTCTGTTATTTCCAGTATCATAAGTTGCTTCTTCCGGATCGGAACCGGATGCATAATAACTTTCCGGATGACCGGACAGATAATCCCCTTGATTTCGTTCACACCAAAAATATCTGCTTTTGTCTGCTAATAATAAATCCCATGCCATATTAGTTTTCATATTTCATCCACCCATAAACAACTGCAGGAATTGTTCCATAAATATTTATCTGTTTATTGTCTCTCCGAGGTCAGCATAAGCACCATATCACCGTCAAGGATCATTTTTCCATACCCGTAAGGAATCAAAAAGCTCTCTCCGATGGAAACCTGTATTCCTTCAACCATACCGCTGCCCTGTATAATCGTTGCCAACTGGTATTTTTCAAAACATATATTAGACAGACCGGTAATTTCAACTTTTGTAACACAGAAATTATCATCATTATGATACCGGGTAACTCTGCAATTTTCCTTCTCACTAATAACCGTTTCTTTCTCATTATCCGCTGTCTTTTCATAAGTAATGCAGGCAAGGGCGTCCTCCAGATGGAGCTCCCGGCTGTTACCGTTTTCATCCGTTCTTCCGTAATCATAAAAACGGTATGTAACATCGGCAGCCTGTTGTATTTCATAAACTATATTTCCCTTTTTTAAGGCATGCAGCGTTCCTGCCGGAATATATACAAAATCCCCTGTCCTTACCGGTTTTAAGCAGACCAGCGAATCCCATTTGTCGTTATCCGTATACCGGCGGAGTTCCGTTTCATTTTCGGCCCTGTGCCCATAGACGATACTGCTTTCTTCCTCTGTCCGGATAAAATACCAGGCTTCGTTTTTTCCTGTGGGAAAGCCTTTTTTCCGTGCATATTCTTCACCCGGATGCACCTGGATACTCAAATCCTCCACCGGTGCCACCAATGAAATAATAAAAGGAAATTCTTTCAAACCGCTTTCAAATAATTCCGGGTGCTGTTTCCATAAATCGGCCAGGGTTTTCCCTCTGTATTTTTCATTCAGGATAGAATTGGATGCATTATCCTGTGCACTGAAAGACCAGGATTGTCCCACCTGGTTTCCGTAGCTGTCATAACGGAAATAATCTTTTAATAAGGTACCGCCCCAGATAGCATCCCTTGGAATCGGGGACAGGAAAATAAGCTCTTTGTCCTTTTGGCTCCCGATATTATTTTTCCAGTTAATAAATGCGGCTCCGATCATAGGCGCATCACTTCCCAGTTTGGCCTGCAACACTTTGATTCTTCTCTTTCTCGTCCAGGAATCATAGCCATATTTTTCGATTAACGGGGGGAGGGGATCAATAATCCAATTTTTATGAACGCATAAGCCGCCGCTGATCAAGAAAGTATCGATCGCAAACAGATTGACCATAATAGCAAGACCGTAAGCCAGTTTATCCACCGCATCGTTTATCAGGCCGGCAGCATCCTCGTCGCCATTGTCAGCCAGCTCAAATACTTTTTCTGCTCTTTCATCCCCCTGCAGTTTTTCAGGAAATAATTCCATTGCCTGTTTTAATATGCCGGTACCGGAAGAATAACATTCAAGGCATCCGGAATTACCGCAGCTGCATTTTCTGCCTCCCATAATAATCGGAGTATGTCCTATCTCCCCCGCTGAATTCATCGTTCCCCGGAAAATTTTCCCGTCCGCTATGACACCGCAGCCGATTCCGGTTCCCAGTGTGACACAACAGAAGTTTTCAAAGTTCTTACCGGCGCCAAAGAGTTTTTCTCCCCAGGCAGCCGCCCAGGAATCCTGGATCAGGGTAACTTTACGTCCCAATTTTTCTTCGAAAACCGGACCGATCGCTACATCCGTTCCGAATAAGTTGGAACTGTATTCAATAATACCGTTTTCCGAGTCAACCGTTCCCGGTATTCCAATTCCAATATCTGTGATGTCCTCTAATTTCATATTGTTTTCAAAAAGAAGACCATTCATTTCATTATATATAACATCAACAAATGCACTGATTCCGTTACGGGTATCCGAAGGAAGCTTTCTCTTGGCAAGAACGCTTCCATTTTCCTGTACGATCCCTATATTCGTTTTCGTCCCGCCGATATCAATTCCAATTAAACACTTCATTCCCGATTTTACCGCCTTCCTAAAATCACCCATATCTACGTATATCTTATTCTTATCCATTTATATTGCCAGTAATTTTTCCATAATTATAGTGTATGTTTCTTTTTTGCCAAATAAGGCAGAAGTTCCAAGGACGAAACCATCCGCTCCTTTTTTCCAAAGATCGCCTATCATTTCCGGTGAACATGCACCGTCTATCATGATCTCTATGTCCAGATCTTTTTTTAATTCTACGAGACGGTCAACCTTAGCCGAAACCGGTTCCAGAAATTTCTGCCCGGCAAATCCGGGGTTCACCGTCATCACCAGGATACTTTTTATATAATAAAGCAGTTCCTTAATGGATTCCAGGGAAGTTCCCGGATTCACTGCAATTCCGGGAACCGCCCCCAGCCTCTTAATCTCTAACAGCGTCCGTACCGGATGTATATCCGCTTCCGGATGTATAAATATAATATCCGCCCCAAGAGCTATAAATTTATCGATATACTGAAGGGGGTTCTGTATCATAAGATGTACTTCTACCGGTATCTCAGCAGTTTTACATATAAATTCCGTATCCTGCAGCCCCATACCGAAATTAGGTACATAGCTTCCGTCCATTATATCAACATGAAATCTTGTAGCTCCCGCTTCTTCCAGCTTTTTTATTTCTTCCTTCAGGCATCCGTAATCCGCACACATCATGGATGGTGATAATATTTTTGTCATCGTATCATCCTTTCACTGCACCTGCCGTTATACCTTTTACAATATGCTTCTGCATGAACACATAAAACAGAATAACCGGTATGCTTGAAATTAAAAAGTTAGCAAGTATTAAATTCCACTGGTTACTGTAAGTTCCGTAAAAATATCTCTGTGACAAAGGAAGTGTCATAGCTTTTCCGTTTCCGTAAACCAGAAAAGCCACCAAAAATTCGCCCCATACCCAAAGTGCGTTTAAAACCGCAACCGTTGCCAGTATGGGCTTCATCAGCGGAAGTATGATACGAAGAAACATCATCCATTTGGTACATCCGTCGATGGTAGCCGCTTCTTCAATTTCCTTTGACATGCCTACGGCATAACTCCGGCACAAAAAAATCGGAACAGGCATTCCCAAAGCAATATACACCATGATCAGACCGAAGATATTTCCGGTAAGACCCAGGTTTTTTACCACTACAATCATTGCAACCATATACACCTGAAAGGGTACAAAAAGTGTGGACATAATTACAACCATTAAAATTTCTGCAATTTTATTTTTCCACTTTGCCAGGGAATAACCGGCCATGGCGGAGACCAGTACCGTCAGGGACGTGGTGGCAATAACGACAAACAGGCTGCAGAGAAAAGAACTGACAAAATTGGATTCACTTACAATCGTAATGAAATTATTAAGATGAAACGATTTCGGCAGGGCAATGGCAGAGGTCATTATCTCGCCTTTTGTCTTGAAGGAATTTAACAGCACCAGTAAAAGCGGTGCAAAAAATACAGCTGCAAGCATCCAAATAAAAATAACTTTAATAACATATAAAAGTTTATTGCCGTTTTTACTATCCATTTACAGCTTTTCCTCCCTTTTCTTCATAATTAAGTTCAGCACCAGGGTAACAGAAGCAATAATAACGAATAAAATTATTGACTGAGCTGCTGCATATCCGTTCCGGTTTGCATTAAATGCCGTGGTATAAATTTTGTATACCATGGTCGTAGACTCTCCTACCGGGCCGCCGGAGGTCATGGTATAAGGTAATTCAAACACTTTCATATGGGCTGCAACCGAAAGAATCAGGCAGGTAAAAACCGTCGGAGCGATAAGCGGTAAGCGGATATACCGAAGCAGATGAAGAAAACCCGCACCGTCAATTCTGGCCGCTTCGATCAAATCTTCCGAAATTCCCTGTAATGCCGCAATATATATAACCATGTAGTAGCCTGCAGCATTCCAGATACCTACAACTGCCAGCGCGGGAACTACTAATGTCTTATTTCCTAAAATCGCAATACTTTTGGTTCCCAGCGCCGTAAAAAGATCCGGGAATACCGATGTATATACAAAACTCCAAATATAACCGACAACCAGTAAGCTCATAATATTTGGAATAAAAAAGACTGCACGTAAAAAGTTTTTTAATTTTAATTTAGAATCCAGAATTAATGCCAGAACCAAAGATAGAATATTTCCAAATACAACACTAATTAAAGCATATTTTGATGTAGCACTGATTGTTTTTTTAAAACTCAGATCACGAAGTGCTTCTTTATAGTTGTCCAGTCCGACAAAATTATAAGTTGATTTCATACCATAGGAATCCGTAAAGGAAAGCCATGTGCTTTGAACCACGGGTATTATAAAAAACAATATAAATAAAACCAGTGCAGGTAATAATAACAATCCATAAAATAAATTGTCTTTTGATTTTTTCTTCATATTAACCTCAATTCCGCGCAAGCTTTCTGCGCATATGAAGTTTGTGCCGGGTATACGAAAGACTGAAAACTTCCGGTACAAAAATCTTTATTTTTTCAACATAGCCATCCATTCATAATAGCAGGCACAGCAGTTTCTACTGCAGTAGAAACCATAGCAGAAACCGCTGTACATGCCTTAAATATCGAATCTTACTGGGATTTAAGGGCCGTATCCCAAGCGTTATCAAGTTCCTTAGCTAAAGTATCCCAATCATATTCCTCCAGCATGTAATAAGAATAAATTTCCCATAATTTATCGGTAAATACGCTTCTTAGTACACGGTCACCGTAAGGATTGAATAAATTGTTTGTCAGATAATAATTAATGTCTGCCGCAATAGGATCATAATCCACATTTACACCATTAACGGTAGAAGATACTTTTACATTTTCAGACCATATCTTTCCGGCTTCTTCGGAAGCTACGTATGCTAAAAATTCTTTTGCCGCGTCTACGTTTTTAGAATCCGCACAGATTGACAGGGAAGTGTCAGGGAAGCAAAGAAGTTTTGCATCCTGTTCATTATCCGAGATCGGGAATGCCATAAGACCGATATTGGCCTCCGGATTTACATCCCTGATACCGGAAAGTGCCCAGGAACCATTGCCGTAAAAGGCAACTTCACCATTGGCAAGCAGCGCCGCACAGTCATCATAAGACTGGTTATATGCCGTATCCGGATCGCTGTATTTATATACAATATCCTTGTGTAAATCAAAGGCTGTTTTCCAGCCGCCATCATTTTGAATCGTAGTCTGGCCTGCATCTCTTTGGGCACTCCAATCCGGATTGGGACCAAATACGGTTTCCGAAAATAATGCGATCAAAGACATGTATGGGACAGAAAGGTTACTGAGACTGGATGCAAAAGGCGTTACACCGTTGGCCTGTAATGTCTCGCAGGCTTTTTTCAGGTCGGAAACCGTTTTGGGAACTTCCAGACCATTTGCTTCCAAAACATCTTTGTTATAGTATAATCCTATATAACCGTTATCAATAGGCATGGCATATACGCCGTTATCATAAATTGCATTTGCGGCTGCCACGGAATCTGCATTCAAGCTGCTTACAAAGCTTTCGCCGGATAAATCCAGTAAATATTCCGGTTCAACTTCCTTCATCCAGGTGATGATATCCGGCATGTCACCGGAAGCTGATCTCGCACGCATGGTTGTCTTAAGTTCATCGGATGACATTGCCTGAATGTTAAACTCAACATTCGGGTGGTCTTTTTTGAACCCTTCAAACATCTGGTTAAATGCATTCTGGGGCCCTTCCTCCGTCTTAAGGGATAATATTTCAATTGTTACTTTTTCGCCTGAGTCAGGCGCCGGAGTTGCTTCTGTTGCCGTATTGTCCGCTGTCTGTTCCTGAGTATCCGGATCTGTATTTTTAGACGCCGAACCGCACCCAACAATGCCTGTACATATAAGAACCAGACAAATCAGCAGTGCTAACTTCTTTCCAAATGTTTTTTTCATAATACCTTAAACCTCCTATGTTTGTTTTTATAACTATTCAGAACCTTAAGAAGTGTCTGGATAGCCACGTTTTTTATCTATAAACCCGCAGGGATTTTATTACCCACAGGGATTATATTAACCCGCAGAGATTAATATTAATCCGGAGGGGTTATATTAACCCATAAGGATTATATTCATAATGGAATACCTTACTCTATAGCCAGAGAAAGTTTCGGCTTTTCAAATAAGTGTTCATTTACATAGTAACAGGCCCCAAGGGAATATTCTTGCTCCTTTAACTGTCCCGGATAAATGGTGAAATCTTCTTTCATCTCCCGGGTCATAAGGGAATCGATGGTCTCACTCACCTTATCAAACAGTATGGAACCTTCTATTCCCTGACAGGCACCGATAATTACCGTGGGTATTTCCAGGGTTTTGACCATGTTGGCAATGGCAACTCCCAGATAATAACCTGCCTGCTTCAGAATACTGATGCAGGCCTTATCGCCTTCTTTTGCCTTCTCAATGAACTGCTGAACGGTAAAAAACTGTTCCTCTTTAAAATCAATTCCTTCCGATCTGCATATTTTCTCATATTGCTCATTCATTGCAAGTTCACCGGAAAACACATCCAGACATCCACGGTTTCCGCAAAAACATAAAGGTCCGTTTGCATCTACCGTTGTATGTCCGATAAAACCGGCATTTCCATTACAGCCCCCAAAAGGCTTTCCATGATAAAAAATGGAACTACCGATACCGGAACGGATTCCTATATAAATAAAATCATTCTGCTCTGCCGTCATGTACTTTTTCTTTTCCACAAGTCCGAGCATATGAACGTCGTTATTGATGTAAACCGGAACGCCAAAAACATCTTCCAGTTCCTTTTGTATATTTACATCCCTCCAGCCTTTGATACGCTCAATGTGTACGGATTTACCGCTTGCCTTGTCAATGAGGCCCGACAGGCCGAGTCCGATGCCAACCACCTTATCCAGGGTGATTTTTGCTGCTTCCAGCAGGGTGTTGATTTCTGAAATCAATTTCTTTTTAATAATATTCGGCACTTCATTCATAGGAAATTTGATTTCTTTTGATTTAATGATTTCTCCTTTAATATTGGATACCGCCAGACGTACTTTAGGAAATTCGAAATCCACTCCGACTGCAAAACAGGAATCCCGGTTTACATAGATCAGTGCGGGGGATCTGCCGCCTGTTGACTCGGAGTATCCGTTTTTTACTATATATCCGTCTTCGGTCAGCTCCTTTAAGATTTCCAAAACCGTAGGCCTGCTGACCGATGTCCTTTTTACTATTTCCTCCGTGGTTATTGGCTCATAGTTCAAAATACATTGCATGATCAGATACTTATTCGCCTCTTTTAACACTTTAGTAGTATTCTTTAACATTTTTTCTCCTCCCATCCTTTATCTTGTATACATTATAACATCCTTTTTTCCTTTTGTAAAGATTATTTACAGATGATTTTTACAAATGATCTTTACAAATGAATTATTATGTTTTACTATAATGTTATCATTATAAAACCCGGGTTCGGTGTAATAAGGGAATACTAACTAACAGGAACGGTATAATATAACCTTATCCTCACTACGGAACGTCCACCCGGACCAGGTTTGTCAAAGCGGATATTCACAATCCGCTGCGCTACTTGCTCATAACCTTATACCTGCTACGCAGGTATTTCAGTCGGAGCATGAACTCCGGCTGAAAAGTTAAGTCCCTAATCACCGCTTACACTCGCTAAGAAGCGGGGGACTTACTTGTAAGGTTAATATTATATGTAAAACAGGAGGATTTTAAATGAATGCAAGTCTTAAAACCCTGGAGTATTTAGGCAGCTTATCAAAGGCGCTGATAGAAGGAAGCAGATCCAAAACCAGTACCGGTATTAATCTGTATACTCCCGACGGTGTATCAAGTTACAATGCCCTATGGCTTCGTGATTTTTCTTATATGGTGGAATATGCGGGTGAATACATCCCTGAGAAAGACATTATTGACTGTATCAATTATGCCATCAGCGGAAGACGTGATGACGGCTGGATGCCGGACCGCATTTACGGAGACGGCACCGTTGCATACGCCGCAGGAGAATGCGGAAAACCTATAGGCCAGGCCAATTTAGACAATACACCGTTTTTGGTGTTTACCGTTTTCAGCTTAAGCAGCCGTATGTCCGCCGAAGATTTTTATCCCCTTTTCCGCCAGTGGGAACCTGTTTTAAATAAAGGGATGAAAATCATTCCTTTGGCAGAAAACGGATTAGTCTTTAATACAAATGAAGCGCCTCATTCTCCCTACGGATTTACGGATACGGTTGCAAAAACAGGTTTTCTGTTCATGGAATCTCTATTATTCTGGAGAGCCTGCCGGTTTATGCATGAACTTGGCAGCCGGTTTAACGGAAGTGAAACAGATTGGTATGCCAAACAATCTAAAAAAATAGAAAATAATATAGATCTATTAACAGACCCGGTTACCGGAGTATATTTTGCTGCTTCCGATGCCTGCAGGCAGCTTGATATCTGGGGTAATGCATACCTGCTTTATATCGGTTTTCCCTGTACTGAGGATAAGCAGCAGACCATACTTGATTTCCTGGCAAAAAACTATGACCAATATGTATCTCAGGGACAAATCCGCCACCTCTTAAAGGGTGCGTACTGGGAGCGCCTGTTAATTGAAATCAAGGCGGAGGAATACCAGAACGGCGCTTACTGGGCTACGGCAAGCGGCTGGGTCCTCTGGTGCCTTGCACAGATTGACACCTCCCTTGCCTGCAAAACTCTGAAAGATGTTGTAACGTATTTTAAGAAGGAAGGGTCTTACGAATGTGTGAATGGAGCTTATAAGAAACTACCCAGTTTTGTAGTCAGTGCCACCAATGTATACGGCGGGTTATTCCGTCTGATGAAATCGGACAGCCAAGACTTTGCCGGGATCTATGACAATTATGAACAGGAGGAAGAAAATTAACCATGAACACCTTATTCAGGGATCAAAGAATACAGCGTATTTTATATGATCTGAAAGGCTTGATCTATCATTCTCCCCTCCCATTGAAGGATCTGGTTTTTACCGACGGATTTTTTAAATCCCCGGCCGATGCCGCCCCTTATCGAAAAACTGGGACTTTATGGAAACACGGCCAAAAATGGGGCGGCCGTAATTCTTATTGCTGGCTCCACGAATCCATCACACTTCCGGAAAGCCACAGGAACAAATCCCTGGCCCTGTGTGTTTCCACGGAAGATTACCAGCAGTCCGATACTTCCCTGCTGGCAACTTTTGTTTCCGGTCCCACTCACCGGTGGGATCTCATGAATCCTCAATTTATGCTGTTTATTAACGGGCATTTAAGACACGGCCTGGACACCAATCACACCGAAGTTATTTTAAATGAAGAAGAGATAAAATCCCCTGTCATTACGTTTGATTTCCAGGGCTATGCCGGACTTACGGACAAACAGTACGGCTTTTATGCCAGTCTGAGCATATTGGATGAACCCGTAAACATATTATATTACCATATTCTTACGTTGTTTGAATGTGCACAGGCAATGTCTGAGGATTCTCCTTCCAAAAGACAGCTGACGTCCATCTTAAACGAAGCCATTAACTTTCTGGATTTAAGGATACCGGGAAATGACAGCTTTTATAAAGGTCTTGATGATGCCATCCGCCATATCGAAACAAATGCTTTCGGCAATCCCATGGAAGGTGTCAGCATTACCTGTGTGGGACACACCCATATAGACGTAGCCTGGCTATGGGATCTGAAACAGACACGCTTAAAAGCCCAGAGAAGTTTTTCCACCGTATTATCCAATATGGATCGCTATCCGGATTATGTGTTTATGCAATCCACACCGCAGATTTACGATTTTGTAAAGGAAGATTCTCCTGAACTTTATTCACGTATACAAGAGGCGGTGCAGTCCGGTAAATGGGAACCGGAAGGCGCTATGTGGCTGGAAGCCGACTGTAATATACCAAGCGGGGAATCCCTTGTCCGCCAGATATTATACGGGAAAGAATTTTTTAACCGGGAATTCGGAAAAGACAGCCGTATCCTCTGGATGCCGGACGTATTCGGATACAGTGCGGCACTGCCCCAGATCCTCAAAAAATCCGGTGTCGATTGTTTTGTTACCTCAAAAATCAGCTGGAATATGCTGAATACCATGCCTTATGATACCTTTATGTGGAAAGGAATAGACGGCGAAGAGATCCTGACCTATTTTATCACCACCCCGGAAGTGGGAAAAGATTCCGGTAATTGCGGTGCTACCTACAACGGGGTTCTTCATCCGGAAGCCGTATACGGTACCTGGAAACGGTATAAGCAAAAAGAGATAAACCAGGATGTTATGATGTGTTACGGTTACGGGGACGGCGGAGGCGGCCCGACCACGGATATGCTGGAAAAGGCCAGACGTCTGGAAAAGGGCGTTAACGGTTTTCCGAAGATAGTGATGGGGAATACCGGTACATTTTTCAGCAATTTACTGCAGAAAGTGAAAGATGCCAAATATCTTCCAAAATGGGTCGGTGAATTGTATCTGGAACTCCATCAGGGTACCTATACCTCCATGGGGGAAATCAAAAAGAATAACCGTAAAGCAGAAATTGCACTAAAAGCTGCGGAATTCTTCCAGGTCCTGGAACTGGCAAACCATATTCCCACAGATACCGGCAGAATGAAAAAGCATTGGAAGACCCTTCTCTTAAACCAATTCCATGATATATTGCCGGGAAGCTCCATCGAACAGGTATATATAGATTCCAGGCAGCAGTTTGCCCGGCTTTTTAAAGATATCGGCGAGGCTGACCGGCAGGCCCTTAAAAACCTTACCGATAAGATCCATACCCAAAAGGATGCCTTTGTGGTATTTAATACCTTATCGTTTCAAAGAGATGATTATATTTCCCTGCCAAAATCGGATCTGGGAACCGCTGAAGGCGTTGCGGATACAGAAGGTAACCTGGTGCCCGCACAGACCGACGCAGACGGAAACCTGCTTATCCATATCAAAAATATTCCATCCCTGGGATACCGGACCCTCTATCCGGCCTCAGATACCTGGATTCCTGACGGCAGTGTTTATCCGGTTTCAGAAAACCATCTGGAAAACGAATTTTACATTTTAGATTTTGATGAAGCCGGATTTATTTCCCGTTTATATGATAAGACCTGCCGCCATGAGGTTTTGGAGGAAAAAGCAAAAGGCAACTGCTTAAAAGCTTACGATGACAGACCGTATAAGTGGGATACCTGGAATATTGATATGTATTATGAGGAAAAATTCTGGGAAGCCTGCGGCCTGATTTCCAGTGAAGTAATAGAAAGAGGTCCTCTCCGCTATGGAATCAGACAGCACAGAAAGTTCCAGAATTCCCACATTTATCAGGATATTTATATCTACCATGAAATGCCGCGGATTGATTTTGTCACGGAAATAGACTGGAAAGAAGATTCCCTTGTTTTAAAAGCTGAATTTCCGGTAGAAATAAACAGCGATTATGCAACTTATGATATCCAGTTCGGCAACGTAAGACGCCCGACACATGCCAACACCTCCTGGGATGCCGCAAAATATGAGGTATGTGCCCACAAATGGGCTGATTTATCGGAAGGAAATTACGGTGTCAGTTTATTAAATGACAGTAAATACGGTTATTCCATCCATGACAATACAATTTCACTGACTCTTTTGAAATGCGGCCTGGCCCCTTATGATAAGATCGATCGCTGCAGACACCGGTTCACTTATTCTTTATATCCCCATACGGGAACCTGCTATACCGGCCGGACAATTCCACTCGCCCACCAGCTGAATTCCGCCCTGACCGTATACCGAACCAAGGCACATGCCGGGACACTTCCTGAAAGCCTCTCTTTCCTGCATTGTGATAATCCGAATGTGATCATTGATACCGTGAAACCGGCGGAAAGGGAAAAAGCTTTCGTTATAAGGCTGTATGAAACCTGTAATGAACACAGTGATGTAACGTTATATATCAATTTGCCCTGTACTTCCGTTAAAGCCTGCAACCTGTTGGAAATCCCCGAAGCGGAATACCCGTATACAAAGAACCAGCCATTTCATTTTCAGATAAAACCTTTCGAGATTAAAACATTTTTGCTGTATTATTAACATACCTTCCCCGTACCTGGCAAAAACTGCCCGAATCCACTTGCATAAGCGGACCGGGCAGTTTTTTTATATTTTATCGAAACTTGGCAGTTTTGAATAATGCATGATAGAATCAGCTTTTTACTTTGTGAAGTAATCATTAGTTATGGTATATTTCATATGCTTGGTATTATCGCCTGAATTCACAAATTGCTTTTTCATATGGCCAAACAAAATCGAAAAAGGCGCATATGAAGGTACTTTATAATAACATTTCCAGGTTCAGGCTTTGTCCTTTACTTTATAAAATATGTAAACGAAAATACTCCCGGTGAAAGCTAACCCTGCCAGGACAAAATATCCTGCCTGCATACTGTATTTTGCCACGACATTTCCCGTAAGGACAGGGAATAACGTCATGCCGACCGCATAAACTGCCTGGAAAAATCCCATTGCCGTGGATTTCTTTTCTTTGGGGACTTCTTTCATAGCCTCCGAGGCTGTATAGGAAAAAAGAATACCGGTGGCCATACCGGGCAGAACCTGTAACATAAAAATAATCCAGATGGAATTTACCGTCGGAACCAGTAAGCAGTAAATTGCCGTAACGATAAATACTGCCGGGATCCAAAACCTTGGCCCTCCCTTTGCACAAAGCCCGGAAGAAGCAAAGCCCGCAAAACCTACCGCACAGATCATATACACGATGGAAGCCAGTCCCACCAATGCTGCGGATGCCCCCAGATCCTTTAAGATCTGGGTGGTAAATGACATAGTGGTTGAGAGCTGTATTCCCTGCTGTATAAGGGCTGCCAGGGCAAATACCCAGATACGCACTCCCCCGCATGCTTTTATTAATTCCTTCGCCGGAATCTTCTCCCGGCCTTCCGGTGCTTCCTTTAAGGTAAGCCCAAACAAAAAGGCAAGCAGCCCTCCTGCAAGGCTGAGGCCGCATATGGTTTTCATACCTGCTTTATCATAAAGCAGAGTGCTGGAAATAAATCCAAGAAGCATACCTAAATTATTAAAAAATATAATACGGCCGGTTGCCTTCTGCTGTTCTGTTTCCGGAAAGCCATTGGTATAAAAAACCATAAAAGAAATCCACATGGAGGAGGCCAGGCCCGACAGTAAGTTGGCTATTAAAAATCCCAAACCTCCGGGCAGTAAAATCCGGAAAAGGGAGGCTGTTCCCGAAGCCAGTCCGCCGATGACGATAAAATATTTATGCCGCCCGGCCAAGTCTGCCATCAGCCCCAGGGGGAAGCGCAGGATCAACTGGGATATACCGTATGCCCCTACAATGACCCCTATGAAACTTCCCGTAACTCCCTGTGCGGTTAAAAACATAGTCTGGTATGGAATATAAATATATTGTGCAAACCAGAATAAAGTAACTATAATTAAAAATATAATTTCCTGATTCTTTGACATTCCCTTCTTATTCCGAAGTAAACTCTCATTCCTGAACTGATCCATCTTTACTGCCTCTTTTTCCATAATGTTCTCCTAACACCCGGTGAATATGAATGGTAAGGTATAATTCTTCCGGCGCCGTCAGGGCACTGCCGAACTTTTCTTTAATGTATTTGCCTATTTTCTTTACGCAGGCGTATTCCTTCCCGCAATTTAATACGATCTGATCATACAGAAAATCATTCTGTTCCTCAGGCAGCTGGCAATGGGTAAGCAGTCTTTGTACAAATAATCTTAAATGGGTAATAAATCTGGAATATGCAGTGCTTTCTTCGTCATAATAAATCTTGAAGTTATATTTCACAATATCCAGAATATCCTTTACCGTTTCCATAATGATCCGGTTATTTGCATTATATGGATTGTTATGCTGTGCATTGATAAAATGAAATGCAATATTACCGGCTTCATCCACGGGTAGATCCAGTCCCAGCTTTTCTTTAATCAGGCCCAGAGCAAAAATACCCACCCGGTATTCGTTGGGACTGAATTTCTTCATCTCGGAAATATAGAAATTTTCCAGGACAATCCCCTTTTCCATCCGTTTTACCACAAAGGACAGATGGTCGGTCAAAGACAGATAAATATGTTCCATCAGCTCCATATGATAATTGTCAACCGCATAATCAATTACCGTTTTAGCCAGTTCAAAAAACCTGCTGTCAATTTCGGAGGCCAGGCGGATAATACTTTTTGATATATCCCTGTCTTTCATGACAAATACCTTTTCGACTTCCTCTTTCCGCAGCTGGTAGCCAATTGCTTTATTAAACCCTATTCCTTTGCCCATGAGGATAATCTCATGGCCGGTATCATCCAGGGCAAGTATCAATGAATTATTCAATACCTTTATAACTCGCATTTCCACACCCCATGCTTCTTATTCTGAAAACCCTTTATCATCTTCTCCCGTTGTATTTCCTGATTACGTAACGCAATTTGCCTGCTATTGCTGCTTTTTCAATTGCATAGCGCGGCCCGCCGCATTATCAAACTCAGGAGTTATGAAAGGAGAAATAGAATAGTAAAGCTCCTCTGGCTATATTATCCTATTTCCAAAGAAACTGCTTTACGGTTTCTATTATACACTTTCTTTTATATCCCTTCTATTATAAACTCTCTTTTATAAACTCTCTTTTATAAACTTTCTTTTATAAACTCTCTTTTTATAAACTTTCCCCATTCGTTTCAATTACCTTTTTATACCAGTAAAAACTGTCTTTCCTGATACGTTCCAATTGCTTCAGGTCATGGTCATCCCTGTCCACATAGATAAATCCGTAGCGCTTTTTAAATCCCTGGTGGGAACTTAACAGATCCATGACGGACCACGGGGAATAGCCAAACAGTTCTACGCCGTCCTCTATGGCCAGGGCACAGGCTTTCATGTGGTCACGGAGATAGGCAATCCGGTAATCATCATGCACTTTTTTATCCTCCGTCAGTATATCCGCGGTACCCAGACCATTTTCCGTTACAATTAACGGCAGCCTGTAGCGCTGGTAATATTCATTTAAAACAATCCGGAGCCCCATGGGATCAATCTGTGCACCGTACTCACTGGCCGGGAGATTGGTGTTTTTTTCATCCCGGAAATACCCATACTGGTCAAAATCCACTTCATTGGTCCTGCATACACGGCTGCCTTCAGGGTGTTCTTCATCCGCAGGCAGATATGCAGCGCACAGGGTCCTGTAGTAATTTAGTGCAATATAATCCATTTTTGCACTTTTTAAGAGTTCCTTATCCCCTTCTTCCATGACAGGGACGATATTTCTATGCTTTAAGTATCGCAGGTAATATCCCGGATATTCCCCGGTGAAATGGATATCCAGACAGTAATTTGTCTTAAACCAGTCATTCATCTTTGCCGCCCATACATCTTCCGGTTTGTTGCTGTAGGGATAAGTGCAGGTAGAAGAAACCGCCGGACCGATTTTTCCGTCTTTCACCAGGCTGTGGCAGGTATTGACTGCCAGGGCATGTGCCAGAAACATGTGGTAATCCATCTGTGCCCTCATTTTATCGGCTTCCCAGGCATCCTCCACATAGATATTCATACGTTCATCCACGCGCATCATTAAATTCTGCTCATTATGGACCTGCCAGTATTTTACCCTGTCGCCATAGGCCTCAAAACAGATTTTAGCATAACGTTCAAAGGCATAGACACACTCCCTGGACTCCCAGCCGTTATATTTTTCCACCAGGGCATAGGGCAGGTCAAAGTGGTATAAAGTGATAAAAGGCATAATACCGTTTTCCAGGAGGCAGTCGATAACCTGATTATAGAATTCTAACCCTTTTAAATTGACGTCCCCGTCCCCGTCGGGAATAATCCTGGCCCAGGCTATGGAAAACCGGTAAATATTAAGGCCCAGCTCTTTCATGAGCAGAATGTCTTCCCTCCAATTGTGGTAGAAATCACTGGCTGTTTTGCTGTCTGCCTGGATATGGGAACGTTTGAAGGAATTAAAGTCCGCCACCGTTTTCCCTTTGCCTTCTTCCTCCCAGCCCCCTTCAATCTGAAAAGCGGAAGAAGAAGCCCCCCATAAAAAATTCTCCGGAAATTGTTTCTTCATATCTAAAACTCCTTTCCTGGCCCGATTAAACCGACAGCCTGATAATGTCACTGTTTATGGCTGCCCGTTCTGTTTCGATCCCAGCTACGGCAGCATACTCATCCGTATTGCTTACGACAACCATAACCGAGGTATCAAAACCTGCCGCCTTTATTTTATCGATGTCAAAGGAAATTAATTTTGTACCCTTTCCGGCATGAGAACCTTCTTCCACATGTTTTTTAAAATATTTTCCTTCTAAATTTACGGTATCAATTCCTACATGTATGATTAACTCCGCCCCGTTATCGAGTTTCAGGCCCAGTGCATGTAAAGTCGGATAAATCATTGCTACGGTACAATCGGCCGGTGCAAGTACTTCGCCCTTTTCCGGTATAACGGCAATTCCTTTTCCCAAAGCTTCCGATGAAAATACTTCGTCCTTAACATTGGAAAGGGCAACTGCCTTCCCTTCCACCGGTGAGGCAATTGTTATATCCGTATCTTTTAGAATGATTGCATCCTTTGTTTCAGATTTTGATCTTGTTTTTTCTCCTGCCCCCAAGTCATCAAACCCAACAAAATAAGTTAAAATCGCAGCCCCGAAAAAAGCCACTCCGATACCGATCAGGTAAAATAAAAATTTAGTAAGCCCAAAAGCCGCATAGGTGGCTAAAGTCAGGACACCGTTATTGGCAAATGCGTCACCGTATACACCGCCGGCACCCATTATGGCCCCGCCTATAGTTCCGCAGATAATTGCACATACCATGGGCTTCTTTAACCTTAAATTACACCCGTAAATTGCAGGTTCCGTTATACCGCAGACAGCTGCGGAAATGGTGGAAGAAGCCGCAACGGTTTTTAAGTTCCTGTCACGGGTCTTAAGCATTACCCCCAAGGCAGCCCCGCCCTGGGAAAAATTAGCCGCTCCTGCAAAAGCCAGGAGATTCTGGTGCCCGAACTGGGCCACATCATTGATGCCGATCGGCAGTAATGCCCTATGTGCACCGAACACTACAAATACGCACCACATGCCTCCGACAAAAGCTCCGCATAATATAGGACTGATATTCATCATTCCCGTATATAAGAAATTGATCGCGTTACCGATATAAATTCCCACCGGTCCGAAAACCATAAATGTGGCAGGCACCATTACAAACAGGGAAATACCTGGAACCAGTATGATCTTCAGTACTTCCGGTATGACCTTCTCTAAAAATTTCTGTATATAAGACAGAATAAAAACACCGATAATAATCGGGATAACGGAAGAGGCATAATTTGCCTTTGTTATTTCCATCCCAAACATGTGCACCGCATCTTCCCCTGTCATCAGGGAAACAATAGCGGGATAACACATGGTACCTCCCAGGGCCATGGCAATAAATTCATTTGCTTTAAATACTTTGGCGCAGGAATAAGCCAGGATCAAAGGCATAAAGTAAAAAATTGCATCCGTAGCCGCCAGCAGGATAATATAGGTCTGGTTAACGGTAATATCCCCGCCGTTATTGGCTGCTATAATTTTGGCAATGGTCAGGAAGCCCTTCATTAAACCGGAAGCTGCAATAGCCGGAACCATGGGGGTAAACATGGTGGAAACTGCAATAAGCAGGCGGTTCCATATATTCCCCTTAACAGGTTCCGCTTCTCCGGAATTATTTTCTTCCAGGGACACCATAGGCATCAGGGCATCATAAATTTTTGTTACTTTGGCCCCTAATACTACCTGGAACTGTCCGCCGCTTTCCACAACGGAAATTACCCCTTCCAGCTTTTCCGTAACAGCCTTGTCCGCTTTCCCTGAATCCCTGAGAACAAACCTTAATCTTGTAAAGCAATGGGTCAGCTCTTTTACATTGGACGGGCCGCCCACACTATTTAAAATATCCTTTGCTATCCTATTATAATCCATAATTTCTTCCTTTCAAAGGTAATTTATTCATTCCGCTAATTGGCCGGTTAGGGAAATAGGTGCACACAAAAAAAAGATCCAATTGAAACGCGCTCCATTCAGAAAGCACTGCTTTCTCCATAAACGCTTCAATCCGATCTTGCCTGCACTACCAGTAACACGTCGTCTTACTATGTTGTTTACAACTGGAATTAGTATATCATACTTCTATCCGGGAATCAATAGGAATTTTAATTTTCATTAGGTTAATGTCGGAAGAAAGATTATCCCAGAACTGAAGCCGCTTCCGGATATGCTTGTCCGGTTTTAGTAAAAGAACCCATAGACATAATAAAACTCCAGGAAATTACGCCAGGAGTTTCTTGTCATAAGGGGCCCCTCCTGTGTTAAAATTATCCGGCTTTGATTATCTATAATTAAAAAAACTCCGTTGCAATATGCTTAATCCAATATAAAATCTGCCCGAAACCACAGGAATAATAACCGAGGAAGGGCAGGTTTTATGCAGTATTTTATTCGGTTTTAATTATAGCTTTCCAACTTTATTTAAAAATTAATTCCCGCATTCTATGCTGATTTCATTAAATTTATCCAGGATATTTTCTATCTTTAAATTTTCCTTATCGACTTCTGATTTATCTATCACCATTTCACCCCGGTGCATCATAATAAGCCTGTTACCGTATTCCACCGCATAGCGGAGATTATGGGTTACCATAATCGTGGTAAGGTGTTTTTCCTTCACGATTTTATCCGTTAATTCCATGATTAAATCGGCAGTCTTAGGGTCCAGGGCTGCCGTATGTTCATCCAGGATTAAAAACTCAATGGGTGTCATGGTGGACATTAATAAAGCCATTGCCTGTCTTTGGCCGCCGGATAAGGAACCCACCGGAATCTGCAGCTTATCTTCCAGTCCCAGATTTAAGGTTTTTAAACTTTCCCGGTAAAAGTCAACACGGTCTTTATTCGTCCCCCATGTCAGATTAAAGGATTTTCCTTTATTATCCGCTAAGGACATGTTTTCCAGAATCGTCATATTGGGACAGGTACCCATGGCCGGATTCTGATAGACACGGCCGATCCTTTCCAGACGTTTAAATTCAGGGATTCCCGTAATATCTGCGTTGTTAATGGTTATGCTGCCGTTATCTGCCGGAATACTGCCGCAGATAATATTTAACATGGAAGTTTTTCCGGAACCGTTGCTTCCTACCACAGAGACAAATTCCTGATCTTTCACGGTGAAATTAAAATGGTCAAATAAGCACATTTCATTTACCGTTCCCGGATTATAAAATTTATTTATATTTTTTAATTCAAGCATTTGTCCTCACCTTCCTTTTGCGGTCATTACCTAAGATCAATATTCCTAAGAACAGAATTGAAGTTACAAGCTTTAAATCAGAGGCGGCCATACCAAGAGAAATGGCAAAGGATACGCATGCTTTATAAATTACTGAACCTATGATAACAGCAGTGGTTGCCTTTACTGCAGTAAACCTTTTAAATAAATTAGTTCCTATAATAACACTGGCCAGTCCGATTACAATTGTACCGGTTCCCAGGGAAATTTCGAAAAAACCACTCTTTTGTGTATAGATGCAGCCTGCCAGCGCTACAAATGCATTGGCAATGGCAAGTCCAATGATTTTTACCGTTCCTTTATCTTTTGCCAGGGAAGTTACCAGTGTTTCATTATCTCCGGCCGCACGGAGGAGGTAACCTGATCTTGTTTTCATATATAAATCCAATAACAATTTCATGATAATCACAATAAGTAATAAGATAATGGTATCAAGAAACGGTGTAAGGCCTGCCGGAATGACTTTTGTAAGAAACGCATTTTCAAAAATAGTTTCTTTTGAGAAGATCGGCTGGTTGGCTTTCCCCGCAATTCTAAGATTAATGGAATATAATGCCGTCATGACAATGATACCGGATAATAAATCCCTGACCTTAAACTTCACATGTATAATACCGGTTATCATCCCGGCTAAACCCCCGATAATAAAAGAGATGAATAAGGTTAAGACGGGATTTACCCCTGCAAGTATCAGCACGGCCGTAACGGCCCCTCCCAGAGGAAATGTCCCGTCTACGGACAGATCCGGGAAATCCAGAATTTTATAAGTTATATATACACCCAGAGCCATAATGGCATAAGCCAAACCCTCAACGAGTACCCCCAACAGAATTGTCATATCTTGATCCTTCGCCTTTCTTATTAAGTCTGTTCCTATTATTACTATTTTTCTTTAATTTCACTAAACATTTCTTTTGCGGAACTTACCAGGTCCTCCGGAAGGGTGATTCCAAGGTTATCCGCTACCGCTGTATTACCGTAAAAAACTGCTTCTTCGATTACTTCAAAGTTCATTTCGCTTGCCTTTTTCTCGCCCTTTAATACCTGTGCCGCCATTTTACCGGTCTGTACCCCTAAGTCATAATAATCAAGGCCGACTGCTGCCAGGCATCCGATCTTAACCTGTTCCACTTCACTTCCGAATACGGGGATTTTCTTAGCGGCTGCTTTATTTAAGATAACCGGCAGGGAACTTACAACGGTATTATCCGTTAAATTAGTGATACAATCCACCTTTTCCAAAAGATTATCGGCTGCTAACGGAATATCTGCTCCGGTAGAAATACCGCTTTCCTCAATTTCAAATCCGTAATTTCCGGCTGCCGCTTTATATTCTTCGATCGCCGAGACCGAATTTATCTCGCTGGTGCTGTATAAAATACCGATGGTTTTTGCAGCCGGCAGGACTTTACGTATCATCTCCAGCTGTTTTTCAACAGGGAGCTTGTCACTGGTTCCGGTTATGTTGCCGCTCGGTGTTTTATCCTCTTTGGCAATTTCCGCAAGCACCGGATCGGTTACCGCCGTAAAAATTACCGGTATATCCGTATCTTTTGCTGCCCCGTAAGCACTCTGGGCCATGGGTGTTGCAATGGCACAGATTAAATCCACTTTCTTCGATACAAAATCATTTGCGATCTGTGCTGCGGTTCCGCCATCTGCCTGGGCATTGTCAAATGAAACTTTCAGATTCTCATTCTCCACATAACCTTCTTCTGCTAAACCCGCTAAAAAGCCGTCCTTGCAGTTGTCCAGGGATGCGTGTTCCGCAAACTGGCCGATTCCTATGGTTATCTGTCCCTCTTTTTTCCCGCTGCAGCCTGCTAGCATGCTCATTACAAGCATTGCTACAATTAATACCGATATTTTCTTTTTCATAAAATCTCCTTCTTTCCGGGAGTTTTAAAACTCCCTCTGATTTACGGCAGACCCACCTCCCCGAATCCGTCCGTACTACTTACTGCCATGATTTTTAACTACTCCTCCTGCCCCATATACATGGAAGTTTTTCCGGCCAGGGAATCATCCATTATCTGCTCTTTGCCCCCGGCCCCGCATACATGGGAGGTTTTTCTTCTGTTTAAGATAATTGGTAAAATAATAAGTTTTATACCGTCCGCTTCATTTCGCCGTTCGTGGTTTGTTAAAAAGTCAGCCGGTCGGGTTTTTATTTTATAAGAAATTCAATAAATATTTTATAAAATAAAAAAAGCCCCAAGTATAAATATACTTGAGACGAATAAAATCCGCGGTACCACTCAATTTGACAAAGTCCACTTTTTCATATACTAACATATATGCCATACTGGTAACGGTTATGGTCACCGTCAACGCCTACTGAAATTCGGGTTGCCCTCAAAAGCCCATTCAGCTAAAACTCCATACCGCTTTCCACCATCAGCGGCTCTCTGTAATGTCGTGTTAAAGCTTACTATTCTTTCTCAACGGTTTTCTCTTATTAGTAAGTATATCTTAATATGTTATTCCGGTTTTGTCAATATAGAAAGTTTTTGAGTTTCCTCATTTTTTGATTTCAATACTTTACGAAGCTACCAGGTTAAAATACTCTAATGGAAAATCCAAAAGAGTTTATTATTGCCAAAACAGGTATTTTAAACTACACTTTAGAACTATATCATAGGAAATAGCGCCCTGTCTTTGGTCGGATAGGCGCTATTTCTGAGTTCTTATTCTCTACTGAGGTGGATAGACTAAATCTATCTTTGTGGTGTCAATAATTAAATGTTTCACATCCATCTTTACAAATTGCGCATTGCTTGGTATAATATATTTAGAAAAGGAGCAACCGCCCACAAGGTGGTTGACCGTTTATGACGATAGAAATTCCACCCTCTCAACTGCCAAGTATCAGGGTGGTTTTTTCTATGTATGACTACTTACAAAACGTAAAAACGAATGTAAGCAATGCCAAAAGGAATATACCAAAAGTTAGTATATCCTTAAAATCAAAATGATTTTTCATAGGCATCACCCCCATTCCTAAAGAATGAAGGTCAACGCACCCTGTAACACAATTGTTCCATGTTGTCATTCTATCACACTCTTCTACGTCTGACAACTCATATAAATCCCATATAGATATGAAAAAAGCACCTATTAACATTTTACACTGGTAATTAATGGCCGTATTTATCCTAATTTGCTATTCTTTTCCCTGAAACTTTTACGATTATACACTATTACAATAATAGAATTCACTATGGAAATAATACAGTAAGCCCAGAATAATTTAGTGGATACCGTATTATTAATAAAATTCATGGTAGGGTTATAGTTATCCAGAATTAAGAAAACTAAAAATATTCCGGACAAAATGATAATTATATGTGGCAGGATACTGCGTACGATACTCATTTTACTGAACCTCCTTAATCATAATACAGTCACTTACTTCTCTTCCGCCGCCGCTGGGCCTGTTCACCAAAGCATCCTGAAAGGTCATTCCCGAGGACTTTCCGCCATCCAGGTTATAAGCCGCCTCGCAGTCCAGTTCTTCGAAGAGTTTGGAAAACTGTGTCAGGGACAACCCTATGGAATAACCGCTTTGGCGCCCATCCACCACTACAAAGGCATAATGGCCGGGTTCATAATAACCGATGGCGGTTCTGGGATTTACATCTTTGATACGGCCGTTGGTATTAAAATCCGTTATACGGTTACCTGAATCATCCAACAGCCCGGGTCCGAAACTCCAGGCCTGATACGCTCCGTCCGCAATGGCTGCGTCAACATCGAATTCGTCCGGGGAATAGGTTTTCATGGTACCGTCATAATACAGCACACAAACGTCCGAATCTCCGTTTTTCTTCCGGTATACTTCACCGTTCCGGATAACAACCCCATACTGGCCGTTCCCGTAATAGTCTCCGTTAATGGCCAGGATGGCATTAAATTCCTCATCCATATTGAGTAAATCATCCGCATACCCTATGCCGTAAGTATTATCGGCAAATCCGCTTTGAAGACATGTAATATCGGCAACATAAATATCAGCGACATAATAAGTTACGATATTTCCTCCCGATCCTTCCGTATATTTGTTAATCTGTATTGCTATATCATTGCTGGTATAAGAATTTTCAGTGGACACTGCCGTTTCTGTAAAATGCTCGGCAAATTTTGCTCGCAGGTTCTCAGAATTGTTTGCTTCTGTGTTGTCGGAACCATTTTGTGACTGGGTCTTGTCCGTACCGTTTGCGGTGCCTGCATCATCAGCCGTAACCTCCTGCGGTATATTGTTTTCCTGATCCCAATTCCTGGCCGCCGTACTGCCCTGACCGGTCTTTATTCCGCTGCTTTCAAGCTGTCTGGGCGTTAAATAATAAAACCGGTAAAACCCCGCTACATATACGGCAATTAAAACAATGTCAATGGATATAAGAAGCCACGCGGGAAGCAGTTTTTTATTGTGATTCATATTTTTTGCCTCCCCTTCTTAAAACCTTGTTAAATATAACAAACTTCTGAACCGTAAAACTGATTACAAACAGGAGAAGCTCCGTAAGTAATTTGGCCACAGCCTTATTCAAGCCGAAATAGTCATACAGGCAATACAGGATCACCGTATTTAAAAACAAGATCAGCCCGGCTAACATGATATAGCCTGCCATGGTCTTATACCGGTTTTCCCGGCACCGGAATATAAAGGTGCTGTTTAAATAGTAATTAAAAGCCCCGCTTATGATTCTGGCCGCAATATTACCAAGAATGACGGCATGGTCATTACGGAAGCCGAACTGAAAAACCGGCACCAGCAAAAAAAATAGCAAATAGTCCAGCAGGAAACTTAAAAAGGAAGTTCCGGAAAAAGCCAGTAAATTGCCATAGATCCTCATCGAATCTCTTATGGTCCTGAAGTGGGAGCAGGTATTTTTTTCATCATGATAAATGGTGGCTATGGGTACTTCCGTTATTAATACGTGATTTTTAGCACAGGCCAGCAGTACATTCATTTCATATTCATACCGCTCCCCGTCTATCTTTAACAGCATTGGTACCATATCTTTAGAAAACGCCCTAAGGCCGGTCTGCGTATCGGAAACCCATTTCCCGCTGACAATACGGAAAACATATTTTGTTACCGTATTCCCGAACAGGGACCGGAACGGTATCTTGCCCTTAAACTGCCTGACCCCAAGCACCAGCCCTGAATCTGTTCCCTGCACTGTCTTAAGAAGTCTGGCCGCATCTTCCGGACGGTGCTGTCCGTCCGCATCCAGCAGTACGATACTCTGTATATCTAAATTACTCTTTTCTAAAAATTGCAAAGCCGTTTTTATGGCCGCACCTTTTCCCTTATTGACTTCGTGCGTCAATATAGTGGCATACTCCCCCAACTGCCTGAATATTTTAAGTGTCTGATTTTCACTTCCGTCATTAACAATTATAATATAATCAATACCCTGCTCCAGCAATCCGGGTACCAGTTTTAATAACATTTCATCCGGATTATATGCAGGAATAATTGCTGTCTCCATAAAATACTCCTTTCTTATTAACAATTAGTATGTGTCAATAATAAAGGAGTAAGTTAAAATTTACTTAAAATATTTTAATTTTTTTATTCTCATGATTTAGGAGTCAATTTCCCTCATGCGCTCACAGCACACTATGAACGATAACCGGGTATTGACCCCTGAATCATCCTATGTCATAAGCCTAAACCGAGCACGGCACTACTTCCATATCTCATCCGCGATTTCCCTGATAAACTGTAATTTAGCCCATTGCTGTTCTTCGGTAAGAATATTGCCCTCCTCCGTAGATGCAAATCCGCATTGGGGACTTAAGCAGATACGGTCTATCGCCAGGTAACTTGCTGCTTCCTTGATCCGGCTCAGAATTATGTCCTTATTCTCAAGTTCGCCCGTTTTGGAAGAAAACAGCCCCAGGACCACCAGTTTATCCTCAGGAATATGACGCAGCGGACCAAAGGTTCCGGCACGTTCCGTATCGAATTCCAGATAAAAGGCACTCACCTTTTCCCGTTCGAAAAGGGTATCTGCCACCGGTTCATATCCCCCGGAGGTGGCCCAGGTGGAATGGTAATTTCCGCGGCATACATGGGTGGTTACCGTCAAGTCTGCGGGAAGCTCTGCAAGGGCCTCGTTATTCAACCGCAGGTACAGCTCTTTAAGCTCTCTGACATCATAACCATCTCCTGCCATTGCCGACCAAAAGTTTTTGTCGCAAAGCATTCCCCAGGTGCAGTCATCAAGCTGTATATTCCGGCAGCCAAGGTCATAAAAGGCTAAAATAGCACTGTGATAAGCGGCGGCAATATCCTTGTACAATTCTTCCCTGTCGGGGTAATACTTCTTTATTTCCTTTTCGTTCTCTCCCCTTACCAGCTCAGCAAAAAACTGGGCCGGAGCAGGTATGGTCTGTCTGGCAATTACATCATCCCCTGCTGTTTGCTTCAGGAAACGATAGTGAGCCAGGAAGGGATGATCTGAAAAACGGATTTTTCCGGACAGGCACGCTGAATCCGCTCTGGTTTCCTCGCCATGAAAAAAGTACCCGTGGTCGAGTATTACATGATCCACGCCTTCAAATCCCCAAAAGAAATCCAGATGCCAGTAACTGCGGCGGAATTCTCCGTCGGTAACGGCTTTAAGGCCTATTTCTTTTTGTTTTGCAACCAGTTTTTCGATTTCCCTGTCTTCAACCTTTGTCAGCTCTTCCAGGGAAAGCTCTCCGGCGGCATATTTTTCCCTGGAAACTTTAATCGCTTGCGGACGCAGAAAACTGCCTACTATATCAAATCGGAAGGGAACGCTCTCTCTTTTTTGCGGGTTTTCAAATGATTTACTCATGCTATGATACCTCCTGTTCATTTATACAGTAATCATATCATAATGCTTAGATATAGTGTAATGCTTATAAATTATTGTTGGATATAGCTTTTTCCTATATCTAGAATTGATCCATATATAGTACGGCGTTCCCTGGAGTGGGGGCTTCTGTGAAGTAGCTGTATTTAAGTTTCCACCTGTTGAGCCAGGCAACCCTTAACTTCACTGGGTTGTCCACACAACCCTTATCCCTCGCTGATGTTATCAGTCTGGGAATACATGTTTGAATCTCTTTTGCAGCAAGGTATCTTCTTAAGATATTTAGGCTCCCATTGATGTCCGCATTTATTGTCAGCCCTGCCTCGGAAAGGAACTGTTCCCGTTTGATTCGCCTCTTCTTATTATAGTACTCTCTGCTGACGATATTTTCATCCTATTGCACCTCCGCTCCTATAGTTATATTATACCATGTACAGGCAAAATATGCGACCAAATGTCCCGAACATAGGTTCTTTTTTTGTTGTTAAGTACGGGTAGAGGGATGTAGAGAGAGTCAAGGGAGTGTCTTTGTAGACAGCAATTCATCTCCCACCTCAGAGGAAGGAGTCTTCTTGCTGCCAAATGATAAATTACTGGCAATGCAATATCCCTCCAGGGTAGCTTCCATAATTTTTCTCGGCTGTTTGCAGTCCCCGATAATAAAGGTTTCCGGCACGATCCCATAAAAACCGTCTGCCACGGCTTTATTAGGCCTTAAGCCGGTTGCTATAATAACGGTATCTGCCTTGATAAATTTTTCTTCTCCCTGTTTTGTTTTTACAACGATACCGTCATCCCGGATTTCCTGACATGCGGTATTCAACATAAAGCTTAAGGTATGGGCCTGTTCTATTTTCTGACTTAAGGCGATCCGGTACAGCATATTTCCCTGGGCTGCAATTTCACCTGCCAGTTCTACTACCGTAACCTTCTTTTGGTGAAGGGAAGCCAGCTCCAAACCTATTTCCGCACCGATGGTACCGCCGCCAAGTATGACTACCTCCTGCCCTATCTTCTCTTCCTGCTCAATGGCATCATAAAAACTCATGACAAGTTTCTTATCGATTCCGGGAATCCGGGGGGTAAAAGGGACGGAACCCACTGCAACGATCAGGGCATCCGGCATGATTTCTTTTATCAGTTCCGGTGTCGCCTCCGTATTCAGATAAACTTCTATATTGGATTTCTTTAACTGGGCTTTTAAGTGATCCAGATAGGCCAAAATATCCTGCTTGTAATGTTCCATGGCTACGGAATGGATTGCTCCCCCCACATAAGGATTTTTTTCAAATAAAATAACTTCGTGGCCTCTCTGGTCCGCAACCAGGGCCGCTTTCAACCCTGCGGGTCCGGCTCCTGCTACGACAACCTTTTTCTTTGCTTCCGCTTTTCCAATGTTTAACGGTATGAAGGATTCATTGGCATACCTGGGATTTACGGAACATCCCACATTCCAGCGGTTGGTAGCTATATGATAGCATTGCAGGCACCGTATACAGGGCACAATGTCTTCTGTCCTGTCTTCCCTGGCTTTCTTCGGCCATTCGGGATCTGCTGCCAAAGGCCGCCCAAGTGCCACCAGATCGACGATTCCGGCCGTAAGCAGCTGCTCGGCTTCTTCCGGATTCATAATAGCACCGATGACCGAAACGGGGATATTTACATTTTCCCTTACTATTTTCGCATACTTCGCATTGGGCATGTGTTCTTCAAAATTAGTGGTGACCATATGGACATTAGCCTCATGGACAAGATCCAGGCCGCAGGAAATCTGTACGGTATCAATAAGGGGTTCCACCATTTTTATGAAGGCCAGTACATCCTCGAATTCAATACCGCCTTCTACCCATTCCGTAGCAGAGATCCGCATATCAATGGGAAACTTAGGTCCGACTGCCGCCCTGACCCTTTCCAGTATCCTTTTGGGGAACCTGGCACGGTTTTCCAGGCTTCCGCCGTAAGCATCCGTTCTTTTATTAAAATAAGGGGAAAGGAATTCCGCTGCCAGCCAGCCGTGTCCGAAATGCATAAAAATCATGTCAAAACCTAACTTCTTCGCATCTGCTGCGGTCTGGGCATACCAGTTAAGGGTTTCTTCCATCATCTCTTCCGTCATTTCCTTTACTTCCACCCCGTCTTCTCTGATAAATCCCGTGGGGCCTTTGGCATAATCCTTTACCCTGGCATACTGTCCGGCATGCCCGATTTCAATGGAAGCCTTGGCACCGGCCTGCTGCGCAATTAAAATACGCTCCCTGGTTTTTTCCACCTGGTATTTGGAAAATGCATAAGGTTCATCCGGTGAAGCAAAGGATGACCTTCCGGGCTCGGCAATAACAGAGCCTGCTATGACGATTCCCGCCCCGCCCAGGGCTTTATCACTGAAATTATGGCCCATAGGTGTTGCAACAATCCGGTTTCTGATTATCATATCATTTATTTTTATCGGTGAGAACAAATTCGGGTATTTCATACTTTTCCTCCTTTAATCTAAATCTTCGCCGCCTGAGGCGATTACCTTTTTATACCACGCAAAGGATGCCTTTTTGGATCGTTTCAGGCTCCCCTTTCCATCATTATCTTTATCAACATAGATAAAACCGTAACGTTTTTTCATTTCTCCCGTTCCTGCCGAAACCAGGTCGATACAGCCCCAGGGGGTGTATCCCATTAATTCGACCCCGTCCGTATCCACCGCCAGAATCATCTGCTTAATATGCTCCCTTAAATAGGCTATCCGGTAGTTATCCTGTATGCTGCCGTCCGGTTCGGGCTCGTCAACAGCCCCCAGCCCGTTTTCCACTATAAAAAGAGGTATCCGGTAACGGTCATATAAACAGTTCAGTGCCAGCCGGAGTCCGACAGGGTCAATGATCCATCCCCAGCCGGAGGCCTCCAGATAAGGGTTTTTGATTGCATTTAGCATATTGCCTCCGGTCATTTCCCCGGTCATGGTATGGGAAGCCACATTAGAGTTATAATAACTGAAGCCGATATAATCAACGGTTCCTGCTTTGAGGATTTCTTCATCCTGTGGTTGTGTCTCCAGCTTGAATCCCCTGGCCTCAAAATATTTAAGGGCCTTTTTTGAATAGGCTCCCCTTACCTGGACATCAGAAAAGATATAGTGCAGGTCAATTGCTTCCATTGCCTTTAACTGATCCAGGGGATGGCAGGTTTCGGCATAAAATGTGGGGTAGAGCATCATCATACCGATTTTAAAGCCTGTGCTCACGGTATGCCCCAGCTTCACGGCCAGGGCACTTGCCACCAGCATATGATGGGCGGCCTGAAAGACCACCCGGTCAAAGTTTTCACCCTCCTCTACCCGAAGGCCTGCTGCCATGGAAGGGTGTAAGGCTATTACGTTTATTTCATTAAAGGTCATCCAGTATTTAACTTTATCTTTATATCTATGAAAGATAACTTCACAGTAATTTAAATAGAAATCGATCAGTTTCCGGTTTCTCCAGCCGCCGTATTTTTTTACCAGCCCATAGGGTGTCTCATAATGGGAGATCGTTACCACAGGCTCGATCCCATACTTCAGACATTCGTCAAAGAGGGAATCATAAAATTCCAGGCCTTTTTCGTTGGGTGTTTCCTCATCTCCCGCTGAAAATATCCTTGTCCAGTTAATGGAAGTCCGAAAACACTTAAATCCCATTTCCGCAAACAGCTTTATATCTTCTTTATAATGATGATAGAAATCTATGGCCTCGTGGCTTGGATAATTTCTGCCGTCAAGAATGCCGTCCGTATACTCTCTTTTTGCATCAACACTTCCGGCTGTCATACAGTCGGCCGTACTGATGCCTTTTCCGTCTATATTCCACGCGCCCTCACATTGGTTGGCTGAGACGGCACCGCCCCATAAAAAATCATCCGTCAGTTTACTCATGTCATCCTCCTTGTTAAGAGGGACTGCTGCAAAACAGCTTTTCACTCCTTAAAATTAACAGAGTTTACCGATACTATTTTGCAACAGCCCCTTATATTACATTTAATCTAGCATGCAGCAAAACGGAATGGGAATATCCGTTTTGTTTTTTAATTTACTTCTGTTTCTTCCTTTACCGTCTGCCTGTCTGCCATTTTAAAGAAAGGAATCCAGATTACCGTTGTTACAAGAATTAAAACTACCTGTAAAATTGCCGTCGGAATACCTTGAGCCAGGAAACCAGATATAATCTGCGGCATGGTCCAGTTTACGGTAACACCGGACAATCTTGGCGTTATGCCCAGGGCAATGGATAAATAACTGATTGTAGTACAAATAATCGGGTTAAGTACATATGGGATAAATAACAGCGGGTTTAACAAAATCGGTACACCAAATAACAACGGTTCATTAATTCCGAAAAAGGCAGGAATTATCGACATTCTTCCCAGGGTTTTAAGCCTCTTGCTCTTTCCGGTAAACGCCATTAAAAATGCCAGGCCGAAAGTTCCCCCGATACCGCCGGGTTGACATAATAAAGAGAAGGAGTCGATAATGATGTTGGGAGCCGGCAGCCCATTGGCCAGTGCCTCCAGGTTCTCGGCAGAAGCCGCTAAAGTTATGGGTGATATTACACCGAATATGGAATTTCCGTGTATACCGCAGAACATAAATAAAGTGGAAAGTATCTGTACAAAAAGGTATGCGGGGAAGGATAAGCCAACGCCCTGCAGCGGTGCCTGTATAAAGGAATAGATAACCTGATGGATACTTCCGTAACTTGTGGAAGCAAAAGCTGTCGCTATGGCAATTGCAAGGATTGCGCAAAGTATGGACGGCACCAGGGCGGCAAAAGATTCCTCCACCATGGGCGGCACACCTTCGGGCATACGCAGATAAAACTTCTTATCCATCAGAAACTTGGTCAGTCTTACCACACAGGCACTTACCAGCATAGCAGTAAACAGACCTGCATATCCCAGCCATTGTGTGGGAATATTGGTATATAATTCATGAGGTGTCAGTATCAGGAACGTCATTAAACTTGTGATTGCCGCCGACAGAGGTTTCATGCCCAGCTTAGAAGCATACTGATAGGGCAGGACAAAAGCCACATATAAAGCGATAATACTGAGTGTCAGTGACTGGACCGTCATAAAGACAGTTGCAAGGCCCGTATCTGCAACAAAATTCTGCCAGGCCGGTATGTCCAGAAATGCTCCCAGACAGGCAAAGGACCCGATTAAAATGATCGGTAATAAAAATTGAAATGTTGCACCCAAGGCACTTAAAAATTTGATGCTGCTTATTTTATGTGCGATCGGCATTAATTTGTTCTGTAATGCTTCCATAAATTTGTTCATTACATAATCCTCCCATAAGTTATTCGTTATCCTATTTTTCTGCTATGGCAATTGCATCCTTTAAAATCTTTTCCCCGTTCATCATTCCGAAATCCATGGCCTTGATGACATCGATCTTAGCCGCCTGTTCCGGATACGTTTTTAAAGTAGCCTCTTTTTTAAAGGCAAGCTGAGGTCCTAAAAGTATGACATCCATTTCAGCTATGAAGTTTTCCAGCTGGGTATAGGGATAAGCCGCGATTTCCGCTTCTATTCCCTGTTTGCCTGCCGCTTCCTTCATTTTTTTTACCACCATACCCGTACTCGCACCATTTTCACATACCAAAGCAATCTTATACATTTCTTACCTCCTTATACAGATAAATGATTTCTGCTGCCAGTTCCTTAATTATATCTGCCGCCGTCAGATGATCTGCCGCATGTACCGTGAACATTGTAACCTGAAGGTCTCTGTGCTCCGCATCGTAAAACAGCAGTTCACTGTGGGCCTGATGCGCTTTTACAATCGCCGCTTCAGCCTGCTTTAAACTCTGTGCTGCCTCTTCATATTTGCCGGCGCGGGCCTGTTGGATAGACAGCATTGCTAAACTTTTCCCCTCACCGCCGCTTGCAATGATCTCCATGCTTTTTTCAAGTGCATCCATTAAGTTTTCTCCTTTTCATCTCTGTGTACCGGTCTGTAACTTCCGGTTCCTGTCTTTATTATCCTGGCTTCCCTTATAAATTTCTATTCCCAGATTTGCACTCTGACGGTGCAATTGTAATTATAGACATTCCATACAGCCCTAATTATAATAGTTATAATAGTAATCCGCTGCCGTTGTATAAGTTTTAGACTTCCCTAAAATTTATAATTTGTATAAATTATTAATCATTTCCGGAAACTAAATTATTATATCCTGAATTTTACTTTATGCAGACCTTACTTATGTAATGATCCGATAAGTCACAAACAAGCGGAAAGGAGTGTCCTATTTATGCAGGAAAAAGAAATTCAGGTGTTAAATTACCTGAAAAATCAAACAGGCTGGTGTACTGCAGCCAATATATCCGACAGTTTAAATTTTTCCGTCCGCAGTGTTAAAACCTATATATCCAATATTAATTCCAATTATCCTGAACTGGTCCTCTCGTCCAGGGAAGGCTTCCTGGTTACGGATAAAGAACGGCTGTATTCCCTGTTAAATGCTTCCGCCACTCATATCCCCCAAACTGCCGAAAGCCGGCAGGCTTATATTCTTAAAGTGCTGTTATTGCGCCAGCAGACGAAAGACTTAAACGAACTGGCAGATGAATTATGTATTTCACCGGTGACTCTAACCAATGAAATTTCCAGGATTAAAATGGAATTAATAAAATTTGATCTGGTATTTAAGACGAAAAACAACTGCGCTTACATCGACGGTCTGGAAAAAAACAAGAAAAAAATGATTTCCCATCTGATTTATAACGAGACGAAAGATAATTTCAGCAGTTTGGATTTAATACAGACTTACCTGCCCAATTTTGATATGAAAATCGTAAAACATGTAGTCACCGATAAATTATTGTCTAACCACTATTTTATTGATGATTTTTCTTTGACTAACTTTATTTTACATGTAGGTATTACCATGGAACGGTCCTTAGAAAATCCTTCCGCCACAGAACTTGGCGATACCGCAGTGACTTCTCCCATAGACAAACCGATTCATAAATTGTTAAGGGAAATATGCGATAACCTGGAAAAATACTTTCCGGTCCATTTTACAGACAGCGATTTTAACAATCTGGCATTGATCCTTATGACCAGAATCGTCCATGAAAACATTAATCAGCTGGAACCTTCCAGGCTGAAAGATATCGTAGGGTCTGAAATATGCGATTTAATGGAGCTGATACAGAATAAAGTCAGGAATGTTTTTTATGTCAACCTGAATAACCAGGATTTCGTGATCCGCTTTTCCCTCCACCTTTATAACATGATGATACGTCTGGAGAATAACATCCATTTAAGAAATCCCCAGCTTTTATCAATCAAAAATACCTACCCGTACATTTATGATGTTTCCGTATTCATCGCCAACCTCGTCACCAAGGTAAAAGGTTATATATTGTCGGAGGATGAGATTGCTTATATTTCCTTGCATATCGGGGTCTTAATAGAAGAACAGAAAGCCTTAAGGGATAAAGTAAAAGTCCTTGTTATTGCCCCCGGGTACTATTCCACCCATTTAAGACTGGTGAAGAAAATCCACACGGTGTTTGAAGACAGTATTATCCTCTCCGGAGTCATTACCTCCTTAGATGAACTCGGACTTTTCACCGACTATGATTTCGTTATAACCACCATACCGGTAAATACCTGTTTATCCGTGCCTGTGGCCCAGATCAACAATTATTTTGATAATAAAGATATCAGCAATATTGTCAATGTTTTGGAAGATATAAAAAAAACAAGGGTGAAAACCATATTGGAAAATAAGCTTAAATATATTTTTAAAAAAGAACTGTTTTTTTATAACCCGGATTTTAAAGACCAAAACGATGCCATAGATTCTTTATCAGATATCTTAAAAAAGAACGGCTATGTGGATTCAACCTTCCGGGAAAAACTCTATGAGAGGGAAAAAATCAGCTCCAGCGCATATACCAATATTGCCATGCCCCATCCCCTGGAAATGTGCTCTTTCTCCACAGCCATAGCCGTATCCATCCATCCGGCAGCCATAAACTGGAACGAAAACAAAGTAAATGTGGTATTCCTGCTGGCCATTAACGAAGAAGACCGCATACTGTTCCGGGATATTTTTGATTTGGTTACCGAAATCATTTCCAGCAAAAAATACTTTCACAGCCTTTTAAATACCAAAACTTATGAAGAATTTATTAACCTGTTAATATCATCGGTTTAGGTTGAGGGAGGCTGCCGGACACAGAAAACGGATGAAGGATACTTTGTAAAAACTTAGGCCGTCACCGGAGGTCGGAGGTGTACGCAAGCTTCTTGTATTGGCAGAAATAATATGATATATTTAAGACATAACAGATTGAAAAAGAAAGGACAGGTGTTTAAATGAAATTTAACTGGTGTACCATACAGGTTAATGACATGGAAGAATCCTTAAGATTTTATCAGGATATTGTCGGGCTTAACATAGACCGCAGATACCAGGCAGGCCCGGATACGGAAATTACTTTTCTGGGTGACGGGGAAACTAAAATCGAGTTGATCCATAATAAAAGCAATACTTCCGTTCAGGTCGGCAAGGATATCTCTCTTGGCTTTGCCGTAAGATCCGTGGATGAGACGACGGAATTTTTAAAGGAAAAAAATATCCCCCTGCACAGCGGACCTTTTCAGCCCAATCCACATATTAAATTTATCTATGTGCTGGATCCCAACGGCTTAAAGATCCAATTTTCAGAAAGTATGTAAATACAAAAGACTGTTGTAAAATAGTGAATTTACCGGGCTTGGGTCCGGAATATAGATGGAGTGTGAAACCGTATAATTAATCGGTACACACTCCATTTATGCATGTATAAGTAATTGGTTTGGAGCATCGGACTACGCAGAGGTCATTTTTAACTCCAAAGTTCCAATATTAAGTCCGGCTCCTGACTGCAGAAGCGCAATACTTCCCAGTTAGTTAAATAGCGACAGCTGTTCGTATTCATAGCCGGCCTTATAACCGGCTATAATATCTTTCATTTTATATAATATCCGGTTTTTCTCACATTCCTCTGCAAATAGCCGGTATAATTCCCCCGCCTGGGGGCTGCCGCACTGGTACCTGTCCCCATACCGGCCGATATACCTGCTTTTTATCCCCGGAAAAAACTCATCCAATTTCTCATAATAATATTCCCTCTGATTATTCCGAAGGGTAACACCAAAAGCCGGATAGATAAATTTTGCACCGTTAACTTTGGCAAGGCGAACCATATTTATGACATTTTCCTTAGTATCACTGATAAAGGGCAGTATGGGCATAAATAATATTCCGGCATAGATTCCGGCTTCCGTAAGCTTTCGGATTGCTTCAAACCGCCGGGAAGAAGAAGCCGTACCCGGTTCAATTTTTCCGGCTATGGCATCGTCGGTATTGGTTATGGTAATTTTACAGATGACCGGAGAATGTTCTTTCATTAATTTGAGAATATCGATATCCCTGGTAATTAAACAGCTTTTTGTGGCAATCGCCATCCCAAAGCCAAAAGCCGCCGCCAATTCCAGGGCATGCCTGGTCAGGCAAAGTTCCTTTTCAAAGGGATTATACGGATCACTCATGGCACCGGTGCCGATTACGCCGGTCCTGACCTTATGCCTTAACTCATCCCGTATAATTATCAGGGCGTTCTCCTTTGCCCTTACCGTATCAAAATGATCGACCCGGTAGCAGTCACTCCTGCTGTCGCAATAAATACAGCCATGACAGCAGCCCTTATATATATTCATATTATAATCCGTGCCAAACCAGGAAGAATTCTTGGTTTTGGTCACGATGGTTTTGGCGGGAATGTATTGCATATTACACCTCATGATCCTCTTATTTGTATACCGATAAGGCTTCCTGCAAACGGTTTTTAATAATTCCACGGACCCGGGCAGGCTCCAGAACTTCTGCATAATTACCGAAGGACAGGATATAGCCGTATACCCATTCATCTTCCGGAAAGGAAAAAGTGACCAGGAAACTTCCGTCCTCCTTTTTTTCCACCAGGCTTTCATTAAATTCATCATAGACACGGTAAGCCTGTGAGGCAGAAATCCTCATTTTGACCGTTACTGCCTCAGGAAGCGGCATATTCTCCTGCAACAGCTGCTGCCCGGCAGGCATCTCCCTTATAAAAGCCTCATTTGTAACCTTTAAGTTTTTCATCCGGTTCAGCTTAAAGGTCCTCATATCCGACTTATTTCTGCAATATGCCTTCAGGTACCAGGTTCTATTCTTAAACCATAATTGGAGGGGTTCCGCCTCCCGGCTGGTTTTCTCTCCGTAAGTGCTGTAATAGTCAAACTGCAGTACCTTTTTTTGTAAAACAGCGGTTTTAATCAGGTTAAATGTCTCCTTCTGGCTGTCACTCCAGTCCGAATAATCCACTTCAATCCAATTGTTCTGTTTGGTCCCAAACAGACTGCTCATTTTGGAAAGTACCTGATTTAAGTCAGGATAATTGGTCGCATTCAACCCCTGGAGTGCGGATATGATTTCCTCCTGCTCCTGTTTTGACAGCACGGATTTATTCAGCACAAAATTATCCAATAGACCGATACCGCCGCCCTTGCCTTTACTGGTATAAATCGGTATTCCGGCCTGGCAGAGTACGTCGATATCCCGGTAAATGGTACGGACGGATACTTCAAAATGTTCCGCTAATTCTCTTGCGGTTATATAATTTTTGTTTAATAAAATATATACGATTTCAAATAATCGAATTACCTGCATATTATCACCTGATTATATTCTACCACAATAACATGACAGCTTTATGTCATATTATAATCTCCAGCAGAAAATTATTTAATTCCCCTGCACCAGGAATATGTTTTTCTTTTTCAGCTCCCCATATATATCGCCTCTGTAACGAAACGGTCTGCCTGTTCCCTTTTAAGATAAGGATATTCCCGGTTAAGATTGCCTTCATGGGTATTGTAAAATCCGGATATGTTTTAATCTGTTGTTCTATTGCGGTCGGTGAGAAATAATCCAGGTGAATTTAATAAAAATTATAATATACGTATTCATCCTTTGGTGCCTGGGTCTTGGTAATGACCGTATCCGTCAGCATGGGGATTTTGGTTCCGTTATAATCATAGGCCTGTATCGTACCCGTAACAATAACCCACTCGTTTTCCTTTAAGCTGCTGCTTTTATCACTTTCACAGAGAATACCGTAACCTGCGGCATCGGCCGCACAGCAGACCATAATATACCTGCCTGCAAGAAACCGGTTTTCTCCGAATTCGCCGGAGGGATATACCTGTGCCAGATACCGGTACCTTTTACCGATAAAATCCTCCAGATAATCATATAAATCATAGAACCAGCTTGCAAAATAATCATCTTCAATGACCGTTGCACCGTCAACTACTTTTCCGGCATATTTTTCAGACATATTATCATAAGCGGGAATATTTTCATCCGGAACCGGATCTGCCAGCTCCTGGGCCTGGGTATAATCATCCCAGGTATCATAAGAAGAGGTCAGGTCATTATCCGAATTATTTATATAATCCGGATTATTGATGTAATCCTCATTATTAGTGTAATCCTCATTGTTGGTATAATCCTCATTATACTCCTCCTCTTCTGCCGTACTGTCAGTATTTGATAACGGATTACCGTTAAGGGAACCGGCTGAAGAATCAACTCCTGCAATTGCCATCCCGGGATTTGTAATACCGGATGCAGGGAACAGGATTGCAATCAGAATGGGAACGGCAAACAGTGTATAGGGTTTTAAATTAACGTTATGTCTCGCCTTTTTTAAATCTGTTAGTAAACGGATAACAAACAGAAATAAGATACCGACGGAAACCCATATGCCGGCATGATATCTCGGGTGGATATAATAATTGACCCTGCCGCTTAACATGCCCCCTGCCAGCAGAAGGGCCGTTCCTATTAAAATCAGTATCTGAACAATTGCCTCTGAATTCTTTTTTCTGCCCATATGACCTCCTATAGAAATATCCGTATCACGCTGAAGGTGAAAAACCCGGCTGCAATTACCAGAACAGCCAGTTTAACCAGGAAACTTTTTTTAAGTACTTCCGACAGCATGATCAAATTTTTAAAATCCAGCATGGGACCCATAACAATAAATGACATGACCGGCAATATGGTAAAATCCTTATAAAAACTTCTGCCGATAAAAGCATTGGAAGTGGAACAGGTAGACATAAACACGGCAGCGGCGGTCATGATAAGGAACTGCACCATAAAATTTCCCCCGATAAAGTTCTTAAAGGCCTGGGGCATTACATTCTGGAGCAGGGAGGAAACGAAAGCTCCAAGGATTACATATTTTGACACCCTGAAAAATTCTATTTTGGCTCCGTCAAATACGCCGGTTATTTTGCCGGCCGGCCCTTCGTATTTTATCTCCAGCAGGTTTGCACCTACGGTATTCAGTGCACTGCCATTCTTTATAACATCTTTCGTCTCTACTCTAGCCAGTTTTAAAAGGAACCCCACAATCATTCCGATTGCAGCTCCTGACAGGACCCTGAGTACGGCAAGCCACGGCCGGTCCGGGAATGCATACAATACGGATAAAATCACAATGGGGTTAACAGCCGCTGAAGTTAACCAGAAAGTAATCGTCTGGGGCAGGGGGGTCTCCTTCTTCAGCAGTCCGGATACTATAGGCACTAACCCGCAGTCACAGATTGGTACAAAAAAGCCGGCAATGGCGGCAAAGAAAAAAGAACCGTAGCTTCGTCCCGAAAACCGCTTCAAAATCCAGGCTGTCGGAATCAGAATCTGGATGGCAGACGACACAAATGCCCCAATGAGGATGAAGGGCAGAGCCTGCATAAGAATGCTCAGGAATACGGTTGAAACGTTTTTTATATTGTCATAGATGTCTTCAAGAGTAGAAAAAGGTATGATACATAAGCCTAATAGTATAAATACCAATATAATCATGCCCGGCGTGATTTTTTGATACTTTTCAAAAGGTATAAAATAATTTTTCAGCTTATCCAGGGCAGGACTTCCTGCAAAAACCACATCTGTTTTTGGATTGATATTCTTAATGCTTCTTCGCAGATTCTTTTTATCCTTTTGTTCAAGGCTTTCATAACGGTTGAACAGAACGATATCACTGTTAACGATCTGCGGCTGTATAAGGGAAACCATATTGTTTAGATAATGTTTAAACTTCGGGGCTTCACTGATATGTATGATATTCCTGAATTTATAGTAACGGGGAAGCTTTAAACTTAAAAGCCCCGTAAGATCCCAGGTACCGTTATACTCCATTACAATATAATCCGGGTCATAATCCTTACAAAGGCCTGTAAATAACCGGTCCGTAAGGTCTGTATAATCCTCCAGGGCAAGTAATTGTACATTTCGTTTTTTCAGTTCTTCTTCGTCATATTCCAGGATTCCTTCTTCACATACAAGGAGGAGTATATTTTCATACTCCCGTAAGGTATCACTTTTTAGGACCTCTTTTATGAAAGCCGTCTTGCCGCTTTCTAAAAATCCTGTTATAACATCAATAAATACAGCCATACAAGCCCTCCGCCACTACGGACTAAATTCCAAAAAGTTCCGGCAGTCCGGATTTGTTAATGGTTTTTCCGATCACACAGATCCTTCCCGTATAGTCGGGAACCGATTCCTTTATTTCGATTTCCCCGGGGACATAGTCAAACTGAAACCATTGATCAGCTTCCCCTTTCACAATCCCTTTTGCCCTAAGTATATAACCTTCTGTAGTCTCAAGGTTACTTAAAATTTCTTTCAGTTCGTTTTTCTTAAATGCTTTGGCAGTTTCCGTTCCCCATACGCTAAAAACTTCATCTGCCTGATGAAGTCCGGGTTTCTTTATTTTATCATAATTAAATTCTTTTTTTCTGACAGGAACAGCTGCTTTTAATCCATTATTTATGTAGTCTTTTTTCATCCCCAGGATCAAATCATGTTCCAGTTTTACAGTTTCCGGATTTTCCGCCAGCCGGATGATTTTATTTCCGTCTATCAGGCTCCAGTCCGTCGTTACGATGCAGGCACTGCTATTGTATTTTCTGATATCTTTTACGACAAATTCAACCCCGTCGGGTTTCATCAACTGGGTTCTGCTGAGAATAACCGTTTTTGCATTGGTAAGCTGGTCCTTATAAAATTCCGTGAAATTCTTCAGATACATTTTATATTTCGTACCGTCTGCCACCGTAATGCACATATTAAGTTCGACCAAACCTTCCTTTAGGAACTGCCGGCAGCCCTTTAACACATCGGAAAGTTTTCCGACGCCGGAGGGTTCGATGATAATCCGGTCGGGACGGTAAAGTTTTAATACTTCTTTTAAAGCAAGGCTGAAATCACCCGAAATGGTACAGCAGATACAGCCGGAATTCATTTCCCGGATTTCAATTCCATAATCCTTTAACAATGTTCCGTCAATGCCGATCTCACCAAATTCATTTTCGATCAATACTATTTTTTCTCCCTTGAAACCTTCCTCAAGAAGTTTTTTTATCAGAGTTGTTTTGCCGGCTCCAAGAAATCCCGATATTATATCGATCTTAGTTATCATAAAGACTCCTTCCCTATCAAACCGAACTGTCGTCCTTCTAATGTTTTTATATTATATGCCTCATACAAATCTTATATCTCTAATCGTTCTTGGGACTTTTATAAATTATATTTTTTACGTATGGAAATTTTCAGCTATACCGAAAACGTGCCAGTGAAATTTTATCCTATATTTCTTTTAAATTTATTTCCTTTTATCAGGAAAGTGATAACCAGAAAAATAACCCCCGTTAAAACTATGGTTCCTCCCGGTTTCAGCCCCCTGTAATAAGAAAGTGTAAGTCCGGTCACCGTAAAGATAACTGCAAACAGGATGGAATAAAGCAGTGTCTGTTTATAGCTTTTGCCAAACTGCATCCCGCAGGTAACGGGGATTACCATAAGAGAAGATATAATAAGCGCACCCACCGTCCTGGAAGCAACGGATACGGTTAATGCAGTCAGTATTGTAAAAACTATATTAATTGCCCTGACGGGGACCCCGGAGAGGCGGGCGGCCCCTTCGTCAAAGGCCATATACATAAGTTCCTTATAAAGCATAAGAAAAATAAGGATTACCAAAAGGCTGATACCCACAACCAGCCATAATTCAAAATCCGTAATTGCAACAATACTGCCGAATAAAAAGCTGTTAAAATTAGAGGTGTTGCTAACAAATCCGGAAAGTACGCCAGCCAGCCCCACTCCTGCCGACATTACCACGGCAATGGAGATTTCCGAATATTTGGGAAACCTTTTGCGTATAAACTCAATGCCAAAGGCTGCCAAAATGCAGGCTATGGAAGCACCTAAAACCGGATTGATCTCCAGAATCAAACCTATGGCAACGCCTGCCAGGGAAGTATGGCTTAAGGCATCCCCTGTCATGGATAACCTTCTTAATACTACGATCATACCGATGCAGGGAACAATAACCGCAAGGAGAATACCTACAACAAAAGCCTTTCGCATGAAGTCATACTGAAATAACATACCCATCTTCAATCCTTTCCCCTGACTGATTTTGTTCCTCACGGAGCAATTTTATCTTTTTGTCCTTTATTTCATAAATTTTATCCATATCCCTCCTGACATCCTGCAGGCTGTGGGTAATCATGATTATGGTAAGTCCGTTTTCCTTGTTTAACCTATATAATAATTGATAAAGATTTTTCTCACTTTCCGAGTCAATACCGGCAATGGGTTCGTCCAGTATCAGCATATCCGGATTATTTACAAGGGATTTGGCTATCAATACCCTTTGCTGCTGGCCTCCGGACAATTTTCCTATCAGCCTGTTTTTATATTCCGTCATGCCTACGACCTCAAGGGCTTTATCCGCCATTTCATAATGGCTCCTGCCCGGCCTTTTAAACAGGCCGATACTGCCGTACAGATTCAGCATTACCACTTCCCTTACCGTTGCGGGAAAATCGCCTTTTGCCGATAAACCTACCTGGGGAACATATCCTACATTGGTTTCAGCTCTGTTTATCCTTCCGTTTCTGGTTTGCAGCAATCCTAATATTAATTTAACCAGAGTACTCTTTCCGGTTCCGTTTGAGCCGACAATCCCGACGTATTCCCCTTTTTTAATCGTTAAATTGATATCGTCCAGGATTAAGCCGTCTTCATAACCAAAACTCAGATTTTTAATTTCAATACTATTCATTGCCTGCCTCCTATCCCTAGTGTACTGACCGCCTGACATCTTGGCTAATGACTTGCCTGAATTTCCATCTGCCGCGTTGTCGTCAGTCAGCTTAGAACACCGCTGCGCTTCTTTCCTCCGCCTTGCAGACTGAAAATTCATTCTGCGTCATTAGTCCAAGTGACAAGCAGTCAGTACACTTGTATATCGTCCGTCAAATAACCGGACTGAGTACGCAGGTTAAACTTTCAGAAGTGATATTCAAAAAACGCAGGCGTAGCGGGGCTACGTTGAAGCTTTTTGAATATTGCATCTGAAAGTTTAGACAAGTAATCGGTCCAGTTATTTTGTGGACGATATACTGGGGATCTTCCGTTTATTCCAGTGCTTTTAATAAAGCTTCCAGATTCTCCTCCATTACGGATAAATAATCTTCTCCGGTATTTAACTGTTCCTGTGTCAGTCCCTCAAGGGGATTCAGGACATCGGTTTTGGCACCGATTTCAGAAGCAATGGTCTCTGCTACCTTGGGGCTGACTAATTCTTCAAAAAATATGGTATTGATATTATTACTTTTCGCAAATTCTATAATTTCCGCCATTCTTTTCGCATCCGGTTCCGAATCTGCCGCAAGGCCTTCGATTGCAACCTGATTCAATCCGTAATCCGCACATAAATAAGCAAAGGCCTTATGTGCAACAACGATGTCCTTATTAGCAGCGGCGGATAATTCACTGGTAAATTTCTGATCCAGTTCATCAAAGCCGGCCGCATATTTCGTATAGTTTTCTTCATAATAATCCGAATTATCCGGGTCCGCTTTTACAAATGCATTTTTTATGTTTTCCATCTCTTTTTTGGCATTTCTGATACTTAACCATACGTGGGGATCATAACCGGAACCTTCTGCGTCATCATGTTCCTCCTCTTCTTCCTCGCCGCCTTCCAGCAGCGTAAGCCCGTCAGATGCCTCCACTAAAACAAGGTTTTTATTCTCAAGGGATGAAGTTACCTGATCCACCCAGTGTTCCATTCCAGCTCCATTATATATGAGTATATCCCCTTTCTCAAGACTTAAAATATCCGTAGTGGCAGGTTCCCAGTCATGGGGTTCGGTTCCGGCCGGTACCAGGTTAGTCACGTCAACTTTATCACCGCCGACTTTCCGTGCAAAATCATATAAAGGATAAAAACTGGTATATACTTTTAATTTCCCTGAAGTACTCTGATCCGCATTATTCTGTGTGTCATTCATACTTTCCGCAGCCGGTTCCGTACTTTTAGCGGAGGGCTCTTCTTTTTTTGTACTGCAGGCCGTAAACAGCACACTGAAAGCAAGGATAGTAGCAGCTATAAGATATTTTTTCATTATAAATCACCTGTTCTTTCTTGTATAGTCCAATTTGATTTTATGATTACAAATGCAAATGCAATTCATTTGCATTTAATATACTACTATTGTTTTATGCTGTCAAGGATTAATTTTCTCTATAAAATTTATTATTTGTGAAAATACTAATCATAATTTCTTTTTCTTGACAATTTTCTAACTCTATTCTATGATTTGAAGAGAGTAAACAACGATGTTTGTCTTTGACAAACATCTTATGTTACAACGATGTTTGCCTTTGTCAAATATCTTATGTTACAACGATGTTTGCCTTTGTCAAACATCTTATGTTACAACTACACCCGCCGCCAGGGTCAAAGCCGGTGTAAGTTAAAAGGAGTGAATTACCTTGGATAATAATACATTAAAATCTGCTGATTTAAAACAAACCAAAAAGCGCATTCTCATTCTGTCCGTGTTGGAAACCGCTTCCACCCCCCTGACCGCGGAAGATATAGCCGACCTTACTTCAAAAGATCTGAAGATGAATATATCTACCATTTACCGCGCTTTAAACGCTTTAGCAGATAAAAATGTGATTAACAAGGCTCTTCATCAGGACGGCAAAACCTATTATGAAATCAACAACCATACACATAGACATTCCCTTTTATGTACCTTATGCAATGAAAGAATATCTATTGATGCCTGTCCCCTTGAAAGCTTGGAAAGTCACCTTACTTCCGAAACAGGCTATACCATTACCGGGCATAATCTGGAGTTTTTCGGGATTTGTCCGAAATGTGCCGCAAAAAAACCGAAAAACCGATAATGAAGTGCCTGACTCGTCAGACTCCGGCGCTGACGCGCTGTCACTTAGTGACATAAAATACGGCTGGAAAGAGAACTACGTTTCCCTTTCCAGCCGTAAATGTATTAGCACATAATTCATGTAAACTGCTTATCTTTCCGCTACAGCCCTTCCTCCCTAAAAAAAAACAAGAGTATTGTATATATCCAGTATTCCAAAGCCCCAATCCTGGTTGGGATATGGAATATTACTGTATCTTCTTGCTCCGCTGATCAGCATTCTTCTGATAATTACATTATTCATGATTCGAAGGTTTCCCCTTACAATTCCCCATTCCAACAGCATTGCCGCCGCTCCTGCAGTATGGGATGCGGCTATCCCGGTTCCGGTTGCCCGGGTAATGGTATTCCCCGGCGCAGGAGCCAGAATATTCACGCCGGGTGCTGCTATGTCCGGCTTTAAACCGCTATTTTTTGTAAAACCCCTGCTGGTATTGTAAAAGAGCGTTTCATTCACCGGGTCATAAGCGGTAACGGTTATGACATTGGTCGTATTGGCTTCATCAGATATGGACGTGTTGGAATCGGAATTAAAAAAATAGGTGTTTTCGGAAATGTAATTATACATAGGCAGCCATAAGTGAAACCGGGTAGTCAGGTCACTGGTGCCTGAGACGACAAACCGCCAGATACCCGCTAAGGGATTCTGGAAACGCATTAATATCAATTGATCGCCGGTAACTGTTTCGCTGACCTGATTGTCAATCAGTATGGTGGTATCTCCAAAAACAACTTCCGCCGTTTCCTGTGGGCCTAAAGAAGAGGGTACATGGGTAACGAATTCGAAGTCCGGAGAATAGATATCCAGTTCCACTACATTCGGTACATACCCCCATAATTCAACGGAAAATCCGGTTTCATTTTCCGCTACATTCAAAGAGACGAGTTCCCTGTCCCTGGCCGGATTAATTTCTCCAAAATAATGATGTCCCCGGTTTCCTTCATTACCGGCAGCTGTTACAATGGAATATCCCACGTAATTCCCGATATCACGCAGATAATTGCTTAAAATACTTCTTCCCTCATGGGAACCCTGATTCGTCCCTACCCCTAAGCATATGACCATGGGCCGGTTTAAACCTTCGGCTACTTCCAGCAGATAACTGATCCCCATCAAAATATCATTTTCCTGGTACCCTAAAACACCGTCCCGTATACGGAAAAAATCCCTTAAATAAGGTTTCGCTTCTTTTAATTTAACAATTACCAGTTCCGAATCCGGGGCAACCCCGCTGAAACTGCTTTCCGTATTTTCTGTTCCGGCAGCCACACCTGCCAGCATGGTACCATGGCCTATCCTGTCGGTGCTTGGCAAAATCAAAAAAGGATTTTGAGACCGGAGGGCATTGTTAATCTCATCCCGGCTAAATTCCGTTCCATAGAAAAAATTATCGGGGTAATTATCACTGTCTATAGTCTGATCCCATATGGATACAATTCTGGTCGAACGGTCGGAATTCCGGAAAGCCAGATTTGTATAATCAATGCCCGTATCTACCAGACCGACTAAGACACCCTGGCCTCTCAGATTATACGCCGGATCGCTGCGTACCTGGTTTACACCGGAAGATTCCAGGCTGACAAAGGATAATAATCCGTAAATCTTTGGAATTGCAGTATAGCCAAATTTCTGTACACTGTCAGAGGTCATGTTTTCTACCGGCAAATAAGCAACACCATATCTGTTATCAACCGTCAGAACGGATATATTGGGATCATTTGAGAGGGCATTTATCGTATCAAGCCCCTGAACCATTAAATCCGCATATTCATTACTGGTTATTTTATATCTGTCTTCCCGGTTCATTTAACCACCTAAATGCTTTTTATTAATAAATTAATATGTTTTTAAAGGGAAAATATGCATAATGCTCCTTTCTCCCTGGCTCCCTGTGTATTTTGCTGCTGCCTTCCTTACATAACGCTCTCCTCCACACTCTTTCCCCGTCTTTCCTGCTGCTATCTGGCTGCTTTTTCCCCTTCTATACTTTTCAGGATTGCTATCTGGTCCGGTATATCGTCCCTTTCGATACTTATCTTTGTCCACATTCCAAACAATTTTTTATTGGAACGGTGAAGATGCTCATAAAGATTCTCTTCATTTACATGGCTGTTTGGATTTACACAAACAATCAGTTTATTCACTTTGCTAAAATGGTTTGTCTTGCTTAAAATTTCAACTTCCTCTGTTATTTTATGTAATAAAACCGTATCATGCATATTAATAACCTCCGATTTTTAATTGGTTTGTTAAAGGATAACGGGTTTGCCGGCCGGCACCCGGGACCTTTTAAACAGTCGCTATTAAGTTTTTAACCCGATACCAATATGCCTGCTACCGGTAGCTGTTCTAAAATTGACTCCAATCCCCGGTGGCAGGTTGTAAACTCACTGGTTAAATCATTTCCGGAATATAATCCGAAATGGGTTCCGCCGGCCCAGCCGATTCGCCTGCTCAAATCATATACAACCCCGTTTACTGCCACATAGGCGGGCCTGTCGCCGGCCCCGTTATAGTAACTTAATTCCTCTAAGGTAAATGTTCTTTGTACCTCCGGTTCCGGAGCTGTTCCGGGAAGTGACGGCGGAACCTGGGGCATGGCCGGTAAAGGTTCCTCTCCCGGCGCCATTCCGGGCAGCGGTTCTGCAAAAGGGGACGGCAGCGGCGCAATTTCCGGCGGCAGTTCCGGAACGGTCTTTGGTATATTTTCCGGCTGCTGCTGCGCTTTTGTGCCGGCATTTGCCGCATAACGTTCCAGCACTCTAACAAGTTCTTCCGTACGTTCTTCAATAAGATCTCTGTGATACTTTTTTTCATAAGGGGTTGTTCCGTAAGCCTCCATCTGGCTGTAATAGCTGATTTCCTTCTGAAACTGGTAAATAATATCCCTGATACCGTATTCTTCCTTCATTCTGCTACCTTTCTTTCTTCCTGCATTGAATCAAAATGGTTGATAACCTCCTGTATTATATTTTTTTTCTTCTTCTGCAGTTCTGCCGTCAATCCGAATCCAAATGTAATTTCTTTTACTTCAATGGCCAGAATGTCCCCCTCCAGATTCGGATAATAAAGCTTTAAAATATCCAGCAGATTATAACTGTGCTGGGTATAGCCATACCGGTTAGGAGCGTAATTATTAAGCGGAATGACTGATATTTCCCCGGGATTTTTTCCATAGCTTGCCGCGTCCAGTATAATTACGGTATCCTCATCCCTGATTTTGGATATGCAGTATCCAAAATCCGTCTCACCGTAAATGACCTCCACTCCTTTTTCCTTCAGTTCCTTTTCCATGGCTTTTGCTACAAAAATACCTATGCCGTCATCTTTCATCAGTACATTTCCCATCGCAATCAATTTTACCATCAAACTATTACCTCAACTACTTTCCCCCCTCCGTTACCCAGCACATGTGTGGCGCAGGAGACACAGGGATCGAAGGAACGGACAATCCGCCCGATTTCCACAGGTTCCTTTCTATCATTTATTTCCGTACCAAGCAGAGCCATTTCAAGAACACCGGGCACCCCGGAAGAATCCCTTGGAGAGAGATTCCACATAGACGGAGTTATGATGTTATAATGTTCATTCACCTGGTTCTTTATCTGGACCCAATGTCCCAAAGCTCCCCTGGTAGTGTCGGTTAACCCCACTCCGTATGCCTCCTCCGGAATTAGAAAAGGCTTTTGGTCATTGGGCAGGAATTCTATCCGGTCCGCAATCTTGCTCATAAGGCGGAGCAGAATATCGGTTTCCAATACCCGGGCAATATACCGGTCCATACAGGAATGTCCTGCCGTATAATCCCCTGAAATAATCAGCCTTGCCAGGGGGCCAACCTCCATGGGAAGCCCGTTATAACGGGGCGCAATAATAAAGGAATAGGCTTCTTCTTTGGAAATATCCGCCACATCGACACCATTGACATCCCTATACCAGGCATATTTTATATGTTCCGTGATTTCCTGGGGCTTAAGGGGCTCTAAGATGCCGTCGATCCTGGTACCTGCTTTTACAAAGGTAATATCCCCGTCTTCATAATTATGAAATATACCATAGGACATAAAATTGGGATAAGAAATGCCTTTTTTAAAATAATCCGGATAGTACCGGGCAAGGATCCCCACATCCTCTACCATGACGTTGGATACAAAAGACAATATCCGGTCCAGAATGGTTTTCAGTTTTTCCAACCGGTAGGAATCTACAATAGTCGTAACTCCGCCGAGAAATATTCCATGGTTGTGGGGTGCCTTGCCGCCGAAAATGGCAAGTGCTTCATGAGCCAGCCTGCTATACTCTATGCTTTGGCCATAGTGTTCTTCCATCCGGCTGTTGATTTCCTCCGGCAGCCTGAAATCTCCGTTTAGCTGGTCATCCGCCAGTTTTAAGCTTCTGATCCGGACAAAACCGGGCACGGATAGTTGATAAAAATGTCTTATATGGTTTTGTACGAATTCCATACCATGTATAATATCCCGTATGTAATTATCATTCAGGCTTATTTTTAAGTTCATTGCATTTTCCAATGACAGGGCAGAGGCCACCGCATGGGCGGAAGAGCATATGCCGCATATCCTCTGGGTAAAATAGATGGCATCCATCGGCGGCCTTCCCTTCAGCATTCTTTCAAAGCCCCGGTAAAGCGTTCCGGAGGATTTGACATTTACAATGACATTATCCTGGACTTCCGCCTGAATTTCCAGAAAACCGCTGATTCTGGTAACCGGGTTAATGGTTATGATTTCACCCATAAGTACCTCCTATTGAATCTTTCTGAATTGGTTTGGGTATGGAAATATAAATTAAGTGTCCTGAATCAGTACCGGACAAAGGGTTCCATACCATCCGGAAAATATCTCTGTGCGCAGCCGATACAGTTGGAGTTATCCCCGATCGGCCAGTTTACATAACCATTCCACTTACGTCGCGGACAATCCGCCCGGGTCACGGGACCTCTGCAGCCTATCTGGAACATACATCCTTCTTCCCCAAAATTCCTGGCATATATGCCATTGTCAAAAAAACCTCTCCTTGTGCAGCTGTCATGTATGGTAATGCCATAAAAAAGAACGGGTCTCCCATCTTCATCCAGTTCCGGCTCACCGTAAGCGATCAAATGGGCCAAGGTACCCACAACCCAGTCCGGATGGCAGGAACAGCCTGGAAGCCTTATCACAGGCCGTGCCAATAAATCCGGTACACTCATACAGCCGGCAGGATTCGGACTTGCTGCCGACATACCGCCATAAGAAGCACAGGTTCCTACCGAAAGTACATATTTTGCCTTTGCACCCGCCATGCTTAACGCTTCCAGGGCTGTTATCCATCTTCCGTTGTAATCGGCTATGATGTTATATAATCCGTTCTCTTTGGTTGAAATTGCCCCGTCTACCAATAGAATAAAATCCGTTTCCAGGGTTTTAAGAAATATTTCAAATGCATAGGAACCTTCCGCTCCCATTAAGATATTGCTGTACTTTAAATTAATAATCCCCGTTAAGATTTCATATAGATTGGGAGTATCACTGTCCATAAAGGATATGATATTTCCGGAACAGCCTGTTACTTCAAGCCATATGGCATTCATTCTGCTTACACTCTGGGATTTCACCAGATTTATTACATCGTCCGTCAGTCTTCTTGCGGTAATTTCCTTTTCTTTCGTAAGGGGACAGGCCGGTTGATCCATAAAAACAATCCCCCGAATTACAGTTTCTTTATTCATTTATATTATAATTACGGACATATTATACTGTTAATTTGGGATGAAGCACAATCTTCAGAAAGAGTCTGGCTTGCCACTACATTATCGCTGACACGCTGTCTCTTTAGTGGCAATCTTCCTCTGGCTCGTCATTTGCTTCCTCCAGGAGGTTTTTTTGCAATAAGATACAGTCCATTGCGTAAAAAAAAACAGGTCGGATAATTTATTTGTCCGGCCTGTTTACATGTATAAAAAATAACACCAATATAAAGCAGAAACAATTCTTCGGTTTGGTATTCACAGTAAAAATTAATCAGGAATTTGTATCAGTTAATTAATGATAAAATGGCTTTCTTAGGTTTCACGCCTACGGAGCTTTCCACTACCTTGCCGTCTTTTACCAGCACCAGGGTAGGTATACTCATGATACGGAATGCTTCTGCAAGCTCTCCCTCTTCATCAATATTTACTTTTCCCACTTTCACCGCTTCTTTTGACTCCTCGGCCACCTCATCAATAATGGGGGCCACCATTTTACAGGGGCCGCACCAGGATGCCCAGAAATCTAATAATACCGGTTTATCGGAATGTAAAACTTCTTTTTCAAAATTGTTTTTTGTAATTTTTAATACACTCATGGTTTAAACTCCTTTCGATATAACACCTTTTTACATTCATCAAACAAAAAGAGGACTTTATCAGCAGCCTTATTCAATCCGAGGGTTTTGTACGCTGTTTTGTTCCCGCTGATTCGTTATATTTTTATTATACATATAAATAAAATATTATCTGTGATGGAGTCACAGAATAATAAAACAAATAAATCGAAAAAGTGATAAGAAATTTGTTTAAATCCTGTGGAAAACGAAAAATAATAATTTTTTATATAATTTTATGTTTTATTTTATCACAATCCTCCTTTTTATGTCATAGTATAATGTAGAGTTACCGATACCTTGAACACAGGGTAAAGGGGCCAGACAAAAACATAAAGGAGGATTGTTTATGTCAAGTGGATTTATTGGAAACCAATTTTTTATTAATCATCTCCGCAAGTTTATTGGTGAGACGGTTACCGTTTTTACCAGCAGCGGCGGCGAATCCGGCAGCGGATTTACCGGAGTTCTTTTAGCTGTTAATAGCGATTTCATTCGCTTAGTAATAAAAAAAGGATCTGCTCCGACAGACCCATTAAACAAGGACTATGAATATGATGAATGCTACGAAGGCAGGAAACACAGAGAATGCTGCAATAAAGTAGGTGCTGTAGTAGATATTCCGATCGATCGGATTGTAGCCTTCGTTCACAACGCGGTTTAATTGGGAGGTATAATTATGTCATTTGATGATGGATTTAAAGATGGATTTAGAGATGGATTTCATGGAATAGGAAACGAAAGATTTATAAGGCACATCGCACGCTTTATTGGTGAAACGGTAACCATCTTCACCGCCAGCGGCGGCGAATCCGGTTCAGGCTTTACCGGTGTTATACTTGCAGTTAACTGCGATTTCGTAAGATTAGTTACGGAACAGGGTACAGCACCTACCTCTCCGCTTGAACCTATATATGATGAATGCGATAATGGTAACAATGACGGTAACTATGACGGTAACTATGGAGGTATGAGACACGAGCGCCGCCGCTGCCACAATGTAGGCTCCGTAACAGATATTCCGATTGAGAAAATTGTAGCATTTGTTCATAATGCAGTTTAATAATAGTGTAATAAAAAATAATTAAGACAGAATAATTCAGACTGCTAAATAAAATCTCCTAGAAGAAAAAGAGATTGTCTTACGGCAAATGGCTGTTATACTTAACTGATAAGATATACTCATTCCCCATCTATCAGTTACACCGCAAGTATGCTCCATTGTCCCTGACAATCTCTTTTTTGTTATTTAAATCATAAAACCGGCTATTTCCTTCTGTAATTTTACGGAGCTTTCCCGTGTTGTATCGATCTGGCTGTTCACTTCCCCGGACATGGCAGTTATGCCTGCAACTTTCTCAGCTATGTCACCGGTACCGGCTGCACCTTCCGAGGCTGCTTTCGCAACTTCATTAATGGCCAGGATAACGTTACCGATGGATGCCAGCAGTTCCTCCGACGTTGCGCTGAAGTCCGTTATCAGATTGTCAACAAAAACCGCATCCGAATTATAGGCTTCCGCAACTTCTGAAAACTTATTAAAGCTTTTTGAAATATCTCCGGCAACAAATTCCAGCAAGTCAATGGAATTAACGGACAGATTTCCAACTGCCTGGGTTACTTCACCGGTAACCTGCTGAATCTGGACCACCATATTTTTGGACTGCTCCGCCAGATTACGTATCTCCTCCGCAACTACGGAAAAACCTCTGCCGGCTTCACCGGCCCTGGCTGCCTCTATGGCTGCATTTAATGCCAGCAGGTTAGTTTGGGTCGTTATGCCCATAATAGCTTCGGACAATACGTCAATCTGACTTACGACTTTTGACTGCTCCAGGGCTTGTTCCAGTTTTCCCTGGATTTCCTCTCTGACCTTCCGGGTCAGTTCCTGTGATTTTCTCACCTCAATTCTGGTTTCTTCCGCACGTTTACTGATTTTAACTGCCTGGCCGGCTCCCTCCTGGGCTTTTTCCGCCATGCTTCTGGCTGCGTCTTCTATTTCCATGGATGAGGAATTCATTTCCTGGGCGGAGGCAGCCGTTTCTTCCATACTTGCCGCTAATTCTTCCGTCGTTGCGGAAACATCCTCTATATTGCCGTTTAATTCTTTCATGCTGGCGTTCACGCTGCCTACAACATGGATGATCTGGTCCGCTTCCGTTTTCGTACTGGCGACTAAACCGGCCACGGAATGCTTCATTGCCTCCAGGTCCTTGACCAGTTCCCCGAAATCGTCTTTCCGCTTTTTATAACTTTCCGGGATCTCTACCGTAAAATTACCGGTAGCCAGTGTATTTAAATATTTACGGATGGCTGCAAAAGCCTTATTTAAATTTCCGGATATGTATACTGCAAAGGAAACAGCCGCCGCCATGGCAAGGACAAAGATAAAAATAAACCGGGCAACACTGGCTTTTATTTCCTCACTTTCCTGTTCAGCCATTGTATTAACTATATTATCTATGTAATCGGTATAGTTGCCGGTACCCACTACCCACTGAAAAGGCTCAAAGGCTAAACTGTAACTGCGTTTTGGCAGAGCTTTTTCTTCTCCCGGTTTGGGAAACCAGTATTCCGTAAAACCGCCGCCTTCTTTTTTCCCGTTGGTTATGATATTTTTAATATACGGATATCCGTTCACATCAATATCATCAATACGGTTGGTACCTTCTGCCTCATCACCTAATGTAACAACATTATCACCCTCATAAGTGTCGATCCAGAAATAAGCTCCTTCGCCGTAGGTTAAACCTCTTACTAAATCCGCCCCAACTTTTTTTGCTTCTTCCAGTGTATACTCGCCTGCTTCATATTTGGCATAAATACCTTCTAATAATGAGATTACATTCTCCACCTGGTTTTTTATATTATTATCATAATCCTTTCTTATACTGTCTTCCAGTGTCTTCAAATTAACCCGGAGGGTTTTCTCCTGATCAATAATAGAAACAACACCCATTAATACCGCTACGAATAACAAAAATGCTGCTAATAATAATACTTTTGTCTTAACTTTTAGATTGCTTAATTTCATATGATGTTCCTCCCTTTTTGTAATTGTAGCTACATAAATGAATAATCTGAAAACTTAATAATATGCATTTATGTCATACGAATATCCTACAATATTCTACAGGAAATTACAATATATTTTAATCAATTTGAGTATTCATTTTTTTGAACCCTTTATTTTGGTAGTAATTAATTACAATTATTTGCCACAAATTACAATAAATTCGTTCGATTTCTAACAAATATTTGTTAAATTAATACATTTATTACAATTTTTTCAAACTATTTTAATGATTATTTAACTATAATTAAATAAAGCCGGATAAAAGATGTTTATAATCCACCTTTTATCCGGCTTATTCAGAAATTGTATAATTATTATATCGTTAAGTCATTTATGTATATTTATTCATCACATTTAGCAGCAATGCAGTTTCTGCCTGCTATTCTTTGCTGGTAACCTTATTACGGTATTCATTCGCGGAAGTCCCCAGTATCTTTTTAAAAACCCTGGAAAAATGAGCCATATCAACAAATCCTACCATTTCAGCTATATCACCGATCCTTAAGGAAGGGTCTTTTAGTAATTTCTGCGCTTCCCGGATACGGATATGGTTTAATATTTCCGAAAAATTCTGGCCCATATGGCGGTTTAACAGTTTACTTAAATGCCACTGGCTGATATAGGTTTTTTCCGCCACTTCGGAAAGGGTCAGTTTATGGGCATAATTTTGCTCAATATACTTGATGGCATTGTGGACAATAAAGCTGCCGGCCGCATTATCCGGCTTACTTTCTTCTTCGTCACTGCAGATATCCGCCGGCACAATATTTTTTGCCGCCAGGTTTCCAAGCATAGCTTCGATCGCTTCAATAATTTCATCCATATTGGACGGCTTTAAAAGATACCTGGTGACCCCCAGCCGGATTGCCTTCTGGGCATAGTCAAAATCCCGGTATCCGGTTAAAATACTGATTTCGATACCCGGAAACTCCGATTTCAGACCCGCGACCATACTCAGCCCGTCCAGGCCCGGCATTGCAATATCCGAGAACAGGATATTAGGCTGTTGTTCCCTGATTATATCCGTCCCTTCAATACCGTCATTGGCCGTGGCAACGATTTTGCACCCGAATTTGTCCCAGGGTACCATACGGGAAATTCCTTCTACTATGATAGGCTCATCATCAATTATTACAACTTTGTACATATATATCCCCCCAATTCTTAAAACACTTTCCCTCTCCTTGATTCTAACCTTTGATTGCTCCCGCTGTCAATCCTTTAATAATGTTCTTCTGCAAAAATATGTAAACAATTAAAACCGGAATAACAATCAGGGTTACCGAGGCGGCCATAAGTCCGTAATCGGTTCCGTATTTGGAACTGATTTCATTTAAAAGGGTGCTGATCGGAAATTTTGTCCGTTTTCTAATCATAATAAGCTGGGTAAATAAATCATTATAAGACCATAAAAAGCAGAAAATGGCAACGGTTGCCATGGAAGGCCTTGAGAGCGGCATGATTATCCTTGTAAATACCTTACTGACGCCGGCTCCTTCCATATAAGCCGCTTCTTCCATCTCCAGGGGCAGGCCCCTTAAAAAACCCATCATAACAACGGTGGCAAAGCTTAGGTTGCCCGCTACCTGGGGTAAAATGACACTGATTGGTTTATTGAGTAATTCCATGGCAGTCATCATCCTGAATACGGGAATGATAGTTGAAAATGCCGGGAACATAAGACTTGACACAATTAAGGAATTAATAATATTTTTCCCCTTAAAATTATATCGGGTCAGGGCAAAAGCCATCATAGTCGATAAAATCATGGCAGCGATGGTTACGCTGCCGGATATGATCAGGCTGTTTTTATAAGAAACCAATATGTTTTGTCTGCCAAAAGCATTCGTATAATTATCAAGAGTAAATTCCTTAGGAAGGGAAAATGTACTGTTTACAACCTCCCTGGAGGGTTTAAATGAATTATTGATTACCCAGACAAAAGGAAATATGGTTGTAAATGCCCAAAATATAAGCAAAATATAGATAAGTATACGGGCAACGGAAAACTTATTTTTCCTTCCGTTTTTTGTTTGAGTCAATTGCTGCACCTCCTTACAGATTAGCGTCCGGTTTTAGTATTTTTGATGTGATCTGGGCTACAATTAGTCCGAATACAACAATTAAGAAAGCTATGGTTGAGCCATAGTCTATATTGCTGATGGTAAAAGTCTGTTCGTACATATAAGTACCAAGAAAATGGGTTACACCCTGGGGGGCGCCTTTGGGAACAATAACCCAGGGCAGATCAAATACCTTTAATGCTCCGGTTACGCCTAAAGTCACACAGGTACAGATCACGCCCCGAAGAAGGGGTATGGTTATATAAAATACCTGCTTGAATCTGGAACATCCGTCAATGGAAGCTGCCTCATAGACGTCATCCGGAATATCACTGAGTCCGGTCAGCATAATAACAAAATAAAAACCTACGTAACTCCATAAGGTAGGTATGGAAACCATAATAAAAGCAATATCCGGAGCCAGCCAGTTAATGGGTTTCATATCCATTGCTTTTAATAATTGATTCAGCATACCCCCATTATAATTATAAAACAATTTAAAAATCAGTCCGATTGCGGTTGCAGAGATTACGATCGGGAAAAAATAAACGGTACGGAAAAATTGCTGTCCGCGTTTGATGGAAATGACCAGCACTGCCAGTACAAATGCAACACCTACCTGGAATACTATGGTCAGTCCCATCATTTTAAAGGAATTGAGAATAGCTATCCTGACTTTGGGATCGGAAAATAATTTCTTAAAATTATCAAATCCGAGGAATTTCCATTCCTGTCCCGGCATCTTTACAAATGTGGTCATATCATAGAAACTGTTTATTATATTTTCAATAAAAGGTTCGTAAAGAAATACCAGCATCAGAAGAAATCCGGGTAACAAAAATGCCAGTAGGGGTAATTTCTTTTTATAAAGCATTGATATCCTGCCTTTCTTTTTATTATAAAACAAAGCAGAGGGGCGGATTGTTTATCCCCTCTGCCTTTTTACCAAACAAACCAAATCTTATTTACTTGCATTTACGGTTAATACTTCGTTTATTAATTCAGCAGGGTCAATATCGCCTGTGGATACACCGACAATACCTGCAATTAAAGTATTATATGCTTCCTGGGAAAGTCTTGAGTCCGTCGGAGCACTGATGCTGGTTGCCGCACTGCTGTAATCAAGACCGGAGATTCCAAGAGGAGTCATGTTATCAACCGGATCAACCGCACAGGCTGCCTGGCCGTTGCCGCCCCAGTATTTCGTAACGGATTCTTTGTTGGTATGCGCCATAACAAATTTAACTGCCGCATCCTTCTTATCCGGATCCTCCCAGGCTTTTTTCGTGATGTAAAAACCGGAGGAAATACCGCCTACCATTGCGCCGGACATCGCTTTACCGCCGGGTATGGTAGGAAGTGCTACTACGACAGTATTGTCCTGATCCGGTATACCGCTTGCATACCAGGAACCATCCAACTGCATTGCTGCCTGTTTATTTTTGAATAATTCACCGGCTAAGTCATTGTCAATGGTATCGGTATCTTCAGGAAAAGCTCCCATATCTCTTAAGGTTTTAAACATGGACAGGCCATCTGCCCATTCCTGTGGTGCCTGTGTAGGAACCGTAGCATAAGTTTCCGGCCCTGCTGCAGAGAGCATCAGGAATTCAACCCAGTAATGGGGTACATTATTTAAGGAAACTGCTATTGGAACTATGCCATTCGCTTTAAAGGTTTCAATTGCCTTTAACATCTTATCCCAATCTGTGGGGAGTTCAAGGCTGTACTGGTCAAATAAATCTTTGTTGCAGAATAAACCTTCCCAGTAACCGGTAGTTGGCACTGCCCTTTCCACACCGTCCGGGTTGGCTGCCGCCTTAAGTGCTGTATCCAGGGTATCCTTGGCATAATCCGGATATTCTGCCCTGATTTCTTCTATGCTGACAAATTTATTGGCGGCCAATACGTCACTGGCATTGGCATCCGTAAAATACTGGATTACATCCGGTTCGTTGCCTACCGCAAAGTCAGCGGCTATCTTGGTTTTCCAGTCCTGGTCGGAAGACTGTGAATCATCTTCCAGGGTTATGTAAGAATTATCTTTCATGAATTGATCATTGATTGCCTGATAATTACCGGCATTGGGATCCGTACCGCCGAACATGGAAACTGTGGTCAGGGTCACGGGATTTTGTGCCGCCGCTTCCTCTGTTTTTGCAGTATCGGCCGTATCCGTTTCTGTTCCCTGCGCTGTTTCTTGTACTCCCTGCTTCTTTCCACATGCAGTCATAAGAGCTGCCATCAATACGACTGTCAAAAGAATGGATAAGCATTTTTTTACACTCTTCATAAACTATTCCTCCCAATAGATAATATAATTTCTGCAACGCCACGAGAGTTTACTCTCTCACTCTCATTGGTATAACAGTATTATACTAACAATTATTACAAAATACATTTGTTTATCTTGACATTATTTGTTCATTCTTGCTATATTTAACATACCGCTTAAAAATCTTTGCAATCGGTATTATCTAAACGGTTACGAACCCTTTAAGGCATTCATTCCAGCCGGTAAAAAGTTGTGTTATCCCGATTCGATATCTCTGATATTAATAGAATTTGTGTAAATTAACTAAACACTGCTATTTCATATCCTTATTTATAATTAGGATTATTTAGTATGTTATTTAATGATTTCCCTTTTTCCGAATCCAGCGGCATTTCAAAGGGTATTGTTATGGTGGAGGCGGTATCCACCTCATCATAGGGCAGGATGGTAAGGCCGTATTCCTCTCCGTAGATAAGTTTAATCCGCTCATTTACATTACGTATTCCAAGGGAAATGTGTTTTCCTTTTCCGTTCGTTATGCTTCCCGCTTTGCCGCCCAGTATATCCTTAATCCGCTCCACCTCTCCCTGAGTCATAATTTTACCTGAATTAATGACCTGGAGGATTAAATTTCCGTTTTCCTTATATACCTTTAACTTAATGGTTCCGCTTTTCACGGATTCGATTCCGTGTACCACCGCATTCTCAAGAATGGGCTGGAGAATCAGCTGGGGTACCGGCAGCTGAAGCAGATCCTGGTCCACTTCCTTTTCCACCCTGAGTCTTTGTCCGAACCGCATGGATATGATATAAAAATAGGCATCGGCACACCGTAATTCTTCTGCCAGGTTAATCAGTTTTTTATTGGAACGGTCCATACTGTAATCCAGTAAGGTTCCCAGGGCCTCAATCATTTTGGAAACGGCCGTATCCCCGGCCATTCTGGCCTGCCAGTTCATCATTTCCAGGGTATTATTTAAGAAATGGGGATTGATCTGGGACTGGAGGGCAATTATTTTCGCTTCTTTCCTGGCCAGCTTTTCATTGTAGGCATAATCAAATAAATATTTTACTTCGCTGGACATCCGGTTAAAGGAATCGGAAAGATAGGAAAATTCCGCATTGGGCATTGGCTCCCCTTCTATCTGCGTACCGATCCTGCCCTGTTCCACTTCTTTGGAAGCCTCAATCATCCTGCCCATAGGTACCGTAATATGTCTGGCAATAAAATATAACATGTAAATGAATACCGGAATAATAATTAAGAAGATGATTACCGTAATGTAGCTTAAGGCCGTCAGCTCGGAATAAATAATTATCTTATTGGCAATCAATACCGCCCCTAAGTGATAATCATCAAATTTCTGCTGATAAATCAAGGCGGTATAGACGCTGTCCTCCACCTTGTTGATTTTCCGGTTGGACTGCCTGGAATACTTTGATTTTAATTTATTTATTATGGGATCCATTACAGCATGTTTTTCATCGGAGTCATAAAGAATCATGGAAGCCGTATCATCAACAAAAAATCCTAGTTCATAATCCTTTTTCAGGGCAAAGCCTTCAAATAATTTACTCGTATTCAGTTCAACCACTAAGGTACCGAATTTCGTATAGTTGGTAGTGGTATACAGGTTCCGGATGATATAGATTTTACTGTTGATGATTTTCACATGGGCATCGGAGGTATCCTGTCCGGTGATTTTATTTGCTGCTGCCTTGACATAATCATTATAGGTATTTATGTATCCGGTAGGTTTTCTGGAGGTATAATAAAGCCGGTCCGGAGCCTCGGACAGATAAAAGACGGATATGATAAAACGGTTATCATTATAATATTTGCTTTTTAAATTGCCGATGACTTCCTTATAGAACTGGGCATCGGTAATGTCACCTGCTTTGAGTTTCTTCCAGGCTTTTTCTATAATCACTTCGTAGGAAGTTTTTTTGGAAATGGTTATTGCTTCATCAATTTTCTGGGCATGGAAGGAAGCAAAATTCTTAAGCCCTTCTTTCATTAAGGTCTCTGTTTTATCCATGATGCTTTTTCTGTAATATAAGGTCATGAATAAAAACATAATCATAACCGGAACAATCCAGCAGATTACGATTAGAAACAGCAGCCTTCTTTTTAAGGAAATCGGTTTTTTCATGATCCTGCCGTTAAGTTTATTTCCCTTTTTACCGTCTTTCATCCCCAAAAATCCTCCCGTAAAAAAAACCTTTATAAATACCCACATCCTGGCAGACCGCCTCCGGGTAACGTAAGCATTTCCCTTGCTTCCCGGCTTTCTGCCTGTTCGTAGTACGAAATAGAAGAAATGGGCCATCCGCAAGAACAGCCCATCATTATTATACCAGGTTCGCACACTCCCATGGTATGCGCCGCAAAGCGGCGTTGATGCACGCTCCCATGGCACGCACCGCTTTGCGGCGTTGATGCGCACTCACTGCGTTCGTCGGCGCCGATATAATGTCTATCGACATTATATCATGATTTACTAAAATTTACCACATGCAGGCGGGATTTTAACACGGCAAACGCATGAATGAATATTTCATACGTTTGTTGTAGGAATTTTTCCGTCACTATTTACTTGAATGCCAGCTCCTTCCTTTCATTGCCGTTTCTATGATTTAAATCCAGGAAATCTTCATAGATTTCGCAAAGTAAAGCCGCATCGGAAGCCTCCGGCATCTCACAGAAGATGCGCAGAAGCGGCTCTGTCCCGGAAAACCTGGCTATGATCCATCCGCCGTTTTTAAAGTATATTTTGCAGCCGTCCAGATAAGAGATTTTATCCACAGCAAAGGGTATATCCGGGAGACATTTATCTACCAGAAGGGTTTGAAAGATTTCTTCTTTTTTCTCCTGGGTGAACTTGTAATCCCGCTCCTCCATGTAAATGGCACCGCACTCACTTTCGATTTCACGGATGATCCGGGATAAGTTTTTACCGGTTACGGCTATCATTTCTATCAGAAGGGCTGCCGCATAGATACCGTCTTTACCGCTAATATGGCCTCTGACGGTTAAACCTCCGGAGGATTCCCCTCCGATAATGGCATTGGTTTCCTGCATTTTAGCGGATATGTATTTAAATCCGACGGGAACTTCATAACATTTCTCCCCAAAGCTTTCGGCTACCTTATCAAGCATATGGGTAGTGGCAATATTCCTCACCACGGCTCCATGCCAGCCTTTGTACTTGACCAGGTAATAATACAGCACCACCAGCAGGTCATTGGGGTGGAGAAATCTTCCCGTATCATCAATTACCCCGATACGGTCCGCATCGCCGTCGGTGGCTATACCGATATCCATGTTGTGGTCCACCACATAATTCTTAAGGCTTTTTAAGGTTTGTGCCGACGGGGAAGGCAGTTTTCCGCCAAATAAAGTATCGTGCCTGTCATGAATGGTATTGACTTCACATCTGGCAGTTAAAAGTATGGTTTTTAAGGAGGTTTCGCTTACCCCGTACATAGGATCCAAGGCAATCCGTAAACCCCTGTCCTTAATAGCCTGCATGTCTATACCGCCGATAATATTATCCAGATATTCATTCAGCGGGTTAATCTCCAGGATCAGCCCGGTTTCTACCGCTTTCTCATATTCCATGCCCGACACATCTTCCTCTTTCACATCCAGGATGTAATTCTCAATGTCCCGGGTCTGGATTTCATCCGCATCCCTGCCTCCATAGGTAAATACCTTTATGCCATTATAGATTGCCGGATTATGACTGGCGGTAATCATCATGCCGTAATGGAGTTCATGCTTCATTACATAATACATGATAAGAGGGGTTGGGGAAGAACGGTTAACCAGATAGGCCGTGATCCCCTCTGCGGCAAATATTTCACCGGCCCATCTCATTGCTTCCTTGGACAAAAAACGCCTGTCATACCCGATGGCGATCCCGTTTTCCGAGACACCTTCATTGATCATTTTCATTGCCAGAGCCTTTGATAACTTCTGTATGTTCGATTTGGTAAAATCTTCTCCTATTATGGCTCTCCAGCCACCTGTACCAAACTTTATCATCCTGCAGCCTCCTTTGATTACAAAATTTATCCCATGATGATGATAATTTTATTGATTGATGTATCCTGATTTTTAAATTTTATTTCATCCACCGGGGTTCCGTTTAAAGTGACAGACTTCACTCCCTTCATAACACCGGATGGGTTTAAGACAGTTATATCATACCGTACGCCTCTCCATTCCCTGGCAACATGGAATTCCTTCCAGTCGGCAGGAATACAGGGATCAATTGTCAGGGTATCAAACTGGGGCCGGATCCCTAATATGTATCTGGTTACGGCAAAGTACGCCCAGCCCCCCGTACCGGTCATAAAAGGATGCCTTGCCCTGCCAAATCCCGTATGATCCCTGCCCATAATAAACTGGCAGTAGGAATAGGGTTCTGCCTCCCTGATTTCAATCAGGTCGTTCTGGTTATAAGGACATAAGGCATCGTAAAACTTCATTGCCTTATCCCCGCGGCCCAGTACGCATTCCGCAGCCCAAGCCCAGGGATTGGGATGGCTGAAGATGGCTCCGTTTTCTTTCAGTCCCGGATATACCCGGGTTACAAAACCGATATCTTCATCGGGCACCGTGTAAGACGGACCGTTTAGCATAATGCCATAAGGCGTGTACAGGTATTTATCGATACTGTCCATGGCATTCCTTCCCTTATCATAAGGCGCCGCACCGGAGAGTACTGCCCAGGCATTGGATTCCAAATGGATTTTACCTTCCCTGTCCTCACTGGTTCCGATTTTCTTACCATTTTTCGTAATTCCCCGGATATACCAGTCCTTATCCCAGAGTTCCCTGTCACAGGCCTCTTTCACTTTCTCCCGCATGGCGGTATACTTTGCTACATCTTCCGTTTTACCTAAGTAACCCGCAGCTTCCAGGAAATTACCCAAAGCCCAGTAATGTAAAAAGGATACCAGAGCACTCTCTCCCCCTCCAAGATTCAGGCAGTCATTCCAATCCGCTCTCAGTCCCTTGCAGATCCCGCTTTTTCCGACCTGTTCATAGGAAAAATCCAGGATCTTTGTCATATGTTCATATACGGTTCCGCTTCCTTTATCCGCATAGGTAAGTTCTTCCGTAAGAAAGGAAAATTCCCCGGTCTCCTTCACATACTCCACAATGGAGCTTACCAGCCAGAGGGCATCATCGGAGCAGGCGTCTTCGATACCGTGAATCATATCATTTTTATTAGGAGTTGGAATTACGGTCGGGGACTTAAAGGGTTTTACCGAATTGTCCGGGTCGAACCATTCCGGCTGGAATAAGTGAAGTCCATAACCGGCCGATACCAGGCCGCGAAGGAGTTCTACCAGCCTCTGGCGGCACTTTTCCGGATTGGAATGGGGAACGGTCATGGCATCCTGCGCCGTGTCCCGGTATCCAAGTCCTGTCCTGCCCCCTACTTCTATAAAGGAGGCAAACCTTGAAAACATAACATTTATCTCCGCCTGGTACAGATTCCAGGTATTAATTAAGGTATTCATCCCTGGATTTGGGGTCTGTATCTGCAGTTTATTCAGTTTTTCATCCCAGAAAAAGGCTAATTCTTTCAAAGCCGTATCTATATTGTTAAAATCCGAGTACTTTTCCCTGATCCGGCAGCCGGCCTCTCGGTTGCCTTCACCAAGCATAAATACCAGCCTAATTTCTTCCCCCGGTTTTAAGGAAATCTTTTTATGCAGGGAACCGCAGTGATTATTTCCTTTTTCAAAGGTCCCGCCGCAGATGCCTTTTTCTACTGCTGCAGGATTACTTTCCGTCCGGTACAGGCCGATAAACTTATCCCGAAGGCAGTCAAAACTGTCGGGTTCAAAATTAGCGGTAAAATACTGATATCCAAATTCTTCGTAAAATAAATCGTGTTCAATGACACCATTTTCATAAGAGGAACCGGCAGCATAATTACTCATCTGAAAATTCCGGTTATCCATATCAATATGGTGGTAGGAAAATTCACAATAGGAAAATACACTTAACTTTCTGGGAGCATCCCCATTATTTTTCAACTTCACATCCCAAAGTTCAACGGGATCATTAAGGGGGATAAATAAGGTCTGCTCCGCCGCAATCCCTTTATATTCGCAGGAATATTTCGAATAGGACAACCCATGACGGCATTCATATTTCGCCTCTTCCAAGGATTTCCCCACCGGCTGCCAGGATACGCTGAAATAATCCCCGGTTTCATCATCCCGGATATAGACATAATGGCCCGGCCGGTCCATGGGGATACTGTTGGCACGAAACCTTGTTATCCGGTGATATTCCGGTGATTTATAAAACATATATCCTCCGGCCGTATGGTTTAAGACCGCACACATATCCCGAACCCCTAAGTAATTGGTCCAGGAAGTTGGTAGATCCACCCGCTCGATTACATATTCCCTTTTATCATTGTCAAAATATCCATATTTCATAGGTAACTGCACCCTCCCAAATCATGATACCTTTAATTATAATCAATTTATTCTTAAAAGGTATTGCTGGTGGTGCGAATATTTGTATATAATTGTCCAAAATAAAAGGCCCTTACGTCGTAAAATGTTCCGGGCCTCTGCTCAAAAATCCTATAAATCCAGTACGGTCAGAGCATCGTTGATCTCTGTTTCCAGACTCTTGCTTTGCCACTCAGAATAATAATTGAGGCAGGAACAGATATAGGATACACCGTTTTGTACAAGCCTTTTACGAAAATGGACATGTCCCATAAGGCTGTAACGCACCGCATATTTTTCAAAAAGGGCTCCGTAATCGGCACTGCCCAAAAACGCATTAAAATAATCCCAGTTTGCCCGGCTTTGGGGAACTGTAAAATATGGATCGGTAATCATATGGGTCACCGCTATGATTTTTTTATCCCGGAAGCGCTGAAGTTTAGCCTCAAGCCGTGCCAGCATTTCAAGATGGACGTCTTTGTCATTCCGGTGCCAGTCCGCATAGGTGGATGTCAGCCATTCTTTGCCGTTTATAGACTTCTTTTCAAAATCCTCCTGTGTGAACTTGGGGTCTCCAAAGGAATAATCATACCAGCCTGTTTCGCCGGCCAACACCCACTCCTTGCCCAGCAGAACAGGAGAATCAAGCAGGCAGAGCGGGTGACGGCGGAATTTTTCATAAAGGATTCCTGCATCTCTTCGTCCCGCAAATTGCTCCCAGATGTCATGATTGCCCGGAATAAAATAGACCGGTCGTTCCGAACCGGAGGAGAGCTTTTGAATAAAACCAACCGTCATATCGGCATTGTTGGATACATCGCCTGCAATGACCAGACAGCGCAGGTCTTTTTGGCGAATCGCTTCCGCCAGGGTTTCAAGAATCGGATAATCTTTATTTATATCAATATGAATATCTGAAATAACACCAATTTTCATAGAAAACTCCTTATATTTTTCCTGAAAAGCCGCTTTAAGACCATACAAAGCCGAAAAATCTTCCGGACAGCTCAGATTTGTTTTATCATCGCAGCTTTATACAAAGTGACAGCCTGCAAAATGACCGTTTCCGGTTTCTTTCATCGCCGGACATTCCTTTCTGCAGCGCTCCGCAGCGGCAAAGCAGCGGGTATGAAAGGCACAGCCCGCAGGCGGCGAAAGTGGATTTGGAACCTCTCCGTGAAGAATAATCCGTTCCCTGGGGGTATCGTCCACAGAGGGAATGGCAGACAGAAGTGCCTGCGTATAAGGGTGGCGGGGATTTTTATAAAGTTCCTCAGTCGAGCCGTATTCCACCAGTTTTCCCATATACATAACGCCGATTCTGTCACTGATATACTGCACGACATTCAGATCATGCGAAATGAACAGATAGGTCAGCTGTCTTGAAGTCTGTAACTCTTTCAGGAGATTCAAAATCTGAGATTGAATCGAAACGTCCAGTGCCGAAACCGCCTCATCCGCCACAAGAACGGCAGGTTCAAGCATCAGCGCCGCTGCAATATTAACACGCTGTCTCTGTCCGCCGCTGAGCTCATGCGGATATTTGTTTCCCGTTCCTGCATCCAGCCCGACGGTCTCCAGCATTTCATCTATCAGGCGGGTGCGGGCTTTCGACTCATATTTGAAATGAATTTGCAACAGTTCTTCAAGCATCCGGCCGATTTTGTGCTTTGGATTCAAAGAGGCATATGGGTCCTGAAAAACCATCTGGATTTCTCGCCGGGCCCTTTTTATTTCATCACGGTTCATCTGCGAAAATTCCTTTCCCCGGTAGCAGATTTCACCGGAAGAAGGAGAAAGAATATTTGCAAGCATCGAGCCGGCCGTTGATTTTCCGCAGCCGGATTCACCAACCAGACCAAAAATCTCACCCTTATACAGCCAAAGATTTAAGTTGTCTACGGCGGTAATATGTTTTTTGGTAAAAAAGCTTCCGGCGTATCCGGCAGGAAAGGTCTTGCAAAGATTCTGTGCCGTCAACAGGGATTCACGCTTATCCAATCATCTCACCTCCGGCTAGATGGCAGCGCACCCGGCGCGTGCCAATCGTTTGAATTTCCGGTACAGCCTGAAAGCATATTTCCTTCGCCTCACTGCACCGGTCACAGAACGGACAGCACCCTTCCCGCCTTTTAGAAAGCGGCGCCACAATACCGGGTATACTGTGAAGCGGCTGCCCCTTCCTGCTTGCTGACGGTATAGAAAAAAGCAGTTTTTGGGTATACGGATGGAGCGGGCCGCCAAGAATTTCAGCGGTACCGCCTTCCTCTACGATGAATCCTCCGTACATGACAAGAACTCTTGTGCATATTTCCTTCACCACACCAAGATCATGTGAAATCAGCAGAACAGTGGATGAAAACTCCTTGTTCAATCCCTTGATGAGTTCCAGAATCTGAAGCTGGATCGTAACATCAAGGGCAGTGGTCGGTTCATCGGCAATCAGCAAACCGGGAGAATTGATCAATGCCATAGCAATGATAATGCGCTGTTTCATGCCGCCCGAAAGCTGATGGGGATATTCATGAAAGAGAGATCCCGCTCTGGATAGCCCCACTTTTTTCATTATAAGCAGTGCCTCCCCATTCGCTTTGGCGCGCGTGCAGGAATGATGAACAGCATATGTTTCGGCAATCTGCCTGCCGACCGGAACCAAAGGATTAAGCGCCGTCATGGGTTCCTGAAAAATCATTGAAATCTCTTTTCCGCGGATTGCACACTTTTCTTCTTCCGGAAGGGACAGAAATTCTTTTCCTCCGATTTCGATTTGGCCGCTGCATACCGCATTTTCGGGCAAAAGACCCATAATGGAAAGTGACGTAAGGCTCTTTCCGCAGCCGGACTCGCCTACAAGTCCTATTATTTCCCCTTTTTCCGCCGTAAAGCTGACCTGCTCCAGAGCTTTATTTAAATGTACGTTGTTCTGAAAGTATACGTAAAGGTCTCTGACTTCCAGCATATTTTTCATTGTATAACCACCTTTCCGCTGCAATTCCAAGAATTTGTTATTCCTATTCATTGCTTTTTTACTGCGTGTTGTCGTTAATATCCCGCAGACCGTCACCTAAGAGGTTAAAGCCCAGAACCATCAGTGTAATCATGATCCCGGGAATAAAAGCATACCAGGGCTGTGTGAGCAGAAAGGACTGCGCTTCATAAAGCATCTTGCCCCAGCTTGGGTCAGGCGGTTGAATACCCAGTCCCAGATAACTCAAGCCGGCTTCTGAAAGAACAGCACTGGAAAACCCCAGCGTAGCCGTCACTACCAGGGATGAGGTTATATTCGGCAGAATATGGCGGAAAATCAGAGTAAAAAGAGGAACTCCCCTTGCCTTGGCCGCTTTAATATAATCCATTTCCTTAATCTGCATGAAACCGGCCCTGGTGATGCGGCAGAACCGCGGAATGGACATAATCCCAAGCGCAAGAGCGGTATTTATAAGCCCTGTTCCGAAAATAGCAATCAGCACCAGCGCCAGAATCACACCCGGAAAAGCCATTTTGGCATCCATCAGCCGCATAATGATTTCATCTGCCGCGCCGCCAAAATACCCCGCCAGGGCACCAAACAGGAAGCCGGCAGAGAGTCCGACCGCCACGGTAAAAACTCCGACAAAAAAGACAACCTGGGAGCCTCCCAGCACACGGCTGAAAATGTCCCGCCCAAAATTGTCGGTCCCCAGCAGATGGCGAAACGAGGGATACCTAAAACTCTCCAATGTGTTCATTTCATTCGGATCAAACGGTGTATAAAAGAAGCTGATGACCAGAAGGAGCAGGAGAAAAGTAACAAGGCAAAATCCGATTCTGAAATTTATGTTTTTCCAATATTTTTTAAAAATATGAATCACCACTTTCTGGAGTTTATAAGCCGGTCTCCCTATTTCCGGACACGGATTCGAGGATCAATTAACGAATAGAGCAAATCCACCAACAGATTGATCGCCACAACTGTGAAGGCCAGATAGAAAACCAGCCCCTGTACCAGCGGAAAATCCCGGTTGCCCACACCGGATATAATCAGGCGTCCGATTCCGGGGAGATTAAAGACATTTTCCACAATAATGCTGCCGCCCAAAACGTCTGTAACCATCATGCCGAGAATGGTTATGGTCGGGAGAAGTGAATTTTTCAGAACATGCCGGTACAGAACCTTTTTCTTTGTCAGTCCCTTGCTGCGTGCGGTACGCACATAATCCATGCCCATCTGGTCAAGTAAAGTGTTTTTCAGATAACGGATTACGACCGCCGATGTTCCGACAGAAATAGTGACGGAAGGCAGCAGCAGGGAGCGCAGAGCGCCGGGAACACTCTCCGAAAAGGGGATAAAGTCTCCGGAGGGCAGCCAGTTCAGCATGACGGAAAACACCATAATCAGGAGGATTCCCAGCCAGAAGGAAGGCACCGCCACGCCGACCTGGGTCAGGGAAGAAACCAGAATTGCCGGTTTCTTCCTGTTGTTTCTGGCAAGATAAATCGAAACCGGAATAACAGAAACTATCGTCAGAAGCAGGGTCATGACAGTCAGCGAGACTGTGACCGGCAGGCTTCGTGCTATCAGCGAGGTTACCGGGACCTGATAGCGGAGTGAATTGCCAAGGTTCCCGGTCAAGAGTCCTTTTATCCACTGCAGATACCGCTCTGCCGGCGGTTTGTTCAGACCCATCTCCTGTGACAGCGCCTGAATCTGGAGAGGGTCTGCATCTACCCCGAGAATGATATAGGCAGGATTTCCCGGAAGAATCTGAAATACGGCAAAGGTGAGCAGGGATATCAGCACAAGGGTAACCAGGACGGAAAAAATCTTTTTTAAAACATATTGCATGTTATAAGCTCCTTATTCTATAACGGAGATATCGCTCATGTTAAAGAAGGTTACCGGATAAATCTTCAGTCCCGAAACCTTTCCCGATACGGCAAAGACGATATTGGGATCCTGAATATATACTGAGGCGGCTTCGTCAATCAAAAGCTGCTGGCATTCCTTATAGGCGGCGGCTCTTTCGGTCTGGTCGGTTGTGGCGGCGGCTTTGGCAATCAGTTCATCATACGCTGTGTTTGAGAACTTGAAATAATTCTTATCATAAGTACTGCTGAAACGGTTTAAAAAGTCCTGAGGGTCAAGTTTGCCGCTGTGTCCGATAATAGTTGCTTCATACTGTGCGTTGGTATAAACATTTTCCAGCCACTGTGCCCATTCCACCAATTCAATGTTGACATGGATGCCGATTTTCTCCAGCTGGTTCTTGATGACCTGTGCGGTATTCACGTGAGTCTGGTAGTTGGAAGGAACCGTGACAGTAAGCTCAAAACCGTTCTCATAACCGGCTTCTTTCAGCAGTTCTTTTGCCTTTTCAAGGTCCACATTATACACTTTCAGATCGTTATTGTAGTAAGCAGTCATGCTGGGACTTAAGAAAGAATCCACTCTTGTGCCGCTTCCCTGCACCACTGAGGCGATGATTTCCTCTTTGTCAATCGCATAGCAGACAGCCTGGCGCACCTTCAGGTTATTGAGCGGCTCAACACTGTTGTTGAGAGCCATAACCTGTACCATGTTCTGGGGGCCCTGCACTATACTGAAGGAATCACCCAATGCTGCAATATTATCGGTAGAGACTCCTGCGATATCCAGATCGCCGGATTTGAGCGCCATCAATCTGGCATTTTCATCTGTCATAATCTTAAATTCAGCTTTGTCAATGGTGGGCATACGGTCTTTAATCGTGGAGTAGTTTTCGTTTTTCTCCAGCACTATCTTCTGTCCCTGAATGTATTCTACAAATTTAAACGGGCCTGTACCTATCGGCTGGGTACTGTTGTTCTCATAGTCTTCTTCCACAATGGAAATGGTTGCTTTGCTTAAAAATCCGGCATCCATTGTTTTCAGCGTCAGAACGGCCGTGTATTCGTCCGGCGTTTCCACCTTCACAAGGTTCTGGCTGAGCGTGGAATTAAGCGGCTGTCCTCCTGAAAGACCGGCCAGTTTTTCGTAGGTGTATTTGACATCTTTTGCGGTGCAGTCTTTTCCATCATGGAACCTGATACCCTTTTTCAGTATAAAGGTGTATGCCAGCTGATCATCCGAGATGGTATAGGATTCTGCAATTGCAGGGATAAACTCCCCTTTTTCGTTGAAGCCCAGCAGTCCTTCAAATACATTCATCATAACGGAGCTGGTATCGGTTGCTGCAGAAAGCATGGGATCAAGATTGTCCGGTTCAGAACCCAGCGCTACCCGTACCGTACCGCCGCTCACAGCGGTCTGTTCCTCAGCGGAAGCACTGCTTTCCGGTTCAGAAGAAGGCGGCTTTGTTATAGAAGAAGGTGACGGTGTTGTTCCGGATACTGCCGTAGAATCGTTTTCCGATGTGGTTGCGCAGCCGACGACGGTTAACATCACTGCCGCACTCATTAAAATAGCCGTTAGATATTTAAAATTTCTCATAGTTACCTCCATTTCATCTTGGGTTATATATAAAGTTTTAAGAGTAAACAGTATTAAAGTATTAGTCCCGGTTCTGCAAGAAGGATTTCGCCGTCATAGCAGGCCCCGGCTTCCTCTTTCAGCTGATTCCATGTTCCGTAATGCGGAAGATGAGTCAGAACCAGCCGTTTTACATTTGCTTTTTGTGCGATTTGTGCTGCTTCAGCCGAAGTAAGATGCTCTTTCGAGTTGAAGCGCTGATATTCATAGAAAGAAGATTCACAGATAAAGCAGTCTGCATTCCGGGCAAAGGACGCAAGTCCATCGTAAAAACCCGTGTCACCGGAATAGACAAGCGATGTACCGTCCGAACCGGTAATTTTTATTGCAAAACTGGGAATTTCGTGAATATTCCGGGTGATCTCAAAGGTAAGTCCCCCTATCTGAAAGGAATCTGTTTCCAGGTAACTTCGTCCTGAACAGTATTCTTTGTAGGTCAGTCGTTCTTCCTCCCCCGGTCCCCATGCACAAAAGCTTTTGGTGCGCCGTTTCAGCTGATGGTCGATCATCACTGCATACTGCAGACAGCCAAGGTCGGCGCAGTGATCAGGGTGATAGTGGGAAATAACTACGGCATCCAGTTCCGACAACGGCAGCCATTCCTGCAAATAGGATAAAACTCCGCTTCCGCAGTCCAGCAAAACCTTTGTACCGTTTTCTTCAACCAGATATCCGGAAGTTGGTGCAAAAGCCTCCGGATAGGCTCCGAAGCAACCAATAACTTTACAATTCATTCGTTTGTATCCAATCCTTATTATTTTCTATGGGTGATATATCTTTTCAGTATTCTCAATATTTTTGCGGATATTATCCCTGTCAAGTTCAACAATCCGGGCAATCAATGCCTGCGAAAGGGAAACCACCGAGCTGTAAGAATCCAAAAAGGTGACAGAGTCGGTCTGGGCAAAAAAAGCGGTGTCTGAAACCTTGGCAAACGGCGAGAGGTTGCAGTCGGTAAAAGATATAATCTTAACCCCTTCTTTTCTGGCAAGGCCCAAAACGTCCAGTGTCTTTTTGCAATAGCGCTGAAAACCAACTGCAATAAGGACATCCTCCTGATTCATAAACGACAGGTATTCATAGCAATTTGACAGATTCAGATGGCTGGCCTTTCCCAAAAGATACTGCAGGAGAAATGTCATATAAGAGGAAACGCCCAAACCCATTTTCTCGCCAATCACATATACCCGTCTTGCCCCGATAATCAGAGCTGCACCCTTTTCAAAGGTTTCTTTGGAATTCATATAAAACGTCTGAACGATATTGGCCACGTCAGAACCGATATGTTCCTCCAGCCAGCCGGACTCATTTGCATTGGCTTTTAGTCCAAACTTGACAACGGCCCGGTTTTTCAGCATATTATTTTTCATTTCCTTTTTCATCTCCATAAAGCTGCCAAAGCCCAGGCAGGCAGAGATCCGCTGAACGGTTGCCTCGCTTACACCTGCTTTTATGCCAACTTCTTTTGCTGTCATCATGCAGATTTTTTCCCAATTTTTCTTGACATAGATAGCCGCTTTCTGCTGGGCGGGGGTAAGGCTGCCAAAAACCGAGTCAATCTTTTCATAAAAGTGCTCTATCCCGCGGTCGGGTTTTTTATCAAAATCAGAAAGATCACTCAAGATATTTTAAAACCTCCTTAACAGATGTTATAACGGGTATCTCTTTCAAACCCTCCGGCCCCGGGTCATGATAAGGATCGATAAGCAGACAATCCATTCCCACACCCTGTGCACCTTTTATATCATCGTAGTAGTTGTCGCCTACATGCAGGCACTGCTCCGGTCTGACGCCGGCCGTCTTAAAAGCGATTTCAAAAATTTTCGATTCCGGTTTGCCGCTTCCCACTTCGCTCGAAAAAATAACGGTATCCAGAACCGGTTCCAGACAGCTTTCTTTCAATATTGTCCGACAGGTAGAATCCCAGTTGGAAATCAATCCGGTGCGGTACCCCATGGAACGGACACATTCCAGTGTTTCCCTTGCCCCATCAATCAGGTCCCAGTGTTTCTGAGCTGCGCCCTTTAACTCCGCAAGACGCGAACAGGCCTTTTCAAGTGAAACCTGCACGCCCAGATGATAGTTGACTACGCCAAGATACCATGGCATATGAAATTCCGGCGCAGTTTCCAAAACATGCGGATAGTCACGCATAAAGCTTTTATTCGCAAGGTAAAATGCCCGGTCAATCTCGGTGAGTTCTTTATGTATTCCCTGTCCCGATAATACTTGCCGATACCTGGTTCCGATGGTGGGTTTGATTAAAGTATGTCCTAAATCGAACCAAATGCAGATATATTTCATAGTCCATCCTTTGTTTGAAAAAAATCATTTTTAAATTTTTGAATGTTTTCCGACAAGAACGATTATATTATAGAGCTGGTAAGCCTGCCATCACGTTTCAGTAAATTGTTTGTAAAAATGCGAACGCTAAATCAAATGGTATCACGACTATCTATTCCTAATAATATAAAATAAAGCTGTCCATTCGGGAGTTACCGCTTGGACAACTTTTCTTTATTATCTAATCTGTATTCTTTTAAAGATTATCTCCGCTTTAGTGTATGCCTAACTCCCACCGGCAGAGGTATGAGACTCCCTTGACAAGTTAAAATTTACGGAGTCCAGGACCTTATAAATCTCCTTTTTCTCCATGTTTTCAAATTGAAGAAAATAATAGTAATTACCTGCGGACATTACGGCAATATAATAATTCTTACCCGCAAAACCCAGCTTCGCCATGGCGAAAGTTATATCTTTTTCACTGACATATTTCCTCAATTGCTTTATTACCGTATGCTTAGAAACCCAGTTGTATGCCGATCCATACCTGGTGTCCGGCTCTCCTTCCCAATCCGCATAATCAAGATAAAGATAAACCTGTTCATTCTCTTTCCCGGTATAGGTTGCCGTCCATTGACTCTCGGTAAGATTACCGGATGTGTCATAAGAATAATTAATTCCATCTCCGGATAAAGTAAAATTATCAATTATTACAGCAGGAAATACCTCCGGCATACCGGTATTTTGATATACCTGCTTCAAATCCTTAAATATTTTCTCATTTTCTCCATTATCTTCCGTTACAGTTGTTTCTTCTGTTATTTCTTTTCCGGTATTATTCTTTGGTAAACTCCGTACATCTGACACTTCAACTGACTGTTCTTTCCCAATCACAAATCCATACTTCGTAAAACGCACGATCTCCTGGGCTATGGATGAAGCATATGCTTCCCTTCCGGCAATAATAAGAAAACAGAAACAAACCGCTGCAATGATGCATTTTTGTATCATCAACTTCTTATTATTAACAGGCGTTTCCCTTTTTGACATTTTAATTATCTCCGAAGCCCTGAGGTCCTGCTTTGGTAATTTTATATCATTAAATTTATTTATAAAATAGTCCGTGGCTTGTTTACACATTTTCAATTTCCTCCTTCACATAATCCGGATACTCTTTTGATAATTTACCTTCCAATTTCTTTTTTAACCGTTCGTAACGTTTTCTCAGTGCAACCGGTCTGATACCAAGACGTTCGGACAGTTCCTCATAAGACTGTTTTTCCATTACACGTCCATACAGAAGTGCCCTTTCAACCTCCGATAAGGCCAGTAACACCTTCCTTAAAGCTTCACCCATGTATTCTTCCTGTTTAAGGTTTTCGGGCACCGCAATTTTATACCTCTTCCGTTTTTTTAAAATATTCAGGGCTGTGGTATATGCGATTCGATATAGCCATGCCTTTAAGGATGTTTTAGCATCAAACTGATCTCTCTTTTGATATGCTTTAATAAAGGTTTCCTGCAATGCATCCTGTGCATCATGATAATTAAGCAGTATAGAGTAACAATATTTCAGCAAAGGCTCACTATAGGAATCCATTATGATCTGAAGGGCTTCCTCTTCACCATCCACAAACTGCTCCAGTATTTCCTCGTCCAATTAAATCCTCCTCTCAATATGAAAGCTGCTTTTCACTTATATAACAATTGTAACTTCCGGTTTGTGACATATTTTTATAAACTTTTGATATTTCTACAGAAAAAAAGACGGAAACACCCCGTCCTCCGCTGAAATGTTAAGCCTAATTCCCGCCTGCAGGAGATTTTTCCAGCAGCCTTCTTTCAGAGCCCGGAGAATTCCTGACCAGGGTCAAAGCGGATATTCCGGGTCCGCTAAGCTAAGAAGCGGGGGACTTACTTGTAAGGTTAAAAATATACACGGCAGAATTCGGTTTATTAGCCGGAACTCTGCCGTAAATAACATTATATTAATTTTTAATATCCTGAATCAAGAAATATATTGATGATTTATGGACATTAATTGCGGTGCACTGCTTCGAAAATGACCTTTCAACCACTGCTTATACCGGTCCCTTCTTACCTGCTTTTACAAACTCCACAAAAATATATCCAAATGTTAACCAAAGAATCGCAAAATATAATACTAATATAATAAATCAAAGCCACATATACAACCAAAAATAAAGGTTCATTAGAGATATCTTGTTCAAGTGAAAGGCAATAAAATCAGATGTATACACGATGATATCTATTTCGTAAATTAAATTAGACTTTTGGCACTTATGCCTTTAAATTAACTATAACGCTTTACTTTTTTTGATATATATTTGTCATGTCTTTATAAATTTTTGATTATATAATTAAAATTTAATATTTGCTTTCTATAATAAAATTCGATATAATGTTATTAATCAGATAAGCCAAAGCGGATATTCGCATTCCGCTATGCTACATGCCCATAACCTAATGCACAATTGTACTGCTATACCAGGGGAATCCCCGGTCTCCTGAAAAGTTAAGTCCGATTCCCGCCGGCTAAGCGGGTGGCTTCCTTAATGGTTAAACTAAAATTAATAACAGGAAAAGAAGGTGTATAACATTGAGATCCAAACGATTAGACAGTATCCTGGAATATATCTATCAAGAAAAAACTGTAACTCTCGACCAATTGTGTGAAAAATTCAATGTTTCCAAAAACACGATTCGGCGGGATATAGACGAATTGGTCACAAATGAGAAAATCAAGAAAATATACGGCGGTGTTACAGTAGAAGGATTTAAAGCTACGGTATCCTTTGGCGAACGTAATATCAGTAATTTATCCTTAAAACAGTTAATTGCTAAAAAAGCGGCTGAATTAGTAAACGATAATGATGTTATATTTATAGATTCCGGTACCACCACCATGCATATGACAGAGTATCTGAAAGACAAAAAGAATCTTACCATAATTACGAATAATATCGAAGTCATTATGCGCTCCATACCTTACACCAATATTAATGTGATATCCCTTTCCGGCAGTCTGAACCGTAAGACTCTTTCTTTTACCGGAGTAAGCGCGGCTGAAGTTTTAAATCATTATAACATCAGCAAATCTTTTATCGCAGCTACAGGAATCTCCGTCATTGGCGGGGCATCGAATTCTTCTCCCGCCGAGACCGAGATCAAACGTACCGCCCTCATGAAAAGCCAGAAAAACTATGTATTAGTAGACCATACAAAATTTGGTGTATTATCTTTAATGACTTTTTCCAGTTTTGATAATATTGATTCCGTCATTACGGATGAAATGCCTGCCGCGGATTTACGGGAGGTATTGGAGAGAAATAACTGCAGTATTATTTTGGCTGACAATATACAGACTAACCCATAAATTCCATGGGATGGTTATTTGGTTACAGGAACACAGCAGTTGCTTGCTCCTGCCCGGATGGCCCCGTTCGCAGTCTCTGCTGCGGTTTTTAGCTGCTTCCGGCGCAGTTTATGTTATCCCATAATTAAAATTAAGGTTATAGAAATCTAATTTTCCATAACCTTAATCAATACTCTTTCCTGCTGAAATAAGAAGCCAAAGCCCCTGAAAAGCAGGGGACTTTAGCCTGTTCACCTTATTTATTATGCCAGGTCCGCAAGCTCCCGTGGTATGGGCCGCTTTGCGGCGTCGATACGCACTCACTACGTGCGTTGTACCAAATCTTCCCTTATTTATTTTCCTTCTAATCTTCTTGCTTTTATTTCCATTCTGTTACGCATCACATCAATGAAAACTGCCGTAATAATTACGATACCGATCACCATAAATTGTACATCACTTGCCGCATTCAAAAGAGTAAGCCCATTTCTGATAATGGATATAATCAAGGCGCCGATTAAGGTTCCCCAGATGGTACCTTTCCCGCCCATAAAGGAGGCTCCGCCAATGATACATGCTGCGATGGCATCGGTATCATACGGCGAGATGGCAGAGGATGGATTGGCAACACCGGAACGTCCTACGATCACTATACCTGCAATTGCGCACACAAAACCTGAAAGTGCATATACAAAGATCAATACATTATCCGCATTAATTCCCGAAAGCCTGGTTGCCTCCGGATTCCCGCCCACACAATAAATTGTTCTTCCCAAGGCAGTATAATTTAATAATAAATGAAAACAGACAAACAATAAAAGCATTGCTAAAAATGCAATCGGAATTCCGGAAAAATTGCCGGTTTTAAAAATATTAGCAGAACCAAGCCACGTAACGGAGTTTGGAAAACCACTGATCGTCTTAGTTGAAACCACAAATAAAGCCAGGCCGCAAAGTACATTTTTCATACCCAGGGTGGATACGAAAGGATGAGGCAGATGCAGTTTGGTCAGCAAAAGTCCATTAATACAGCCTACCCCTACTCCTGTGAGGATACATGCGCTTAACAAAACAACCGGATTGGTGATTCCAAACTTATCTGAGAGCATACCCATAATACATGCACACAGAACCGCATTGGCCCCTACTGATAAATCAATACCCGCAGTGATCAGAACTACCAGCATACCGGATGCAATTAATCCATTTACCGCAGTCTGTCTTAATATGTTCATAACATTATTGATCGTTAAGAAATTAGGGCTGGCAATTGATAAAATCACCGATAAAACAAGCAATGCCAATAACGGACCAACTTTACCAAGAACTCTCTTCATATTTAACAACTTTTCCATTAAATTTTTCCTCCCCATGCAGCCTTCATAATGATCTCTTGTGAGAATATGTCAGTTTCCCGTTCAATTTCTCCCATAATTCTTCCTTCACGCATGATAATGACCCTGTCGCTCATTCCTAATATTTCCGGCAATTCTGAAGAAACCATAACGACGCATTTGCCTTCCTCTGCCAGCCTGTTCATAATATGATACACTTCTACTTTGGCTCCAACATCAATACCTCTGGTTGGTTCATCAAAAAGATAGATATCCGCATCGGTATTAATCCATTTACCGATTACCACTTTCTGCTGGTTGCCGCCGGACAGCTGGCCTGCTATTGTTTTTAAACCTGGGGTTTTGATTTTAAAATCGTTTACATTTTTATTACCGGTTTCTTTTATCTTATTCCTATTCAGCCAGGGTCCTTTAGAAAATCTTTTTAAATTGGCCAGTACAAGATTGGTGTCGATTCCCTGGGATAATACCAGCCCCTGCCCCTTCCTGTCCTCTGTTAATAATGCAATCTTATTTTTTACCGCATCCTTCGGCGATTTGATGACAACTCTTTTCTCATCTATATACAGATTGCCGCTGTCCACCGGAAATGCTCCAAATACCGCCTGACATGTCTCTGTCCGGCCGGCGCCTACCAGTCCTGCTATTCCAAGTATTTCACCATGGTATGCGGTAAAGCTGATATCATGAAGAACTCCTGAGGAATTCAAATTTTCAACTCTGAGTGCTTCCTTTCCTTTTTTAACTTTAATCTTTGGGTACTGATTATCAAGGGTACGTCCTACCATAGCCGTGATTAATTTTTCATTATCCATATTACCGATGTCATCTGTAATGATGTGTTCACCATCACGCATTACAGTCACCCTGTCGCATAATTCAAATAATTCTTCCAATTTGTGAGAGACAAACAGAATGGATACTCCCCTGGCTTTTAAGGATCGAACGGTGCTCATCAACTGCCGTGCCTCTTTTTCCCCAAGACTTGAGGTTGGTTCATCCATGATAATTAACTTGGCATCAATCAGTACGGCCTTGGCTATTTCAACCATCTGCTGGATACCCATGCCAAAATTTCCGCAAGGCTTTTTCTCATCTACTTCCTGGCCAAGGGAAAGCATAACCTCGTGGGCCTTTTTATGCATCGCTTTATAATCCAGAAACCCGGTGTTACTCTTATGTATCATTTTGTTTATAAAGATATTGTCTGTAATTGAAAGCTGCTTCACAATATTCAATTCCTGATATACGCAAGCAATTCCTGCACTTTTGGCGTCATTGGGAGATTTTAGATTCTGCCTGACTCCATCAACATATATTTCACCTTCATCTGCCGAATGAACTCCCGTAAGAACTTTAATCAGCGTGGATTTACCTGCTCCGTTTTCTCCAATTAACCCAAGTATTTCTCCCGGTTTTATTCGCAAGGACATATCGTGAAGGGCAACAACGCCAGGAAACCGCTTTGTAATATTTCTCAATTCTACTACATAATCACTCATCGTCTATCACCTTTTCTTTTCCTTTTCACTGATTTGCACAGTAGAATTCCGGCCGTGGTTCCATTATTATGTTTCAATTGTTTCTTGTTTTCCTGCCCTGATTAATTGTATCTGCCGTTTCGCAGGCCCCATATGCATCTGTAAATCTTTGTGACCAATCAGCATGGGATCACACAGGAAATCCTGTTTGGAGATTTCATTAACACAGCATCGCCTGATAATTAACGGCAATTTGCTACAACACTTAAGACTGTGCCTTAAGATCACTTTCCCAAAACAGTTTTTAATTCGTCCAGATATGCCTGTGCATTCTCTGAAGTAATTACAGTAGCGCCAGTATCAATACTTTTATCCACTGCTTCTCCCTTTGCTGCAGCAACCGCTTTTTCCACTGCCATATAACCCATGTTATATGGAGATTGGGCAACCGTAGCCGCAAAAGTACCGTCAATGACATTTTGTACGCCTGCCTGGATTCCGTCAAAGCCAACGATGGTGATATCCTTTAGACCTGCCTGCTGCGCTGCCCTTGAAGCACCCGAAGCTGTTTCATCATTATGACATAATACAATGTCGACCTCATTATTTAAACTCGTTATAAGATTCTCCATAATACTTGAAGCTTTATCAGCCAGGCCATCTGCATATTGTACCGCTTCTACCGTTACACCATTGGCTTCCAATGCGTCCCGGTACCCTTTTTCACGGTCATCGCTTGTTGTATTGCCCTGTGTACCGCCTATAATTACTGCCTTGGCTCCTGCCCCTGCTTTCCCCGCAGCATATTCGCCGCCCAGGTAGGCTGCATCGTAGTTGCCGGTACCAATATAAGTGATCTTCTTATCATAGGGTGCATCCGTATCGACAAATAACACGGGAACCGAGGTGTCTCCCAACACAGAAATTACGGAATCCGGCTGTAAAGGAGAAATAACAAATGCATCCAGATCCGGAGAGGAAATCATGGTTTCAATCATATTGTTTTGTTCATCATATGCAGTTTCGGAAGCAGGTCCCTGCAAATCTACCGTAACCCCCAAATCTTCTCCGGCTGCTTTTACACCGGCAGCAACATATCCCCAGTACTCGCTGGACAGAGTTTTTAATATAACACCGACCCTGATGTCAGAATCATTCGCAGTTCCACCGCCGCCTGTTGTTTCCCCGGATGCTGTTTCTTTTGATGTATCAGGTGTTGACGTCGTTGTATCTTTTTTTCCACAGGCTGTAAGACTTACTGCCAATATTAATGCCATAAATAATATTAATTTCTTCATAGTAAACCCCTTCCGCTTAATAATTTTGAATTTTGTTTTCTTTTACTTTTATTTCACTGTCTTTGCTGCTTTCCCCCTCCAATGGAGAAAGCAAATATCCACCCATATACCTTTTATTCCTTTTACTCCTTTTACTCCTTTTTTTCTTTTATTCCTTTTTATCCTCCTTTCCCGGTTTTCTTAAACTCTCGCAGATTTGAGATTCTTTTCTTTATCCATAAATGTTTCTTGCACAGAGTTCTTATTAAAGGAGCTCTCCAAATACCACACTCCTTACAAAATATTTTTTATCGAACGAAAAATCATATTTACAGCATTTTGCAATATTTTGGTTATATTTTTGCATTAATATTGTTAACTATTTATTATATATTACAATTCAGCTGTTACTTTGTCAATATATTTTTATTAAATCGTTCTAAAATAGACGCAAATATACTCATTTTATGATTAAATTTTACCATATTCTTATTATTTCCGAATAAATAACAAGAAAAGATGAGTAATTTATCATAAATTACTCATCTTTTCAGACCATCTTTGTTAACACTTATGCTATCACGATATTCAATGGTAATTCCCCTGGTACTGCATTGCATAAATATCACTTAAATTCAGTGCCTGATATTTTCGTCAGGGCAAGGCGGAGGAAGGAAGCGCAACGGCATTCTACGCAGACTGGCGACAACGCGGCACTGGCGGAAATAACGGGTACTGAATTAAGTAATATTTACACAATACAGTACTAACTTTACCGTGCCATCAATTCATCCTGTGGCCTCCCCCCAAGGCGAACACCCACAGTCTGGTTGACATTCCATTCGATCAATATTATAATATTTTTATTACAAATGTAAGATTTCCGGAGGTATACCTGATGAAAAAACTACCCCAAATATCCGAAGCCGAATATGAAGTTATGAAAGTTGTTTGGAACTATGCACCGATCAGTACCAACGAGGTTACGGATAAACTTATTAAAACAACGGACTGGAGTCCCAAAACCATCCAGACCATGTTAAAACGCCTGGTGCAAAAAGGTGCTCTTACCTATGAGAAAAACAGCCGGGTTTTTGTCTATACTCCCCTGGTAAAAAAGGATGAATATCTGGACCAGGAAAACAACTCTTTTTTAAAGCGTTACTATGACGGCAATATTGCTTCCATGCTTACCAATTATCTGGAAAAGGAAGCTTTATCCGAAGAAGAAATCAGAGATCTGCAGAATTTACTTTCCGTCCGCACCAGGAAAGGAGAACCTTAATATGTTCACATTCTTTGGAATACGTTTTATCATTTCCAATATTACAATTTCTCTCCTGGTCATAGTTATTTAATCTGACCCTTGAGATCCTTAAGGCAAAACAACTCTATCCGTCAGAGCAGTAATTTAATCCGTTCTCCGGTTCACGGCCTGGGAAGCCTTACCGGTTATAATATCCTCTTCCTTCTCCAATCCGAAATAGTAATTAACCTGGCAGTCATACCCTGTGGATTATAATGGGACTGTAACTCCGCCGCTTCAATAATATGTGTAAATTTACTATTGTAATCGTATCCTTAAAAGTTATAATTAGAATATACCATCGATGAAGGAGCTAACATGAAAACAGAAATATTTTTAGTCAGGCACGGCGAAACCGATTGGAACAAAGAAGGGAAATTCCAGGGAAGTACGGATATTCATTTATCCAAAGAGGGTATTTTACAGGCACATCTTTTAAAAGATGTTTTTCATAATAATTTTGATTCTGTCTATACCAGTCCCTTAAGCAGGGCCATGCAGACGGCAGAAATCCTCTGCCAGGATAATGCTAAAGTAAAACCGGTAGTTTTAGAGGGCTTACGTGAAATAAACTTTGGGGCTTGGGAAGGCCTTACCATTATGCAGATCCGGGAACAGTACCCGGCTGAATATCATACCTGGCGTACGGATGAGGTACACGGTAATCTGGTCGGCGGTGACTTAACCCTGCGCAGTGCCAGTAACCGCGCAAAAGATGCCATATTAAACCTGGCAGAAAAACACACAGGCGAAAAAATCGTAATGGTTGCCCATGGCGGAATCATAAAAGCCGCATTAATCGGCATCTTCGATTGGAAAATGACCATGTATCACCGGTTCTTTTTAGGTAATACTTCCGTATCCAAAATATCCATCGGAAACAGTAATGTCCCTATTCTGGTAACTTTAAATGATACAAGCCATCTGCCGGAGATATATTCTCCTGTTTAATAGTCAAGGCAGAAACATAAGCAATACACCGGCTTAAAAGATTAGCGGTAAAAGTAAAATATGGCTGCCACCAGGCAGCCTCAAATGGCACAAAAGATTTTACTTATAGCTCTTTGACTATGACCTGCTCCAAGGTACGCTTCGGAACGTGGTGTACCTGGTTCCCGTCTCTCCAGTACTTTACATCACTACCCTCTTTGATATCTTCTATCACTACTTCTTCCTTCGGATATCCCAGGGCAATTACCAGCGCAATATCAAAATCATCCCCGATTTCCAGCAATTTTTTCAGCTGTTCTTTCTTAAAGCTGCCGATATAACATCCGCCAAGCCCCATCTCGGCCGCACCAAGGAATATACTCTGGGCTGCGATCCCTTCATCCATTGTCGTAACCTTATTGATGGAATTGTCCCGGAGTATAATAATATAACCGGTCGGACGTTCTGCGGGTACGGGTCCGGCCCAGTCTTTTAAATACCCGGCCCAGGCTATATTTTCATATACTTTTGCATTCATCTCCCTGGAATTGATCAGAATATATTTTAATGGCTGACGGTTGGCCCCGCTGGGGGAAAGCCTTCCAAGATCGGCAAGCTCCCTTAGCTGCTCCATGGTTATTTCTTTCTCTCCGTAAAAACGCCTGTAAGAACGGCTCTGTTTTACTAAATCTTTAAACATGGTTTTATTCTCCTTTTACTGTGCTGTAAGTTACTTTTAGTTAAAAAATCAGGAATTATAAGTTCGGGTTAATCCGGTTTTAAGCCGCATTCTTCTGCCAGCTTCAGATATCTGTCCCTTATTTGCTCATTTTTAAAGAACAGTGGGAATTTTAAACCGTAATTTCCCCATACCGTACAGGGATACTTTGTAAAATAAAAAGTACTGAATAATAACTCGTTCATTGTAATATCCAAAAGAAAATTTAATAATTCTTCATCTAAAGCAAAATAAATGCTTTCCCTCCAGGTTCTGCCGTTAAAGTAGGCAAGTTCTTCCTCCGTCAGGGCATTTCGAAATGCTTCTTTTTGTTCCCCGGTCAGCTTCTGATAATAAAAATCAGCATAGGACTCCGCCTTCCCATTCAAAGACAGTACTTTAGACATAAATTCCCTATACCCTGCTTTGTCTCCCTTTAGTATCAGGGATTTAAAGCCTGCAAACCCTTCTTCTATCTGATGGACCAGGATTGCCTGCTTATTTGCCAGTTCTTTTTCACTTACCGGGATCGCTGCTTCCTCCCCGGACACTGTTTTTTCTTCTCCCGATTCCGGTGTTATATTTGCTTTCATGATGCACTCCATATATTTACCAAACTATGTATCCTTTTATAATTCCTCCACATAAGCCGGTTTATAAAAGTAATTTCTTGACAGGATATCCGAAAGCATACCATTGTATTCATCCACACGGAAAATAATAACTTCATTGGAATCCTGATTGGCTACCATCAAGCCGGCATCGTCTTTCGTCAGGGAAATATGTCTCGGACAGCTTCCGCTGCAGCTTATATCCTGTATTTTATTTAAAATCCCGTCCGGGTTAATATCATATACGGCTATGGAATCAGCTCCCCGGTTTGCCGCATATAAAAATCTGCCGTCCTTGGATATATCCAGGCTGGATCCGTAGCTGGTACCGGTAAAACCCTCCGGCAGCGTACTTATCTTCTGGAGAAGCTTAAATCCCGGCTCCCCATTTTCCTTCTCATAAACATAAGTATAAATCTCATTGGAATATTCCGTAATAACGTAGAGATAATTCAGTAAAGGGTGGAATTTTAAATGCCTTGGCCCATCCCCCTTATCCAGTTGTACATATTCGCAGCTTTTATTCGGCTTTAAGCTGCCTTCCTCCGTATCATAAATATAAATTCGGTCCAATGCAATATTGGTAATAAAAACCCTGGTTCCGTCCGGTTCCAGCGCAGAACAGTGAGCCCTTGTAAGTCCCCCGGGTACATCGGGCTGAATCTGAAAGAAATTAAGAATTTTGGTAAAATGGAAATCCTCCACTTTAACTGCCGCAATATGACCGGTTTCATAAAAGGAAGCATAAAGTACCTGGCTGGCAGGCTGGTATTCGATGTGGCACAACGCTCCGCCTTCAAAGTCCAGCTGGTCCCTTAGAATATATTTATCCTCCTGCCTCTGATAGCACAGCACGGCTCCGCTGCCGCCTTCTTCCCGGATTCCGAAACAGATATCATGATAGGTACATAAAAATGTAGGTGCTATTACCGTATCCTCCCACATTGCATTGTTAATTTCCAGCTGATTTGTCATTTCATATAATGCAATCGAAGCTTCCTGTGTATATCCAGGTCCATATCCAGAGATTAGTATTTCTCTTGTCTTATTCTCTTTCATTTTGATCCTCCATTCAAAGCTGATAAATGCATCCGCATTGGTTTTGGAAATCCTGATTCCGGAAAAGTTTTCCCCTTAACCTGCCCGGCTCTCTTCTGCTTCTGCTATCCGCTTTATTTTTTACTTTAGCTGCGGCATATCCGAAGAACCGTATACTACGTATTTTCACACTTCGCGACATGGCTGCCATCCGGCAGCCGCAAATGGTGCACGAAAGTCTCTACCTCTTATTTTAACTCTCAAATTAAGGATTGGCAATCTTTTACTTCACGAAAATAAAAATATTTACTCATTTTAAGGAATTGAGTATCAAGCAGTATACAAAAAAGGATAAAGCGGATATATTCATTCGCTTCATCCTTTCCATGGTGCCATTTTATTTATGGCTATATTTCTTTTTCGGCCCCGCTATTCTCCCAATCCGCCGGCAATAGCATCAATAATTTTCTTTAAATCCTCTTCTTCCGTTTCACCGGTACACTCAACCGTAATCTCCGTACCGCACCGGATTGCAGCCGCCATTAACATTAAAATACTTTTCGGGTTAACCCTTTTTTCGCCGACCCTGATCACAATATCCGATGCACATTTCGAAGCCACCTGCACCAACATCCCCGCCGGCCTGGCATGGATCCCTGATTTATTCACAACTGTTATTTTCTGACTGACCATACACAATCTCCTCTCTATGTCATTTATTGTTCACTTTTCAATTCCTGCCCAAAGACTATCCTATAATTATATCAGCAGCATTAAGAATACCTTCCGGATACTTCGTATTATAAATACATCACTTTTACCTATTTATTTAACAAGAAGCCAATCTAAAAATTCCTAGCAAATCATCTTCTTATAATTTACTTTATTTTTATAAAGTAGTTTCGACAATCCTTAATTTTTTCATCACTTACTCATTAACTCCCATATAACATTATCCCATTAAATGCCCCAATATTATAACATCAATCCGTATATTTGCAGCCCTATTCTCAGCCTAAACCCCAAAGTGTTTGAATAAAATCTCTTCCGCCTCCCTATTCCATAAGCCTTTATGAGCCTTGCAGGAATCGAATAATTTCTTAAATAACGGATCTGTTTTTCCCAGTTCTTCAAAATCCTCCAGTGCCGTCAGGGGCATGTTAAACTGGGTATAAGTCAGTTTTTTGCCGCCCGGGATCTTGGGCAGGTTCATGGTAGCTTCCGCAATGCTGTCGATACCGCCGACATGGGTTACCATAACCGCCGGTTCAATGAGGCCTTTGGAAGACAAGTCAATGGCTTCCACCAGGTCATCTGTGTTGCCGCCGGTTGTTCCCAGCAGATGGGTGCTGGTATAATGGGTATTATATAAATTAATTTCCGCCTTAAACTGGTTATCCGTAGGCCCTGCAAAGAAATTCATGCAGCCGTCAAAAGCTAACAGGGCATCTCCCATTTCGGCAACCTGTTTAATCGGTACATATACGAATACATCATCGTAGCCATGGCCGTCCGTAAGCTTCATCAGTTCCTCTACCGGATTTTTCATGGCAGCCGTATTGGCATAAATCAGTTCAATGCCTTTTTCTGCTGCCGTTTCTTCGGAAATCACTTCCCTTGCCCGTTTAATCCTGTCATCGCTGATATCTGTTACAACAATCCGTTTCGGTTTATTTTCAGTATATAATCCATAGCTCACCGCACCAAGACCCATGGGACCGCAGCCGCCCATGATCAGGATGTTACCGCCGTCCTTGGTTCCCATGGCATGGTGGTAATTCTGTTTATTGGTGTGGTAATTGGCATGATAACCGCCGATAATACAGCTCATGGGCTCTCCTAAGGAAGCCTGGAAATAGCTTTCCCCGTCATAATTTAACAGGCAGCCAAGTTCCATTACCTCCTGGGGAATGATGCAGTAAGTGCAGGCCCCGCCGAAGAATTCATAAGAATATCCCGGGGAAGCCAGGCTTCCCTTGTAGTTAAGTGCCGGCTGAAGGGCAAATTTCTGTCCTGCCTTGAACTGGCTCTGCCATTTGGCACCCACCTTAACGATATCGCCTGCAAATTCATGCCCTATAATAATGGGGTTGGTATCGATATTCTGGGGCGCACGTTTATGCTTCTTGCCCTGTTTCACTAATTTATAGGTGGACATACAGATACTGTCGCTGATGACCTTTACCAGTATTTCATCTTCTTTGATTTCAGGCAGTTCAAATTCCTCCAGCCTTAAATCATCCATACCATACATTCTGACTGCTTTTGTTTTCATATTAACTCCTATCTGTGCGCTTTGGCGCACGTACAAATTAAGATGTTGAAAAACTGCTTTTGTTTTTTTAACCTAACCCCATGCATATTGCAAACTGGCTTGCGATACTGCCCTAATAAGAGGTGGAAAATTTCTGTCCAAGCCGCTCCCCGGGGCCGGTTTTGGGTATAAAAATCAGAGGGTGGGAAATTTCTGCAATTTCACACTCACTTTTTTCCTGTTTTTTTAATAGTTACTCTCTTTGATTTGGGTGTCAAATCGTTAATAAATTTATAATATCCACCTTCTTTTTCAGTTCCTCCACCAGTTCCCGCTTCGGAGGTTTTGTGCCTTTGGTGGTCACAGCTCCGGCTGAAGCAGCCAGGCCGTATTTTGCGCATTCTATAAAGTCCATTCCCTGATCCAGTCCATAGGCCAGTGCCGCAACCATGGCATCCCCTGCACCTACGGTCGAATGGGCTTCCACTTTTAAACCGGGGCATTTTATTACCCTGTCCCTCGTTAAAAATAATGCCCCCATCTGCCCCAGTGAGATTGCTGCCATCCGGATTCCTTTCTCCAAAAGTTTATTGCCCATCTTAACCAGTTCTTTTTCATCCGCACGGTAATCCATCTGAAAATATCCTTCCAATTCCGCACGGTTTGGTTTAATGTAATCGGGTGCGGCATCCAGGGAATGGATGAACAATTCCCCATCCGTATCCAAAAATACTTTCGCGCCTTTTTCCTTTACTTTTTGAATCAGGTTCTGATATACCGATCTACTGATTCCGTTGGGTATACTTCCTGCTATTACAAAGAGGGTATCTTCCTTGGCATAACCAAGTAATTTCTGTGTTAACTGCTCTAATTCTTCTTCACTGACTACCGGTCCCGGCTCATTCAGCTCCGTTACAAAACCATTCGCCTCCAGGACCTTCATATTCGTCCTGACTTCATTTTTGATCCCGACAAAATCAGACCGGATCCCCTGTTCCTTTAAGACCTTCTCAATCAGGTTTCCGCCGCTCCCCCCTATAAAACCAGTTGCGATGGATTCGCCGCCTAATTCCTTGATGGTCTTGGATACATTAATGCCCTTGCCTCCCACATCCATAATGACATTTTTAAGACGGTTTAAACCGCCTCTTTCCAACTGTTCCAATTCAACTGTCTTATCAATGGCCGGATTCATAGTTACTGTTATGATCATGGAATCACTCCTTATCCGTGAAAATACTATATATTTCATCCACACTGCTGTTTATCAGGTTATTCACTGCTTCTTCCGTGGATAATTTATCCGCAATGTTAGCCAGTACATCCAGATGTTCTTCTCCCACGCCGGCAATTCCGATTACTATATAGACCGGTTCCTCTTTCCACATGGTGCCTTCCGGGAATATCATAACCGCAATGCCGGATCTCTTAATATTCTTTTTCGCTTCTTCCACTCCGTGGGGTATTGCGATTCCATTTCCGATGAAGGTGGAGAAAGTCACTTCCCTTTGTAACATCCCATCGATATAACTCTCCTCCACATAACCGCTTTCATATAATAACCGACCGACTTCCCGGATCACTTCTTCTTTGGGTTTTGCTTTGCAGTTTAATAATATATTGTTTTTTTTCAATAAGTCCACTTTATCCTGTTCCTTTCTATTAAAACTGATCTGTTTACGGCTGCTTTTCTTACCTTTATTATAGTCTTACCGAACCGTGAATTTCAATGAATACAAAAATGAGTTTGACACTATCCGTTAGCGACATTTTTAAACTTGTAACCCTGGAGCGGTTTCTTGTAAATCTTAAACCTGATCCAGATACTGGTTAAAATATTTTTTCAGTTCCTTGGAGATATAGCCCTGAATTTTCTCTTTATCACCGCCGAATATAATTTTCAAAAAATCGTCCTCTTCAATTAACTGGCTGCTTAAATACCCCATAATGCTGGTGTTTTCCCTGGTATGCCCGTCATCCGGAATTAACATTATGATAACGGCACGTATATTCATAAAAAACGGATCCAAAAACTGCGTCAGTTCCCTGGTGACGCAAACCGAAAAACTGGGCTTTACCACTCCTTTGGTACGGGTATGCAGCAGGGCAAAATCATACTCTGGTATAATCTGGGAGGCGATTTTTTCCCTTCTTCTTATATCTTCCTGGATCAGGAGGCGTTTATCATTATATGGGGATAATTTTTCGGTGACCGCCACCAGCAGTTCATCAAAAGTAATGTAACTGCTGACCTTAAAAAACAGGAATTCCTTCAGTATGGATTTAATCTGGGTAGCGGTATAATTCACCTGTTCCAGTTGCAGGGAAAAGTCCTTATCCATTATATTGTTTTTCGGGATTTTGGCATACATCCTTACTTTGGTTTCAATCTGTTCCAGGTCCGAATCAATTAACAGCGGACTGACACGGATAATATCTGCCCTGACCTCATTCAATTTAATGCTGGAAATCAGAAAATCCAGTTTGTTAAGAACTTCAGGGGTTAAATCGTCTTTACCGTAGGTAACGATTTCCGCTCTCTCTTTTAAATAGCGTTTCAGTTTTGTATGCATTAACCTGGAGATACCGATTCCGCTGGCACACACAATCCCGATATCGACCTTGCGTTTGCTCTCCTTCTGGTTTTCCAGCCTTACGCCTGCGGCACCGAAATGCATGGCTAAAAAGCCGATCTCTTCCTCCGGCACTTTGTATCCGTATCTTTTGGTAATTAAACTACCCACCTTCAGGCATTTTTTAAAAATATCCGGATAGGTACCTTTTATTTCCGGTAAAAGCGGATTGGAAATAATCATATGATTTTTAAGCCGGACGAAGGTGGGCTGTAAGTGTGCCAGCAGTCCTACGATAAATTCTTCATCCTGCTTCAGCTCATAAGCCAGGTTCTCATCATAAACATCAATCATATCATTGATAAAATTTAATATTTCTTCCCGTTCCGTAAGGTTTTCGATTTCCAAGCCTTCATCAATATATTGTAATTTAGAGCCTTTTATATGCAATAGCACATAGGCAATCTCAATGTCAGGAATTTCAATCTGGAATTCCTCCTCCAGAGAATTTGCAATATGCAGCGCTAAATCATAATCTTCATCTTTATTCAGCCTTTCCAGCAATTCATTATTGGGTTCAATAATTTCTTCCTGTAAAATGCGGTTCACCGCAATGGTAACGTGAAGGATCAACCCGATATAGGAATTTTCCGTTAACCGTGCAAGTCTCTTATCCCGGATGCTTTTAAAACAGGTAATGACCTGTTTTAAAACCTCGTTATTGATCAAATTATATATATTTTTTCCTTCCGTATCCCGGATCACGTCCAAAATAGTCCGCTCGTTGTCATCGGACATATTTTTCATGATTTTACTGTCAATATTTTCATCGATAAATTTTCTGACCGCCAGCCGGTAATTTTTTTCACTGCCTTCTAAGGCAACTCCGTATCCCTGTTTCCTGATTATTTTCAGGTCAAACTGTTTAAACCAGTCCTCAATCGCTTCCATATCATTGCTGATGGTAGCTTCACTGACTCCGAATATATTCCCGTAATAATACAGTTTCTTCGGTGTCCTGTCCTTTAATATCTCTAATATCAGCCTTTTTCTTCTCTCTTCCTTATCGCCGGAATCAACTACATCCGCTTCCTTTAATATGGAAAGTAAATTCTTTTTATCCGCTTCTTCTCCGTCCAGCCAAATGCCGATACCTGTTTTCGTCTGCAGGGAAACTTTATATTTTCTTAAAGAAGCATCCACATATTCCAGTTCTCTTTGTACGGTCCTTTTGCTGACTTTAATTTCATCAGCCAGTTTCCTGACTGATACAACCTGATTTTCCTGTAATAAAATAAGCAATATCTGTCGAAGCCGCGGTGAAAAATTCATAAAATCCAACCCTCCTTTACTCTTCTTTAAAATGCGCGAATAGGGGGCATTGCATCATGCAATAACCCCTCTCCGCAAGTTTACGAATTTTTAATTTATTAATTCTGTTTTAATTCTTCCACCAAAATGTCATATTCCGGCGCCGATAAAAAGTTCTTAATTAAAACCAGTTTGGCGTCGGGATTGCTGTGAGCTGCACGTTCCCCTAACTCCACATGGGTTACTACAATTTCCGCATCCTTAGGAATAGAAGATACGGAGGCATGAACCACGTTGATGTGTCCTAGCCCTGCCGCCGCCAACTTCTTGCGGAGCACCGTCGCTCCCATGGCACTGGAACCCATTCCGGCGTCACAGGCAAATACGATATTTTTCACGTTAGCACTGTCGATACTTACGGTTTCTTTCTTTATACCTTTGGAGGCTGTTTTCATATCCTGAACCATTTGTTTCGCAGCTTCCATATCTTCGTCTTTACCAAAAATCTTCAATAAAGGTACCGCAACAATACAGGATACGGCTGTTGCTACCAGGACTCCTAATATAACCGGAATATATCCGTTCCTGGGAGTCATGGCAAGAACCGATATGATACTTCCCGGAGAAGCCGGTGATACCAGGCCGCCGCCTAATAAGTTAAGGGTAAAGATACCGCTTGCACCGCCTGCGATAGCTGCTAATAATAAGGTCGGATTCATTAAAATATAAGGGAAATAAATTTCATGGATACCGCCCAAAAAGTGGATAATAATCGCACCGGGTGCGGAACTTCTCGCTGAACCCTTGCCGGCGATACAATAAGCCAGTAAAATACCAAGTCCCGGGCCAGGATTTGCTTCCAGTAAAAAGAAGATGGATTTACCTATTTCTTTTGACTGCTCCATACCCATTGGTGATAAAATACCGTGGTTAACTGCGTTGTTTAAGAATAAAACTTTAGCGGGTTCAATAAAGACACTGGCTAAAGGAAGTAACCCACGGTCAACAAAGAAACCGACACCGGCTTCCATAACTGCATTCAATTGTGTTACAACCGGAGAAATCCCCTTTAAAGCAAGTAATGCAAGTATAGCACCAATAATACCAAGTGAAAAGTTATTTACAAGCATTTCAAAACCGGCTTTTACTTTTCCTTCAATTAATTTATCAAATTTTTTAAGAATCCAGGCACTAAGGGGGCCCATAATCATTGCCCCGATAAACATAGGTACATCCGAACCAACAATTACACCCATGGTTGCTATTGCACCTATAACTCCGCCCCGATGGCCGGCAACCACACTTCCTCCTGTGAAAGCAATTAATAAGGTTAGTAAGGTTGTTGACATAGGACCTACCAAGGCTGCAAGGTTTTCATTTGGCAGCCATCCTGTCGGAATGAATAATGCAGTAATGATCCCCCATGCTATAAATGCCCCAATATTCGGCATTACCATACCGCTTAAAAATCTTCCAAACACTTGAACTTTTTCTTTCATCTCATACCCTCTCTTCTGAAAATTAATGAACAGTTAATATCATTTTCTGAAGAATCGATTGGCCAATCATCTTCTTAAGATAGTTTAATTATAACGGGTATACCTGTATAAATTCAACTTTAACAAACGTCAATTTGTCGCTATTCAATAATGACATGACTGAATACCGATTTAATTTATGCAATTTTCACAAATTCAAATGATTTTTTAAGTCAAAATGGATAATAGTAATCATATTATTCTAACTAAATACACGAAAAAAAGCCCATCCAATTAAGTCTGAATCAGGCTCTGTTCTTTAAACCATATAACTGACACCGATAATGACCAGGGTCAGAATTAAATATGCCAGGGTAAGCAGCATGAGAATGCGCATAATTGAAAAGATAACCTTCCACATTCTTTTACTGACTGTTTCGTTCGCAGAATCAAATGTATAATTCCTTATATCTTTTTTTATCTGCTTAACCGAAAGAACCAGTATGACGCTCCACAGGATATACATAATAACTTCTATAAAAACAGATAATGAACTGTAAGGTATGGGCAGCATTTCAAAACCAAACATCCATGGTAATAATACGATAACCAAATAAAGAACGAAATGAATGACACAGGTTGTTAACCGGTATCTTGTTTTTTCATTCATCCAACCTTCCTCCTGTACTATAGAAAGACTGCTGTAAAACTTATATTTATATTTTTAGGAGTTTATTTATTGGATAGTAGTTATTAAGTTTTACAGCAGTCTCTTTGTTTTATTTAGTTTATCTTAAATCCATGGATTATATACCATATTTCTTACATAATTATTAATTAACTCCATGGATGAGATAAAAAATCCGGACAGGGCATCAACGCCTTTACTTTATGATAATTCAAACATACCGGTATAAAGCTGGTAATATTTCCCCTTCTGTCCGATTAAATCTTCATGGCTTCCGCGTTCGATGATTTCACCGTTTTCCAGTACCATAATGGCATGGGAATTGCGGACGGTGGAGAGCCTGTGGGCAATGACAAATACGGTTCTTCCCTCCATTAAGCGGTCCATTCCTTTTTCAATCAGCGCTTCCGTCCTGGTGTCGATGGAAGATGTCGCCTCATCCAGGATAAGGACAGGAGGGTCTGCAACCGCTGCTCTTGCAATGGTTATTAACTGCCTCTGCCCCTGGGAAAGATTAGCCCCGTCGGAGGTCAGCAGGGTTTCATAGCCCTGGGGAAGATGTTTGATAAAGGCATGGGCATTGGCCAGTTTGGATGCCGCAATGATTTCTTCATCCGTCGCATCCAGTCTGCCGTACCGGATATTTTCCATGACCGTCCCCGTAAATAAGTGGGAATCCTGGAGAACCATTGCCAGGGAACGCCTAAGATCATCTTTTTTAATCTTATTGATATTAATTCCGTCATATCGGATTTTGCCGTCGGGTACATCATAGAACCGGTTGATCAGATTCGTAATAGTAGTCTTGCCGGCTCCCGTGGAACCTACAAAGGCAATCTTCTGCCCCAGTTTGGCATAAAGGCTGATGCCTTTTAATACGGTTTTATTTTCTTCATAACCAAAGGTCACATTATCAAAATCAACCTCGCCCTTGACCCTGGTATAAGTAACGGTATTCTCATTTTTATGGGGATGCTTCCAGGCCCAAATACCGGTTCTTTCCGTTGTTTCCGTGATTTTGCCGTCTGCATCAAGCTTTGCATTCACTAAAGTGACATAACCCTCATCCGTCTCCGGTTCCTCGTCGATCATGTTAAATATCCTCTCCGCTCCCGCCAGGGCGGAAAGTACGGAGTTAACCTGCTGGGACATCTGGGTAATTGGCTGGGAGAAACTTCTGGTATACTGCAAAAATGCAACTACCGTACCGATAGTCAGATAACCTGCAACGGAGAGAATCCCTCCGAATATGGCAGTAGTGGCATACAGAAGATGGGACAGATTGCCCATGATCGGCATTAAAATATTGGCAAAGGTATTTGCATTGGTGGCAGCCTCACATAACTCATCGTTTAATTTATCAAACTGGGCTTTGGCTGCTTCTTCATGGCAGAAAACCTTCACTACTTTCTGGCCTTCAAACATTTCCTCAATATAGCCGTTTACCTTGCCAAGATGCACCTGCTGGTTCTTAAAATAGACTCCGCTTTTACCGCCGATTTTTTTAATGACATTTATCATGACAAACAACATGCATACTACAAGAATAGTAAGCTGCCAGCTGAAAGTAAGCATCATGGCGAACACACCGATTACGGTAATCGCAGAAGAAATAAAGTTTGCAAAACTGTTGCTTAACATTTCCCGGATGGTATCCGTATCATTGGTATACCGGCTCATTAAATCCCCGTGGGTATGGGTATCAAAGTATTTAATGGGATAAGACTCCATTTTACGGAATAAATCCACCCTGATTTTATAAAGGGTCTTCGTAGACACATTTAACATGATCCTGCTGAAAACATAGGTAGATAACGCCCCCACCAGATAAATTGCTCCCATAAGGATAAGTGTCCGTACAAACCCTGCAAATAAAGCTTCATCGTACTCCAGAAACAGCGGGTTAATATATTCGTCAATTACTCTTTTTAAATACGAAGTACCTATTATCTGGGCCATGGAACTTAAAAAAATTGCTGCTATTACCAGTACCAGCTGTACTTTGTATTCTGTCATGTAGCTGAAAACCCTTTTCAAGGTCTTACCCGCGTTCTGGGGTTTTGCACCGGGTCTGGTGCCTCTCATCGGTCCTGGCATATTTAAGCTCCTTTCTGCTGGGATTCATATACATCCCGATAAATTTCATTGCTTTCCATCAGTTCAAAAGGACTGGCAAAACCGTTGATTTTTCCATCATCCAGTACCAGTACCTTATCGGCATCGCTTACGGAGGATATTCTTTGTGCTATAATAATAGTCGTGGTACCCTTTAATTTATCCTTAAAAGCTTCCCGGATCTTTTTATCCGTGGCGGTATCTACCGCACTGGTGGAATCGTCTAAAATAATGATTTTCGGTTTTTTCAGCAAGGCTCTGGCAATACATAATCTCTGCTTCTGCCCGCCGGAAACATTTACGCCTCCCTGCCCTAAATCTGTATCATACCCTGCCGGAAAAGACATGATAAAATCGTGGGCCTGGGCAGCCTTACAGGCATCTATAATTTCTTCTTCCGTGGCATTTTCATTCCCCCATTTCAGGTTATCCCGTATGGTGCCGGAAAAAAGGACATTTTTTTGAAGTACCATTGCTACGTCGTCCCGGAGGGTATTAAGGGAGTATTCCTTTACATTATGCCCCCCGACGATAACCTCTCCTTCAAATACATCATATAATCTGGGTATCAGCTGTACCAGAGAGGTCTTGGAAGATCCGGTACCCCCGATAATCCCTATGGTTTCCCCTGAATTTATCTTAAAATCAATACCGGACAGTGTCAGGTTATCTTTATCCTTTGCATAACTGAAGGAAACATTCCTGAATTCAACGGAGCCGTTTTCCAATTTATATCCATCTGCAGCTTCCAGATCCGTAATATCAATTTTTTCTTCCAGTACTTCAACGATACGTGTAATGGAAGCCCTGGAAATAACCAGCATAATAAATATCATGGAAATCATCATGAGGGACATTAAAATCTGGCTTATGTAGTTAATAAAACTGGACAATTGGCCGATTTCAAAACTTCCTTCAATGACCCGGTTACCGCCGAACCACAATATGGCTACGATACAGCCATACATGCTAAGCTGCATGATAGGCCCGTTTAAAATAATTAATTTTTCCGCAAATACCTGGGCTTTACGGACCGCATCGGCAGAAGCCTCAAATTTCTTTCTTTCATGGCTCTCCCGGACAAAAGATTTTACCACCCTTATTCCCACCAGATTTTCCTGTACATCCGAATTCATCCGGTCATAATGGGAAAGCATTTTCACAAACCTGGGATGGGCATTTGACATAATCAGGTACAAGGCCAGGGCCAGCAAGGGTACGGCAACAAGAAAAACAGAAGATAATTCAGCGTTTATCAGGACTGCCATTACGGTTGCCCCAATTAACATGAGCGGAGCACGGACTGCCATACGGATTAACATCATAAAGGCATTCTGGGTATTGGTAACGTCCGTCGTAAGTCTGGTAACCAGGGAGGAGGTTGAAAATTTATCTACATTTGCAAAGGAAAAATCCTGTACTTTATCAAACAGCCCTTTCCTTAAATTCTTTGCAAAACCCATACTGGCTTTCGCTGCCAGTTTACCGCCTAAAGCCCCGAACATCAGGGAAATTAAGGCCATGGATACCATGATCGCACCCATTTTTGCGATATAGCGGATACCGCCCTCCCCTAATATACCGTAATCAATCATATTGGCCATGACAAAGGGAATCAAAATTTCCATCAACACTTCACCTACCATTATAACGGGCGTAAGTATGGCATATTTTTTGTATTCACCGATACATTGCATGAGTTTCTTAATCATCGTCTGCTACTCTCCTTTATTCATATTTATACTGAAACTTTGCAGTTCTACATAACTGAAGTCAAAGCGGATATTCCAAGTCCGCCATGCTGCTGTAAGGTTAAAAATAAGGCTTACCGTCAGGAATTGTTCCCCGGATTCACCTCATAAATAAAAATAATACCGGTTAAATATTACTGCATGATTCCTTCTACATTTTGGATGCCCTTTAATAATAATCTTTTAAATATTTCTTTTTCTTCCTGGGTCATATCCCGAACAATTACTGCTTCCAGGCCCTGGATATAATTTTTCATGGATTTGGACAATTCCTCTCCTTTTACTGTCAATTCCACCCTTTTTATCCTGGCATCCGATTCATCGTTTATTCTGTGAATCAGGTCATTTTTCTCCATGTTCTGCAGAATATTTGTTACGCTGGAGCGCCTGATACCAAATTGAAGTTCAATCGTCTTTTGGTAGGCACTGGTATTTTCATAATTCTCGGTAAGGAATCTGAGAATTTTTACCTGCTCAATCGTGACATTGTGCTTTACTAAATTTTCACCTGCCAGATATTTAATATCTTTGGCCAGTCTTTGTATATAAGCCCCGTAATCATCGGGACGCTTTGGGAAATTACCTTGATTCATACCTGTCTCCTAAAGGGGTGCTATCCCTTTTTTTCTTCGTGAAATTTGTTAGACATCTAACAATATACTAGTTTTTCATCCTGTTGTCAAGGTAAAAAATAGTTAAATTTATGACGAAGGAAAGATTGCAAAAACTTCGGCCATCACCGGAGGTGGGTGTAATCCACCTCTGATAATGGCCTTAGATTCCGGAAATATTTCCCCGCACAAAACACTGCGCAACCCATTTGAAATATACGTTTTTCAGCAGGTTTTGCATTGTATAAATATTTTTATCTGACGGCTTGTCAGTATTGCCGTAACCGAACAAAGGATTAATCGATATCCAGCTGTTCCAGTATGTGATTCTCTTCCAGATCCTTAAGGGTGCGCTTGCCCAGATTATTAAGCAGTGCGGCTTTATCTGCCCATAGATAATCCGTATGTTCTCCCGATAATATAATATGATCCGTATTGCTGCGGCATAAATAATTAATAATCACTACCTGCCTGTAATCATGGGTTTTAAAAGATGTTGCAAAGAGCAGTTTTTCCACCGTAACCTCTAAACCGGTTTCTTCCATGATTTCTCTTTTAAGACCGCTTATTAAATCTTCTCCAAATTCCAGTTTTCCCCCAACAAACTCCCATGTGCCGGCACCTATTTTATTGTTTTCTGTCCGCTTTACGATAAGCGCCTTCCTATTATATAGAATGATGGCTTTCATCGCATTAATTATTATGTTTTCCATAAGCTTCACCTCTTGTCGTGAATTACCCACCACTTAATCTAAGATTTGAAGTGGGGAGAGTCAAGGGAGTGTCTTTGTAGACAGCAATTCCTCTCCCACCTCAGTGGAAGGAGTCTTCTTGCTGCCAAATGATAAATCAATCAAAAATTATACTCATTTTCATTAACAGATTTAATATATCCGGATAGTTGAATTACACTTTTATAATCTTAATTTAACACATTAATGGTATTATGAAAACCTTTTTTTACAGGAAAAACGGATTAGGAAATCAATCATCAGCCATAGACCGCAGGCGGTAAGATATACGGAATATTAATGTACCGTCTCAAACCCCCAAATTAATGAAATAAGTCCCTAAAAAACAATTAAGAAAAATGGATTTCTTCTATTATATTAATAATAACACAGCAAACAATGAAGGGATATAATTACAAAAACAAAGTTAGTTTACAGGTGTGATTGTAAACTACAGGATATTTTGTATTATAAATAAATTTTTGTGGTAATTTTTCCGGTTTGGTGTTATAATAAAAAACCAGATGGTGATGGAGTTCACCTTTAACCGCTAAAATGCTGATGACTCCTGCAAATAATACTTTGTTATTTGCAGGAGTCATTTTATTTAAAAACAGATTTAAAAAAACAATAGGTTACCCCCAAAGACAAGGAGGAAATAATAAATGCGAAAATATGTATTTATCAGTATAGGAGGTATCTTTGGTGCTATTTTAAGATATCTGGTCAGAAGCATTCCCATTGACAATTATCACGGAAATATTCCTTTGAATACCTTAATCATCAATATTACCGGAAGTTTTATTCTGGCTTTTGTTTTAACGGCAGCTAATGATGTGCTAAAATTAAACGCCGACTTAAAACTCGGAATTGCCACAGGCTTTATCGGTGCTTATACCACTTTTTCAACCCTTTGTAAGGAGATGGTGAACTTACTCACCCTGGGATATTATTCTGAAGCAGTCTCCTATGTAACTGTTTCCATCCTGTTCGGAATTGCCGGCGTATATTCCGGTATATTATTGGCACGAAAAACTGTCCGGTCAGTGAAAAAGGATAATAGAAATGCGGCTGACAAAACCTTTCCAAAAAAGGGGGTAAAATAATATGGATCTGATTTTAGTGGGAATCGGCGGCGCCCTTGGCAGTCTCGCCAGGTATCAGTTAGGAAGAATCATCTCCGGGAAATCCGGTACGGCTTTCCCAATCGGTACATTCCTGATTAATATAACCGGTGCAATCCTCCTGGGTGTTGTCACCAGTCTGGAAGCCGGCAGGAATATTTACCTGTTATTGGGTGACGGCTTTCTAGGGGCCTATACTACTTTTTCGACCTTTATGTATGAAGGATTTCATTTATTTCAGGACAATAAGAAACTGAATGCGGTTGCCTATATTTCTGGTTCCCTGCTACTTGGAATCCTGGGATATGCCCTGGGTTACCGGTTCGCTAAACTTTAACCGAACAGCTGTGTGTCAGCTTAATAATTGCTTTTTCCAAAATATCAAAGCCCGCTTCCAGCTGTTCATCCGTCACTACCAGAGGACATAAGAAACGTACAACATTATCATAGGTACCTGCACTTTCTATAATCAGGCCGTTTTTCACACACTCCTGCACCAGTTCCCCCACCAGTTCTTTATTCGGTTCCCCGGTTTTCTGGTCCTTTACAAATTCTATACCTAACATGACACCAATGCCCCGGACATCGCCGATTACCGGATATTTCTCTTTCCAGCCGCCGAATTTGGCCATACATTTTTCCGATATGCTCAAAGCCCGGTCGCAGAGCTTATCCCTTTCTATAATTTCAATTACCTTAAGGGCTGCTGCACAGGCCAGGGCATTCCCGCTGTAGGTTCCTCCGATGGTACCCGGCGTAACGGCATCCATGATCTCAGCCCTTGCAGTTACGGCCGATAACGGGACTCCGCCTGCAATGGACTTGGCCGTTGTGATAATATCCGGAGCGCAGCCTTCTTCCGCCCAGTAGCTGGAGACAAAGAGCTTGCCGGAACGCCCGAAACCGCACTGGACTTCATCCGCAATGAAAAGAATACCTTTTTCATCACAAATCTTTCGTACAGCCTTTACCCATTCGATGGGGGCAGGGACGAAACCGCCCTCTCCCTGTACCGGTTCCACCACAATAGCAGCCACGTATTCCGCAGGGGAAGCTTCTTCAAATACACTGTTTAACCTGCTTATATAATATTTAATGGCTTCCGCGTCGTCTAATCCCCTGGGTTTGCGGTAGAGATAAGGGAATTCCGCACGGTATACCCCGTCTGGAAAAGGTCCCATGCCCCTGGCATATGCCTTCTTGGCCGTCATGGTCATGGTAAGGGCGGTCCTTCCGTGAAATGCACCGGAGAATACGATAATATTCGGCCTTTTTGTATAAGACTTTGCAATCTTTACCGCGTTTTCATCCGCTTCTGCCCCGCTGTTGACAAACATGGTCTTTTTGGCTTCACCCCTGACCGGAACGATTTCATTCATTTTTTCGGCTAAAGTTATATATCCTTCATGGGTCACTATATTCATCATGGCATGAAAATAATTTTCCGCCTGTTTTTTCACCGCTTCTATCATCTCTGTCCGGCTGTAACCCACATTTAAAACGCCGACGCCTCCGACCCAGTCCAGGAATATATTGCCGTCCACATCTTCCAACATGGCTCCCTCACCGCGTTTTATCACACAGGGGTAATTGCAGCGGATGGCATCCGGAACAGCTTCCTTTCTTCTGTCGATAATGGCTTTTGCTTTTGGCCCCGGCAATGTATCCGTAATAATTTTAGGTAATGCATCTCTCAACATAAGAATTCCTCCTTTTATTCATAAAGCGACCTATAGATTTTATAAACCGCAGCTTTATCCAGCTCCGTATAATTGTTTGCCATAAGACGTCCCTGTTTTTCCATGACGGATAGAGTAAATTCCTCTAACTGCTCCCTGGTAACCCCATATTGGCTTAAGGACTTTTTCTGGACTATGTGATTTAACAGGACTTCCAGTTCTTCATAAACCCTGTCGGCACCGCAATTTAATATACCGGCTAAAAATTCATTAAGCTGCCGTATTTTCCCGTCCGGCTTAAGCCTTTGGTAAGCTTTAAATACGCCCGTAAAAATGGCATAATTGGATTCACCGTGGGGGATATGGTAAGCCGCCCCCAAAGGGTAACTCATGGCGTGGACTGCCGCCGTACCTGCATTGCAAAAAGCGATCCCCGCATAGGTACTGGCAAGCAAAAAGCCCGGGATCAGCGGAATTCTTGCGGCTTCCCCGCCTTTTACGATTGCCTGGTATCCCTTTATGATCATCTCCATAGCCAGGCAGGAATAATTTTCGGTAAAGGAATTTGCCTTGGGAGAAAGAAAGGATTCTATCGCATGAATAAAAGCATCAATGGAACTGGTCGCAAAATAGGGAAACGGCAGTTTTTCCAGTAGTTCCGGTATCAATACGGCAAAATCCGCAAAAAGCTCATCCACCGCAAGGCCAAGCTTCGTATGGCGGGAAATCAGCTCCAGGATGGATATGTTGGTAACTTCACTTCCCGTACCGCAGGTGGTGGGTACCAGAATTAATTCTTTGTCTTTGACCGGTTCAAGCTTTTTATCAAATAGATCCAGCACCGGAGATACCTTCTTTAAGGCAAATAACTTTGCCACATCCAGTATGGCGCCTCCTCCGATGGCAATCACCCTGCCATAGGAAATCTCTTTCATATCCGTGTAAATAGCCTCCACCATTTCATCATTCGGCTCCCCCGTGCCATATTTTCTAAAGTTTATAACGGCTGCATCAGGACAGAGTTCCTTAAAATAATCCTGAAAGGTATGTTCACTGGCTATGATCAAATCATTTCCGCCGATCCGGTAAGTATCGCAAAATTCTTTACAGCTATCAAACTGCTGAATTGTGGTTTTTATTCTGAATTGTTTCATGTCCGCTCCTGTCCCAGGCTTTGGAGTAATCCGTTAAGGGAAATGCATTGGTTTACCCTGCATATTTCCAAGACCTGTTGTCTTCCCTATGGTTTCTGTGTATTAATTGGGGAATATCGTAACACAAAAAAAATACCCGGGCAACGTCAATCAGCATAAAAATAGGCAAAATATTTGTGCTGGACAACCATAGCTCCATAAATTATAATTTTAATAAATTCATATTGGTATAACAACCTGATATGACGGACGGATGATACATTTCGAAAGAATACCGCAAAGGAGAACGCGAATGGCTGTTAATTTAAAAAATATCTACACAGATACAAAACAAAAGTTTAAGCTGGAACTGCTTGCCGGGAGGGAAGGCCTGGAAAATACCGTCAGCTGGGTACACCTGATAGAGGATGTCACCACTACCGACTTTATCCGTGGCAGTGAACTCATCATTACCACCGGATTAGGTGTGAACGGCGAATACTGGCTGGAACAATTTATAGAAAACCTGTCCCTGCAGCATGCTGTAGGGCTTATTGTCAATGTCGGGGCTTATATCAAAGAAATACCCTCCCATACCCTGGAGTATTGTGAAAAAATTCATTTTCCCCTGTTTATTATGCCCTGGGAAATACATCTTGTTGACATCATGCAGGATTTCTGCAACCGGATCATCCATGCCGAACAGGTAGAAATCAATGAATCCACCGCATTTTTAAATTCCTTTTTGACGCCCGAAAACAGGGATTCCTACCAGCCATATCTGGAACAGAACGGCTATCAGCTGAAAGGCTCCTACTGTGTACTGGTTATCCATCCGGATAAAGATATAGCCCTCCAGGAGCAGGAATTATTGTTTAAAAGATTCCGGATTACGGCCATCAATATTTTAAACCGGCTTTCCATACCGTTTTGTGTATTAAATCTCAACCAGCAAGTTTTTATTATTTTCCACGGAAGTACCGTTGACAAAATCAGAACCTATTCGGAAAAGCTAAAACAGGGATTTAAGAAAGAATATACTTACTACCGGATCCGGATCGGAGTAGGCCCCCTGGTTTTAGGAGCGGATAATATCCATAAAAGCTTTAAGAGGGGACAGGCCGTACTGCGGATCGGGAAAAAGCAGAATATTGATATTATGTTCTACGACGACATCGGCATTAATAAAGTTATACTGGCGGTGGAGGATAACCAGGTATTGGCAGACATGTACCGGGATTGCCTGGGGGTTCTGGAAGATTATGATAAACGCCATAATACGGATTATTTAGCTGTTTTGCAACTGTACCTTTCCCATAATTCCAGTGTACAGGCTGTGGCGGAGCAGACCTTTACCCACCGCAACACCATTAATTACAGGATCAAAAAAATAAAAGAACTCCTTTCTTCGGATCTAGACACCATGGAAGACCGCTTCCGGTTTCAGCTGGCATTCTATATCCGTGATATCCTGGAAGACTCAGAAAAATAATGATTAATTGAACAAAGAGTTGGCTTGCAAGACTCTGGCACTGACGCACTGTCACTTCAGTAACAATTACCAAGGGATATTATCCTTTTGTGTGTTCATGTGCATCCCGCGGAGCGTTTCTTAATCTTAGGACGAACTTTCTATGAGACGTGAAAGACTCCGGCTGCCTCCCCACAGCGGAGGCAGCCGGGAAATTCCTTGCGCATGGGTTTCCTCCTGTCAGGAGGGCTTTTTATTCCATCGGAAATAATTGGAAACTCCTTTTAGATAAAAAATTAAAAATTTTGATTGACAGAGAAAAAAAAGAATGATAATATATGCAACATCAAGAACCGATACGAAGGTGTATTAAGAGCAATTCCTGTCTTAATACACTTTTTTTAATTTCATACCGTTTAAAACCAAGATGTAAAGGGGCACTAAAAAGCAGATAGTGCCCTTTTTTGTGCAATTAGGAAATTTTCGCTAAAGTGACAGCGCGTCAGTACCAGAGTCTGGCAAGACAGACTCTTTCCGGTTATCTCTGTCTGCCCCCGGCAGGCGGTACACAAACAATAAAGGAGGCAGCAGCATGGGTGAAAAGGCAAAAGAATATATTATACGGGTTTATCAATTGTCAAAGAGCTTTGGGAATTTGGAAGTACTGAAGAATATCAGTCTGCATGTAAAACGCGGAGAGGTTGTAACCATTATCGGCCCTTCCGGCTCAGGCAAGAGCACCTTTTTACGTTGTATGAACCTGTTGGAAGTTCCTAGCGGCGGCAAAATGTATTACAAGGACAGGGATATGCTGGATCTGGCAACGGACAGCAGAATCCTGCGGAGAAATGTAGGGATGGTATTCCAGAAATTTAACCTGTTTCCCACAAAGACGGTTTTACAGAATATCGTTATGGCACCTGTGAGGATAAATAAAAAAAGCAAGGCAGAAGCAACCGAAATAGCAATGAACCTGCTGAAAAAAGTAGGCCTTGAGGATAAAGCCAATAATTATCCCAAAACTTTATCCGGCGGTCAGCAGCAAAGAGTTGCCATTGCAAGGGCATTGGCCATGCAGCCCGAAATGCTTCTCTTTGACGAACCGACCTCTGCCCTTGATCCGGAGCTGGTGGGCGATGTTTTAGCCGTTATGAAGGAACTGGCAACGGAAGGAATGACAATGGTTATCGTAACCCATGAAATGGCCTTTGCAAGAGATGTTTCCGACCGGGTCATTTTTATGGATAAAGGTTTCATCGTGGAAGAAGGCCCGCCGGAGGATATTTTCGGCAATCCCAAAAATGACAGGACAAGGGACTTTTTAGCCAGAGTCCTGTAAAAGCCATAAGAGTATAAATAGCTGTTAACCCATTAAAAATAATGTGTGATTCCGGCCTGTATTCAGGCAGAATCTTATGTTACCCAAATGAAGGAGGAAAATACGATGAAAAAGTATACCAGATTATTTGCAGTTTTATTTGTATTCGTAATGCTGCTTTCGGGCTGCGGAAGCAAGGAAACCGCCGGTACCGGGGCAGAAACTGTTGTTGAGCCGGATACTGACGTTACGGAAGAATCATCTGCCGGAACAGGCGATGCAGGGACCGAGGAAGTCAGCGCCACGTTAAAAAGATTGAGGGAACAGGGTTATATTGCAATCGCATCCAGTAATGATGCTCCCCTTTCCTACATTGATGTGGAGACCAATGAATATACCGGTGTTGACGGTGAAATATTCAAGGATCTGATGAAACGTCTGGGAGTTCCCGAAGTCCGAATGAAAACCGTTGCCTTTGAAAACTTATTGATTGAACTAAACAATAAATCCGTCGATATGGTCGTGGATGCCATGTACATCAAACCGGAAAGGCAGGAAATAGCACTTTTTACCAATGTCTGGTATTCCGAAGGCGACTGTCTTATCGTAAAATCCGATTCGGATATCAAAAGCCTTGCCGATTTAAAGGATAAAAGCGTAGGTGCCCAGAAGGGAACTGCTTTCCTTGAAATTGCCCAGTACTGGGAATCCGAAGGGTTAATCAAGGATTTAACGATTATGGGATCCCAGTCCGAATTAATGCTGTCCGTCAACACCGGTAAAATAGACGCCTGTGTAACCGACTCCATAATAGCCGGTTACACCCTGACCCAGGATTCCAGCCTTGATTTAAAATTAGCGGAAGATTACGTAGCGGATTCCAAAGGTAATATCGGTGCAGCCCTCCGTTTTGAAGACAAAGACTTCTGCGCGGAAGTAAATGCGGTTCTGGATGAAATGAAGGAAGACGGTACTTTAATGAAATATCTTGAACAATACGGCATGGACGAAAATTCTTTTGTAGGAGTAGAAGAAGGTAAAACAGTCCAATAACAAAGTAAAAAATACACTGTTACGGATGAATTACCATACCTGAAAGATCCGGAACATAAGCCGGCCGGCTGCCAAAAGCCTGGCTCTGCTAAAAATAAACAGCAGCATCACAACCGTTGTGATATGCACATGGAGGTTAATATGGAGATTATTAAAAGGCTGAATTTTACGAAGGCTGCCGAGTATTTGATACCTTCATTGTGGGAAGGCCTGGGTTTGGTTATTCAAGTAACTCTGTTTGCATTCCTGCTTGGTATTGTACTGGGGCTGTTCATCGCAATCGGACGTATCAGCAAACATAAGGTATTAAAAACCATATTAGTGATTATCATTGAATTTATCAGAGGCACACCCCTCCTGGTACAAATCGTATATATGTACTTCGTTATGCCTTTACTGGTTGAAATCCTGCTCCAGCTTGCAGGTGCGGATATTAAATTTGATCTCAGTCCCATTGTTGCCGGTGTCCTGGCACTGGGTATTAATTACAGCTGTTATTTATCCGAGGTTATCCGGGGAGCCATTGAATCCATCGACCCCGGACAGATGGAAGCCGGTCTGGCACTGGGTTTTGGTAAAACAGAGGCCTTGTTCCGCATTGTACTTCCCCAGGCTATGAGAAATGTGGTTCCCGTTTTTGGCAATTACCTCATCATGATGATTAAGGATACCTCCCTGCTTGCTTATATCAGCGTATTTGAATTGCTGTTACGGACACAGACTTATGCATCCCAGACCTTTTTAACCATTGAATCCTATACCATTCTGGCATTGGCGTACTTAATCATCAGTCTTCCAATGTCCCAGATCGTTAAACTGGTTGAAAGAAAATTAAAATAATAACAAGGAAGTCTCCCCCCTACAGGGGCGGGAGACTTCCTGACCGGTTAAACTCCAAAACAATCATATAAAAATGAAATACCTGTATTGGTTTTAAAAATATTCTCTTTTACCTTCTTAATGCCCTCTGTGGAAGTATTGTCTTCATCCAGATTAACCAGGAAGTCCGCTTCCACCAATATCTGATAATCCAACCCGTCTATATTATTATAGGTATGATGATGGGCGATAAGATAGCATACCCTGTCTATAAAATCCTGGTCATAACCAAGACCCGTCAACATATCCGCAGCAATGGGAGGGCCTTCTATCTGCTGATATTGGCCTGCACTGCTATGATATTTTTCTTCACTTATCTTAATGCCGATATCATGTACTACTGCCGTAACCTCCAGAATTTCCATGGTCTTATCATCGAGGTTTTCCATCTCACCGATTGCTTTACTGTATCCGTACACTTTTATAAAATGGTTAATTCTCTTTATATCACCGGAATAATACCGTATCATTGCATTTATTACAGACCCTGTATTTTTCATCAACACTACCTCATAATATAAAGTTAGTTCCTAACATAATGCTTCTGTTACATACCCTTGCCCTTTAATAAGTTCATAACCGGAATACTGAAATTAATTGTATTTGCCGTAAAATAATCGGTCTCTTCCCTGGAATCTTTCTCTTTATCTTCCTCTAAGAAGGTATCCAGAAATTTCATGTAATCCTCATAGGAAAAAACAGATTCCAAATCCTGTGAAATATCCGTCCCTTCCTGGGTAGCTTCCCGGTTAATGATATTATTTTTAATCTGCATCGTATTTACCGGAGAAGTCGAACCGGCCGGGGCAGAATACGCCGAGACAACGACACCGTTGGTATCCACACCCTGATTCATGAAATTCAGCACTTTTTTCACATAGTTCTGGGTTTCTTCAAAAGGAGGGATTCCGCCGTATTTGGCTACGTTATTACTGCCGGCATTGTAGGCAGCCAAAGCTAAGCTGGCATTGCCGTCGTATTTATCCAGTAATCCGGAAATATATTTGGCACCGCCCATGATGTTCTGTTCTGCGTCAAAAGAATCCGTAACCCCAAGAGAAGCTGCCGTAGCAGGCATAAGCTGCATAATGCCCTGGGCACCGCATCTTGACACGGCTCTTTCATCAAAGTTCGATTCTGCTTTTCCAATTGCTTTCAGTAACTCTACCGGTACCTTGTATTTTTCTGCTGCCTGTGAAAAAATTTCATCCAGGCTTTTGGTTTCCCCTAAATAGGAGGAAAAACCACCGTTACCGGCAGCAGTTTTTTTATCTGCATTTACACCATACATATTTTTAAGATCTAAATTCGTAATTCGATTGACTTCTGACATAATTTTCTCCTCAGTAAACATCAACATTCCATAATCTGAAATGTATCCTGTTAATAAAGCAGCCCGTAAACTATTATCCATTGTTAGTTTGTGGTAAGTATTCCGTCACTTTTTGTTATTATTTGTCTGAATATATTATAACTGAAGTCTTTCCGGAAAAGCAAGAAATATTTATTAACACAGGCTATTTTCCTATATCCGTTAAAGCGAATACTATCACTCCGCTTTGCTGCATCCTCAGGTTTTACCGGCATTGATTAAAACCCGGCTGCCCGACATCATAAGTCCTTCTATTAATAATAACACACCGGTGCCAATCAATAACCACTCTATTTTGATCAGATCCGAAAGGGGACCAAACAGCAGCATCCCCAAGGGCATCATGGCACTCGATATCATTCCGAATACACCAAATACCCTGCCCAAATAATCTCCTTCCACTTTCTCCTGTAACATGACGGTGGAGGATGTATTAAAAAATGGCATAACCAGCCCGAAGACACCCATTAATAATAAATAAAACCAGAATGCGGATACGAAGCCGAAGGCAAAGGTACAGGCTCCCATGATAACACTTGCCAACGTCATGGTATGGATCCGGTTCTTAAATCCGCTCCATAGAGTCATTATAATACCGCCGGCCATCATACCGACGGAAAAGATGATCTCAATGGCCGTAAGCCTCCATACCTCATCCCCAAAACTGCGGGTAACCTGCAGGGGCGTTAAGAATGCCACAGGAGAAGCCAGGAAAAAGAAAAATCCGCAGAATATAAAATATTCCTTTACAAAGGGATGATTTTTTACATAATTCAGGCCTTTTAACATGTCCTCCTTATATCCCACCGTCACTTCCGCTAAAGCCTTGTTATGAGGTTTCACATGTAAAAAGAAGAGCAAAATACAAACACCTATGGCGGCAGTAACTACATCGATAAAAAATATGGCCTCAATCCTGGCATAGGTCAGCAGGGCCCCGCTAAGCATGGGGGATACCAGCATAATAAGGGATTGTATCGTACTGTTTGCCGCATTTACCCTGGTAAGCTTGTCCTCCGGCACCAACTGGGGAAGGAATGCATTAATTGCCGGTGATTGTATTCCGGAACCCAAGGCACGGATCGCCGATACCACAAACAGCATCCATATGGAATTATACCCCATCAGGAAGAATATGGCCAAAATCAAGGTTGACAGTGCTATCATGGAATCCGACAGGATAATTAAAATTTTACGGTTATAACGGTCGGCCCATACTCCCGCGAAGGGCGAAAGAAAAAAGGTAGGTAAAAATCCGCAGATAATGGATATGGTCATCATCACACCGGACTTTGTTTCTAAGGTAATATACCAGGTAATTGCATACTGGACCAATGAAGATCCGAATAGGGATAAGGTTTGGCTTAATAGAAAGATAATAATATTTTTTTTCCAAGCTTTATTCACTAATTTTCTCCTGTCTGTAATTTTATTATTTATAACTGAAACTTTGCTGTTAAAATATTGCACTTTACTTGAGAATCCGTATTTAAGTTGTAAAGTAAGCATTGGTTATGATATATTTCATAACCAAAACTTCCAAGCATATGTTAATATGCCGATTTTATCAGGTAAAGTTCAATTTTCGTACTGCGATGTTTTAGTTTATAACATAACCGGAATCAAAAGTTCCATACCTAATGCGTATTCCTATAATAGGTTGAACGGCGGTAAAGATCGCCGTCTTTTATCAAAAAATTGAGAAACAATTTCTGATAAACTATATTATAAAGAATAAATTAGGATATAATATTTGTCAACGGTCTTTCTGCAAGAAAACAGGATAAAGCACGAAGAAAAAAGAGGGCTGCTGCAACAGCCCTCTATAATACAATCTTATAATGCGTCTTTGCCACGTTCACCGGTCCGGATTCTTACAACATCCTCCACATCGTATATGAAAATCTTACCGTCGCCATAGTTACCGGTATTAATCTGCTTTACTACTTCATCCACGATTACTTCCGCCGCATCTGCTGGTACAACCGTCTCCACTTTCACTTTCGGAAGCAGGTTAACTATTGTTTCCGTCCCCCTGTATATCGTTGTGTAACCTTTCTGGTTACCGTATCCCATAATATTTGAAATCATTAAACCATTTGCCTTGTTATCGTTAAGGATTTTCTTCAAATCCTCCAGCCTTTCCGGTTTAATAACAATCTCCAGCTTTTTCATACAATTACCTCCCTTCGGCCCACTGTCCGTAATGTCTAATAATCGTGAAGAGGATATCCCAAAATAACATCCACGTCATTAATTTTATTATAATCAGAAGTAAATTAATTGTCAAATTATTCTATTTCCTTTTAAACCGGGCTAATTGCCTGATTTCTGCATTATCGGCCGATTCAAAATCCAGCTCGGTTTTGACTATCTGAAGGTCAGGATATGCTGATATTTTTTAGAATAAACCGGTCACAATTGCATTTTTTTGTACATTAAAATCAACGGTTTTTCCTTCCAGGCGGACTGATACGGGTAAATCTTTCTCCGTACGGTTCAAAGCCACCAGTACAATGGAACCGTCCGGATTCTTAAGTGTTGTCAGCGGAAGCTGTTCCGTATATTTTGTAAAAGCGATCCGTTTGGCGTCTTTTTCGATGTATTTGCTGAAATGGCCGATATAGTCAAAGGAAAGCTTCTCCTCAAAACTGTCATTTTGCGTATCAATCATAATCGGTGCATCACAATAGTTGTTTACATGGTTCGGCCCGCCTTTTTCATCTAAAAGGATGTTCCAGTCAATAAAACCTGTCATGCCGGCATTCATGTTCCCGATGATATCATGGGCATACATCTGCGCATTATATAGCTGGCTGGCATCAAACCTGCTGTACTCCACACAGCCTTCCGTAAATATCAGTTCCTTACCCGGATAAGCATCCCTAGTCAGCCCGATTGCTTCGAAATGGTCTCCCGTATACCAGTGGAAGGCAATTCCATCCACCATTTTATCCGTATCCGCATCAATGGCGGCTTTGGCACGTTCGTAAAGCCTTTCTTTATTATGATCCCATATATTGATCTTCACATGGGTCAGATCATTTTTAACCAATGCAGGGTATAAATAATCCCTTAAAAATACTTTTTCTTCCTCCCCGCTGAAGATACAGGAATCCCAGGTCTGCACCGCTTCCGGCTCATTCTGTACCGTAATCCGGTTAACGGGGAAGCCTTTTGCTTCATATTCTTTGATATAGCGGCACATATATTCGGCCCAGAAGCCCATGAATTCGGGTTTCAGTTTGCCGCCGTGGTTCCTATCTCCATTGATTTTCATAAATGCCGGCGGTGACCAGGGTGTTAACATTAAGTCAAAAGGTTCCCCCCTTTTGGCAAGCCCGGCTCTCAAAAGCGGAAGTATGTATTTTTCATCCCTCTCCAGGGTAAAGGAAGCCATCTCTGTGTCTGCCGGATCCGACATTGCCTCATAGTTCCCCAGTGAAAAATCGCAGCTGTCTATATGGGTACGTATGAGGCGGTAACGGTTCCCGCCCGGTCCAAAATACTTATCCAAAACCTTTTCCTGGTTCTCTTTTCCCAGTTTGGAAAAAGCGTAACCGGCTGCTTCCGTTACGGCACCGCCAAACCCATGGAAAGTCTGATATTCAATGTCCGGATAAATATTTACCACATTCATGGCCGCACCCTTATCCGCGCTTAAATCATATTCCCTGGCAGTTGTTTCTTTCCGGTTGTTTTTATAGCTTGTGGTAATTAATTTCATATTTTTTCTCCATTCCTGTGCATGATTTTTGCGCAACTGAAGTTTTGCGCCAAGTGTGCAAACACACTTTGGTTATGCAGATACAAAACTTTTGAGGTTGAAAGTGCATTCTTAAACCTTTGCACCCAATATTACTCCATATTTACTCTTATGGCCTTTATTTCGCCGTTGCGGATTCTTATTGCCGTTTCACCGCTTATGGAATCTCCCGTAAATTCTTCCCCGGTATCGATTATTGCAATGCCTGTTATCCTGGCTGCATTATTGCCGTAAGTAGATTTCCGGCTCGGATTAAAATACGTTACCATACACCTGGATAACAGGTTAAAGGAAACCTCACCCTTTTCATCAAAAAACCAGCCGGGCAGCTTCGGCTCAAAGGTAAGTTTTAATTCCCCATTATCCCAGGTAAAAACCCGGTTTCCCATAAACATCCCAATCCACATGGTTAACAGTTCCGTGGTGGAACCGCTTAAGCGGGCAACATAGCCCCTGCCATGAACTTTGGTATCCGGATTCTCACTGGAAGCTATGAAAGAAGAATTCTCCAATATGCTTCTGCCGTAAACTTCCGGCGGCAAAAAGGAAATAAAGGTATGCTGCATTTCCTCAAAAAACCTTTCATATAACCCGGCTTTCAGCATGGCAAGCAGATACTTGTATTCCATGTGTAAAAAGATGCTTTCCCGCTCCAGCCAGCCGGGGGTAAAGGCCCTGATCCTTCCGTTTTCCATAGAAAGGTCTTCAAGGGGAACGGAGGTTTTATACATTTTAAGTTTCTTATCATACAGCCTGCTGTCCTTAATGTTACTGCACAGAACTTCCGCCGCTTCCTGATCTGCAACGGTTCCCAGCATTCTGGCAGGTCCTTCTAAAAAGGCCGGAAGGGGTATGATTACAAATTCCGTAACTACTGCCTTTGGCATACCGTAATGGCTGATTACCGGCTGTCCGTCTTCCCCGGTTACCGGTGAAAAATGTTTCGCACGATAGGTAAAGTAGGTAGGTACAATACCGTTACCGTATCCGCAGGCTTTCTGTATTCCGGCTTCCAGTTTTTTAGAGAATTCCTTAAATATTGCAAAAACATCTCCGGTATTCATCTCCTGCTGCCTGCCGCTTATATGAAATCGAGTATTTTCCCTGTATTGCTCCCTTAAGGAGCTTACCCGGTCCCAATACGCGAAGGCACTCCACTGCTCTGCCACAGAACGTGTCAAGGTCTCGGAAACTGCCGTCAGAAATTCATATATTTCCGCAGGAATTGACAGGTCAGGTTTTAAAATAACCGAATTACAGATAAAAGTGAACAGCCTTTTTAATTCAAAAGTCTCCGGCATACCGCTTCCAAATAAACCGGGCAGGCCGTTCATGGCATCATTCCAGCCAGGTTTGCCGCCTTCCATCTCCACTCCCATCCCATAAGGATCCAGGGAAGCAAATTTATTCAGAGCCAGGGAAATGAGCTTTACCATTAAGGTAGTACAGGCTATTGGTGCGGTGGCGTAATCATAATCCGGTGCATCCTCCGGTTTTATTTTAAGCCAGTTCGTTCCTTTTTTATGGAAATCCCTCCGGCTGCATTTTTCTTCCTCCTCTGCCGTTGCCCCGTACTGCCGGACTTCATTTTTATGTATGACGTATTTTTCACTTCTTGGCAGTACACGGGCCGGACTGTCGTAAAAACGGTAACTTCTGTCTTCAAACAGAAGTTCTTTTCTTTTATCCGGATAAACTTTAAGATAATTCTCGATCAGATCCAGGTTGTAATCCCAATGGTCGCTCCAGTACCCTTCGATAAAGCCTGCTTCCGTGTTCTGGGTACAATATTCCAGCAATTTTTCAAGAAAGGCATCCTCATCTCCATTTATTTTGATATGATTGCGGGCGATACAGTTAGCAACCTGACCCGGAGTAAAGGACTTATGGATTACGGCCTTAAGTTTATCCATCCCGCCATCCGTACTGTCCTGTACTAATTTATCCGCAGCTTCCCGGAACTCTTCCTTTACTGCAAAGGTAGTAGGCCGTACTTCTAATGGATTATAGCCGTCGATCTGGATTAAATCGAAGAAAGTTTTAATATTAAACTCCCCGATATCTTTATTAAAAAACACATCATTCCTTCTGTTCTGGCTCACATCACGGAAGTTGCCGTTACCCTGGGAATAATATTCCCCTGCTATGGAGAAGAAGTTATAATCCCGCTCCGGGTCCCCGTGCTTGCGGCTGAACAAATGCACCACCGCTTTATTATGGTCTTTATTAAATACGAAGGGGTATCCTCCCCTAAGGAAATTGTCCAGATAACACTGCTCCACGTACCGGTCAAACAAGGGTAGCGCCGTATGGGTTTTAACATCCCCGGTTAACAAATCGACAGCTTCCTCCGCCTGGTTTTCTTTTTTTGTAAAATACGCAAAGGCACAGAAATCGGCCTGTTTTTCACTAACCTGTTCCACTGAACCAGAGAATCCGACTACCGTATTGAATTCATAAATCCCGGAAGCCTCTAATTCAAATTCCAGGGGTGTAAATCCGCAAGGGACTTTATTGGCAAAACACTGGGTTTTCCCTAAAACCCCTTCCAGACTGTTTTCCAGAAATACGACCGGATTCACCAGGGAGGTATCATAATCGAAAATCGCCTGACTGTCATAAATAACCGGCAGGACTTTACCAGCCCTTACCGTCAAATAATAATATCCTCCTTCGATATCTGAAACTTCCGCAGAATCGTCGCTGGAAGAACGAAGGGTATAATAGGGTATATTATTTTCGATATTTTTAATTTCCGTCCAGCTCTTTAAAAGATTGGACATTTCTTTGTAATCCCCGTTATGTATTCCATAGGGTATGATTTTAGGCAGTCCGTCCAGCATACTGATTTTTTGGGTTTCACCGCTGATGTTTTGGACCAGGACCTTCCTTACCAGTCCGCCGATACTCTCACCGGGTAGAACATAATACTTCACACTTATCTTAATACCGTATCTGGCATTGATTTCCTCTACGGTAAAGCTATTTTTACGGATATATAAATTACGGGCCGCTTCCTTGTCATAACTGAAAAAGGGTTCAAAAAACGCTCCGTTACACTTGATAAAAGTCCGGAAACCTTTTATAGCCGTATTCTCGTAGGCCGTATTGGCCGGGTTAAACTCCATGATGGCATTGTTTTTATTATGTATGCCAAAACTGTTGATTCCCTGTCCCCGGTTTGTATAATAAACCCAGAGCGGAATTCCCTTGATTCCGGCAAGCCCGGGAAGGAAACTGGAAAAAGCCGGTACCCTGTCATAATTCTCAATTACATAAGTATTGCCTTCTAAATAATATCGTCCCATTTTAACCTCATTTCTCACAAAAAACTCAAACAGCAGATTCAGAATATGTGACTGTCCCGTCGGCCCGGGAAATTAAATCCTTAACTTGCAGGAATCCCGAAGCACCAGGCTGGGGGATAACCGGCGTATGGTACCTGCAGCCGGTTCTTCCTGCTGTAAAAGCCGGATCAATTCCGCTGCGCTTGCATTGCCAAGTTCCGTTACCGGGCTGTGTATGGTTGTAATAGACGGGGAATAATACGCAGCCAGGGTATTATCATCAAAACCTATGACACTGACCTGCCCGGGAACTTTAATACCTGCTTCCGTCAGAGCCCGGATACATCCCCAGGCCATTTCATCATTGGCACAGAAAAGAGCATCCGGCAGTTCAATTCCTTTTAGAATGAGTACACGCATTTCACTGTAGGCTACGGCTTCTTCAAAATACCCCCTGAGAATAATGGATTCATCCAGGGGAAGGGCATATTTGTTCATTACTGTGACATAAGACTTATATCTTGCTATATCATCATAGTTTTCAATGCCATGGATATATCCGATCCGCCTGTGGCCCTGTTTAACCAGGTATTCCATGGCAAGTGCGGCACCTTCTCCATTGTCAATAATTACACTTGACATATGGTCTCCGGCATATTCACGGTCAATAAAAACAATCGGCAGCTTTTTCTGAACGATCCGGTCAATATAATGATCGGATAACTGTTCATTTAATACAATTGCCCCTTCCACACCGGAAGAAATAATCATACTGTATATTTCTTCACTGGTATTTTCATTGCTGACATATATATTTAGTAAATATCCATTCAGCCTGCATTGCAGGTGGATTGCCTGCATCAGCATTTTATAAAAGTCGCCCTGAATGCTCGGCAGGAATAAGCCAATGGTATTTTTCTTAAAGGATTTAAGAAATCTGGCATTCATGTTAGGTACGTATTTTAATTTCTCCACCGCATCCAGAACTTTCTTTCTGGTCTCTTCACTTACCACATCCACATTGTTCAGTACATTCGAGACCGTCGATATCGCCACGCCGGATTCATTCGCAACATCCTTGATTGTTACCATCCCATACTCTCCATTCTGATTCATCTACTGACATTCTTTTGTAACTATAGTTGGATTATATAACGGAAAGAAAAGAATTTCAATATATAAAAACATTTTTATTTGAGTTTTTATCGAAAATCCAGGGCTTTTCTTATACAAAATATATATATTTCTTCAAATATATTTATTTTATTTATACATCATGTCAATTACAAATTAGATAAGAACGACTCATATTTCATATTTGTGATTAATACTCATATTTTTTACATTTTATAGAATAAAAACGATTTTATACGGATCATATTTTTATTAATATGATAATTCTATTATTAGTTATGCTAGTGTGCTGTACTGTTTAGCTAAAGATGAACGGTACAGCACACTAGTTTCTTTATAACGAAAGGATTGGATGTATTATTACACCCAATCCTTTTCATAGAGTAAATTAAGCTATTTTGTAACAGCTCCTCTAACCATTATCTTCCGTTAAAAGGCGGAACCCTGTATTTTGTATTCTGTTCAAAAGCATAAGCCAGTTTTATGAGCTTTGGTTCACTGAAAGCTTCCGCCGTAAAGGTAATTCCCATACACTTGCCGTTTTTCTGAATTCCCCCGGGTACGGTGATTAACGGATAACCCGCTTTATTCACCAGGCCGGCGGCTTTATCTCCCGGAAATACCAGGGCGTCCAGCTTATACTTATAAATGGTCCGGTCAATTACTTCCCTGCTTAAGGTCATGTCTTTTGTCCTCAGGGATACATACTCAGGTTCGGCTAAAGATCCTTTTGTACTTTCCGCCTTTTCAAAAAATGCCTGTCCGTACTTTAACATGACCTCCGGATCGGTCTCATGAAAGCGGATCAGGTCGGTCAGGGAATGTACCGGTATATGGCTGTCAAGTCCTGATAAATAGTAATTAATATCTTTTTTAAATTCATACAGATTCGGAACTTTCGACTGCAGCTCCCTGACGTGGGGAATCAGGATAGGATCCGTTATTTCGGCTCCATTTTGTTTCATTATTCTAAGGGCATTTTCCATCAGGTTTATCTCTTCTTCCGAAAGATCATCAAAAAAATAGTCCCTCGGTACACCAAGCTTTGTCCCTTTCAACCCTTTACGGTCCAGAAACCGGGTATAATCGGAACATGTCTTATCCTGGCCCGTAATGGTAATAGGGTCCTCCTTGTCGCATCCTGCCATTATCCCAAGGAGAAGCACCGCATCCTCCACGGTTCTTGCCATGGGACCTGCCGTATCCTGCATATGGGAAGCAGGTATGATTCCTCTGCGGCTTACTAAGCCGACGGTCGGTTTTATTCCAACAATACTGTGATTACCGGACGGTTCAATGATGGACCCGGAAGTCTCCGTACCGATTGCCGCACAGCAAAAGTTACAGGTTACGGCCCCACCGGAACCGGAGCTGGAACCGCCGGGGTCCAACGCTGCCAAACCGTATGGATTTAGAACCTGTCCTCCTCTTGAACTATACCCTGACGGCATCTGATCCGACATATAGTTAGCCCATTCCGTCATATTGGTTTTGCCAAATATCAATGCCCCGGCTTTTCTTAATTTTTTAATGAGAAATGCATCCTTTTTGGCATAGGCATCTTTTAAGGCAAGGGAACCGGCACTTGTATGCATCTTATCCCCCGTATCGATATTATCCTTGACCAGAATCGGTATACCGTGGAGTCTGCTCCTTATCCCATTTATGCTCCTTTCATAATCCAGTGCCCTGGCTGTCTGGATTGCATCCGGATTCAGCTCTAATATGGAATTGATCCGGGGTCCGTCCTGATCCAGACTGGCAATCCTCTCCATGTATTTTAATATTAATTCTTCCGAATTGATCTGATTTTTTGCAAATGCTTCCTGAATGTCCAAAATAGATGCTTCCAGTATTGTAAAATCACTATCCAATCTGATTACCCTTTCTGTTAAATATAATTTACTTCTTACCAAAAGTATCCCTAAAATTTTGAATTCTATGAATATCGGTACAGAAAGCCGGTGACAATTTTTTACGTATAAAAAGCTCTCTGCCTGTTAATAACGGTTGACCATTACTTACAACTGGCAAAGAGCCTATTTTAAATACAAAAAAATTATTTTGAATTGATTGATGAATTGATCTTTCTGCTTACGTTCTATGCTTTCCTAATTAACTCTGAAACAACGCCTTTACTTCTTCTGCCAGGGCTTTTACCTGTACTCCGATACGTTCCAGTTCTTCTTCCCTCGGGTTGCCAATGAATTCAACCGGTTCCAGGAACTCCCAGCCCATAGAAAGCCTTGTCATGATTTCATCCAGATCCCTCTGGGCACCGCCTGACCAGCCATAGGAACCAAAACGGAAGGCCTTACGTTTATTTACCCGTTTTTTACCCAGTTCTTCCAGGGCCGCCGCCATGGGAGGAAACATCTTAAATTCATAAGTCGGCATAGCCAGTATAATTCCCGAGGATGTCCAGGCGGAAGCTAATATGGCTCCCCAGGTATCCTGCGGCACCTGATGCACATGAACAACAATATCTTCGTTTTGAAGTGCCTGTACCGCATAACTTACCGCTTTTTCCGTCATTCCATACATGGAACCCCATATCAGGGTGATTTCCTTTCTGGCAGGGATATTCTGATAGTCCGCATACTTTGAATAAGCATCCATTATTACAGCCGGATTTCTGTAAATAAGTCCGTGGCCCGGTGCAATCATGGTTATGGGTAACGCCTGGCACTTGGTTACCGCTCTTTTCACCTGTGGGGAGAAGTATGCCAGGACATTGGAATAATAACGTACCGTCTCATATTCATATGCGGCAAGTTCTTCCTCGTTCAACATATCCGCATAGATGGAAGAAGTGATTTTACCGAAGGAACCAAAGGCATCACAGGAAAATAAGGTACCCGTAAGAGTATCCAGGGTTGCGATGGTATCCGGCCAATGTACATTGGGAATTTCCACAAAATTTAATATATGTCCGTTGCCTAAATCCAGCGTATCATTATCCCCGACAACCGTAACATTATTCGTCACACCGTAAAAAGCATTCAACAGGTCTATTGCCCTTTTGCTGCCGACAATCTGAACGTTCGGGTTAATCTGTTTAAAAGCTTCAATCCATCCCGAATGATCCGGTTCCATATGGTTAACGATAAGATACTCAATGGATTCAGGTTCAATGTTCAATTGTTCTATCAGGTCAAACAGGGAATCCGGAACACCGTCCCAACCGCATACACCGTCCACAATGGCAGTTTTCTCACCCTTGATTATATATGAATTTAACGATACTCCGTTTGGTATATCCCAAAAGCCTTCAAACAATATATTCTCTACATTAATGGAAAGTTGATAGATTCCATCTGCTATGTTATTAATCTGCATAGTAAGACCTCCTTGTTGTATTATTAACACCATTTTATCTTTATTTAAATACTTAGTCAACCAGATTTACGAAAAACACTCCTTTATAAACCGAAAAAATTTCTCATTATCCCATAGTTTTTATTATGAGGCAGATAAAAACAGGAACAGCCGTTCCATCGGTCCCGGTCTCTGCTGAAATAACAGCACAGCTGCATAACGGTTTGTAAGCCGTACTTCTAATGGGAAGGTGAATAAACACTTCGGCTAATCCTCAACATATTTACAGAATAAAGAAAGAATGTTATAGTAATAAAAAGGTTATATTAATACCAGCTGTTATATTTTTTCCACCGCATGGCAGATTTTAACCTTTTTTGATAAATTTAAAACAATGTCTTTACAAAGATATACCAAATACGAAAGAAGGGATGCTGTATGAAGTCAATCATAATGTTTGAAACAAGCTGGTGCCCCCATTGCAGACAGGCCCATGTATTCATGGACGAATTAATGCGCGAGAATCCAAGATATAAAGATTTGGATATCCGGGTCATAGATGAAGAACAGGAACCGGATATTGCGGACCAATATAATTATTATTATGTTCCGACCTATTATTTGGATTCCGAGAAGGTACACGAGGGAATACCAAATAAGGCAGTAATCCGTACTCTGTTTGAAAATGCACTTTCTTAAGTAACTTAATCACAGACAACCTTAAGATACCGGATTATGATACTGGTATAACAATTACAAAGGAGATGATATTATGAGTATACTTACCATAACAAAAAATAATTTTAATTCAGAGGTTATAAATTCCGAAAAGCCTGTTCTGCTTGATTTCTGGGCTTCCTGGTGCGGTCCCTGTAAGATGGTTTCTCCCATTGTTGATGAAATTGCCAATGAAGTTTCAGACATTAAAGTCGGAAAGATCAATGTGGATGAAGAGGTTGAACTTGCCCAGAATTATAAAATAATGTCTATACCTACCCTTTTAGTAATCAAGGATGGTAAAGTACACAACTCTACCGTCGGCGTACAGTCCAAGAAAAATATTCTGGAACTATTAAAATAACCAGACTGGAGCGTGTTTGAAAAATGCTTATGCCGCAAAGTGGAGCGTTCAAAACGGTGCAATGGTTTTTCAAACACGCTCTAGGGGTTATGGCAAAGGCCTCCTGCCTGAATAAAATAAAGCTGCCGCGGATCACAGCCGAACGGTTCGGCTGTGATCCGCGGTATTTATTGTCACAAGGAATATAAATTCCTGGAATTTATATTCCTGCAATTTCCAATCCTACAATTTCCAATCCTGCAATTTCTAATTCCTGCAATTTCCTATTCCGCTTTGCTGCATTCTTTAACCTATTATGCAGATATGCTGTTATAGTTTAAAGAATTAATTCCTTCAGTTTTTTCTTATTGACCACCCGGACCCCGCCCCTGGATAGTTCCACGATCCCTTCCTGTACGAAATATTTAAGCATCCGGGATACGACCTCTCTGGCACTGCCCATGTATTTGGCTATTTGCTCATGGGTCAATTCAATGGTATCGTTTTGGTTTCTGGTAATTTCATCCGATAAAAAGATGGCCAGCCTTTTGTCAAAACTCATAAACAGAATCTGCTCCATCGCCCACATAACCTCAGAAAAAGAATCTATCACCAGCTTATCCGTAAAATTTTCGGCATAGATATTCTGCCTGCATAATTGCTGGTAAGAATAGGAATCAATCAGCAGTACCTCACTGTCGGCTTCCGCATCCACATGAACATCAAAGGTTATATTGTCTAAAATACAGGAGGCGGAAAGGACACATATTTCCCCGTCCCTTAAACGGTAAAGGGTGACTTCCTTACCTTCGTCCGACAATATGTAGATTCTGAGTCCTCCTTTTTTAATCAGTAAAACACCGATACAGTCAATATCTCCGCTGTGGATCCTGCTTCCTTTATCATAATGAACCGGCGTAATATTATTGATTACCAGTTCTTTCTGTGCCTCATTTAATTTATCCCAAAAGGTTAATACCCGAGGTATATATTTCAAGTCATGATCTGATAGCATAACAATCCTCCTAACTAAACCGCTATCATTATTATAACATGATGAATATTATTTACAACACCAAGGTGAGAAATCACCCTACGAGAATTTTCTGGAAGTACCTTGTTATTTTGGTTATTTTTTTTATAAAATAAAATGAGTCTGTCCCAGCTTTTATGACAGCCTTCTTAAATAAAAGACATCATAAATATCAGGACAGACTCACTTTTTAAAAATACTTCTTAAATATTTAATATCAAAAACGGGAATTTCCGTTTATTATTAATAATTCTGGGCTAAAACCCTGAAATAAGACTGGGGATGGTCACATACCGGACATTTTTCCGGGGCTTTTTTACCTACATGTATATGTCCGCAATTCGCGCACTGCCAGATGGTATCACCGTCTTTTGAGAATACCAGGCCGTCTTCAATATTGGATAAGAGTTTACGGTATCTCTCTTCATGTTCCTTTTCAATTTTGGCAACTGCTTCAAAAAGCCAGGCAATTCGGTCAAACCCCTCTTCCTTTGCCTCTTTTGCAAAACTTGTATACATATCTGTCCATTCGTAATGCTCCCCGGCGGCGGCATCCAGTAAATTGGCCTGGGTATCCGGCATACCGTCATGCAGCAGTTTAAACCAGATTTTAGCATGTTCTTTTTCATTATTGGCAGTTTCCAAAAAAAGTTCCGCTATTTGCTCATAGCCTTCTTTTTTTGCTTTTGAAGCATAATATGTATATTTATTTCTGGCTTCTGATTCTCCGGAAAATGCTGTTCTTAAATTCGCTTCTGTCCTGGTACCTTTTAATTCTTTCATGTATAGTACTCCTTTCAATTTTTCCTTTCATTCATCTGCAATAACAATAAACAAGCGGATTACAAAAGCTTTCTAATGCCTGTCTGTGTAAAAGACCGGCAGTTTTCTAAAAAAGAGAGCCTGTACCGACATAAAGCACCGCTCTCTCTTTAACTATGTAATCTTATATTTCCGTAAAAGCATCTTTCTCGAGACCGCAAACAGGGCAACTCCAGTCATCTGGCAGGTCTTCCCATGCAGTACCCGGTGCAATTCCGTTATCAGGATCTCCTACTTCAGGATCATAAACATAACCACAAGGACATTCATATTTCTTCATAATAAAAACCTCCGTATATTATATTTTCTTGTGACCATTCAGTCACTGCGGTTCTGACGAACAGCGCATTTTGCGCTTATGCACACAAAGTATGCTGTAAAATACATATTTTGGTGCTGATTAACCCGAATTTCTGCCGGAACGTATTTTTGCGCTCTTTTCTCGAGTGTACTGAATTGTTACGATTTCTATATCTTTAATATATTAATAAAGATAGTCAAATTATAGCATAAAAAAGCAGCAATAGCAACCGTTGCCGGATTAATTTTATAATAAAATTTAGTTAAAGTTTGGCCATGGTGCAGTCAAAGCGGATATTCGTAATCCGCTAAGAAGCGGGGGACTTACTTGTAAGGTTAAAAACACCTTTTAATTTCTTCTTTATTGCAGTTATTATATTTTATGCACTGATAGCAGATTTCATTATCAAGGGGTTTACCTTCAAAATAATCGGTTAAATTCTGAAGCGTAATTTCCGCTATGTTATTCAATGCTTCTTTAGTCAAAAACGCCTGATGTGATGTTACAATTACATTAGGCATGGAAATTAAGCCGGATAAAATGTCATCCCGTATAATGGCATAGGACTTATCCTCATAGAAGAATTCCGTTTCTTCCTCATATACATCCAGACCCGCACCGCCGACTTTTTCTTCCTTAATGGCGTTTAACAGGTCTTCACTGTTAATTAAGGCACCTCTGGAAGTATTTATAATTATAACGCCTTTTTTCATGAGCTCTAAGTTTTTCCGGCCAATCATATGGTGTGTTTCTTTGGTCAGCGGACAGTGGAGGGAGATGATATCGGACTCTTTGCACAGTTCTTCAAGGGTAACGTATCTTATATCCGCATCGGTAATTGGATATGGGTCATAGGCAATTACCTTTAAGCCAAAACCTTTACAGATATCTACGAAAATACGGCCTATTTTACCCGTACCGACAACACCCATGGTTTTACCGTGCAGATCAAACCCGATTAACCCATTCAGGCTGAAATTATGTTCCTTGGTCCGGTTATAGGCACGGTGTATCTTTCGGTTTAAGGTTAAGAGCAGTGCCATGGCATGCTCCGCTACGGCATAGGGTGAATATGCCGGCACCCTTACCACATGTATTTTTTCAAAAGCCGCCTTAAAATCAATATTGTTATAGCCGGCACAGCGCATGGCTATGATCCTGATTCCGTTATTGTACAATATATCAATGGTTTTGGCATCAATGTTATCATTCACAAAGGCTACGGCCGCTTCATAGCCTTTGGCCATGACAGCCGTATCCGAATTTAACTTCGGCTCGAAATAATCGATTTCAAACCCAAACTTTTCCTTATAATAATCAAAGTAAACTTTATCATATTGTTTCGTATCATAAAAACATATTCTTCTCATAATATCACCCAAACCTTTCAGGTATAAGCTCCCATTTTCAACAGGTCAGAGCCAAAGTCGATACCATGATAGTCTGTCTGATTCACCTAAAGATTATTCCGGCTGGGCAAATTTTTCGATTCTTGCCATCATGTTTTTGTTGAAATTTTCAACTTTCCTGTCGTATTCTTCATCCATATATCTGGAAGCAAGTAAAAAGTCAGCTGTGGCTTCATTGTTGGCAATCGGTATGTCATAAACTACCGCAATACGGAGCAAGGCCTTAACATCCGGATCGTGGGGCTGGGATTCCAGGGGATCCCAGAAAAATACCACAAAATCAATATTCCCTTCAACAATTCTGGAACCGATCTGCTGGTCGCCGCCTAGTGGGCCGCTGTTATAACCTTTTACCGGAAGGCCGGTCTGCTCCGAAATAATGCGGGCAGTCGTTCCCGTACCGCACAGAAAATGATTCTTTAATATATTTTTATTTTTATCCGCCCATTTCACCAGTTCCTGTTTCTTACCGTCATGGGCAATTAATGCAATACTTTTCTTCTTTCCTATCTTAAAATAAATGTAATCGTCTAATAGCATGCTGCCTCCTTTATATCACAGGATTTTCTCTTATGATAATATATATTTTATTGATTTTCTTTTACTGCGATTCTATTTCCATAATACATTTTGGGTTTATCTGAAATATCTCTATCTTAGATACTTCTATCATAATTGTTTTCCCTGAAAATTGCAATCCTAAACTGTATTTGACATAACAGGAAGTTATAGTTCAGCTATATATACCGCAAGGTATTTTCTGCGAGTGGAGCGGAGCAAAAGTCACAGAAAACCCGGGTATAACATGAATAGAAATTATACAGAAGGCATAATTTTTTCTGTACAAAAGTTTTTATGAAATTATTAGACTGAATAGTAACCAAGAATAAGCTTAATAATGGCTCTTGCATCTGCCTGGTGAAACCCGAATATGGACGGCAGTACCAATCATTCAAAATAATTCGTGGTTTATAAAAAGGATGAATAATTATTAATTTCCAGAATTTGTGCTCCTTTTAATTTTTCTTGTTATTGCAATTTATTTGTGTTACAATATACCTGTATACAGTAAATCCCAAAATACAACTTCAAATCATTTTACATTATTCGTTTCATGTAGAAATTACGCATGTAAGTTAATTCATATTTCTACATGATTATTTATTTGTCTTTATCCTGAAGTTGCTATTTTTACAATTTAACAAACAGGAGGTTATTATGAACAACGACACTTTTTCAACTATTACACCCGAAATTTTAGCTTTAACAGATTTGTGTGCTAAAAATAGTGCGATTGATCCTGCTCTTTATACGAAATATGACGTAAAACGGGGACTGCGGGATGTAAGTGGTAAAGGCGTTTTAACCGGTCTGACTGAAATTGCTGAAGTACGTTCCCACATTATTGTTGATTCCGAATATGTTCCATGTGAAGGTAAATTATACTATCGCGGTATTGATGTTGAACAAATTGTAGACGGTTTCATCAAGGAAAACCGATTCGGTTTTGAAGAAACTACCTATCTTCTGTTATTCGGCGAACTTCCAACCAGTGAAGAACTTTTGAATTTCAAAAATTTATTGGGTGAATACCGCTCCTTACCCACCTCATTTGTCCGGGATATTATCATGAAGGCTCCAAGCCGTGATATGATGAACACCCTGGCAAGAAGCGTATTGACCTTATATTCTTATGATGACATGGCGGATGATATTTCCCTTCCCAATGTAATGAGACAGTCCCTTCAGTTAATCTCATTATTCCCGCTGCTGTCCGTTTACGGTTATCAGGCTTACCGCCATTATCATGACGGCCAGAGCTTATTTATCCATACCCCGGATCCTTCCCTGTCAACGGCGGAATTAATCCTTCATCTTTTAAGGCCGGACAGCAAGTATACTCCGTTAGAAGCCAGGATTCTGGATGTGGCTTTAGTGTTGCATGCGGAACACGGCGGCGGTAACAATTCCTCTTTTACAACTCATGTGGTTACTTCTACGGGAACCGACACTTATTCTTCCGTTGCAGCTTCCTTAGGTTCCTTAAAAGGGCCAAAACACGGCGGTGCCAATATTAAAGTTGTCCAGATGTTTGAGGATATGAAGAAAAACTTAAATAACTGGGAAGACGAAGAAGAAGTCCGCGGTTACCTGGCTGCTCTCTTACATAAAGAAGCCTTTGATAAAGCCGGACTTATCTATGGTATGGGCCATGCCGTATATTCCATTTCAGACCCAAGAGCCGATATTTTTAAGAGTTTCGTCAGGAAGCTTTCGGAAGAAAAGGGAAGAATTGAAGAATTTAAGTTATATAATTTAGTGGAGACACTCGCACCGGACGTTATAGCCAAAGAACGTCAGATCTATAAGGGTGTCAGTGCCAACGTAGACTTTTACAGCGGTTTTGTATACAGTATGCTGGATCTTCCCCTGGAATTATATACCCCTATCTTTGCCATTGCCAGAATCTCAGGATGGAGCGCCCACCGCATTGAGGAACTGATCAATGCAGGCAAAATCATACGTCCTGCTTATAAGAACGTTGCAAAACAAAAACCCTATGTTCCGTTTCAGGAGAGGTAATAGAAAGGTAAAAATAGCAGTTTTTTTTTTGACAGCAGTATTTTATCTGGCCGGTATTTTAAAAACAAAAAGACTTATGGAAAACCGATATTTAAATTACTTCTTTTCGGCAGGCAGTTAAAAAGTTGACTTTCTGTCAAATGGATGATATCCGTGTTCCATAGGTCTTTTATATTTTTTCTTTTATATTTACTTTTCTAATTCTACGAAAGCAGTATTTCAAGCGGCACGGAGGATAACTTTTTAATAAAAGCATCAAAAGGTTTTAATGAAAGAATAAAAGTTATGACTACAGCCAAACACAGAATCAGAAACATTTCCACTGTTGTATTGACGCTGTCATATAAGTCTGTCTGATACTGTATAAATTTATATATAATCCCATGCAGCAAATATATGCTCATCGTCCTTTGCCCCAGGTATGTATACCAGTGTTTATTCCTGGGTATTACAATAGCGACCAGGTAAATGAAACATGTGGAAAATACATAAATTAATGTACGATACAGCCATCCCCAGTGCAGGGAATCGGATTTCTCATAGGAGTATTTCATTATTAAAACATCAAAATCGATATAATTACTGCCAAAATATAAAAATACAAGTAAGAAAGCAAGTACAATATAAGCACCGATTTTTGCCGCCTTATGATCTGCAAATTCTAAAAATTTCTCTTTATTGAAACTATATCCCAATATAAAAAACGGCAGGTATGTAATGGTTCTTCCAATTGCACCAAAAGAACCGATGGCCGTAATATAACCGGCCAATACTGCCGCAACATAAGAAATCAGGATAATTCCCTTTATCTTTATTATTTTATCGATTATCAACCTCCAGCAAAATAAAGAGAGCATAAACCATAAAGTAAAATAAGGCTGCAATAATTCGAAACTATCTTCCCTGCCGATTACATATAAAAATATAAAGTAAACTACTTGAAATATAAAATACGGTATTAAAAGCGTCTTTACCAGTTTCAAAATATGATTCTTTTTTGAAAAATAGGCCGATACAAAAGCGAAGGCAGGCATATGAAAACCGTAAATCGTAATAACCAGAAATTCCATGAGATGATTTTTATAAATAAAAGCACCTATAAAGTGGCCGATCACAACCAGTAAGATTAATAATCCTTTAAAATTGTCAAAATAGCTGTCTCTTTGCATAGTTTCTCCCGTAATAAATTATTAAAAATTAGCTTGGTAAGATACAAGAATAAAATAATAACAAAAGTATTTTAATGCAAAGCTAATAATCCAGTCAATATAAAAAAACTACTTTAATAGACATATTTTTTACAAATCCTATTTTATCTATAGTTTCTATTCTTTATACAATTTGTTACGTCTGATAAACACCCTGTCTGTTCAAGTTACCTTGAATATTTTTATTGTAGCATATTATTTTCAATTTGTATAATCAAGATTCTCCAACTGTATAATTTTTCCACTTCTGTAGAATCTCCATTTTTTTAATACTTTATTTATCCTTTTTTTATACTCACTGTACAAAAGATATGGAACTTTATATATAATCGTGGTAAGATATTTAGTATCTGAGATTGAATACAAGGAGATAATAAATTTATGAAAAGTAAAATATTTAGCAGGCTCCTCCTGACAGTCCTATTGATAATGGCTGTTTGTCCGTCTTTTCAGGTACAAGCCAAAGTACAGGACTTTCCCGGGTTATATATAGAGCTGAATATGCCCGAGGATACGGTTATTTTAACAAAAGATACGCCGAATACGGACGAACAGTGGAAAGCAGCCGGGATCACCGACCCAAAAGCCGAAAAGGAAACCTTTAACAGTATGGGGGTTCAGGCCATCTTTTTTGATCCGAATACAAAAACAACCGTAAGGCTGTTACAGAAGCAGACAAGTGAAACGAAAAGTATATTTAATCTGTCACTTCTGTCGGAAGATGAGCTGGAAAATTTTCTGAAGGAACTTGCTGCCAACAATGACGAAAATGCAAAAACATCGGTTGAAAAATATCCCCAGCAGGAGACACCTTTTTTCCGTTACAGCATTGAATTGACCCAGGACGGTATCCCGTTGACCGAAATAATCTATGGAACGGTTGTAAACGGATATTCGATTTCATTTGATGCTTTTAAGAAGAACAGTATAGAACCGATCGATGAAAATTTTATCAAAGAACTGGTTGCCGGAACCCATTTTACCGGATTTCTGGACAAGACGGAAGTGGAGAAACAGGAACGTGAGGCTTTCATCCGCTTAATTATAGGCTTTGTCCTCTTAATTGCTGTTATTGTTATTTTAGTTATCATAAATAAAAACAGAAGTAAAAAGCAAAAGGTTTTAAAAAATAAAAAGTCAGAAGCCCTGACAAAATTTTATACGGAACAGAAACGGAAAGAAGAACAGAATATAAAAGACAGCGTACTATATATAAACCGCACACAGTACTCGGAAGAAGTCATTAAAAACTTCTGCCACTACAATGAAATTCTGAAGAAATTCAAACTTTGGATTTCGATGGCAGTACTTTTTATTATTATTTTAAGCCTCCTGTACAACTCCGGCAATGTGATTATAGGTTGGAGTATTGCTATTATTTTATTGTTTGTATTTATTTATTATCAGGGTATCCGTATTGAGAAAATGGTCGGCCGGATGATGAAATTATATGACAAGGATAAAGAAGCCATATTCACTTTTTATGAGGACTATTTTACCTTGTCCGGCGTACAATATATTTCCAAATATCCTTATACCCAGTTAACGGAAGTCAAGGAATATAAAGATTATATTTATATTTATTCCGGTCCGGAAAAAGCATTCTATCTAAAAAAAGATGGATTCGATCAGGGTGCGGATGACTTTATGGAATTTATTAAGAAAGCTGTTAAATATATGTAGCTCCTATGGTTGATTAGGTAAGGGGCTGCCGCAGAATTCAAAATCTGCCTTACTTGGGAGAGACCCAAGAACGGTAAATTTAACATTTTGCAGCAGTCCTTTGTTTTTCATCATTCTTGTTGTGTCAAAGCGGATATTTCTGTCCGCTGCGCTGCGGCTCTGTCCTTATATCCGTTGTGCTTAAATCAGCTCCAGCTCCAATACAGTATCTCTTTCATCATAGAGCCCGGCAATGTCCAGTTCCACATAAGCATCCTCCGGATAATCCTCTCCGTTCCAGGGACGAATCAGTTTAAGTTCTGCCCCGTCTTCCAGGATACGGGCTTTTTTAATTTTCCCTTCCAGACCTTCCAGGCGGAAAGCACCGACACGCCTGTCATAGATATGGGCATAGACCATTTTGCCGTTCTGGGTATAACGTCCCCACTCCGGTTTATTTATGCCACTCTTACCGCAGCCATAAATGCTGTCTCCATTTACCCGCATCCATTCACCGATTTCTTTTAAAATCCGTATGCTGTCTTTCGGGAATTCACCTTTGGCATTCGGTCCCACATTAATGAGCATATTGCCATTTTTCCCGACACATTCCACCAGCATATGAAGGACATTTTCCGCGGTTTTGTAGTCCCAGGGTTTATTCTTGGCGTAGCCCCAGTTTTCATTCAAAGTCAGGCACAATTCCCAAGGTACGGGGCGTCCTAAGACATCCAGCTCACCTGATGCCGGCATCATGCATTCCGGGGATACAAAATCTCCGGAATGAAGGTCCGGCTCTTCTTTTCTGGCATCTCCGCCCAGGCGGTTATCAATAATAATATCGGGCTGAAGGGACCGCATCATTTTAACTAATTTCTCCGCCCTCCAGGTTTCCCCTGACATATGTTCAAATTCCGTACCGGCAAGCCTTTCGTTGGCATAGGAAAAATCAAACCACATCAGATCGATCTTACCATAACCCGTAAGCAGTTCCCTGACCTGATTATGAAAGTACTGGGTATAATTCTCCCAGTTATGTACCGAACCCTTAAATTCCTCATTATCCCGCATAGGATGCTGCCTGTCACCATAATGGGGATAATCCGGGTGGTGCCAGTCTAAGAGGGAATAATAAAAGCCGATTTTGATCCCTTCTTCCCGGAAAGCTTCCACATATTCTTTCACCAGGTCACGTCCGCATTTTGTATTGGTGCTTTTATAGTCCGTATAGGCCGAATCAAACAGGCAGAAACCGTCATGATGCTTGGTCGTCAGTACCGCATACTTCATGCCTGCCTCTTTGGCGTATTTTGCCCATTCTCTCGGATTGTAACGGACCGGGTTAAATTCTTCAAAATACTTATCATATTCTTTCGTAGGTATCTTTTCCGTGCTTTTTACCCACTCGCCCCTGGCCGGAATTGCATAGAGCCCCCAGTGGATAAACATGCCAAAACGTGCTTCCCGGAACCACTCCGTTCTTTTTTCTCTTTCCTCATATAACGCCATAACATCCTTCTCCTTTTCTTTTTACTCTTGAGCGTGTTTGAAAAATCATAGTACCTTTCTGAGCGCTTCACTTTGCGGTAGCTCCACTTTGCGGTATGCCGGGTGGAGTGAAGCTGACGCGGCGGATGGCAAAACAAACCGTGTGATTTATCTAATTATGAGCCAGACAGGACACTATAACTTCATTCCTTTCGGTTATTTTGCCGTTTTCGGTTTATAATACCGCAACTGCCGCATAAACCATCATTGACAAAGACAGTTTATCATCGTTATAATAATTTTGTAATAAGAAATCCAAACAAAAAGTTGAAAAAAACTAACCTTATTTTCCTAAAGGAGCTACCCTATGGATAATAACTATTCCAAGTATTTTTCCAATCTCTATATTGACTATTATTACGGGAGTTTTACCCATTGCGGCAGGACCTGGAGGGAGAATAATATACTGTGCCCCTTTTGCAAAATTTATTATATTACAGCCGGAGAATGTGAAATTAATATAGAAGGGACTGCTTATCACGGCCATAAGGGAAGAATGTTTTTCATTCCTTCCCAGACCAGGCATTCCTTTTATCATATTAATGAAAATTATGTCACAAAATACTGGATACATTTCGAGGTAAAAGCCTGGGATGACCGGCTATTCCGGAATCTAAACCTGCCTTACTTCATCGACATCCGGGAAGACTCGGAAATCATACGGCACTTTGAAGATATTTTCAGCCAGGCAAAAGAAAATACCCTGGCCTCCGTTTTCCGTTTAAAGGCAGGTATATTATCCCTTTTATCCGATTACATAGCCCTTTCCGACCAAAACCATGCTGCTCTTTACGAAGAAAACCATCCGGAATTTTATGCGGTCATATCCTATATAAACGACAATCTGCACAACAGACTGACCATTGACGATTTATCCGGCAGGATGCATATGCATCCCAATTACTTTATCCGGCTGTTTAAAAGCAGGATGGGTACCACACCCCTTAATTATATCAATAAGCTCAGAATGGAACGTGCCAAATCTCTGCTTGAAAATACCAGCCTCCCCATATCTGAAATTATGCTGAAAGTCGGATTTGAAGATTTAAGTTCCTTCTCCAACTTTTTTAAACATTATTCCGGTTATAATCCAAAAGTATTCCGGAAAACCTTCGGAGCGTAACTTGTGTTCCCGCCTCTTATAAGGTTGACTTATTGGTTTCTTGTGCCTCACCAATATTTAGCTTTCACACAAATAAAAATCATAGCGGAAAGAGAGCTGCCGCAATGTCATGCGGCAGCCCTCCGTCCGGTTTATTCTTACATATTACGGAATCTTTCGTAACGCTGCGCTACGATTTCATCCTTGGTCTTTACTTTATAACGGGTAATAAAATCCACGATTCCCGTTCTTATCTCACAGGCCACGGATTCCATATTTTCTACGCATAAGGCTTCATTTTCCGCAATAATACGTTCCACAATACTCAGTTCTTTTAAATCCGCGGCGGTTATTTTCATTACCTCAGCCGCTTCATTGGCTCTCTTGCTGTCCTTCCAGAGAATGGAGGCAAACCCTTCCGGGGATAATACGGAATAGGTTGCGTTTTCAAGCATCCAGACTTCGTTTGCCACACCCAAAGCAAGGGCTCCGCCGCTGCCGCCTTCCCCGATTACTACTGAAAGGATGGGAACCTTAATTCCGGACATCTCATAAAGGTTTCTGGCAATCGCTTCTCCCTGTCCCCGCTCTTCTGCTTCAATACCGCAAAAGGCACCGGGCGTATCAATAAAACAGATAATGGGACGGCCGAATTTCTCAGCCTGTTTCATTAACCGGAGTGCTTTCCGGTAGCCGGATGGATTAGGCATTCCATAATTGCGCTTCATATTCTGTTTTATGGTACGGCCTTTCTGCTGGCCGATAACTGTAACAGTAATATCATCAATACTGGCCAGACCAGCCACAATTGCACCGTCGTCACGGGATACACGGTCTCCATGAAGCTCCATGAACTTATTAAATATGGCACTGATAAAATCCAGGCTTGTGGGCCTCGCAGCACTACGTGCTATCTGCACCCTGTCCCACGCTGTTAATTCTGCTGACATATTTACCTCCATTCCGCCGCCAAAGGCGGCAAGCCTTCCTTGTCAGGTTAAATCATCAGCTTTTTACCAGCAAGGATAAAGTCTGTTTTATTTTATTACGTTTTACGATTTTATCAATAAATCCATGTTCCAGTAAAAATTCTGCCCTCTGGAAGCCCTCCGGCAGACGCTGGCCGATGGTCTGCTCGATTACCCTGGGCCCGGCAAAACCGATCAAAGCCCCGGGTTCTGCTAAAATTACATCCCCAAGCATGGCAAAACTGGCCATAACCCCGCCGGTAGTGGGATCCGTTAATACCGGAACATATAACAGCCCGGCTTCATCATGCTTCTTGATTGCCTGGGAGGTTTTTGCCATCTGCATTAAGGATACAATCCCTTCCTGCATCCTGGCACCGCCGGAACAGCAGAACAGAATTACGGGAAGTCTTTGCTCCGTAGCTCTTTCGATCATTCTGGTGATTTTTTCACCGACTACTTTTCCCATGCTTCCCATTAAAAAGTTGGAAGCCATAACACCAATTGCTACTCTTGTATCATCAATCCTGCCTTCACCCGTAATAACCGCTTCGTCCAGATTGGTTACCACTTTCATCAGTTCCAGCTTACTCTGGTAGCCGGGGAAGTTAAGAGGGTCGCTTACGGGCAGTTCCGTATCCCATTCTTCAAAGCTGCCCTTATCCAGTATCATGCTGAGCCTGGTCCTGGGGCTGATACGGAAATAGTTTCCGCAGTTGGGACAGATATAATAATTGGCAACTACATCTTCCGTATATATGATTTCATTGCACTTCTCACATTTTTCGAATAAACCGTCCGGAATCTGGGCTTCATCCAGGGAGTCTTTTATTTTCTCTCCCAATTGGATCTGTTTAAGCCCAGCCGTACTGGGATTTTTTTTAAACATTTCCTTCAGCATTTAGACCTCCTTTCCGGATAACAGTCTTTCCACAAATCCGGTATCTGTTTTTCCTTTTATATAATCTTCATGATTTATGATCTGATACTGAAAATCGATATTCGTATCAATGCCTTCAATGACCAGTTCGCCAAGTACGCCGCGCATCTTCCTGATTGCCAGTTCACGGCTGGCATCGTGCACCATTAACTTAACAATCAGGGAATCGTAAGCAGCCGGTATCCGGTAACCCGCATACAGGGCCGAGTCAATACGCACCCCGTTCCCGCCCGGCATGTGCAGGCTGGATACCAGCCCCGGGGAAGGCATAAAGTTTTTATCCGGATTCTCCGCATTAATCCTGCATTCAATGGAATGGCCCTGTATCTTTACATCCTCCTGGGTAAAGGAAAGCTTCTCACCGCCGGCGATCTTAATCTGTTCCCGGATTAAATCAATTCCCGTGACCATTTCGGTTACGCCGTGTTCCACCTGAATCCTGGTGTTCATTTCTATAAAATAAAAATTATTTTCCTGGTCCAAAATAAATTCTATGGTTCCTGCATTGCAGTAGCCCGCAGCTTTCGCTCCTTTTACTGCGGTATCTCCCATTAATTTTCTTAACTCCTCGTTGATTGCAAAAGAAGGAGCTTCTTCGATCATTTTCTGATTTCTTCTCTGGATGGAACAGTCTCTTTCCCCTAAATGTACTACATTCCCGTAATTGTCCGCCAGTATCTGGAATTCGATATGCCTTGCCTTTGGAATAAATTTCTCAATATACATGGTATCGTCGCCAAAGGAATTTTTTGCCTCCTGGCTGGCAGTTTCAAAATGATGTATAAATTCCTCTTCTGTCCGGACAACACGCATTCCCTTGCCGCCGCCTCCGGCCGAAGCCTTAATCATAACCGGATAACCCATTTCATCCGCGATTTTTTTACCGTCTGCCGCCGTGTAAACCGGTTCCTTGGTACCGGGTACAACCGGTACGCCGGCTTCCATCATGGTTTTTCTGGCCTCGGATTTATTCCCCATCCGTTCAATGACTTCGGCGGTGGGGCCGATAAAAGTAATATTGCATTTACGGCAAAGGGCAGCAAATTTACTGTTTTCAGACAGGAAACCGAAACCGGGATGAATGGCATCCGCCCCGGTTGCCAGTGTTGCACTTAAAATCCGGTCCATTCTTAAATAGCTGTCTTTCGAAGGCATTGGCCCGATACAGACGGTTTCATCGGCAAGTTGGGCATGTAGGGCATCTTTATCGATGTCAGAGCATATGGCAACGGTACCAATGCCCATTTCTCTGCAAGCACGAATAATACGGACAGCAATCTCTCCGCGATTAGCTACTAATACTTTTTTTATCATAGTTGGTGCTCCCATCTTAAATAATAATGTCCGCCAGGTGTGAACCTTTTCTTTTCCCAAGGCCGCCCACGAAAGGCGTACATCTTATATTCATACATTTATTCCCCGATCAGCCTATTGCAAAAGTTAATTCCGCTTCTGCAAAAACCTTATCGCCGTCATAAGCTTTGGCATTCGCAACCCCAACATTGCCCTTTCTCTTAACTAACTCCACTTCCAGGGTTAATACATCACCGGGTACAATTTTATTACGGAATCTGGCTTTATTGATTCCGCCGAAATAGGAATTCTTACCCTTATTTTCCTCAAGGGATAAACATAATACGGCACCCACCTGTGCCAGGGCTTCGATGACCAGTACCCCCGGCATAACTGGTTCATCCGGAAAATGTCCAAAGAAAAACGGCTCGTTATAGGTTACACATTTGCGACCGACAGCACGTTTACCGGGTTCCAATTCATCGATACGGTCAATTAGCAAAAAAGGACTTCTTTGCGGTATTATTTCTTTTATTTGATTAATATTTAACATTTTCCCTGCTCCTATTTTTAAGAATCTGCCATGACGCTTTATCTTCGGGTAACCATAATGGTTATAATGGCCTTACACTTACTAAAGCCTGGCCATATTCCACCATATCCTTATTCTTAACAAGTATCGCTTCCACAACACCGTCATAAGCAGATTCGATTTCGTTCATTAATTTCATTGCTTCCACAATTCCTATTACCTGGCCTTTTCTAATTACATCGCCAACTGTGATAAAAGGTTCGCTTCCTTCTGCCTTCGCTGCATAGAAAGTACCCACCATTGGTGATGTTATCGTAAGTTTATTCAAATCAGCTTTATCGTTATCGGTTTTTGCACCCGTTAAGACAGGCGTAACCTGAATTTCAGGTGACTGGCCGTAAACTACGTTACGGTTAATTTCAAGGGAAAGGCTGCTGTCGCCTTCCGTATATTTAAAAGAAGTTAAAGAAGACTCTGATACGGTCTGTATCAATTTAATAATGTTTTCCATCTCCATGATTAATCTTCCTCCTAACCTACAAATTTCTTAACTAATAAACTGCCGTTATGTCCGCCGAAGCCCATGGAATTGCTGATTGCATAATTTACTGTTTTACCGGTTTCCGGGGCTTTGGTATAATTTAAATCCAGTTCTTCATCCGGTATCTGATAACCGGCTGTTGCATGGATATAATTTTCCATAACGGATTTTACACAGGTAATGAATTCCACGGCACCTGCTGCCCCTAACATATGGCCGGTCATGGATTTCGTGGAATTTACATTTAATTTATAAGCATGATCCCCGAAAGCCATCTTAATGGAACGGGTCTCAAATAAATCATTGTGATGAGTGCTGGTTCCGTGGGCATTGACATAATTCACTTCTTCCGGACAAATGCCGGCTTCCTTAACCGCCAATAACATAGCTCTGGCTGCCCCTTCTCCATCTTCGCTGGGGGAAGTAATGTGGAAGGCGTCACAGGTTGCACCGTAGCCGGCAATCTCAGCCAGGATATTGGCACCTCTGGCAATTGCGTGTTCATAAGATTCCAAAACAACAACTCCCGCGCCTTCACCCATAACAAATCCGCTTCTCTCTTTATCAAAGGGTATGGAAGCCCTTAAAGGATCCGTTTCAGTGGTCATAGCCGTTAAAGCGGAAAAACCGGCAACACCGATAGGAGTAATTGCAGCTTCGGTTCCTCCTGCAATCATAACATCCGCTTCATTACACTGGATATAACGGCAGGCATCACCGATGGAATGGGTACCTGTTGCACAGGCGGTTACAATATTGGTGCATTTACCTTTTAATCCGAAATTGATCGCCACATTACCCGCTGCCATATTGGATATCATTAAAGGTACTAACAAAGGAGCAATCCTTTTGGGTCCTTTCTCCAATAACTTCTGGTGTTCCCTCTCGATTGCCTGAAGGCTTCCGATACCGGAACCTACGGACACGCCGATTCTGGTCAGATCCTCTTTCTCCAAATCCAGACCTGCAGTCCCGATCGCCTGTGCCGAAGCCGCCACGGCAAACTGGCAGAACGTCTCCATTCTCCTGGCAGCTTTGGGATCCATATACTTTTCCGGCTGGAAATCCTCCACCTGGCCTGCTAACTTCACCTTGTAATCCGTCGTGTCAAAATACGTGATCGGCTTAAATGCATTTCTCTGTTCCTTGATACTATTCCAAAATGTATCAATATCATTACCGATAGGTGAAATAATACCCATACCTGTAACAACTACTCTCTTCATATCCGTAATCCTCCTTAAAATATAAGTTGCTTACAATAATCTTCTTAACTTCAGTTCGTTTAAATGCCAAGCCCTCCATCTATCCCGATGGTCTGCCCGGTTATATAAGCCGCTTTCTCCGATGCCAGGAATGCAGCCATTTCAGCAATGTCCTCTACTTCACCCAATCTTTTTAAAGGAATCATTTCCGTTACTTTTTCTTTTAAATCATCCTTTAATACCGCAGTCATATCCGTATTGATATAACCTGGCGCTATGGCATTTACGGTAATGCCCCGGGACCCCAGTTCCTTGGCCAGAGATTTTGTCATTCCGATTACTCCTGCTTTAGCCGCACTGTAATTTAACTGGCCGGCATTGCCGATTACACCGGATATGGAGGATATATTAATAATTCTTCCCCCTTTTTGTTTTAACATAAGACGGGAAGCCTGTTTTAAACAATTAAAAACACCTTTTAAATTAGTATCAATCACCGTGTCAAATTCCTCTTCCGTCATCTTAAGGATTAAGTTATCCCTGGTGATGCCTGCATTATTTACCAATATGTCTACTCTGCCGAATTGTTTTGTAACTTCGGAAAACATAAGCGCTACGGCCTCTAAATCGGCCACATCCGCCTGACAGGCTATGGCCGTTCCGCCCTCTTTTTTAATCTGCTCTACCACTTCCTCAGCCTTTTCCCTGGAACCGCAGTAATTCACTGCCACTGCAGCACCGTAATGTGCAAGAGTAACGGCAATTGCCCTGCCGATTCCTCTGCTGGCTCCGGTCACGATCGCAACTTTATTCTCTAACATTCCAAAACCTCCTGTAATTTCTCCAAATCATCTATTTTTTCAACATTTATCACTTTACAGGATTTATCGATCTTCTTCACAAAGGCAGAAAGGGTTTTACCGGGACCGATCTCAATAAAGGTATCTGCTCCTTCCTTTCTCATGCTTTCCACACATTGCTGCCATTTTACGGAAGAATAAACCTGTTGTGCCAAAAGATTACGGATATCCTCCTTTTTATAGATCAATTCAGCATTTACATTGGCCGCATACGGTATTGCCGGTTTATGAAGCTCAATCTGCCCCAATACTTCGAAAAGTTTTTCTCCTGCTTCCTTTAACATCAGGGAATGGAACGGCCCGCTCACATTTAAAGGAATCACTCTTTTGGCGCCGTTTTTCACCAGCTCTTCACCGGCTGTTTCCACCGCCTTTTTCTGGCCGGATATAACGGTCTGGCCGGGACAATTATAATTTGCTACGGTAACGATACCATCTATCTCCTTACATACCTTTTCAATTACGGAATTTTCCATACCTAAAACAGCAGACATGGCACCAGCTCCCGGTTCCACTGCTTCCTGCATCAGGATTCCTCTTTCACGGACCACTTTGATGCCTTCTTCAAAGCTCATGACGCCGCTTGCCATTAAAGCGGGATATTCCCCTAGACTTAAGCCCGCACATACCTCCGGTTTCACACCGGATTTCATGACCCGGGCTAAAATAGCCATACAGGTAGTGACCATTGCTATCTGCGTATATTTCGTGATATTGATTCTGTCATTTTCCTCAAAGCAAAGTTTAGCCATATCTATGCCAAGTACTTCAGAGGCTTTTTCATAAATCTCTCTGGAATCTTCATAGTTATCATAAAAATCCCTGCCCATGCCAACATACTGTGCACCCTGCCCCGGGAATATAAATGCTGTCTTTCCCATTCTTTCTAACCGCCTTTTTCTAGAAATGAAAATTTTTGATTAAAACTTCTGCTTCTTTTACTACTTCCATTATAATTTCCTTACAGGACTGTTCTTTTGATACAAGGCCGGCTATCTGCCCGGCCATAACAGAACCGTTTATAATATCGCCTTCCATAACAGCTTTCCTGAGGGAACCTAATGTAAGAAGTTCCAGTTCTTCAAAGGTTTTGCCTTCCTGCTCCAGTTTCAGATAATTCCTGGTCATATTATTCCGGATGGAACGCACCGGATGTCCCGTAGAACGGCCTGTTACCATGGAATCGATATCCTTTGATGAAATAATTCTCTTTTTATAATTATCATGAACGATGGATTCATTCGAAACTACAAATCTGGTTCCGATCTGTCCTGCTTCGGCTCCCAGCATAAAAACCGCCGCCAGGCCTCTTCCGTCTCCGATTCCTCCTGCTGCGATTACGGGAATATTTACCGCATCCACAATCTGGGGAATTAAAGTCATGGTAGTCAGTTCCCCTATGTGGCCGCCTGCTTCACAGCCTTCCGCAATCACCGCATCCGCACCGTATTTTTCCATTCTCTTGGCAAGGGCGACCGATGCAACAACTGGTATTACAACGATTCCTGCCTCTTTCCACCTTGGTATGTAACTTTCCGGATTACCGGCTCCTGTAGTAACTACGGCAACTTTTTCCTCAACCACAACTTTGGCAACATCAGCAGCATGAGGGCTTAATAACATGATGTTTACGCCAAAAGGCTTGTCAGTTAAAACTTTTGCTTTCCTGATTTCTTCCCGGACAACTTCAGCCGGAGCATTTCCGGCTGCAATGATTCCCAATCCTCCGGCATTCGATACGGCCGACGCCAGATGGTGTTCTGCCACCCATGCCATACCGCCCTGTACAATCGGGTATTCTATTTTTAATAAATCACATATTCTCGTTTTCATGGATCAACCCTCGATTTCTAATTATTCAGTGACTATCCAGTCACTGCGGTTCTTACAAACCAAACAATTTTGCGATTATGCACCACATTGCACAGGCTGACCCGAATCCTGGCGGATTTCCCGGGTCAGCTGTATTATGCCTTATTCAATGCCTTTCGCTTTTAAATAATTTATTACATCTTCTACTGTTGCAATATGATTCAGATCCTCCGAAGGGATCTCAACGTCAAATCTTTCTTCCAGGGCCATGACAAGCTCAAATAAATCCAGGGAATCCGCACCTAAATCATCTTTAAAAGATGCGCCTTCCGTAATTTCACTCTCATCTACATTTAATTGTTCCGCAATAATTTCCTTTAAGTTTTCCAACATGTTATGTTTCTCCTTTTATGCTTACGTATTTAAATTCTCATAGAATCAGATTATTTTTCCATGTTTTTTTATTTCGGTTTATTCATTAATATATTATCTGTATCTTTTTTGAGTGCAGTTTAATACCGCTTTTATGGCGCCTTAGCAGTATTACCACAATACTTATTACTACAATAACCGTAGCTGCAATTCCGGATATGATTTTAAACAGATTTCGGAATTTCTTTTCAAATATGCTTATATTGAATCCCCATTCAGGGGCCTGTTCTTCCGTCTCTTCGGTGTCCTCTTCAATTTCGGAGGCTTTCATATTTTCTGCCATATCGGATCCGTTATATTCCGCATAGGGAAGACAGATTTCTTCAGAAAGAGGATTTTCCACAGGGGATTCCATGTGCTGTTTCGTAGTTTTCCTAAAAGAAAATATTAACTTGTAGAATGGTATCTTTTCTCTTTTCATATCTTTTTCAATATAATCATCTTGAAGCAATTCCGGATTCAGCTCACTCATCATATCGATTAACAATAGTTCGTTCATAACTTGCTCCCTTCTGTGTGTAAAGGTATTTCCTTTTCAAAATCCTGTTTCATTTTGTTTCTGAGTCTGGACAACCTGCTGTCAACGGCGGTAACGGTCATCTTCATGGCTGCTGCTATGTCCTTTGAGGATTGCAAATAAAAATATCTTCGTATCACTAATTCATGATCTTTTTTATTTAAGCGGCTAATTATTACATTTAGCAACTGAATATTCTCTTTCCGAAACACCTCTCCTTCTACACTTTGCTTATGGTCTATATAATAATGTGCAATTTCGGATATATCTTCAGGAAGCTCTCGTTCTTCTCTCTTACTTAAATCACGAAGTTTATTGATTGCCGTATTTCTAACGATAACTTTCAGATAAGTCTTTAATGATGCTTTTTCCATATCATATCTTTCAATATGGTTCCACAGTTTTAAGTAAGTATCATTCACACATTCCTCAATATCCCTGGAACGGCTGCCCAGGATACCGGCAGCGATATGGAACAGCAGCTTTTCGTACTTTTCAGCTAATTTCAACAAGCCTAATTCGTTTCTTTCATAAATCAGGCTTATTATTGCCTCATCCTTCAAGTTATAAGCCTCCTTCCTATATGCTCGATTACTAATACACAAAAAAATTAAGAATCTTGCAAAAAAATTATTTTTTTTATTTTATTATAATTATTACCCTAATTTTTCACCAAGTCAAATTAAGTTTTTTCATAAATGCGGAAATAAATAAGCCTGCACCAGGTTCATTGTTACGATACTTTAAAATAAACAGTGACAATGAGTTGGTGCAGGCTGCTGTTTTGTGGCCTTATTTATCTTAATATATTTATTCCTTTTCTAGCCCTTCTTCTGTATAATTATTATTCCCGTTCCATAAAATCCATTCCTCATAACCCGCATCATATACTGCCTGAATCTGGGCACGGATTTCTTTGGGCCCGTAGGATTTATGGTTATCCAGCCATGTAGCGGTAAAATCCTGAAGCCAGGACCGGACAATTGCTTTATTTCCCTCTACTTCTTTTAGCGCTGTCTGTGATTTACCCAGTGCACCCAAAATTAAATCATAGGGTTTCAGATCCGGATGTTTGATTCCGTAAGCACCGTCCTGATAATGGGACGGATAAATCATAGGGCAGATATAGTCAAGGTATTTTGCCATCTCTTTATAATCCTGGCCTACGATTTTTGCATCTACCCTGCTGTCTATTATGGTTCCGTATACGTCGGCGGAAACATAAACACCCATAGGTTTTAAATTCTCGCAGGCATATTTAGTAAATTCCGTAATAGCATCCATTTTGCTTTTCCCGTCTGCCTCTTTTCCAAAGTCCACATCTTTCATTCCGGAATCCGTAGAAAAACGGATATAATCGAATTGTACCTCATCAAATCCAAGCTTTGCAGCCTCCCCGGCAACGGAAACCAGGTATTCCCAGACTTCCTTTTTATAGGGGTTGACCCAGCTCAGTCCGTCCTTATCCCGGAAAATGCTTTTGTCTTTTTTCTTCAGGCATAAATCCGGTCTGCCCTCGGCCAGGATCGGATCTTTAAAAGCTACTACCCTTGCAATGAGATAAATGTCCTTTTTTTTCAGTTCAGAAATTAACTGTTCGATATCACCGATATAATTGACGTCTGCGTGAATTGCTTTTACTTCCGGCAAATCCATTTTATAGGTAATTTCTCCGCTGTCATTTTTTATGTCAATTACCATGGTGTTTAATTCCGTGGTGTCCACGAGGGCAATTAAATCCTTCATATAACTGTCATTGCCTGCCCTGGGTCCGGTAACATAGATGCCTTTCACCTTCTGGGGTGTCCTGCGGCCGGCATATCCCGGCATAAAGGTTTCTTTCATGGTTTCGGCATTGTCGGTTGTCTGTGTACCGGCATTTTCCGGGGTATTGTCATCCTGTGTATTTTCCGGTCCGGTATTTTCTGCCCCGGTATTGCCCTGTCGGGTATTATCCTGCCCGGTATCGGTATCCTGGGTGCCCTTCTCTCTATTATTATCCGGTGTGGAATTTGTACCGGATGGAGTAGGTCCAGCCTCCATTGTACCGGATTCAGGAGTATCGGCTGCAGCCACATCCGCACCGGTGCCATTACCTGTTCCCTCACCGGTTCCGGCTTTCAATTCTGCCAGGCTCTTTAAGTCCTGCTGCCTTTTTCGTGTTTCACTCTGTTCCCTAAGTTTCTCCCCCGTAATATAATAGGTACCAAGCCCTAAAATACATACAATAAAAATGACTACGACCGCAGCCCAGCCTGTTCCCCGGCCACGTCTGCCGCCTCTTTTTCTTCTATTAAGCTTTCCATAATCGGAATGCTTTTTATCGATATACATGTCCCTTTTTCTGCTCATTGTGTACTCCCATTCTTATCTATCCGTGTAATTTTATTCTACCTTATTATGGTATTTCTGAATTTATATTTTGTCAAGTTCATTATAACCGCTTAAACTTCCCGAATAATATTTGTTCATATAGTACAAATATCTTTGTATAAATGGTTCTAAAATATACTTTTTTATTGACACTATCTTTAAAATTGTTATATAATTATTTTATAATTTCTCGTTGGTATGTAAAGATAACTATAGGAGGATTATTCATGGATTTTAGCAATCGGTTAAAGCATTTAAGACAAAAGTATAAATTAACCCAAGGCGAATTGGCCGCCGTTATTGGATTAAAGTCAACCGCTATTTCTAACTATGAATCCAAACGCAATGAGCCATCTTTTGATAAGTTAATATCATTATCTGATTATTTTAATGTTTCTTGTGATTATATGCTGGGAGTTACCGATAACACCTTACGTATCGGAAGCGAAGATTTAGATAATGACACCGCTGATTTCTTTCTATTATATAAACGTTTAAACAAAGTAAATACCAATGAAATTAAAAACTATGCCAGGTACTTATTATACAAGCAGGAAAAATTGGCAGAAAGCCTAAAAGACTTACGTACATAATGATTCCTATAGCAGAATATGGTTTGCTGAAATTCTTTCTTAAGAATTAGAACTGCCTCCATGTTGTTAATCTTAAAACCCAAAAACATGAGGCAGTACCGATTCTGTCGGTTTACCGGAAATTTCCCGGTTTATGTTCATGTCGCTTATCCGTGAATGATAAGCTGGCTTGCAATTCTTAATATCACGTCTATATTTTAATTAAAGATTTGCACCGCAGCATTTCTTATATTTTTTACCGCTTCCGCAAGGACATGGGTCATTTCTTCCAATCTTTTTATCTTTTACTACCGTACCTGCTTTCTTTTGTTCCCAGTACAGTTCTTTTCTTTTTTCTTCCGTCAGCAGGTTGTCCCAGAGCGGCAATTGATACAACCAGTCCGCTTTTGCTTCCACCATGTTATAATACAGTTTTTCTTTATCAAATCCAAGGTTTACAACTGTTTTTTCGTCCATCTCTTCAATTGGATTGACATTCTTTAAACTGTCATTGATACCGTCCAGGAATCCAACCATAATAGGCAGGCTTGTCCCATACTTTTCTGCTAATTCTTCCACAGTACCTTCCACTACCGTATCCGGCTCTGCCAGAAGTCTTTCATATATTCCCTTTTCAATATTAAAATAGTTTGCCCAAAAAAGCTGCCCTTCTTTTTGATTTGTGTCCAGAGAGTATGCATGATCTCTCCATTCCTGTAATAAACTCATTGTATTCATCCTTTCTGTTGTTTAGTATTTACAAAAAAAATCTAAACTTTCGTAAAAAAAATTATTATTTTATGTATAATACACCAGAAACCGTATCATACTATAGTTAATCTAATTCATAAACAATGCCGCCTGCAAAGCACAGACGACTTCTGTTAACAATAGAATAAACCGATCGTGACCTTTCTATTGTGAATATTAATTAGATTGCACAAAAAGCATTATCTTATGCGAACGTTGGATCCCCCCTCCAACAATAAGGTATGCTTTGCGCACCTGAAACATGCGCAGCCAACACCAAAGAAAAGTTAAATACTTATCCTCCCCTTTTTTAAAAGTAAGTCTGCTGCAAAGGCGTAGCAGGCTTACTTTTTTTCCTTATTAAAAAGGTATCCTGGGGATATGTTTTTATGAAGCCCCCTGTTTTCAAGGGTCTTCGGGGTTTTGACTTTGAATGGCACAAAGTTTATTTTATCATATATTTTCTTTATACGCAACTTGATATTTGTGAGGCAGACCAAACTCCAGCTTGAGATTTTCATACCTTTGTTTTTCATGTTCGGCAATATCATATAGCAGGTTATATAAGCAGTGCTGCAAAACATCGGCGTCAATTAATACCTCATCAAAAGAAGGATGTTTACTCCCCTTACTGCTATGATTATATATTGCAGAACAAATCATTTCGATTTCCTCTTCAGCAAAGTTTTTAAGAGAGGTTAAGATTTCCCTTGCCATAACAGAGCCTTTATGCGCGTGGTCTTTTGAATCCATCGTTGAATAAAAATATATGTCGTGAAGCATACCCGCTATTGTTGCCAATTCAACGTTTTCTTTTCTTTTAAGGGCTATTAATGCGCAAGCTTGTGAAACACCATACAAATGCAAATAACCGCATCTTCGTTCCGTCGTATCTGATATATGTAAAAGTACAGTATCAACATATTCCCGAACTTTTTCAATCCGATTCATCTCACCCACTCCTTCCTGGTATATACCTTCTTGGTATATAAATAATCTGTATTCTGCGTTATTTTAATGACAGCTTAATAAACATAACAGGAACAAGCTCCATTTTTTGGGCTTTTTTTCAAAATTTGATACTATAAACTTAAGGTATCACGATTTTAGCTATCGTTTGAAGCATATATCAAATTTGCTTTACGCACGATATCCCCATATTTTTCTTTTAGTGATTTGAAAGCATTACGAACTTCTCGTGGGACTTCTACATGGACAATATAGTTCTTTCCCTTGGGCCCATAGCCATTAGTGTCATCCGATAATCTGGAGATTTCACCTGCTAAAAGAGCTATATAGCGTTCCATATCCCACATTCCCCAAGGAACTTCAGCATATGCCAGCTTATCGTCCCTTACTGCGGCATACACACAGTATGCCGCATAATTTATAATCGTAACATCCGGTGTATACTTTCGTAATCCGACAGCCATTCGCAGCTGCATCGTAGCGTCCTGGCAAAGAATGATGGAATTATAAACGATATGATGCTCTTCCAGCAAATCAAGCAAGTAAGTAATGTTATTTCCACAGTTTGTTGAGTTACACTCCAAATAATCCGGTTCAAGGTTATATTTGAATTTTAAATAGTTGGCAAACACCTTAGCTTCCGGTAAACCGGCAGTTTCTACTTCCGGAAATTGTTCGTGCATTTTGATACGCAAGGTTTCTGTGGTATGACCGGCTCCACCAACAATGATGTATTTTTTGGCAATCCTGTTCTGCATGGCATTTGCCAGAACATCGCCACCACATAAAATACTTCCGCCGAACAGCACCATAATGTCTGCTTGTTCAAAACCATATTTTTTCTTCAAATCATGCGGCGTCAGTGATGGAATATCCCGTCGGCCGCAAAATACTCCAAGCGTGTTAATGCACTGCGCTACAAACTTCAGATCCACAACATTTCCCCTCCTTTTTTTAGCATGCGCCAATTGTTCTTTGTCTGAGATATACGGATATAAACATGGGAAGTCCGATTTATCAATTATATAAATTATAAACTACTCATTGTTTTTTTTAATTTTTAATAAACATAACGGGATGTTAATTACTTTTGATAATTCCTGTTTTGCTGTTTTTTACTTGCAAATTGTAATCCGCCCTTATCTAAATAAACTTATCAAGAATATTTATCATTTCACCCCAACTATGTATGTGTAAATGTTCAAAATCTATCTGCCGGCTGTCATCCTGCCCCACCCATGGGTTCTCGACTGTCTCTTCCTCATAAAATACAGGAAAAATACCTGCACTTTTCGCGCCATATACGTCTGCTTTGACATTATCTCCACAATACCAGACATCACTTGGCTGCAAATCTGCCTTTTGAAGTGCTAATTCAAAAATCATAGAATTTGGTTTTCTAATACCGTATTCACTGGAAGCAATGATAAATTCAAACTGATTTTCGGGAAGCAATCGATTAATTCTTTCCGTCAAGGCAGTTCCTGACCAACCAATATTACTTATCACACCACTTCTGATACCATTTTCTTTGAGACAATCCAGCATTTCTTCCGCAAGCGGCATACATGCTCCCCAGGAAACATTATTCCATAAAATCTTTTCAGCTTCGGCATACGATATATCCAGTTCGATTCCAAGATATTCATATTTTAATCTCATAAATTGCCACTCATGCGGTTCAAATCCCTGCTTTCGGCAAACTTCATATTTTTGATATAATTCTACTCCGAATTTGTTGATTTCTTCGTTTGTCAGCTGTTTTGGATTTTTAACAATATGCTTGCAGATCTCTTTTTCCCCACGTAAAAAATCAAATTCCGGTTCATACAACAAGGTGTGACCATAATCAAAGATAATCATTCTGGGTTTATTCATATCCCTCTCCTTTCAATTCCTATTTATCAATTTAATTATTAACCGGTAAATTGTCTTTTTTAAAAACTTTTAATAAACATCATGGGAAATTTAAAAAGCTTTTTTTAACTCATGATCCTGTATGAATGTATTAGTTCAGCTATAAATAATCTCTGTGAAGTAAGCTATTTACATCTTGGCGGGAATTTTTCACTTTCACGTCTGACAATTTCAATGAATTGCTCAAACTCTTTTAAATTATAAACTTGAGCTTTCTTTAAAACATCATAGTCACCACAGTTCATATTAACCTCCAATTCAACTGAAAAAGTAACAGGTTCCTCAGACTCTTTTGTAATAATAAAAGTTATAGTTGGTTCAATAAATCCAATTGTTATACTTTCCTCATCAGATGATAAAAATCCAAGAAATCTATCTGCAAGACCTTTCAATTCAGTAGTCATTATACAAGCGTCTATATATTTAAAAATAACTCTTCCTTCAATACAATACTCAATATTCACATTCAGAAAATCGTCCCAATGAGTAGTAATGCTTTTAAATTCATAATTTTCGAAAGAAATAGTTAATATACTCTTATTCCCAAAAGCAATCATATCATCACCTAATATTTTATAATAATAATTTCTGTTCTTCATTTCCAATAATTATAACGTTTTTGTAAATGGTCTAAAAAGTCCGCCCGTTTCTATTAGCATGCCATTATATAATGTAATTTTCCTTTCAAACCGTTGTAATAACTTCTCTTCCATTTAATCTTCTTCGAATTTCGATTATCGGATTGCTTATAAATAATTGCATCTTATTTGTTCATAGTCTTACTAACAAATTAGAATTGGAACATTTGTAATAATCAAATTCAATTACGCCACTCAACAACATCATCCAGACTTTTTCTGGGTCTGGCAAGAGGATTTTCGTCCGCATATCCCACTGTCATTGCTGCAAAAAGTTCTCCATCAACTTTTAAGTAATCACACAATTCTTTATATGCAAAATATATATCGCAAATCCATAAACTACCCAATCCAAGTTCGGCAGCTGTGAGTGTCATGTTCTCAATAGCTGCACCTATGGACTGAGCGTTACAGATTTCATAAATACGTTCTTCAGGTTTTAAGGAAGAATGAATATCTATTCCTATCGAATTAACAATAAAAATAATAACAGGCGCCTTTTCCATAATTTTCAGGCTATATTCCGCACTGCTGAGATACTGAGCACTTTCCGGAAGAAGCGGATATTCTCGTTCTCTCGTTAATCCTTTTCTCATAACTGTAAGTATATCATTCTTTGCATTGCCGGTTACTACAATGAAATTCCACGGCTGACGGTTTTTTGAAGATGGTGCAAGTATCCCTGACTGTAAAATTTCCTCTATCATGTGTCTGGGGACATCTGTGCTTTTATATTTCCGTATGCTGCGTCTGTTTATTATAGCTGATAACATTTTTGGATATCCTCTCTTATAATCAGATTGTCTTGCAGATTAATATTCATATAAGTTTATATTATACAACTAAACGCTGACAAGCAACAAAAAGCTGTTGCTACTGTGAAAAACTTTACATCATCAACATTGAATAATTTATTCTCTAAATTGAAACTATCGTTCCATTAATGCTTACTTATACAAATATGTTATTGTTTTCTGCATAATACCTCCTACACTAAAATACTCAATCATTCATCACATCATGAAAAATCATATCCACTGTTCTATCCAGACTAAAATCTTTAGTTATTATTTTTTCCGGGATAATGCCGATATAATCTTTTTCATTCCACCAATATTTCATTTCTTCTTCTCCAAATTCATCGTAATTTGGCTTAGTCTGATGGCGTACCAGAGTTTCTTCAAATAGTATTTCGTAATAATAGGCATAAATCCACAAAACAAATTCTATTTTAATTTGCTCAAATAGTTCTCTATACCCGTTCGCATGTGACATACTCCCACCACTTAGCGACACATTTGGGATCAACCAAATGCTTACGCTTGAAGTGGGGGGCTTCTCGCTCAAGACGACCAATCCTCTCTCCGAAAATTTTTGCTTCTATTTTGCGCTCCAATAGCATCAAAACTCGTTTTCATGTGTTTTAAAAAAATCATAGTAGGTGCGTACATTCTCTAAATTTGTCCAGTGTTCTATCTTAACAGGATTCTCATCAAGGTTATAAATTTTTGCCCAACGCATGGCAAGCAAAAATGGTGAGTGTGTTGAAATAATAAATTGACAGCCAAAAAACCGTGCTGACTCCTCAAGGAAGTTCATTAATTCCATTTGACGTTTTGGAGAAAGGCTGTTTTCCGGCTCATCCAACAAGTAAAGCCCACTTTCACCGATTTTTTCAGTAAAATAAAGAAATGCGCTTTCCCCATTGGAATATTCACGTACATTGTCTATCAATTCACTTCTGACAAAACGTGACTGGGTTTTACGTCTGGCGTTATTTACTTTTCTTAGCTGCTCGTAATCAGCAATTGATTTCATCTGAAATTGGGAGTATTTCGCATCCAGATATTCATCAAATATATTTTCCCGCTTTACGTCGATTCCTTCGTTCAGATTACGAATATTCAGCATATATTCAAAAACATCATCGCTGGTGATGATCCTGCTGTTTTTCGGAATGTCCTCACCCTCATCCACATTCATGCCGCACAGTTTGACATAGTCAGGAAAAAAATTAGATTTATTATAAATAGAATCACGGCAAATGCCTGTCTTTTCTGCAATAACATTAAGTGCCGTGGATTTTCCCGAACCATTGCCTCCATATAATATGGTAACCGGTTCAAAATCAAGCCTATCAAGGTCATGACCGGATAGTATCTTAAATGGATAAAACGAATTATAACAAGTTCTTTTGATACTCAACATAAAATCAAATTCCATGTCAGCACTGGGGAATGTAAAACTTTTCAAATAAATCATTCTATTCTCCAATCTTATTTTAGTACTCAATAGGCAAACAATTTTAAGCTTGTTTTGCCCTTTAGCGTTGCACAACACAAAACAGATTACCATCGGGATCATGAAGCACTATATAATCGCTGTGCACTAAGTTCACCCTAATGAGCACTATCCAGAAAACGTCGGAGCTGTTCTTTGGAAACGCCGATATCTTCAACAGCGTCAATCCTTCGACCCTCCATTCGGTAAGCTGGCACGACCCATACGCCAGAATGCTCAAAGGCAAATTCGTTTGCCTCCGTCAACGCCCTACTGTAGATCCCTTGACGCAGTACCAGCCGTAAAGTATCGGCATTCACTAAATCACTCACGAAATCAGAAAGTGCGTCAATGTTTTCGATATCGACATGCTCTTTCAAAGCTGCCCGGTACATACGGTCATGGTATGCCCAAAGGTCAACGCCGTTTTCCATGGCAAAGAAATAACCCTGCATGCAAAGGTCGCTATGGGGTCCGTACCGGTCAGGCCTGGGATGGGATTCACATGGGTGCCAGACTATGTCGACCTCCGGATAATCGGGTATGAGTTGGGTCAAATGCTTGTGCGCTTGAAAACAATAAGGGCAGGCATAGTCAAAAAAGACTTCTAATTTATATTTCATTTTTGCCTCCATATTAATTTTTGTATTTCATATTATTAATAGATTTGCTTAATTGATATTAACAAGGTATAAGGCGAAGGTCATGGACTTGTCCCCGGTTTTAACTGATAGGAGTCACATTAACTTCCAGGATTGCTTAATTCAGGATTGCTTAATTCATAATTGCTTAATTCAAATTTGCTAATTCAAATTTGCTTAATTAAAGAATGCTTATAATGCAGGATTGGCATATTTAGCTTTTTCATCTCTCCATTGATTTAACAAACGATTCATTTTTCTTCTGCTCTCAATAACGAAAAACGGTTTGCCGGGATATTTTTTATGTAGATTCATAATAATAAGTTTTCTCGTTTTAGAAAAATTCCATATCCCTTTAAAAAATCTTAAAAATTCCATATCCCATCTTTCTTTAAGATACCCGGGCATATCCGACCGCTTTTTGCCGCATCTTTTAAATACACCGGTCAAACACATAAAACGGTTTATATCAAGAAATATAATTAAATCCGCCGATTTAAACCGCAGCTCCATTGTACCAGTATGGTTGCCGTCAATAATCCATTTTTCCTTTGATGTAAGTTCCGTTTGTCTCTTTATCCATTCTTCTGCCGGCGGTTTCTCCCAGTTAGGGCGCCAAAACTCCATATCAAGATGAACGAGAGGCAATCCCGTTATGGCAGTCAATTCTTTCGATAAATAGCTTTTTCCGCTGCCATTATTACCAACAATAATAATGCGATTATATCCAAATAGATTCAATTCTATCACTCCCAAATTATAAATAACTCGTATCTCTCATTGTTTTCATAAACTTCTATATCCGATTTGAATCTTTCATGAACCGGTTGATTTATAACTGCTCAAGCCAAACCGGAAAAATACGTAACAAGGAATCAAAAACAGTAAGGCTATCACCGGCAAAAACATATAAAACATATTCCGTTCTCTGTCCAACAAATACAGCAAAGGATAATACTGAATCAAAGCCAGCGGAATCACGAAGGTAAGAAACTTTAGAACACCGTAACCATATACTGAAAACGGGTATCGGCCAAACTGACGTGCACCATAGGTAAAAATATTTAAAAAATCCAAGCTCTCAATTGTAAAGAAAGTACATGCTGCGTTAATGAGGAATAATCCAAAGAACAAAGCACTTCCGCAAAGTATCATCAGGCAGAGTGTCAGAATTTTATCCCAAGTCCATAGAATTCCGCTCATGGGAACCGCATAGCATAGAACGAGCACAGCCTGTACCAATAAACCCAGCCTTGAAAAATCCATATTGGGCATCAGGACTTGTAATATGACATTTCGCGGCCTGACAAGAGCCCGGTCAAACTCACCATTACCAAGCATACGCGGAAAGACAGCCAATCCGCCTCCAATCATCTCTCCTATTGAAAAAGCCATCATCACAACCGCAAAGCACAGGAACACCTGTTGGTTTGTGAAGTCATCTATAGCGTTAATCCGTGAAAATATAAAATATAAACCGAAGAATGCCGTAAATGCTGTGATAAACTGGCCAAACGTGGTTAAAAAGAAAGAAACCTTATACTGCATCTGGCTTTTCAGATTCATAGCTATAAAATTTAAATACAGCTTCATATTAAACTCCCATCTGTGCGTTTAGGCGCACATACAAATCAGGATGTAACTTATCCCCCCTGTACAACTACTCTTTTTAGGGCCCGGTTCATAGAAAGCTGTCCAATGAGAAACAGCGCCGCGAGCCAAAATATTTGAAAGAAGATACCCTTTAGGGCATCCACACCTGCAATATTCCCGCTGTATATAAGAAGCGGCATATTCTGCATCGCCGCAAACGGAAGCATTTGTACAACGGAGAGAACCGGTGCCGGGAAAAACGGTAAAGGTATCACACCTCCGGATAAAAACATGGTCAACGCTGTTACAATAATTCTTATTCCCCTGTAAGACAGGGTATAAAACAGAGAAATATACATAAGCATTGCAAAAGCCACTACTACGCACAATGCAAGTACCACTGACACTAAAAACAGGAACAACTGTCCTATATCAGGCGGCAGGGACATTCTGTACGGCTTCGGTATGATAAGTGCTATAAGCAGCGCCGGCAGGCAGTTTAACATTGTAAATGCCACCCGGTTACCTGCCGACTGGCAAAACCAACGGCCGTATAAATTCATTGGACGGACGAGCTCATAGGCAATGGAACCGCTTCCAATGGCCGTGTAGATTTCCCCGTCTGCAAACACTACCGAGAACAGCACGATTAAAATCTGCTGCATCCATATGTAGGAAACCGTCTGGGACAAATCCATCGGAAAAGCGGCACTTCCGGTACGGTAAAGCATGGTGTACGCCAATATTTCCATGAATCCCCACGCAAACCTTGTAATGATTGCTCCAAAGGCTGCGGCACGGTATTGCAGGCTATTGATAAAACGTATGCGGAATGCTGATAAATACATTTTCATATGTGGTACTCCTTCCCATAGGCATATCTCCTTACATCGTATTTCTGCTTTCATGGATTATAGAGCTTTAATACTTCCAGCCTTTTTGCTTGTTCAAACGCTTCTTATAAAAATTCCTTTGCCGATAAATCCGTATAATCCCAATTCATGGCCTCAATTGCAGTCGCACCGGAATAACCCGTTTCCGCGATTTTTTTCATGGCTGTGGACCAGTCAATCGTGCCGTCAAAGGGTAACCGGTGTTGGTCATATTTTCCGCCATCATCATGTAAATGTAAGGCCATCAACCGGGAGCCGTACATGGATAATAAATCTTTGTCCGGATAGTAACGGTTGTGATGTCCGCAGTCATAACAGAATCCGATACGAAAGGAATCTACTTGCTCCAGCACATATGCCAAATTGGCAAGGTTCCGTAAATTCTCCAGTGCAACATTAACGCCAAGCTGCAAAAAATGTATTTTCATTTTTTAAGTATCCTCTTTAAATAGGTGATATCTAATAAATTCACTGTCTCAAAATTCCCTTTATAAAACACACACCAGTTATTGAAAACACAAGGCAATTCCTTTGCTTTTTGCAACGTATCCACTTGAATTAAAGATACAGGAACGTCATTCATTTCACAATACTGTTTTATCATCTCAATATTTTGATAGACATAGGGGCATTGCATATCATAATAAATTGTTAGTTTTTTGCTTTCAATTTCTTGATTCTTAACATTTTGTGCGAACTTTGGCATTGTTCCGTCAAAAGAAAGTGCAAGCAATTCATAACCATTATTGGTATTATCAACAACCTCAAAGCCGAACTTCTTCGCAAATGATTGGTCTGAAAGCCAAGATTTTTGTTTCTTTGCTCCAAGCGTATAATACAGCATAAATGCTCATTAACAAGGTTTTCTGTTGTTAAGTTTACAAAATCAGTACACATATTTTAATTTTCCTCTCTTACAAATTCAAAATTGTCTTTTCTTTTTAACTTCCCACTATTGCTATAACCAATAGTTCAATTACTTATGCCATGTACTCTATAACATTAAACATTTACAGATGACTTCTAAATATTTCCTTAACGCTATTATAATACTTTTTCATCCCAAAATCTATATTTCCACAATCTATATTTCCAATATTTATTATCTAGCTTATAGCAAAAATAACCGTTACATAACCTATGAAGTCATGTAACGGCTATTTTCATTTCTTATTTTAAGCAAAGTCTGTACAAACTCCCCCGCCCTAAACCTGATTCTCCTGCGGAACCTTCTCTTCAAGATTCTCACATATTTTAGCTAGTATCCCCTTAAAGAATTCCATATCCTCCTCCGAGATATCCTTCCTTAAAATGCTCTCAAAATCATTAAACATCTCCCTGATATTTAAAGCTTTTTCCCTGCCTTTTTCCGTCAGGCAAATAATTACCGACCGTCTGCTCTCCGGGTTCATTTCCCTCTTTAACAGTTCCAGCTTTTCCAGATTATCAATATTTCGTGACATAGTGGTGGTATCCATATGACAGCGGCTGGATAGCTCTTTCTGGTTTAAACGGTCTTCTTTTAAAAGAGTATATAAGATTCCGGCCTGTCCCTGTCCGGGCGTCAGCCCATTGGCCGACAGTATTGGTGAAAGCAGCTGTTTTCTTGCCCTTTCCGCACGGATAAAAAGTTCCCGTATATTACTTTTCATTACTATTTACTCCTTTTCTTACTAAACCATTTAATCCAGTTCAAATTGTCCTGTGTAAAGTTTATAGTAAAGACCCTTCTGTGTCAACAGTTCTTCGTGATCGCCCCGCTCAATTACTTTTCCCTTTTCCAAAACCAGAATTGCCTTGGAGTTACGAACGGTGGAAAGCCGGTGAGCGATTACAAATACCGTACGGTTTTCCATTAAAGTATCCATACCCTTTTCGATTAATTTCTCAGTCCGGGTATCAATAGAACTTGTAGCTTCATCCATTACGAGTACGGGAGGCTGGGAAATGGCTGCTCTTGCTATGGCTAAAAGCTGTCTCTGCCCCTGGGATAAATTAGCCCCGTCACTTTCTAAAAGCGTATCATAGCCATTTGGCAGCCTTTTAATAAAGGAGTGGGCATTGGCTAATTTGGCAGCCTTCACAATATCTTCTACACTTGCCTGAAGCCTTCCGTAACGGATATTATCGGCTATGGTTCCGGTAAACAAATGGGTGTCCTGGATGATAAGGGAAATGGAGCGCCTTAAGTCCGCTTTTTTAATATCTTTGATATCAATTCCATCATAGGTAATCTGTCCCTCCGTTATTTCATAAAAACGGTTAATCAGATTGATAATCGTTGTTTTTCCCGCGCCGGTAGAACCTACGAAGGCAATCTTCTGACCGGGTTTTGCATACAGGTTGATACCGTTTAAGATAGTATGTTCTTTTGTGTATCCGAATATAACATCATGAAAACGCACATCTCCTCTTAAGGCCACATAGTTAAAACCGTCCCTGCCCTTTGGAATTTTCCAGGCAAAATCCCCTGTATAGGTGTCGCTTTCAGAAAGGGTACCGTCAGCATCTATCCTGATTTTACTTAAAGTGATTTCACCTTCATCAATTTCATGTTCCTCCTCCATCATGGCAAATATCTTCTCCGCACTGGCCAGCGCTACCATTAAGAAATTGATCTGTATGGTAAACTGATTCATGGGCATTGCGCTTTGTCTGACATAAACCAGATAAGAGGCCAGAGTGCCGATATCCGTCAGGCCTGCCAGGGCAAATAGCCCTCCGACACAGGCAGAAAGTGCATAATTAATATAGGATAAGGCTACAATGGTGGGAATGGTCATTGCCGTATAGGTAAAAGCTTTGGTAGAAGCGATTTTTAAGTTTTCATTCAGCTCACAGAACTTTTTAAAGTCCTGTGCTTCATGGTTAAAGATTTTCTCCACCTTCTGCCCTGCAACCATCTCCTCAACATAGCCATTAATTGCTCCCAGATTCTTCTGCTGGGCCGAAAAGTACTTTTTACTCAATTTTCCGTTATGCCGGATGTACAAAAGCATAAGAGCCAGGAATGCAATTACGATAATGGATAACTGCCAGTTTAAAACCAGCAGCATAACGATTGTTCCGACGGCAGTTATAAAGCTTTGGATCAACAGGGTAAAACTATTATTCAGGGCTTCCGATATTGTGTCCACATCATTTGTAAAATGACTCATCAGCTCACCGTGGGTATGGGTATCAAAATAGTTTAGCGGAAGCTGTTCCGTATGTTCAAACAAATCGCTTCTGATCTCCGATACTACCTTTTGTGAAGTACGGACCATAATTTTATTATAGAAAAAGCATGCTAAAACCCCTGCTGCGTAAATAATCCCCATAATAATAATCATTTTTATCAGTCCCTGCATATCTCCCGGAATTATGTAATCATTTACTACTGCTTTTAAAAGATAGGTGCCTATAATACCGGATGCAGCACTTATACTTACAAATACCGTAATAAGAAATAAGGAGATTTTATGATGTCCTAAATAACGAAGTAATTGCAGTAAGGCCTTTTTCGCATTTTTCGGCTTTGCATGGGATGTAGTTTTTGCCATTATAAATTACCTCCTTGCTGTCCCGAATAATAGATATCCTGATAGATTTCGTTATCTTTCAGCAGGGTCTTATGGGTACCGGCGGCATTTATTTTACCGTCATCCAGAATCAGTATCTGGTCCGCATCCATAATCGAGGTAATCCTTTGGGCAACAATGATTTTTGTCATGCCTGGCAGCTCCTTTGCCAGCCCTTCCTTGATCTTTGCTTCCGTTGCCGTATCCACGGCACTGGTGGAATCATCCAAAATCAGCACTCTGGGTGCTTTCAGAATAGCTCTTGCAATGCACAGGCGCTGCTTCTGGCCGCCGGATACATTAACTCCTCCCTGTCCCAATTCCGTATCATACCCCTTATCCAGACGGTCAATAAATTCATCGACACAGGCAATCCGGCAGGCCAGTTCAATTTCCTCCATAGTGGCATCTTCCTTGCCCCATAAGAGATTTTCCCTTACCGTACCGGAAAAAAGGGTGTTTTTCTGGAGCACCATAGCAATGGAATCTCTTAAATGCTTCTGGGTAAATTCATAGATCGGGTATCCGTCAATGAAAATATTTCCGGTGGTCGCCTCGTAAAGCCTTGGAATTAACTGAACCAAAGTGCTTTTGGCAGAACCGGTGGGTCCGATAATACCAATCGTCTGCCCGGACTTGATATCAAAGGAAATATCGGATAATACATACTCTTTGGCAGTTTCCTTGTATTTAAAAAATACATGTTCAAAGGAGATACTGCCGCTTTTTATTTCAAGCTCTTTACCCAGGCCATAATAAATGGCCTTATCACCGGTTATGACCCGGTCGTCGGTTATAGCCCGGTCGTCAGTTATGGCCGGTTCCTCCTCCAGTACTTCCGTGATCCGCTTCCAGGAGGTTAAGGAACGTGTGAACAACAGAAATACGTTTGAAAACATCATAAGGGAATTTAAAACCTGCAAAACATAGCTTAAAAAACTGGTAAGGCTTCCTACCTTCATATTTCCAATTGCCACAAGGTGCCCGCCGAACATAAGAATACTTAAAATCGTACCGTACATAACGAATTGGAAGGCCGGCATGTTAAGTACCGCCAGAGAAAATGCTCTTTCTGACGTATTTTTCAGGTTCTGGTTTACTTCTTCAAATTTGGCTATTTCATAGTCTTCCCTGACATAGGCCTTTACTACCCGGATCGCCGTCAGGTTTTCCTGAATAATACGGTTTACATAGTCAACTGCACTCTGCATTTTTGTATACAGCGGACGGACATTTTTTACTATGAAATATAAAACAATTCCAAGAACCGGTGCTGCGATCAGAAAAACCACTGCAAGAGCCCCATTGATCCGAAAGGACAAAAAAATTGCAATAAACAGCATCACCGGTGCGCGGAATCCTGGCCGCATACCGTTTGTAATGGAATTCTGGATGGTCGTAACATCACTGGTAAGTCTGGTAACAAGGGATGGGGTACTGAATTTATCCGTATTGGAAAAGGAATAGGTCTGCATTTTCTGAAACTCGGCTGCCCGGATAGCCGCTCCTATTCCATTACCGCAGGCCGCGGTAAATCTGGCATATAAATTTCCCAGAAATAAGGAGATGACCGCGCAGACCACCATTTGAAAACCTTTAAACAGAATATAGGATCTATCCCGGTTTGCAATACCCACATCAATGATATCAGCCATGATCATAGGAATGATCAGTTCAAATGCTGTTTCTGCTTCAATACAGATAATGGCCAGAATCAGTTCTTTTTTATAGTCTTTTGCATAGGCTAAAAATTTCTTCATATTGAATTCTCCTAATGGTTGCTCTTACAATTGTTGCATATGCATTAATTGTAACCGCAACCATTATAATCCTATCAATAGGGGAAGTCAAGTGAAGAAAGAAGAACCGGACAGCACTCTACTGTAGGACACATGCGATAAAAGCAGCCAATTGGTTGCTTTTATCATTTATAAACAATATTTTCAAGTTTTCTATTCATCTTTCTATACCATTTATAGTATTAATTTACTACTTTTAAAACAAGACTCCCCTATAACTATATTAGCTACAGGGGAAATTATACCGTACGTTAACCGGGCTATCGATTCCTGTTCTTAAAATCATTGAGACTTACTACATTATAATACTGTATACAGGACGCATCCAAGATCATGTACATAACATAAGAGTTCGTATTTACCGGTATATTTTCAATGTATGCCTTGCTTCCGCTTTGATTGATCATTCTCATGGATGTATATTGTGATATTTCTTTAATATTGTCCTTGTACTTATTTATGGTATCCAAAGTATCAAAATTCTCTGTACTTTTAAATTTATCCTCACTTATGTTTAACGTATCCAGGCAATATTTTAAATCGATCTGAGTCTCTACGAGGTAATTGTACCCTTTGCTCTCAGCCAGTCTAACAGCCGTGGCAGAATTTTCAAAGAATGACACTTCCTTTAACATTGCCGAATTCTTTATGTTATTTTCCTGTATTATTCCATATACGGTTATTCCATTGCTTCCCATTAATCTCATGACTTTATACCACCCATACAGCCTGATGCCTTATCCGGTCATTCCCCTGAGCAGCCTGCCGGAGTCCCCACTTCCATCAGATTTCCATATATCCTTAATTAAGTTATCTATATTTATCATAGCATCTCCCAACTATATTTTCAATCTGATGCTTTAATATTTTATATTAAAAACAGACCTCCCGTTTAATTGGCAGGTCTTAAAAGTGAGTTGGTAAAAAATAAATTTCATACTTATGATATTATTTAAACTCGACTTCTCTTTACCAATATGTTAAAATATTCCTATAGTAACAGGATCGAAGGATAATTTCGAGTGCTTGCCCTTCTATTTTACATAGAAGGAGGTGAACTTCTTTGTCTAAACTACATAGGAAGGAAGTGAGCCTTATGATAACAATTTCAGATGCCTTATCTCTTATGATAAGTTTCGGTATGTTCATCATAGTATTACTCACATTTATTGTAGCATTAATAAAAATGCACAATAAAAAATGATTATCCTCAACTGTCCAAAGGCTTAGGATAATCATTTTTTTATTAACCCTAGGGCAAGCATAAGTTTTTAACTTATGCTTCCTGTTACCTATATTATAGCAGTTCATATCTTTCCTGTAAAGTATCGGATTGCTTTATTTCTATAAAATCATTTTATTATCTATAAAACGAAATATAAATTCTGTAATTACCAATATTGTATTTAGATCATGATACCGCTGTATTACTTATATATTACTTCTTCCAGATCACACTGGCATCAATATGCATAATATCGGGTGAACAGGTACGTGCCATTACACCCAAAAGTTCCCCGGTCATATCTTCAAGCTTCTTCTTTACGCCCTCTGCTCCGTCTTCCCTAAGCGGCGTCATAAGTGCACGGCCTGTGGAAACCGCAGATGCACCAAGCGCCAGCGCCTTAAATGCATCGATTCCGCTTGAAACAACACAGTCTGCAAAAATCGGTATGCTGTGATCCACAACTTTGGCAATTTTAGGCAGTATCATCAGCGGAGGTACGGCAAAATCCATAATACCGTGATGATGGGAAACCACAATACCCTTTGCACCTGCTTCAATGCACTTATAAGTATCCTGCTCGCTAAGTACTCCTTTTATGATAAAAGGTAATTTCGCGGCTTTGATAAAACTTTTGATTTCCTCCAGAGTTTTGGGGGACATTTTAAGATCTTTAACCGAATCATATTGCCCTCTGCCGTTAAATGCATGGTCAATATCCATACCTACGGCCAATGCCCCGCAGCTTTGTGCGTGTTCGATTTTCCTGAAAATAAGGTCGTGATCCGCATACGGCTTTATGATTTTTATCGTCCTGGCACCTGTAGCCGTTATGGCTTCCAGTTCAGCTTCATCCCCCATACCGGACCACATCACCGCATTGGCAGCATATGCACCTTTTGCAAGTTCCACCATCCCGCCAGGGCGGCAACCGTCAAGATGGGATAACGCTGCCGTCATGATCGGTGCAGAAAAGAATTCACCGTACAGCTCAAAGGAAGCAGACGGTTTTACGGCGTCGATATGCCGCATTTCAATTAACAGGGAATCAAAGTATTCGCGGGTAATCTGGTCAGAATCCCCGGCCCTGTAATTTTGGGGTATGTTTTGCTTCATTTTTTCCCTCCATTTTTTTTATTTCTAACTGTAGTTTACTCCGTTTTATATATTTTGTCTATCCTGGTTTAACTACAAGGTGATTTCTAAGTTACAGGCCTGCAACAAAGAGTCTGGCTTGCCAGGCTCTAGCACTGGCGCGCAGTCACCTCAGTGACAATATTCTACTGACGCGTCATGTGCATCCGGCCGGCTTTTAGTGCAATAGGACGCAATTTTCCTCGAAGCCAAAAAGGGCTGCATCAGACAGCCCTTATAGCACTCATTTTCCTTACTGTATATTATTCACCAGATATCCTTATATTGAACCGTATAAAGCTTCTCCGGATCGTCTGTTTCCTCTGCATTTGGTATTTTTTCTCCTTCCAGAGTACCAAGTCCCCTTGGTACATATAGCGTAAAGTTTAACAATGCTTCCCCGTTACGAACAGCCTCGATATAATTCCTGATGGAATCCGTAGTACTTATACTTTGATCAATACTTCCGGTATACTCTCCACTATTATAAACTTTATCCGCATATTGGAAAGCAATTCCATATAGCGATTCAAGGGTGATATCTTTCCTTAACCGGGCTCCATAGATTGTTTCCAGGGTTTGAACCTGCAGGACAGTCTGCCAGCTGGGCCAATTACCTCTGCCGTAAGTCATTTCCGGGATGAAAAGGTCCGGGACGGGATCGGGTAACAGAGACATTTTGTAGGCTGCTGCCAGATTTGCTACAAGTACTTCCCCCTTCATAAAATCATACCTCTGAGAATTCTTATTACTGTCACCGTAACGGACCGGATAGACTTTACCCAGGAATTTACCTTTCAGGTCACCATAGGAAGAATTCAGCCGGATGCCGGAAATATATGACGATAGACAAAGCTGTGCCGTTTCATATCCCTGGCCTTTTTCATCAAAGTCAATGATACCGTCATCATTTTCATCAAAATATTCCATGATATCCTTAAAAAGGGTGGAACCGGTCAGAGCATCACAGGCTTTGGCAAAACTGATTATGGTTTTCTGTAAATCATGAAGGATGGTACCGGGGTTATAATACATGGTCTGAGTCATTAGTTCAAAGAATCTGACCGTATCAATCCTGCCCAAATGGCCTTTTAAGGAAGCTAACGGCATTTCTGTCAGGGTATCTTCACCTACGACATAGTAATCCTGTTTACCGATCCCTCTTTCCTCGGCAAAACGGTACAGGCCGTATAAGAATAAGGGAGAATCCAGCCCTAAAACCGTCGATATATTTTTTCCGTTAATATAAGCGACCGGTACGTGGCGAACGAACTCGGTAGGCCAGTTGTTTTCTTTCATAAGTTTTAAAGCCCTGAGCATGGGAACGGTTTTAAAGCAATACCTGGAGCATAAGAGGTCCAAAGCCACACAGTCCAGGGATGACCAGGCAAACCCCTCCGGTATTAAAGCTGCCCTGTTTCCGGTTTCCCGGCTCATATTCAATACATTGATGGCATCCGTTACGTGGAGCATAAATACATCCTGATTTTGAACCGCGCTGATTATATCCGTCTGGGTCCCGGACAGCCCCTTTGTTTTTGTTATGATCAATTTCCCGTTTTCACCCCTGACCGGCAGGCAGGTTTTGTCATCCATCTGGATAACCCAGGGTGAGTAGGGTAATTTTGCCTTCCGACTCGGATTTTTACCAGAGGGATAAGCATATTTCCAGCCAGTATCCAATTTGTCCGTTCCGTCGGCACACAGGGTAGGATATAAACCAATGCCGAGGTTATCGATTGCATTCGTAATGAGGTCCTGTGGATGCATTTTTAACCTGGGGAGATTAACGAGGACACAGCCGGGATAATCTTTTAAGTCATTTTCATCCTGGGGATCGCCTCCTACAACTGCTTTATGAACCGTTATTTCCTGAAAGTTTGATCCTCCCGGCACTGCTATGGTTCTTCCTTTCGTGATGTCATCCTGTACCTTGTTTAAATCATATACCATCAGTCTGTCCTCTGTTCTTCCGGGCGGAATGAAGATACCTTCCGTACTTTCCCCATAACCTTTCATAGGGTCGTCGTTTTGGTCGGCCAAATTGCAGTCTGCTAAATACTTCCGCACAAAATAAAAACCCCAGCCGCCGTAAAAATCTTCGCTCCTGCCTTCCATAACTGCTTCCGTGGTGATATTTTTCCCTGAGATCTTGCTGTACCGGGAGGATAAATTAATAATATAGGGAGAAGCATCGCCTATAGCCATTTGAGAATATTTTATCTGCAGATTATCGTGGAACCACCTCATAACGGCAGCTACGAAAGGCCATTGGGTACAATAATCAGCCCCTTCCCCTTCTCCATGTGTCACGTCATCAATTGCATCCGGGTTTGATAAATCCGGTTTTAACAGCAGTTTCTTCCCCTCCTCTATCCTGCGCAGTAATTCCTTGCCAAAGTCCGTCTCCAGATCCAACGCCGTTAAGACCTGCTCTATTTTGGTAAATAAATAATCAATTTTTTCCCGTATTTCTGTCCATGCCGCACTATCGTCATCGTTAATGAATTTCTGTAATAATTCCCGTATTTTATCATAAGCTTTTAAAGGATCCAGCCTGACACCGGAGATTGGTGCTCCGTCCGAATCCGCTTTTATCCTGCCCAGGTTTGAATCTACAATTAATTCCTTTGGATAAATTCGTGACATAGCATTCATTTTCCCCCATTTCTGCAAAAGATTTCGGGCACAAAGCAGTTACAAAGAGCAGTTATCGGAAGCCCTAAATTGATTCACTCTATAATTGCATATACTTTCTGTTCTATAAATTTACTATATTCACTATAATTCGATTTTGTGATATTTATATCAAAAAATAATATTTTGTTATGAATTTTTTATATGGTCCAGGCTGGGGAAAGTTTTAACGGCCAGTATTCTACACCCATAGAAATAACCCATTGCCGTTTGCCCTTGTATCTTCAATACCAGCGGGCAAATAATTTCAATGGGTCGGATTCGGTTACCGTACTGTTTTCTGTTACCGGTTCTGCCTCCGGAGCCGTGAAATCATTCCAGGTATACCAGCCTCCAAAGGTATAGCCTTCCTTTTTCGGAACGGGCAGTTTGCCGTATTTTTTGCCGCAGGTTACTTCTTTTTCATAGGATTCCCCGTTGTAAGCAACGTAGGTGATCTTAAGCTTTTTTTCGGTCCAATGGGCATACAATTTCTTTATGGAAGAAGAATCGTATACACTTCCGGAAGTGACTTTATCCCCGCCTTTTGCAGCGGTATACCAGCCGTCAAATACATAGTTTTCCCTTGTCGGATCAGGCAGCTGGTTTTTATATTTGGTTCCATAATAAACGGTTACGGCCTCTTTGCTTACTTTACCCCCGTTGGCATCCAGGGTTATCTTAAATTCTTTGCCGGTCCAGTGGGCATATAAAGTATGGGGGCCCGGGATTTTTACCGTACTGTCTTTCGTAATTTTGACCCCTCCGTAGGCATAGGTATACCAACCGTTAAAATTATAATTATCCCGGGTCACAGCCGGCAGTGTACCATAGGTACTTCCTAAGGTGACGGTTTTGGAACTTGTATTTAGCGTGCCGCCTCTTGCATGAAACGTCACGGTTAAGGTTTTCCCCTCATTATTTTGTACGGAGGCTGCAATTATTTTCTGGGGTACGGATGACATAATTAATATCATGCATAATATAATTCCAGGTAACCTGCCCTTATTCTTTTTCTTATATATCTTCATAATTTACATTAACTCCCATTCCAGATTTTTGTATTATACAGGAACATGAAGCATGTTCCCATAGTCGGATGCACGGCGGTAAAAAGCACCACCTTTTATCAGAAGTTTGAAAAGCAACATAATTATATTATCGGTTAATCCCTTCTGTTTCTTAAATGGAAGATGGAACAATTCGATTAAAATCCTTATAAAAATTATGTTAAAAAACTCTGTCCTTTGCTACCGGAGCCGTTTCCGGTACCCTTACCTGATGTCATATACGCTTCTCAAGATTATTCCTTCAGGTTTCAAATCTCAATGACTTTTCAATGTGTTCCGTCAGTTCCTTGATATTCACCGTAATCTGTTTCATGGAATCCCTGTCCCGCAAGGTAACCGTACCATGTTTTAACGTATCCTCGTCCACGGTAATGGAAAAAGGTGTTCCGATTACATCCCCCCTGCGGTAACGCTTTCCAATATTGCCGGAATCATCGTAGGATACCATAAAGTGTTTTTTCAGGTTATTGTATAGTTCCAGGGCTTTTTCACCATGACGCTTTTTGATCAAAGGCAATACGTTAACTTTGATTGGTGCCAGCATGGGATGTATCTTTAAAACCTGCCTGGTTTCACCGCCCTCCAGTTCTTCTTCCTCCAGGGCTTCAAACATAACCGCTAAGAAAATCCGGTCCAGGCCATAGGTGGATTCCACAATATACGGAATATATTTTTCCCCGGACTGTTCCTCATAATATTCCATGCTCTTACCCGAATACTCCTGATGCCTCTTTAAATCAAAATCCGTCCTGTTATGGGTGCCGTTGATTTCTCCCCATCCAAACGGAAATAAATACTCGATATCACAGGCCGCTTTCGCATAGTGGGCCAGTTTTTCATGGTCATGGTATCTTAAATGTTCATTGGGCAGGCCTAAAAACTCGAAAAAGGATATGCCATAGGTTTTAAAATACTCGTATAATTCCTCATCACTTCCCTTTTTACAAAAGGTCTGAAATTCCATCTGTTCAAATTCTATGGTCCGGAAAGTAAAATTACCGGGAGTTATTTCATTCCGGAAAGCTTTCCCGATCTGACCTATGCTAAAGGGCAGTTTTGTCCTCATGGTACGCAGGACATTTAAGAAATTAACATATTCCCCCTGGGCATTTTCCGGCCGCAGGTAAATGAGATTGGTATTTTCCTGGGTTACACCCCTCTTTGTTGCAAACATCAGGTTAAACTGGCGGATATCCGTAAAATTGTATTTCCCGCACTTGGGACAGGGTACTTTGTGTTCCTGGATATACATAAACATTTCTTCCTGCGTCATGGCATCCGCATTAACGGCTGAATCAAAATCACTGATCAGGTTATCCGCCCGGTGCCTGGTTTTACATTCCTTACAGTCCAATAAAGGGTCCGTAAAACTGGATAAATGCCCGCTGGCTTCCCATACCGTGGGATTCATTAATATATCCGAATCAATCTCATAACTGTTGTCTCTTTTTTGGATGAAATAATATCGCCAGGCATCTTTAAGATTATTTTTCAGTCTCGTACCCAGGGGGCCGTAATCCCAGGTATTTGCCAGGCCTCCGTATATTTCGCTGCCCTGGAAAATAAAACCGTACTGATTACAAAATGCTGCAAATTCTTCCATTGATAACTTTTTCATAGTATACCTCCGTCAATTATAATTATTTATGAATCAGTAAGAGTTCCACTTGCGAAACTCCCCTGGTGCGTCCGGCAATGCCGGCCTAATTCCTTGTGGGCTAATACAGACTCTCACTCCTTAAAGAACAACGCGACGCTCGTGCCGAGCGAGTCTAACAGGGCCGGCATAATTCTCTAAGCGTGAGTGTGCCTCCTGCCGATCGGGCTTTTTTGTGCGGGAAACACAATTTTCCGCATAAAAAAATCCGCCCTAAACAAATCGCTTAGGGCGAACTTATATGCTCAAAAGACGTTTCCTTAAGAAAAGTCTGTTTTATAGTCCGCGGTACCACCTAAATTCAGGATAACCTGCACTCATATACGGCACATTACTAATTTTATGCCGCTTCCTCGGATAACGGTGGAATCTTCCGTTGGCATCTACTTGGAATCTCTCCTTTCAAACCACAGCTCAAAGGCGCCTTCTATGTTATTGTACTGAAGATTCGCACCAGCCATCTTCTCTCTGAAAATCCAGCTAACATATACTATTCCCTGTCAAAGCCTTTAAATTTTTTCTAATTCTAACATTATACCGGAAGAAAGTCAAGGTATAATCAATGATTTAAATAACCATTTCAAGGACTTTCAAATTAACCATTAAACCAAAATTCTAAAAATTTTTTCTTGTAACACGCCAAAGTACCGCTTCCGTCATCATGCCTGTCCACATAAATAAATCCATAGCGTTTCTTCAGCTGTGCGATACTTGCACTTACCAGATCAATACAGCTCCAGGATGTCTTTTATCGATGGAAATTATGCATTACGTATAATTCCGCGCGTACAGCCGTCAATTGTATTGCTTAAAATCCATTTATCCGCTATAATAAACTTGTCTGTTGACTATTCAGTCACATTTCGCGGCATGTTTTATGTAACCATGCCTAAACATTACGAAAGGAGTATGTATGAAAAAAGTGAAACGCATATTGGCGATAATCGTTGTTATTTTTTTAGTTTCCCTGTATGGATTGACTTTATATGCTGCCCTTACTTCTTCGCCTAACTCACATGCCTTATTTCAAGCCAGTTTATATTCTACCGTTATAATTCCCATTATGATCTATGCCTATATATTAGTGTACCGGCTGTTAAAAAAAGAGTCACAGGATAAAATCCATAAAGAATGACAGGGATCAGAATTGTTACAGCCCAGCCATGGGTACCGCAAGGTGTTTTCTGTGCATAATTTGTTGCAGTTCAGCCTTAAAGCTGAACTGCAACAAATTTATTATTCCGCTTCTTTTTTTATTTTTTCCAAATGCTCTTTTAGCACCTTTTCATACCCCTGTTCCGAAAGTCTGTAAAAAACCCTGTCTTTTAATTCCTCGGGCAGATATTGCTGCTTTACATAATGGTTTTTATAATCATGGGCATATTTATATCCAAGTCCATGCCCTAATTTGGCAGCCCCCTTATAATGGGCATCCATAAGATGGGAAGGTATGGCTGCCGTTTTCTCATTCCGAACTGCCTCCATGGCCAATCCGATGGCCGTGACGGCGGAATTGCTTTTCGGTGCACAGGCTACATAAGCCGCCGCCTGAGCCAATATAATCTGCGCCTCCGGCATACCGATACGCTCGACTGCCTGGGCGGCAGACACCGCAACTGTCAGTGCACCCGGGTCTGCATTGGATACATCTTCCGAAGCACATATCATAATCCTTCTTGCAATAAAGGTAATGCTTTCACCGGCATATAACATTCTGGCCAGATAATATATGGCAGCATCCGGATCGGACCCTCTCATACTTTTAATAAAAGCCGATATGGTATCATAATGGTTATCTCCGGTTTTGTCATAACGGACTACCCTTTTCTGGATACATTCACTGGCTACCGGCAGGGTAATGTGTATCTTGCCGTCTTCCGACCGTTCCGTGGTTAAAATCCCTAATTCGATGGCATTTAATGCTGCCCTGGCATCGCCGTTTGATATGTCCGAAAGGAAATCCAGGGCGTCTTCATCAATTACGGCATGGTAACCTCCCATTCCCCTTTCTTCATCATACACGGCACGGGTTAATAATTTTTTGATATCTTCTTTTTCCAGGGATTTTAATTCAAATATGATTGACCGGGATAATAAAGCGCCATTTACTTCAAAATACGGGTTTTCCGTGGTGGCCCCAATAAGAATAATGGTTCCGTCTTCCACAAAAGGTAAGAGATAATCCTGCTGGCCTTTATTAAACCGGTGAATTTCATCAATGAACAATATGGTTTTCTTCCCGTACATGCCGGCATTATTTTTAGCCTGGGCTATGACCTCTTCCATATCTTTTTTGCCGGCCGAAGTGGCATTTATCTGTTTAAATTCGGCACTGGTGGTTCCGGCGATCACTTTTGCCAGAGTGGTTTTACCGGTTCCCGGAGGGCCAAAAAATATAATCGAACTGATTTTATCCGCTTTTATTGCCCGGTATAACAGTTTATCCTTACCGATGATATGGCTTTGCCCTACCACTTCGTCCAGGGTTTTCGGGCGTAATCTGGATGCCAGCGGAGAATCTTTCTCCAGATTGTTATTTCTCATATATTCAAACAAATCCATATTTTCCCCCATTCCGCCGCCCACGGCGGCACTAATTTGCTGAAAGAAGCCGCATCCCGGATTCTTTCAGAGTAAAAGTATTTTACTTTTACTCTTGTGAAAGTACTTTTCTTTTACTCTTTACCCATACCTGTACATGACTTCCGGAATCTTAAATTTATAAGACGGATTACGCAGACATAAACATTACGAACCGAACCATATCTTGTTGCTTATTCCCGCAACAAAAGCACTTCCTACATTGTATAGAAAAAAACAAATTCAGTCAACGGTTGTTTCATATCCTGACAGGACAAAACAGAGAAAGTAAATGATACCAGGCAGAGAAATTTCCCGGATTTAGCGCAGATCTCTTTCAGAATACTCTTGATTTATACCGAAACTATGATAAAATAAAGAAATCACTAAGGTATCAGGAGGTTATGTTTCATCCTGACTTGTACGTGCGCCAATGCGCCACAGATGGGAGTTTTTATGTCAATTCCACAGGATCCCGTTATTTTACTAAGCTATATCAACACCCAGTTAAGGGATTATTATAAAGATTTAACAGAATTATGCCGGAATTTAAATATAGATGAAATCGAAGTTAAAAAGAAGCTGGAATCCATTCAATATGAATACGATCCGGCCTTAAATCAATTTAAATAGGAGATGGCCCTATGACGCAATCCGTTCGTACCGTCTATTCCGGCGGTACCGGTGAAATAACTGAAAAAAAATCCAGATTCATAGCAACCGTTGCTCCTGTCTCATCGGAAGAAGCCGCACTGGAATTTATTGAACAGCTCCGTAAAAAGTACTGGGATGCCAGCCATAACTGTTCTGCCTATGTAATCGGCTATAAGGACGAAATCCAGCGATGCAGCGATGACGGTGAACCGTCTAAAACAGCGGGAAGGCCCATCCTTGATGTGCTGCTGGGTGAAGAAATCCATAATGCCGTTGTTGTCGTCACCAGGTATTTCGGCGGTACACTGCTTGGGACCGGGGGACTGGTCCGGGCCTACCAAAGCGCTGCCAGAGAAGGTTTAAAGCAGAGCATCCTCATCGAAAAAATACACGGACATAAAGTACATGTCATTACCGATTACAATGGAATCGGCAAGATTCAGTATATAACCTCCCAGTCCGGTATTACAATCCTTAACAGCGATTACACCGATATCGTGACCCTGACTCTTATCGTGCCGGACGGTCTGTATGACGTATTTAAAAAGAAGGCCACGGAGGCCACCAACGGAAAGGCACAGATTTCGAAAGAAAGCGGACTATACTTTGCCAGCATAAACGGAAAAGTCGAACTGTTTGACAGCTAAAAGCCTGGACCGCAGAAAAATAAGAAGTCTCTTAAATTTTACCTTAAGAGACTTCTTTTTCAAAGCCTATTTTCCATTTTCTAAACCTACAATGTAATCAGAATGCTTTAATATTTACAGTTAAATATACTCACTAACCAAATCATCTACTATTTCCAGCATTGATACCAAGGTTACCCCGTTATACCATAATTTATGTACCATATCCTTAACAATATCCCTTGAGTAAGAAATAGGATCAGTATATTCTGTTTCCAGACAGTTTTCCAAATGCTTAACTATTTTAATTCCATATAAACTGATATCTTGTCCACGTTCTTTGAAGTCCTCCACCAGATAATAATCCAATTGTACCTCTTTATTATCTTCCATTACCATTATCTTTGTACCCTCTAAATAAAGTTTTCTCATTGCCCCTCCCTATAAATCCATCCAGTAATATTTTTAAAGCATTTTTTCTTACAGTAGGTTTAAATCTAATTACATTATATATTTGTTAGAATACGATTAAAAGTATAAAGGCTCGCATAAAACGCCAGCATTCGACAGTCAGCCTATTTTTCTCACGATATGTAAAAAATAGCCTAAATTTTCCTATTATAATCTTCGCAAATGTGAATATTATGACAATTACCTACATTTTTATTGAGCAACATTTTGTTGCCTGTCCGATAAATAATTATGCAATTACTCCCAGAATACTGTCTAATTAAATATTTCTTTATTTTGCAGTAACAATTTGGTATAATAACAGGATAAAGGAGGTTTATTATGGACTTTAGCAAAAAAGGAACTGCGAAAAAACAACAACAGATAAAATCTACTTCAAGAAAAGTTGCCTCGAAAGCCTGGGTAGCTTTTTTCAGAGTATTCTTGATAGGAATTGTGTTTGTGGCAATTATCGGTTCATTTGCAGGCTTCGGCGTTTTAAGAGGCCTGGCTGACAGTGCACCCAGCATTGATCAGATTAATGTTGTTCCGACCGGTTATACCACCAATATATATGACAAAGACGGAAATATAATAGAATCCCTGGCCGGTGCAGAAGCCAACCGCGTATATGTTACCATAGATGAAATACCGAAAGTCCTTCAGGACTGTGTTATCAGTATTGAAGATGAAAGGTTTTATAAACACGACGGGATTGATATAAGAGGTATCTTCCGTGCTTTTTTTTCCGGACTGAGCCAGGGAGATTTTGATGAAGGTGCCAGTACCATTACACAGCAGCTGATCAAAAACCAGGTATTTGACGGCGGCGCAGAAAATAATTTTACCGACCGAATGATCAGAAAAGTACAGGAATGGTATTTGGCCATCCAGCTTGAGGAGCGTCTGGATAAAAACTCCATACTGGAATATTATCTTAACAATATAAACCTTGGCGCCGGAACCTATGGCGTACAGACCGCCTCAAAACGTTACTTTAATAAGGACGTAGGTGAACTGAATCTGTCGGAAGCAGCTGCCATTGCTGCCATTGCACAGTCCCCGACCAATATGAATCCCATTGTCCACCCGGATAACAATGCCAAAAGACGGGCACAGGTCCTTGAAAATATGAAGACCCAGGGATTATGTACGGAGGCAGAATACCAGGAAGCGGTGAATGATGACGTATATTCCAAAATCCAATCGGTAAATGAAGAACAGGGCACTACTTCCTATTACAGTTATTTCGTGGATGAGTTAATCGAACAGGTAATAGAAGATTTACAGCAGGAAAAAGGCTATACCTACACCCAGGCCAGCAATGCCTTATACAGCGGCGGTTTAAGTATATATACTACCTTAGATTCCAAAATACAGGGTATTGTGGATGACGTGTATTCCAATGAAGACTATTTCCCGGAAATTGGCAAAGATTCTTTCTGGGAATTAACTTATGCCTTATCCATTGAGAAAAAAGACGGGGAGACCATACATTATCACATCAACGACCTGGTAGATTACTTTAAAACGGATTCTTCCTTTTCTACTTATTTTACCAATAAAAAAGATGCCCTGAAACGGGTAGAAGAATTCAAAGCTGCCATGGTGGAGGATGGTGATACCGTACTTGCCGAAAATACAAGCCTGATTATACAGCCCCAGTCTTCCATGGTTATTATGGACCAATCCACAGGACAAGTCGTGGCGCTGGTAGGCGGCAGGGGTGAAAAAACCGGTAACAGGACCTTAAACCGGGCCACCAATACCTGGAGGCAGCCCGGATCTACCTTCAAGGTATTATCCACTTATCTGCCCGCCCTGGACTCTGCAGGTATGACGTTAGCTTCGGTCATCGATGACGCCCCTTTTAAATATCCGGATTCCAACAAATATGTCAACAACTGGAACGGGGAAACCTATGAAGGTTTAACTACCTTAAGACAGGCAATTACCAACTCCATGAATATCGTAACCGTTAAAACCTTAGCCCAGGTAACACCGCAGGTCGGTTTCGATTACCTGACCAAATTAGGTTTTACCACACTGGTCGACAGCAGAACTTCGGATACGGGCAAGGTTTATTCGGATATAAACTTATCCATGGCCCTCGGCGGCATTACCGACGGTGTTACGAATCTTGAATTAACAGCGGCCTATGCAGCTATTGCAAATGACGGTGTTTATACAAAACCAATTTTTTATACAAAAATTCTGGATCATGACAATAAGGTATTGTTAAAAAATAAATCAAAGAAAAGCAAGGTAATGAAGGAATCCACTGCCTACCTTTTGACCAGTGCAATGGAAGACGTAGTAAAAAAGGGTACCGGAGCATCCGTTAATTTCAATGAAATCAATATGCCCATTGCCGGTAAAACCGGTACTACTTCCGATGATAACGATCTTTGGTTCGCAGGATTTACACCTTATTATACGGCGACCATATGGTCCGGTTTTGATAATAATAAAAGACAGACGAATAAAAGCTACCAGAAAACCATCTGGCGTGATATCATGCAGCGTATCCACAAGGAATATGACCTGGAATCGGTATCTTTTAAAAAGCCGGATTCCATTGTGACTGCGGATATTTGTACAAAGAGCGGCAAACTGGCTGTAGACGGTTTATGTAACAAGTACATCGGCGGTTCTACCGTCCGGACCGAATACTTTGCAAAAGGCACCGAACCGAAAGAAAAGTGCGATATCCACGTTAAAGTTACGATATGTAAAGATTCCAAACAAATTGCCAATGAATATTGTCCGGAATCCTCTTTGGAAGAAGCAGTCTATCTGATTAAAGAAGAAAAGAGCCCTACCAAAGATACACCTTATATCTTACCAACCGAGACCTGTACCAAACACAATTCCAAAACGGCGGTAACACCTCCTCCTTATAACGGAAATAACGGTAACGGCATTGGCAGCGGTTTAGTCCCGACACCGCCGGTATTCAACGGCGGAACAAACAACGGCAATGGTAACAATGGTACGAATAACGGTACGGGCAATGGCTCGGCCAATACAATTGATGATACGGACTTAGAATTCTATTATGACTACGGACAATAAATAAAAGAAAAGCCGGTTCCAAAACCATAAGCCGGTCAAAGCGGATATCTGTATTTTGCTTTGACTGACTTAAAGTTTTAGAACCGGCTTTTCTTAGGTGTTTCATCTATATTAAAAGCGGTTATATGTCTTATAACATTAAGTTAAAATAAGAAAATTCTTAATTTTATCACATATTATATCTTGCATTTCCATTCATACTAAATTCAAGCACCCTTCGAAATAAGTGTATTTTCTTGAACTGAAACAAATAAAAAATTAAAGTTAAGGCATATAACAAGCTTGAAATATACAAATCCGGGTTTATTCCTTCAGTTTCGGTTTGAATATCCAGGAAGCAATATAACTAAAAATCAATGCTGCCGATATTCCCACTGCCGAAGACGTAAATCCTCCTTTGAATAGTCCGATGAAGCCTTCTTCCGTTACTGCTTTTTTGATCCCTTTAAACAATAAATTTCCAAAACCGCTTAGAGGAACACTGGCTCCTGCTCCCGCCCATTTTGTAAACGGTTCATAGATACCGACTGCTCCCAATGCGGCTCCCAGACATACAAGTATGACCATGATCCTTCCCGGCATAAGCTTGGTGTTATCCATAAATATCTGTACTACCGCACAGATTGCACCACCTATCAAAAATGCTTTTACATAATCCATATATTTCTCCTATCCGGCTATATTACACAGAAGTTAATAACAGCCTAATTGTTACAAAAAACTTCAGCCTTACGGCTGAACTGTAGCGCCTAATTGACCTCTAGAATAACTCCGTGGGCAATTCCCGGAACAGAATTTCCTTCATTATAACTGACGGTTGAAAGCAATGCCCCGGTTGGTACAAATAAAACCCTTGTCCATTCATGGCGGCGTAATTTTTGAAATATATATCCTGTCAATGTGATTGCACTGCATCCGCATCCGCTGCCTCCGGAATGGGTATCCTGGGTTTCCTTATCAAAAATCTCAATACCGCAGTCCATGTGATTGCCGCTTATGTCAAAACCATCCTGTTTTAACAGGTCAATCAGAATGTCTTTGCCTACATAGCCTAAATCACCGGTAATGATTTTATCATAATAATCTGGCAACACGTTCAGGTCCTTTAAATTCTGGGAAATGGTACTGCAGGCTGCCGGAGCCATACAGGCCCCCATATTCATGGAATTCTTTAAGCCATAGTCTACAATTTTACCAACGGTAATTCCTTTGATCCTTATATCTCCGCTCTCTTTACCGTTATGTCCTGATTTTGCATCCGGTTTGTCTTTGCCTATTACGACCGCACCGCTGCCGGTTACTGTCCAGGATGCCGATAACGGTCTTTGGTTTCCGTATGCTAACGGAAACCGGAACTGTTTCTCCGCACCTGCAAAATGGCTGGAAGTCAGGGATAAGACCTTTTTCGCATACCCGCCGTCTACCAGGATAGCGCCCAGTGCCATGGCTTCCCCCATAGTGGAACAGGCCCCGAAGATACCAAACATTGGGATATTCAGATCGATAATACCAAAGGAGGTAGCTATCAATTGTCCCAATAGATCTCCACCGATTAAAAACCGGATATCTTCATTTTTAAGACCTGCTTTTTGGATGGCAAGCTCCGCGGCCCTTTTCATTAAACGGCTTTCCGCATCCTCCCAGTTCTCTCCCCCAAACATGGGATCTTCTTCAACCTGGTCAAAGAAACTGCCAAGAGGACCTTCCCCTTCCTTTTTGCCTGCAACCGATGCACCGGAAAGTATATAAGGAGGATCTAAAAACAGAATGCTCTGCTTGCCTGACATTTTATTTATTTTATCAACTTGTTCTTCCATCTCAACCTCTTTTCTGGACCTTCAGGAATCCTGAATCATCCGTAAATAACCTGAATCCGCCGCCTGTCTTTTATGCCTGCCCGGTACTAAACCACACCGAATTTCATCAGAATATAATAAATCAAGCCCAGAATCCAGGAAGAAAATATTCCGTAAAGGATAACCGGTCCTGCTATGGTAAAAATCTTGCAGCCGATCCCAAATACCTGGCCTTCTTTTTTAAATTCGACTGCCGGTGCGGCAACGGAGTTTGCAAATCCGGTAATCGGCACAACACTTCCTGCCCCTGCAAATTTTGCAATTTTAGGATAAATATTCAAACCGGTAAGTATAACTGCCAAAAATACCAGCGTTAATGAAGTATACGACGCGGATAACTCTTCACCTGCTCCCCAGGACTTATACAGATTGGTCAAGCCCTGCCCGATGGTACATATGATGCCTCCTACCAGAAAAGCCTTGCACATATTCGCAAAGGTATTATGTTTGGGTGTCATATCCTTAACATATTTATTATACTTCTGTTCTTTTTCATTTTTGTCACTTTCAATCACTACATCCGAAGCTGTTACCTTTTTCTTATCATCCTGCATATTAATTCAACTCCTTACCTTTTTATTTAATTCGCTTTGCTACATTCCCAAAATCGCGTTGCAGCATACCGCAAAGCGGGGCGTTCAAACGGTGCGATGAGTTTCAGACACACCCTAATAATCACTGATAAATAACTGATAAAAAGCACCGATTCCTTTCCCCAGTGCCAGGCATAAAACAATTATCGGTATTCCTACCTTTAATTTGATCCGATAAGTCAATACGGGAAATACCTGCAGGACCTCTTCCAAAGCAACTGCAAGGCAGCCGACAAAACTTCCTGAAAATAAACCGAATAAAACCATTCCTATTGTTCCAAAGGGTATATTAATTTCAAACAGCATTATTATATTGCCGATACCGGCTCCTAACACCACTATATCCTCGTACAGGAGGACCCTGTTTGCCGTATTGGTTCGGACTGCCAGCCTTGTCAGCACACCGATCAATGTGATAAAAGCAAATAAACCTGCTGCTACGACAAAACCTCCGGTTAATCCAATGAAAGCCAGAAAGACATATCTATAAAACATCAATGGTTTTGCCCTCCCGGTTGGCATTTTCAATTAAGGTTTTGTCGATATCTTCTTCATATAAGCGCATTTGAACCTGCATCGGCGTCGGGTCGTTTCCTAATTTTACTTTGGAAAAATGATTGAAGAAAAGGATAATACCCAGGGGCAGGCCCACCGCATAAGAGATTTCCAGTATGGATCCGCCGTCTTTTTCATTTCCCATGATCAATTTATAAACGATATAGAATACCTCCTTTACATTGGCATCTTCATTAAATGTCATAATGGTAAAGGCAGCACCGAAAAATACCATAAGAGAAACGAAAACAATTTTTAAATATTCAAACAGTTTATTTGTTTTTTTCGGCGGATCATAATGGATAATAAAATCCGTTTCGCCAAGATTGACGATCTGAATATCCGGATATAATTTATTTATACTTTCGATCAATTTAAGGATAGAAAAGATATAATTGGCTTTTTTATTATTCTGGATTTCAAAGATGACCTGATTATATAAATCATTTACCAGCTTGGGATCAAGGCTGTAGAGTTTTGCCACGTCCTTTAAGTAAACAGTTTTATTTTTAACCAGATTATTTTTGTCTATTTTCATATATAAAGAATTTATTTCCATGTCAGATAAACGCCTCCTGACTATACCCTTTTACAAGGGTTCCTTTAAAGTCCTCGGTATTATCCTTCCTGGCGATAAAAGCAATCATTACGGTTGCAAAAAATACCGCTAAAACAATAGCCACTATATAAAACCTGCGTTTAAATAGCATAAATTATCACCTCTTTATCCTTCTTACCGGCGATTTACCCGGCAAGGCAGTAAAATAATTGTTTCTTTGTTTCTTACATCTGCAGTAAGCATAATTACGGAATTCCTATGAAATAAGAAAAGCATCAGTATAATATACTATACGGATGCTTTTCTTAATTTTGCTTATTCATTCTTATAACATTACTATACATTTCTAATTCTAATTTATCTGCTATTTATTATTTGTTTCTTATGCATTAATATACTGGGAATATTTACATCATCTTTTCCCGCATTTTTAATAAAATTTTCTTTTCAAGGCGGGAAACCTGTACCTGGGATATGCCTAATTCCTTTGCTATATCTGTCTGGGTTCTATTCATAAAGTATCGAAGCCTGATTAATTCCTGATCTTTTTCATCTAAAGATGCTATTGTCTCCCTTAATGCAAGCTTGTCAATCATATTATCATTTTCATCATTGGTTTGTTCTAATTTATCAATTAAATAAATTGCGTTGCCATCTCCCTGATAGATGGTCTTATATAAGGATTCTACTTCTGCTCCCGATTCCAGAGCCATAACAACTTCTTCTTTGGCAAGGTTTAATTCTACGCTGATCTCTTCCAGCGTTGGTTCCCTGCCATATAAATTGCTCAGTTTTTCCCTGGTAACACGTATTTTCCCTGCTGTTTCCTTCATGGACCGGCTTACCTTAATCACACCGTCATCCCTTAAAAAACGTTTGATTTCACCCATAATCATGGGCACGGCATAAGTTGAAAATTTTACGTCATAAGACATATCAAATTTATCAATAGCCTTAATCAGGCCGATGCTTCCAATCTGAAACAGATCTTCCGGCTCGTGTCCCCGACACATAAACCTTCGGACAATACTCCATACCAGACCGATATTATCCGTAATAACCTTATCCCTTGCTTCTTTATCTCCCTGCTGTGACCGACGAATCAGTTCTAATGTATCCACTGTTTCACTCCCTTCGTTAAAACGGATATTCCCAATCCGTTTATCGCTGCTTCGCTCTAACCTGTTTTGTAGTTTTTATGCCACTTCAGTAATATCTTCCTTTTGCTGAAACAAGCAAGTCAGACCCCGTCTAAGGGGCGGCGACATCCCTGACAGGTTAGTGATAATAAATCGAACTATTCAGTATGCCCTAATCAGTTGTGGTTCACTAAAACCGCAGCGGCTGAATAGTCACATAAAATCAGGATATGGTTTTCATAAGATATGTTTTATGAAAACCTGATCCTCAGGAGCACATTATCCTGTTAATATGTATCAATGGATTAGTTTTTTCATTTTAACCGTTGTGCCTTCACCCGGTTTTGACTCCACTTCCAGATCATCCATAAAAGCTTCCATAAATGAAAATCCCATACCGGAACGCTCTAATTCCAGCCTGGTAGTATATAAGGGTTCCATGGCCTTTTCAATGTCTTCAATCCCTTTACCGGTATCCACAACTTCAATGAATACTTCATGATTACAGATTCTGCAGCAAAGCCGTACCTTTCCGGGACCGTTGTTATAACCATGGATAATAGCGTTGGTTACTGCCTCTGAAACAGCCGTTTTAATGTCCGCAATCTCTTCAATTGTCGGATCCAATTGTGCCACAAATCCTGCAACTACCATTCTTGCAAAACTTTCATTCCTTGACTGACTATCAATTTCCAATAACATTTCGTTAGTATAATCCATACTTATCCTCCTGCTCAGAACGCCCTCCCTGCAGATTTCCCGTCTGCCCTTTTGCGTTCAAATAATATTTTAATTTTGATTAAACTTTTTTACCGCATCATCGATAGTTTCAAATTTATGAATGATTTTATATAATCCGGATAAACGGAAGATTCTATCTACACTATGGTTGACTCCTGTAACCGCTACTTTTCCACCCGTAAATATTATCTTCTTATAACGTCCCATAATAACTCCGATGCCTGAACTGTCCATAAATTCCGATCCGGTAAAATCAAAAACGATATCCTTTATATGCTTACTGGAGATCAGTTTATCCGACTGTTCCCGTATGGAAATAGCGTTGTGATGATCTAATTCTTCCAACAGCTTTATAATCAGGCAATTACCTGCCACTTCAAAGTCCGCTTTCACCCCCTCCCGCAGCTGCATGATAGTAGTATTCTTTGTTTTCTTTTCCTGCTTGTCCATATTTTACACCAAACCTTACCTCACATATTTTATTTTTTACATATTATTACATAATTTCTCATATATTTACTGCTCTTTCTATAAAAAAAGACATCTCTAATGAAGAGTCACTAGAATTGTCTTTCTTTTTAATGTCATTTTATCTGCTGTATCGAATTATCCTATACCGGCCAGATATTCCGCCGCTTTGCCCGCACGGTCGGTATCCGGAAACTTATCTATTATTATATTATAATACTTGGCCGCATTCTCGTAATCGCTTAACTGGTGATAGGATCTGCCGATAAAATAGGCTGCATCTACGTTATCCGGGTCGTATTCATAAGCTTTATTTAAAACCTCCAGGGCTTCATCATATTTCCTGTCTGAATACAGGTCATGTCCGTCATCATACAGATCTTCCGAAGCTTTTACAAAGGTAGCCTCTTTAATCTGGTTATATAGATTTTTGGCTTCCTGTTTTTCCAGCTTATCCGGTTTCACTTTTGCCAGGGCATCCGCAACTTTGGTATAATCCACTTTATTCGGATTAGTCATCAGTTCCTGGCTATAAAGCTGTGCGGATTTGAATAATTCATTATATATGGTATCGTCGTATTCCACTACTTCAAATCCGTCGATTTGCGCCTGCAGATCTTTCACCTTCTGCTGCAAATCCTCATTCTCTTTTTGAAGGGAAGACAGGTTCTGGGAATTCTTATTCAGTTCGGAACTGTATTCCACTTCCTGGTTTTTAAGCTTATTTTTATAGTTATTCTCAACAGTCGGTACAATCAGGAAAAATACCCCTAATATACCAATAGCAATTCCTAAAATCAGATTGACAAATACCCAGACATTCGGTTTATCTTCTTTATAGCTGGATTGGGGAAATAATACCGGTTCCTGGTTTTTCCTTATAGCCTCTTTATCACCCATTTTGCCGTCCTCCCTGACAGCAGCTGACATTTCACCTAATTCATGGAGGTATCTTAAGGTCGTCGTATTGGAAACATCTATCTTGCTTGCCTTGACCAGGTACTTTACCGCTTTGTCCGTCTCACCATTTTTTATATAAAGGAGAGCCAGTAATTGCAAAGCTTTTACAAAATGAGGATTTAAGTTCGTAACCTTTTTTAACTGTATGACAGCCAGATCGTCATTTCCCTGCTTGGTTAACGCTAAGGCTGAATTATATCTCTTTATGGTTTGATTCAAGGTATCCAGTTTAGTAGGATTCGACTGGAGAGCTTCCATATATTCATCGGCATCGTTATCTTCCGGCTGAAAATGCTTGCTGATAACCCATTCACTTAAGGCCGAAACCATCTCACCTACCTCGTAATAAATCAGTCCCAGCAAATTTCTGGCATTGGTATTCCTTTTATTTAGCTCCAGGCTCTTTTTTAACACCAATATAGCGCCGGATAAGTCCCTGACTTTCGCCTTTTCCAGACCTTCGTTGTAATACTTGCCTGATAACAAGTACATCTTTCTGTATATTGTCAAATCCTCGCCGCATTTTTCACAGCGATTCCTTTTTGCTGCTACCGTGTTGCCACACACCGGACAAATCATATTCATCTCCACCTAACCGTTTATTCTCACGTATCAAACCGGAATTCCAAGTCCGCTTTGCGCTTGCTTCCGGCTGCCTTATTGCACCCGCTCCCACTGCTATATACCGTAACTGCTTAAGTCACTGCGGTTCTATGAACCAGCTCATATGCGCTTTTGCACAATTTATTTATCCTTTAACTCCTTAAGCATGGTTTTAATTATATCCGTAATATCCGATAAATCATTATTATTAATCACATCTTCCGCCTGGTCCACCTCAAGGCTTGGCTGAAATTTAGCAATTTCTTCATCAAAATTAATCATAGCAACTCCCATCTGTGCGCCTTAGCGCACGTATAAATCAAGAGGTTAAACTTAACTTCTTTTAAGGATAATCCATTTGGTTTTTTCCGTATTGTTACAGAATTATTTCATATGAACATATACATCATAACTATTTTGAGTATAAAAATCAAGTGAATATTTACATTATATAGTCAAATCGGTTATTCTAAGCCGGCTTTACTGCCTGCTCATCACCCCAACCCTGCTATTCTGAGGCTGAATGCAATAGAATGTCCGCAAAGTATACATTCTATTGCAATAATACCTACTTCTATTATAATATTACTATTTTTTTATGCAAGAAAAATTGTTCGATCCGCTTCGACACAGGGGTCTATTTTTTCCAATTATTATGGTTTTTACAACTCTTACAAATTGCTTTCCAGCCAACTACTTTTCTGAATTTACTGTGTAATACGGGTTTTTCTTTTCCCGTTTTTACCGCTTCCTTTGTTACCGCAGTACATTCCGCCGTTTCTATCTCACCGCGGACAATGGGGCATTCGGTCATGTATGGCACCTCCTTATGTCTGCTTTCTTTATTTGCCAAGCTGAGACAAACGTTCTGTAACCTGGGCCATCATATTGGTATACTTCTCTAATTTTTCCTTTTCTTCCGCTATCTTGGCTTCCGGTGCTTTACTTACGAATTTCTCATTGCTTAACATACCCTGAACACGCTTAAGTTCGCCTTCCAGTCTTGCCTTTTCTTTCGTAAGGCGCTCGATTTCTTTCTCCACGTCCACCAGATCGGCAAAGGGCATATAAATGGAAGCTTCGGGAATAACTGCCGCAACGGAATCTGACGGGATACCCGCTTTATCCGACTGTATCGTTACTTCTGCCGCATAACCCAAGGTAGCAAAAAATACTTTGCTGTTTTCAAATATTGCCCTTATCTTTTCGTTCTCGGATACAACAATAACGGAAGCTTTCCTGCTTGGTGGAACGTTCATATCGGTGCGGACGTTACGGATGCCCTTTACGGCAGCTTTAATGACTTCAACTGCCTCCTCTTCCGCCTGGTATGCCAGGATTTCCTTATAAACCGGCCATTCCGAAACCATAATGGATTCATCCTCCGCATTCTTTCCTTCCATTTCCTTCAAGGTACAGTAGATTTCCTCCGTAATAAAAGGCATAAAAGGATGCAGGAGTTTTAAGGATACGGTAAGTACCTGCTTCAGCGTCCATATTGCGCCGGCTTTGGTTTCATCCGTCTCACTGTATAATCTGGGTTTTACCATCTCAATATACCAGTCACAGAATTCTTCCCATACAAAATCATATATTTTCTGTACCGCGATACCCAGTTCAAAATTATCCATGTTATCCGTAACCTCCCGGGCCAGGGTATTAGCTTTGGATAAAATCCATTTATCCGCATCGGTTAAGGTTTTCGGGTCTATGGTATCCCCGGTACTGGCTTTCTCTAAATTCATTATGATGAAGCGGGAGGCATTCCATACTTTATTGGCAAAATTCCTGCTGGCTTCTACTCTTTCCCAGTAAAAACGCATGTCATTACCGGGAGCATTGCCGGTGATCAATGTCAGTCTTAGGGCATCCGCACCGTATTTATCAATAATTTCCAGAGGGTCAATGCCGTTGCCAAGGGATTTGCTCATCTTCCGTCCCTGGGAATCCCTCACCAGACCGTGAATCAAAACTTTACTAAAAGGTGCCTTACCGGTATATTCAAATCCGGAAAATACCATTCGGATTACCCAGAAGAATATAATGTCATAGCCCGTTACCAGTACATCCGTGGGATAGAAATACTTTAAATCTTCCGTTTCCTCCGGCCATCCCAGGGTGGAAAAAGGCCAAAGAGCGGAACTGAACCAGGTATCCAGGGTATCTTCATCCTGTTTTAAGTGGGTATGCCCGCATTTCGGGCATGTTTCCGGCTCTTCTTTGGATACCACGGCTTCGCCGCATTTATCACAGTAATAAGCCGGAATCCGGTGTCCCCACCACAACTGCCTGGAGATGCACCAGTCCCTGATATTATCCGTCCAGTTAAAGTATATTTTATCAAAACGTTCCGGTACGAACTGCACTTCACCATTTTTCACTGCTTCAACGGCAGGTTTGATGAGTTCGTCCATTTTTACGAACCATTGCTGTTTAATTAAGGGTTCTACGGTTGTCTTACATCTGTCATGGGTGCCTACATTGTGGATATGATCTTCCACTTTTACCAATAAGCCCAAAACTTTCAGTTCCTCCACCATTAATTTTCTCGCTTCATAGCGGTCCAAACCGGCATATTTGCCGCCGTTTTTGTTAATGGTCGCATCATCGTTCATAACGTTGATTTCCGGAAGGTTGTGCCTTTTGCCTACCTCAAAGTCATTGGGGTCATGAGCCGGTGTGATTTTAACAACACCGGTACCGAATTCCCTGTCTACGTACGTATCCGCAATGATCGGAATTTCTTTATTGACCAAAGGCAGCAGGACCGATTTCCCGATCAGGTGTTTATATCGTTCATCTTCCGGATGAACGGCTACGGCTGAATCCCCCAGCATGGTTTCCGGCCTGGTGGTAGCCACTTCAACGAATTCATTGCTTCCGACAACCGGATATTTAATATGCCAGAAGTGGCCTGCCTGTTCCTCATGCTCCACTTCCGCATCGGATATACTGGTACAGCATACCGGACACCAGTTAATTATTCTGGAACCTTTATAAATATAACCTTTTTCATATAGACGGATGAATACCTCCGTTACTGCCTTAGAGCACCCTTCGTCCATGGTAAAACGCTCCCTGTCCCAGTCACAGGAGGAACCCAATTTCTTTAACTGGCCGATAATCCTGCCGCCGTATTCCTCTTTCCATTCCCAGGCCCGCTTCAAGAACCCTTCCCTGCCCAAGCTTTCCTTATCGATGCCTTCCTTTTTTAACTGCTCGATTATCTTTACTTCCGTTGCAATACTGGCATGGTCCGTTCCCGGCTGCCATAAGGCATTATAACCCTGCATCCTCTTAAAACGGATCAGTATATCCTGCATGGTATTATCCAGGGCATGCCCCATATGCAACTGTCCCGTAATATTCGGCGGCGGTATCACTATGGTAAACGGTTTTTTTCTTTTATCAACTTCGGCGTGAAAATATTTCTTATTCAGCCACTTTGCATATAATCTGCCTTCTATGTCCTGGGGATCATAGGTTTTTGCTAATTCTTTCTGCATGAATTTTCTCCTTTATCAATGAATTTAAGAGCCGCAGCAAAGCGGAATGCAAATATCCGCTTTGACTGGCTTTTGCTGTGTGTACTTCCTGCCGGTCGGGCCTTTTGTACAATAGTGTACATAGATTTTTCCCTTAACATAAAAAAGTCCTCCGCCTGAAAGGACGAAGAACCGTGGTACCACCTTTATTTATGACAAAGCCTTGAACTTTGCCACCTCAGGGCCGGGTTTATCTTAAACCGGCCATCAGTCTGTAACGGGACCGCCCGTTATTTCTTACTCTTCTTCAGAAATACTGTTCCGGAGCTACCTTCAATAAATTCTCTTTAAGACAACCTTTCAGCCCGGGGGTCATCCTCTCTGGTAAGACAAGTTTATCTAATCCTCTCCATCTTTACATTTCACTGATTTAATTTTAAATTTATTGCATTTTATTTAATCTGATTCTATTAAAAATTTTATTCTTAACTATAAAATAAGGCTCTAACTAGTTATAAGTAATATACTTATTCTTATAATATAATAAAAAATGTAACTGCTTCTGTCAAGTGGTTTTTGGTATGACTATAAATATATCCAAAAGAAAGTAAAAAGTTACAGTTGTATAACACAATGGGAAGCGCTTATTAATATTTTTAATACTTTGATTTTGCTCAAAATCCCTTGACTTAACGACGTCGCTAAGTTAGCATAAAAATACTGTAATACTATATTATAAATTGGTATTACAGTATTTTTATGCTATAGTAAATGATGTCTTCAGTGGAATTTCAAAACTCTGATTCTGTTAGCTTGAGTTCGCCTGAAACTTGTAAAATAGTTGAATAAATCTTAGCACTTGATTATTTTTTAGAAGTGGTATATAATTAATATATAAAAGAGCAACGCCCACAAGGTGGAAGCTCCCAGAGGATTACTTACGTCCTGACAAGGACGCGCCTACCCCGTTTGCTGACAGGGTAGGCATTTTTTATTACCGCTTATTATGCCTACTATGTTGGTCAGTAATGCGATCAGGAACGTACCGCCTAAAAACATAATACTTAAAGTCTGGTATGTATCCATATGCACCACCTCCCTCTTTTTTCAAGTATGGGAGGCTGCCACCCTGTACACGATGCTCATGTGAAAATTATATCATGTCCATCCGAGTTTCACAATCAGAAGTTCCAATCTTTGAATTTTAACCTGAAATACTTCCGGAACTATAAATATATCCCGTAATTCTTAAGCTTTTCCACAACTTCTTCTTTATTTTCCGGTCTTTGGTCTATAAACTTCTTGACTTCCTCAATGCTGTTTTCTTTTAACTTATTGTTGTAATCAATCCGTTCCCTCAGTTTCTGTCTCCGCATATTCAACCGGTGGCGGACTTCAACCATTTCTTTGTTATCGATAATAGCCGCTGCCTGATATACCCAGACCCCCGGGTCTTTCAGATCATAATTCCGGAGTTCCTTTATCAGTTCCCTATTATAAAATTCCAGCTGTTCCGTATTTTTGTTATAACTCCTTTCCTCTTCCCTGGCTTTTATATATTGTTCCCACAGAAACTGGAGTTCTGCATAACTGTTCACCATATATTTCTGGTAAGAATAATCCAACTCGCTGGTATTATTGATATATTTAATTTTGACTTTATTTAAAAGGGCAATTGCCTTATTTAATTTCAATTCCGTCAATTTCATGTCTTTCCGGTTGGTACCTGAATTGATAAATATATACAGGGCCGAAACCAGGGCCATAATTATCGTCATCAGAAATGGAATCTGCATATCCGCTTTCGTGTAATTCTGTATCAGTATAAATAATCCGAATAAAATAATAACCAGTACACAGGTGGTGACTGAAATCCTTTTTAAATAAGTATGCCTGTTCAATATCTCTTCTTTCTGAAAGGTAAGGGCACCTTTTTCTCCCTCCAAATACTTCATGTCGGTTTTAACGGTATTCTGATAGGCCTCGTTATTTTTCATCTTTTTTAACTCGGAAGGCATTACATCCTCATATCTGGAAATGTGCTTAAACTGGACATCGCTTATCTTCCTGGAATTATTCTGGTAATTTGCCTTTTCCCTGGTAAAGGTAATTATTTTCCTGGCCGTATCATTTAAAAATTCTCTTTCATCCGAGGGTATCCGCTCCAGTTTCTGGATATCGTTTAAATAAGAGGTAACTGCCTGGTATTCTACTTTTAATTCTTCTAACTGTTTGGAACTCTCCAGAATCTGTTCACAATTACCGATAATAAAATTTCCCTGGCCATCCGAAGAATTATAATTCACCTTTTTTAATTCCGGTTTTTCTTCCGGACTTTTATCAGACTCTTCTTCCAGGGTATTTATAAAAATATCTTTTTCCTGTGTATCTTCCTGTTTCGCCTGTAAATCTTCCGGCATCGCCTGTGTTTCATTCTTTTTGTTATTCCTTACAGAAAATAGTTTCCTTATAATGCCCATGCTAATCCTTTCCTGCTTATGAGTTTTCCCTCCGGAATTCCTGTTTCCATAGATTGATCAAATCTCCCGTCATCTCATAAAACGGAGCAATCCTGCCGGAATCCTTATATTCTAAAAGATTACGGATAACCTTATAATCTTCCGAATTTTCTGCTTCCTGATTAAGCCTTTGCAATTCACTCCGAATCTGTTCCAGAAAATCTCCGCTGACCCCGTAATTTGAAATTTCCTGTTTCAACCTCTCCTCCTGCCTGCTCATAATCAGAGTAAGGAGATACTGCCTTAAAGATTCCTGATTTTTATTTCTTTCATATGCCTCTTTAAAACTTTCGGCTGCCGCAGTTAAACCAATGGTATTAATCTGAGCGACAGCCAGATTATGCATCAGGTCACCATACTGGATATTACTAAGACCAGCCGCTTCCGGACTGTTTAAAATATTCTCGTATTCCGTTGCGGCTTCGGTAAACTGCCTGTATTTAATATAGTTATCGGCCTTTTTCTTCTTTTTATCAATGGGCGTTAAATTCCCCAACTCATCCATGATATGCAAAAGACTCTTAATCTCTGCTTCCGAATAATAATCCGAACTGCACAAAATGCATACGGCATAATCCTTTAGCCCGGCCTTGCGCTCCAATAACTCAGACAAAACCTCCGCCCTGTCCCCCAGCTCCAACTCCTTCCGGACCCAGTTCACCAGGGCATTATCAAACAATTCCTCATTAATAACCTCAACGTTATTATACAAATAATAACACAATTCTTCCATGGAATAAACATACGTATCGGTCAGCTTAAAATAAAACGGTCTCTCCGCCTGCCTTCCATTGCAAACAATCAACTTTCCCATACTACCCTCCTAGACCAATAATAAACTGCCATAAACCCTCCCCGAAGAAGTTAGTTTCCAAATTTATTATATAATTCTAATCTCCTTCATTACTAACATTATCTTTAAGTTTTACTCTTATATTGTCAAAGTAAATTTAAAGTCCATATTATCCATAACGACTTTAATATCACAAACTATCACTCAAAATCAAAACTCACAACCTGTTTTTTTGATATTTTAGATGCCCCAATACCCTCCCGTATATTTTCGTGATGACCTATGTATGTTTTTGCGCAGACCGTCCGAACTTTGGGAAAGGCAAGCAAAAACATACATAGGTCAGACAGAAAATATTCTCAACCTAAAAGGCATCTAAAATATCCCAGGTACCTCCCGTTAGTCCAGTAAATCTAAAACTCAAAAGGAGATCTCCTTCTCCCAGATCCGGTTTGAGGAAGGGAAAAACCCTCCAAAACCTTTGTCTTTCACTGATAGAATTGCCGTATTTTTATCCATAAACTTAATCCGTACTTCAACCCTTGTGGTTTTAACCGGTCGGTTCGGCAAGCCCTCCAGTGACAGGCTATAGGACACGGTCTCATGTTTTAAGAGGTCTTTCCGGTAAACAGTAATTTCATTTATGTCATCCAGGATCAGGTCCAGTTTTTCTTCTGCTTCATACCAGGGTGTGGCTGCCTTTGCCAGTACAACTTCGGCAGGCTTCGTATCAAAATATCCGTTAATAAAAAAGTTACTTGTAATCATCTCGCTGCCAAGGAGCAAAAAATCCTCCAGTTTATGTTCTCCGGTCAATTCTTTTGCCGCATAACAAGCCCCTTTGACATAAAGATTCTGTCCTTTAAAAATTCTTCTTCCCACACACAGCTCTTTTAAGACCCCATCCGCCCAGCTGCCTTCAAAGCCTTTACCGGTAATATAAATAGTAGAAACAATCTGCTTGTGCAATACCTTTTTCGCAAGATTGCCGAATAGATATTCCAATTTATCTCCATCCTTAATTTCTTCCAGTGCCTGGAAGCTCATTATATCCTGGAAATTTTTCTCCGTAATGCCAACAAGAAAGGGATGTGTTTTCCGGTCAATGGTAATCTGCTGGTAAATTAACCCCTGTTCATCAAAATCAAACAGGCCGACATCATTCATCCACAACTCTTTACTTTGATATAGGGCATAATACTGGTAACTTTGGGAATGACTCTGGATCCAGACCCGGTCCTTGCCGATGCCCAGATTATTAAGAACACGGTAAATCCCTTCCTTCAAACTCTCACTGGATTCCTTTATCGTTACTACTAATTTAAGAATACTGTTTGTGGGATAATAAGTTTTTAAAAGCTGGAGGCACTTGCGTAAATACTTTTCCAGTAAAGCTTCCGGTTTAAAAGATACGCCATAAATTTCGGTCTCTTTGTTATAAATCACCTTTGATAATAATCCTTCGATTAAAACGCCCGTTCCTGCCTCACTGAAGGAAAACGCTTCCTCTCCATAAACCCATTCTTTTGTTTTTTCCTTTACGCCCAGAACGGTAGGTATCAAATATTTTGTTTCATCAGAAGTCATACAAATGGATTCCGCCTCAAAGGTTTTCGGATTATAACAGCATATCTGTGAATCACGCTCACACAAGTCAAATCCAACAATAAGACTTCTTTGTTCACTCATATTTTTTCTCCATTCCTGCGCATGATTTTGCGCATCTAAAGTTTTGCGCCAAGTGTGCAAACACGCTTTGGTTACGCAAGCACAAAACTCACAGCTGCCTTTGGCTGCCATAATTACTGCCCTGCCAAGGCTGCCAAGGTTACCTATAATATTTTAAAAGCTTTGGATACTACGTAATTTACCCTGTAATAATTACTCAGGCTTTCAATTAAGGTCTTGTCGTCCTGTACTTCCAATGCGGTCAGCATAAAATTGATATGATTATATCTGGTGTCCTCTTCCAGCTTCATACTGTTATCCAGCCGGACATTTACACTTTCCGTTACGGCAACCTGTCCCTCTTCATTCTCTTCCGTTACATAATATTGAATACTTTCATTATAGAACAGGATAAATTCCTTCATATGGATGCCCAGATAAATATTCTTCATATCCTCTGAAATAAATTCATCCGAAGTGCTTTTTCCCTCTAACCGGTAGTGGATGGTTACCTTATGGGCCGGATCGGTAACATATTCCACAAATATTCTGTCATTGATACGTGAAGGCAGGGTAATTACATTTTGAAACTTTTTAAAAAATGGCAGTATAATACCTTGTCTTATATATTTATGAAGATTATAATCAATCAGTTCAACTTCACCGTCGGTATGACTGCCTTCCTGGGAAAGCTTCTTTAGCAGGGCCAGCATACAGACTTCATTGTCCTCATATGTAAGTTCCCGCTTCATGATCTGAAACAGCTCCGGATTGATGACCCGGTCCATAACCAGGTATTTATACGCATTATAGGATAAAAATGCCTTAATCAGCTTATGGTTTGTTCCCCGCTTATAATACTTGAGAAAGACGGCGAAGGAATTGGTAAGATAACTCTCGGCAAATAACATCTGGCCCAGCAGACGTTCCTCCAGATAAGCCGTCTCCATCTCAAAACCTGCTGCCGCTTCCCACAGCCGGTACATTTCCCCGGTCGTACCAAAGTAATGTTTTACCAAATATTCAAGGATTTCTTCATTGTATTTGCCTGCTTTAAAAATATGGTAAGCCAGGCTGACAATAATATCATTTTTGTTTTCTTCCTCTTTGCAGTTCCGGAGGAGATTTGAACATAATTTGATCAGGCGTTTCACCGCAATGCCTTCAAATCCGAATTCTGCCAGGGCTGTTAAGGCTTTGTCATTTAAATCACGGATAATAAAAAATTCTATGATTTTATCTCGGTCCCCTTTGTCCAGGCCATGGAGGTCAATTTTGTTTAAATAAGCTTCCAGTAAATCTCCTTCAAAATTATCATAATAATAATGAATCAGATCCAGGTTGATTTTATTATAATAAGCTTCATTCAAACCTTTTATATCCAGTATCGTTTTACGGATTTCAATGGATTGCTCATCAAATTTTAGGTAGGTCTGTGCTTTTTCGGAAAGGTTCAGTAAAACCATGGGGTGGTTTACTTTCATCTCATGGCAGGTATTGATATAATACTCCCAGTGCATTAGCTTATTCAGGGTGTATTCCGCCGTTGCGGCATAGCGGTTTTCAAATCCGTCCACCAGGAAAACTTCCGCATCCTCCGTGTATAAGTCTGCCAGTGCGGTCCCGTTCACCAGTGGGATATAAGCTTCCTCTTTCATCTCTTTATGTACAACTGCCACACCTTTCATGTTTGGATTATGGCATACGATTTCATGCTTAAACATGACATAGGGCAATTCCACGGCCATTTCCTGTGCCAGACCCTGCTGGGATATAAGCTCTTCATACAAAAGGGACAGATTTGCATTTATATTATGAGCCCCGATCTGCTTGAAAATGAACTGCTCAATCCTCTTCCAGTAGGACCGGTAAATTGTGGGAAGGGCTTCTTTATTCTTGACAATATAAGCATATAGATAGGATTTTTTACGGTCATTTAAATTACTGTTATAGATAAAATACAGCAGAATTTGCTGCGGCAGGACGGTATCCGCATTCTCATTAACGGAATACATATAATATTCGTACAGTTCCGTAATTCTTAACTGTTCGTTAACACCTTCCTGATACCAGTTAAAGTATTTACTGCTTCTTTGCTGGCCTTTGATCAGGAGGCTGCAGATTGCGTTCAGTACATCTTTGCTGTGGTATTTATCGTATAACCTGGCCAGGCAGTGATGCACGACCCCGCTGAAATGCTTTCTTTTTCCGGCCAGATAGGTAAACTGCATTGCCGCTTCTTCCGTAATATAATCGTTGCGGATATCCCAGTTAAGTACCTGCAGTTCAAACTCCTGCAGTTCATGAAGCAGGGAAGGTTCTTCATTAAAGACCATGGCCGCTTCAAAGTACAAAATGGGGCTTCTTAAGCCTTCCTTATACTGTTCTTTGATTTCTTCCAGCTTCTGGGCTTTATTGATGTCATATTTTTTATCCGTATGGATCAAAAGCCAAAGCAATTGCCAGTCATGACAGCTGCTTTCATAGTAACTGCGTATGGTATGTAAGGCTTCCTGTATGGATACTTCATCCTTACCGAGCAGCGCCAGAAGGTATAAATAAACGCAGTAAAGTACAATTGTCGACTGCTTCCAGTTCTCTGCCGCAGCTTTGTATTCCTGAAGTATTTGTCTGGCTTTCCCGTCATTACCGGATATAATCAGAATATGTATCTGCATCAGGTGGTATAAATCCTGGTTCTTTACATCCAGTTCCATCAGCTGCTCAAGTAACGCCCCTGCTTCCGTTACATATGCCTCCAAGGGCATACGGCCCATCCGGAATTCCAGGTAATTCCCTGTCAGTTTCTGCCTGCACCCGCCAGCCTTTTTACGGTTTATATCCCGGTCCCTTCCCGGTTTATTACAATGACAGGAGACTTCCACCACCAATGTTCCATGGGCAGTTGTCAGAAATATCCTTCCGTAATTATTACCGGAGCGCATATACTCAGGATTTAATACAAACTCTAAAGGATAGGTATTTCCAACGAAATTTTCAGACCAGATTATTTTGTGTTCCAAAGATAGAAAAGGGGCATCCGTACTGACCCGGATTTCGGCAAATCCCCAGTTATCCTTTACAAGGGTAAGCTTGTCCATGATACTTTCATCCCGGATATCATACTGAAGTACAGCCTTGTCTATGGTAATATTCAACTGGAGTTTTTTACGGATTGCGATTAAAAATTCTTCCAATGCCTGGCTGTTCGATCTGCTTTTTATTATGTTCTGGTATAATAACAGGTATTTCGTATCGTGATGCACTAAGATCTGCTTAAATTCCTTTGATTTAAACAGCTTTATTGCTTCTGACCAATCTGCTTTGGCAAGATTGGTAAAATTAAACAGATCCTTGATTTTGCCAATGGAAGAATTAAGATAAGGGGCCTCGATATTAACGGTAAAGGGCAGAATGATTTCGCCGCAGTCACTGACAATGCAGACCTCACCCTTTGCCGTTTCCAAAGGATTCATATTATTTCCGTAAAAGCTGTAATGAATCACATTCTCCTCGCCCGTAAAGCGGTCCTGTTCCAGACGGAACAGTTCGCTGGAAGAATAAAGAATACCTTTGATTGGCGTATTTTTATTGTTTTTAATTGTAAAACTGCCGGAATAAATTTTTCCGGCATCTACCGTTATGAACAGTTCTTCTTCTGACAGCAGGATTCCGGGGATTTCGTATTCAAAAACTCCCTTTGCTAACCGATCCACTTTTTCTTTCAATCGTCACACCCCAAGCCTTGGTTTTTATTATTCCCGTATTGCATTTTTTATAATTTAAATTATAATGATTATAACACTAATCGACATATTTTAGCAATAGAAAGTGGATAGTCAAATGTTCACATGTTTACAGGAAAACCCGCGATTTTTATGCACTTTTCATAAAAGAATTGCTAAAATAAAAGTAACTGTTCCCGACAGTTTGGGAAAAGAGTATAAATTATGTTCGGATAGGATTCCGGGTCAGGTTTATAATAATTGGTTATAAATCATAATAAATTGAAAAAAGGAAGGAATATTAATATGCTTACGCCAAAAGAACATTTTCACGGAAGTGATTTAGAAAAAATTGAAGCCATCTACGGGATCAAAAAAGAGGATATTACCAGTTTTTCCGCCAATGTAAACCCTTTGGGCATCTCCCCTAAGTTAAGGGCAGAACTGGCCGGTAAAATTGATGCTGTTACCGGATATCCGGACAGGGAATATACTTCCCTCAGAAAATGCATAGCCGCTTATGTCAATTCGGACCCGGAGCACATCGTGGTAGGCAATGGCTCAACGGAGTTAATTTCCCTTTTTATACAGATCACCCATCCAAAGAAAGCCCTCATAATCGGGCCCACTTACTCCGAATACGAGCGTGAGATTTCCTTGGGCGGCGGCAGTTCCCAGTATTACCGCTTAGAGGAAGCCGATGATTTCCGGCTGGAGGTGGAGGACTTAAAGAAAGAACTGACGGCTGATTTTGATTTACTGGTTATCTGCAATCCCAATAACCCAACTTCTTCCGCCATTCCATTATCCGATATGAGGAAGATCCTGGATATCTGCAAGCAGCGCAGTATCTTATGTATGGTGGATGAGACTTATGTGGAGTTTGCCGAGGATATGAACCGGATCACGGCCATTTCCCTGGCCGGCTATTATAATAATATAATCATATTAAGGGGCATCTCCAAGTTTTTTGCCGCCCCGGGGCTGCGTTTAGGCTATGCCGTCTGCGGCAATACGGATATGCTCAAGCTGTTAAATCAAAGGAAAAATCCCTGGACCATCAATACCCTGGCTGCCATTGCCGGGGAAATCATGTTTGCCGACGAAGATTATATTAACCGGACCAAAGCGTTGATAAAGACAGAACGGGACAGGATTTATAAATTACTCTCTTCCTGTTCCAAAGTCAAGGTTTATCCGCCCATTGCCAATTTTGTCCTGGTTAAGATCTTAAAGGAAGGCATTACTTCCGCCGACGTCTTCGATGCCGCCATCCGAAAGGGTTTAATGATCCGGGACTGTTCCACTTTTCCGTTTTTAGACCAAAAATTCATAAGGTTTTGCTTTATGTCACCGGAGAAAAATACGGAATTGATAAATATATTATTAGATAAATTCCAATGAAATTGTGTAAATAAAAGCGACCTATACCATATTATCATAATTGAAAAGTTTTTATGTTATTAAACTACCCTTGCAGCCAGTAAATAAATTCTGATAATCAGGCAGCATAATACAGAATGAGAGCGCTGTCAATATACAAAATAAATAATTTAACTGGCACTTAAAACTCCAAGAAATTACTAAAAGCAGGATAGACCTTTATGTATAAAAGTCTTCCAATTACATTAGGAAGCCGCCCCGGGCTTGTTTGGTTAAAAAGGCCTGAACCGCTGCCAAAGCAGGGTATACACTTACGGTTAATCATTTTCAACAAATACTTCAATGGAATAATTACCGCTGTAATCCTCCAGTATGACTTTCACCCCGTCTGCGGCAGTACTTATGGCCGGCATGGCATTAACACTCCTTTCAACGGTCTGACTTTTCCCGCTGACTCCTCCGGTTATAACGGTATAATATATCTTCCACCAGTCTTTGGAAAGAGGTATTGTCAGTTTGCCGCCGGAAACCTTTCCCGTATACGGTTCGGAGTAAACATCAGCCATTCTGCCGTCATAAGTTACTGCAGACAATTGATGTCCGTCTATACCCACAGGAGTGATTTTCATGTTATAACGGGTACCTTTTACTTCCGGTATTTCTATAACAGCACTATTTGAGTCGCCCGTAACAGCTGCGGCATAAGGTGTATCATCATTGGCATATTCCCTGGTTACCACAATATCCGTATGGTCAATTTCCACACCTTCCGGCGCAGTCCAGTTAACCTTAATCATGCTTCCCGTAACAGCCTGGATAACTGAACCGATATCAACAGAAGGCAGGGCTTCTGCTACTGTATTAACATTTTTTACTGCTTTTGAATAATCATAAGCAGCTTCTGCCGCATCACTTTCCGTACCGTCTGCTGAAACTGCCTTGACTTTAACAGTAACAATATCTTGTGCATTATATAAGGATTTAATATAATATACGCTATCATAAATTCCTCCCATATACAATTCTGTTCCGTTAATCACTGCATAGATATTGTATTGCTTTACCTGACTATAAGGATCTATATCCCAGGAAAGCTTCATCTCTTTTGTATCATATGCCCTGTCTATTTTTAATCCGGTAGGTGCAGCGGGTTTTTGAGCCGGACCCGCAGTAATTTTGATCTGTCCGATATTCATCTGGTACTTATCGGAGGTACCGTTAAATATTAAACCAAAGGCAGCAATTTTCCTCCCGGCATATTGGGATAAATCAACCTGGCTGGTTATCCATCCATTGGATTTTGCTGTTGAATCAACAACATCAAGTTTAACGGTTTTTGAAGTATCATCCTTAAAAATAATTCCCAAATGCATGGCTGCAGTGTCTTCAGAAGTCTTGTTAAAGGTAACATCCATCCTGGAACCAGCTTTTACGTCTAAATCTGTTTTGTATAAATGTACAAAGTTTTCAGAATCCAATTTACCGGATACAACCAGGGATGAACCTCCGTTATACGCTCCTGCCAGTTCAAAATTAAATATGCCTTCTGAACCGTCTTTCAAGGTTTTGCTGTATTTTGTACCATAGTCATAATCCACATTTAATCTGGTTCCCTGGGTATCTACCCACCATTGCCAGGTTGGAAGGATATCCTGGATATTAATGTTGGACCATTCATGACTATTGGATACCGCTCCATTTACAGCATATTCCAATCCGTGTCCGGTGTTAAAGTTTGTTACAAAAGTGTCCCCGTTAATTACGGAGCGTTCCGTTATATAAGCGGAAATGCCGTCCCAGCTGTTTCCGCTGTCAATACCAATCTGGCTGTTTGCCAGGGAAGTATCCCTGACTACTTTGGCAGGATCCATATTCAGTCCTGACCACCAGGCACGTTCCCTGTCAAAGGTCATCCATTGGTAGTTATCTTTTTCACGGCGCATGGCAATATTATTATTCTCCCCGCCATCCAAATCCTCGTCCAAACCGTCATGGACAAATTCACTTCCCAGAGATGCGATGGCATTCATCGGCTGTCCGTCATCACCTAAGTTATTTCTTAAGTCGTAGGTCTGCGACCAGCGGTCACCTCCTGCTTCAATACCTGCAAAAACTGTATTTAAAGGGTCTAATCCCAAAGCTGTGGCACGAGCAGCTGAATTGGTTAATTTCGTTTTATTCCACCAGTAATTTAAGAAAATGGAATCTGAGTACCGGGTTTTTCCATCCTCACTGATGACGTTACTGCTGTTTTTTGCATTAAATTCATTCTGATAGGATACGTAACCGGAATCAACCACAGAATCGTACCACTGTATGTAAAGTCCGGCATCCCTTAACTGTTTCATAAATTGACGGTACAAAGGGATGTCGGCAGATGGAATGGATTCTTCCTGGTTAATGAAAAATCCGTCAAAACCATAATATCGGCACATTTCAACCAGTTTATCCGCTACGATAAAATGACCGCTGCCATCCTGTTTTAATAATGGTTTATGATCCTGTCCGGTACGTGGTGTAAAGATACAGCCTAAGGAAAGGACACCATTTTTATGGGCAGCATTCGTATATCCGGGATTAGGAAGGTTTATGATACCAAACTCAAACTTTCTTTGCTTCCAGGCATCCGTTACACCTCTTTCATCCAGATAAAGGCTTTCCGGCACTTCCTCTGTCGGCATGCCATGCCAGGATGCGTAATAATCCGTATACTGCCAGAAATTAAAAAGGTACTGGCTGAATTCATTGGTATATGGGTAGCTGTCAAAAAATGCATTACCGTAATCCCCTGCCAAAGTAAGCATCTGCGTTTTGGGACTTATACCTGGATTCGCCTGTGTTGCTGAAAATGCCTCGTTGCGGTTCTGAAGCGGAACCTGGGCACGCAGATACTCTGCGTAAGGATCTGTTTCAGGACTCCAGGATTCAATGTCCAGGGCTCGGTAACCATGCTGATATGCCTGGTTCTCACCCCTGGCGCTATCCCCCAGATACGGCAGAGTATCGCTTGCTTTCAACCCGCCTGGATTAAAAATCGTTCCTGTTGCCATGGAAACCAACAACAGGACAGAAAGAAATTGTTTCTTCCTCATAACCTACCTCCTGTTTGATATAATTGAAACATGAACGGATAGTTTATACAGGTATAAGAAGCTTTCTTATTCCTGTATAAAGTTATCCGAAAGCTTTATGTATTAAATAAAATATTATATTTATCAATCTTAATAAAATGATAATTTTCCATTATTCACCAGCTCAAAATCATATTATCATATACTGATATCTAATGCAATATTTATAAAAATGAATTAATAAAGTGCAAATGTTGCAGTTATTGGTGTTTTTTTGCCGCGGTATGTGCATTTTCTGATTTCAAGGGCTAAGGCAGCTTTTATATATGGTAAATAAAACCGCCCGATCCGTTTTGGGAAGGGGCGGTTTTATTTTTTTATAATTTCTTAACCCAGTCTGCCATATTTTCTTTATAAAATACGTAGGGAGTTCCTGCCAGTACGGCCGTACCTCCGTCACCGTTATCATAAGCTTCATAAGTGGTTTCCGGATAATCACGGAAAGCACCCATCTTAAAGCTTGATCCGGTCTTTCCGTCAAAAGAACCGTCTATGGTCGCCAGAGTTGACGCTGCCGATACCGCACCAAGATGAATTACATCCCAAAGCATCATATAAGGGCATACGGATGCAAAGGCATCGGCGGAAGCACTTGCCGGCATAAAGGACTGCATCTCGGAAGGCAGGCCAAGACCGGTTAATTTAATTTTGCTGCTGGACGTCTTTAAGCACTGACCGGCTGCAGCAATACCTACCGTAGTAGGGGATATAATACAATCCACCTTATTTTCCGCGATAAATGCCTGGGCCTGGGTAGTGGATTCCGTCAGGTCGTCATTACCGTACTTCTTGTCCAGGGCTGCGCTTACCTTACCACCGTAAACCGTATCCTGCAGTTCGGTTTCCATTGCCGCAATCCAGCTGTTCTGAACCGGAGTGTCAATGGATGCGGAAAGTACTCCAAGTACAATTTCATCACCGGTATAACCGGATAAGGCCGTCTCAACCGCGCCTTTCATATTGCCGTCTTCCGGATAATCAATACCAAGTGTTATCAGTACGGCTGCCTGTACCAGATAAGCACCGATATCATTTGGATCTGCCTGGTTTACGTGGGTCGTACGGTATTCGGGACTCGCTGCGGAGTCAATCGAGGTGATTGTGATACCTGCTTCTTTTGCTTTCTTAAATACCTCATCATAGCCGGCATCACCATTGGTGGATATGGTAATGGATGCGACTTTTTGTGTAATTAATTCATCCAATAGCTGGACCTGTGCCGCTACGGTTGTTTCTGCGGGACTTTTATATACCGCTTTTTCCCCTTTTGCTTCCATGTACTCGTTAAAACCTTCAAACATCAAATCCCCGAAGGAATTACCGGTTGACTTAAACATAAATACATGGGCACCTTCCAGGGTATTTCCGCCTTTTGCCGTATCCCCCGCCGGGGAACCGGCAGGCTGCGTGGGCTGTGTAGTAGAACAGCCTGTTACGGCACTGGCTGCCATAAATAAGCAAAGACCAAGTGCCAGCAATTTCTTTAATTTTTTCATTTTACCTCCCATCTGTGCGCCTTGGCGCACGTACAAATCAGGATGTTGAAAAAACTGCTTTTGTTTTTTCAACTTACCTCCATTTTGCGCATATCTTTGCGCATAGTTTTAAAAAAACTTTGCTTTTTAAACCTCATCCTCCATAAGTAATTTGTTGCAAGTGAATTGGCCAATTCAACTTTATATAAACAGTCAGGGACTGCTCATACTCTACTGGTTACAGTTCAGCCTAATGGCTGGATTGCAACAATTTATGCACAGAAATTATGTATTTTGCATAATTTGGCGTGTGTTAAGCCCGGATTTTTATTTTTTTATTTCCTGGAGCTTCTGCTTTTAATTTTATCGTGTCTTCCCTGCATTTTGCCTTTATTGCCAGAATTTTTTCATTATATTTTTTTATCTTCTCAAGCTTGTCGGCTTCCTGTAAGGCTGCATCCTTTTTGGTTTCTTCAATCAGGCTTGACAGGGATTTTATCTCCTGGGCTGATTTTAGGTTAAGAGCTTCAATGTTTTTATTATTGGAATACAATAACTTTAATTTTATGTTTTCGATCAGCTTTTTGTTTATATTTGGAATAAGCACGGCTATAATCAGGATGAATCCGATCAATATTTTTCTCGAATTGGCATCTACCCCCATAAGTCCGAGAGAATAGGAAAGGAACGCCATAATCAGGGTTGAAATGACCGGTCCGTATACCCTGCCCTTACCTCCGCCTGTCGAAATACCGCCCAGTACACAGATTGCAATTACATCCAATTCATACCCAGTGCCCATGGTCGAACTGACACCGCCGCCCATACGGCCTACAAAAAATATGGAAGTAATTCCTGCCATAAATCCCATTATGATAAACACGGCTAACTTTGTCCCTTTCACAGGAATACCGGAATAATCCGCACATATGGAATTATTCCCGATAATATAAAGCCTGCGCCCGAAGGAAGATTTGTGCAGAACCATAACAAATACGGCCGCCATCAGCAGAAAGCAGATTAAAGCCAGGGGAATGCCCAGTATATTCGTCCAGGCAAGCTTTACATAAAAATCCGGAAAGTTTTTCAATACATTGACATCCAGAATAATTTTTACAATACCGCGGAACAGCATGGAAGTCGAAATGGTGACAATTACGGAGGGCATATTTACATACGCAACCAGAAATCCGTTAAAAGCACCGCATAAACCGCCTGCCAGTATGCCTGACGCTACGCATAAAGCTGCCGGAATACCTGCCTCCATGAATAACCCTGTCACCATGGAAGACATAATCATGATGGACGCAACAGAAACATCAATATCGCCGGCCATAAGAACTAAAATCATCCCCAGTACCAGAGGTGACAAATCCATTCCGGATTGTATGATGGACTCAATCGTTCCGGGTGTGAAATACAGATTTCCCTTTGTGGCCATTAATACCACATTAATCAGAATAAGTATGTAAACCAGTATCATTTCCCACTGAACAAGGAATTTTGATAAATTAAATTTATCTTTTACAATTAAATTATAAACAGGGGTTTTCGGTGAAGCTGTCATTATATTAAGGCCCCCCTTTCTTTGAGTACACGTTTTTTGGCCGATACGGTCGTAAAGATATTGATGGCTACTGCTATCAGAATGATTCCTCCCTGGATTGCATTCTGCCATACGCTTAAGCCCGGAAGCAGACTGATAAAGTATGTGATCACGCTCATCATCAGGGTACCTATGATGACACCGTCGACTTTGCCTTTACCGCCGGTTATGCTCACTCCGCCAAGTATGCAGATGGCAATTGCTATCATTTCATAGCCTTCTCCCATGCCGTAGTAGCAGATAGCATAATTTGCAGTATACAGCATGCCGGCCAGGCCGGCCAGGGCCCCGCAGATTGTGAAAGCCAAGAAGGTTGTTTTAGCCTCCTTAATACCTGCAATATTGGCGGACTCCCGGTTGGTACCGATTGCATAAATCCTTCTGCCCGGGGAAGTATAGCCTAAAAATATTCCTGCCCCTATAAATATCACTGCCGTAATCCACAGGATATTATAAACACCGAATATTTTACCGGTGGCAAAGCTTAAATATCCGGCAGTAAATTGATGGGGAAACCACCATTCGCCGCCTGAGGCAAGGAATGCCACACCCCTGTATATGTACATGGTTCCAAGGGTTGCTATCATCGGCACCATTTTCAGGTATCCTACGATAAATCCGTTAAAGGCTCCGCATAAGGCACCCACAAGGATACCTGATAAGACCCATACAAAGGCCGGCACCCCCATATTCTTACTCATGAGGGAAGAGCATATGACACCCGACAGGCTTAAGGTGGAGGCAACGGACAAATCAATGCCTCCCGTAATAATTACCAGCATCATTCCTACTGCCAGCATTGCATATACCGCGTTATTCTGGAGCATATTCATGATTGATGCCACCGAATACATGGACGGTGTAAGAAATCCGGCAATGATTAACAGTATTGCAAAACCGGTTAAAAGTCCCGTATTTCTGCTGTTTATAATTTTTTTCATCATCGATTTACCCTGATTTTTCACAATCAATCCTCCCCTGCTTTCTGTTTCAGTGACGCTTCCAGAATCATTTCCTGGGTAACACCCTTCCTGTCAAAATCACCGGTTATGCGTCCGGATTTCATAACTACAATATGATCTGCCATGCCAAACACCTCCGGCATTTCGGAAGAAACCATAATGATTGCATAACCGTTATCGGCTAATTCATTCATAATCTCATAAATGGAATATTTTGCACCCACGTCAATACCTTTCGTAGGTTCGTCCATAATAAGTACTTTCAGGTCACAGCTTAACAGCTTGGCAAATACCACCTTCTGCTGGTTCCCTCCGGATAAAGAAGAAGGCGGGGCACTGATATCTTTTGCTTTCAGCTGTATTCGCTGGCAAAGGTAAGCGGCATTTTCCATTTCTTTGTCGACCTTAATAAATTTTTTATTTACAAATTTCTTCATGGAAGCGGAGGACACATTCTGGTAAATCGGCAGTTCATTAATCAGTCCCTGAAGCTGCCGGTCCTCCGGAAGAAGACCGATCCCGTGATGCAGCGCATCCATCGTACTGTTTATTTTCACTTCCTCCCGGTTCAGCTTAATGTTTCCGCTGTCTATTTTCATAATGCCGAAAAGGCTCTGGCATACTTCCGTACGTCCGGCACCCACCAGACCGGTAAGGGCAACAATTTCACCCCTTCGGACCCGAAAGGAAATATCTTTAAAATATCCTTCTCTGGAAATATGGTTTACTTCCAGGACCACTTCGCCAATTTTGGAGGTTTTCGGCGGATACATCTGGTCCAGTTCCCGGTTGACCATCTCCGTAATCAGCTTCTGGTTTGATATTTTATCAACGTCCCAGCTCCCAATATACCGGGCATCCCGAAATACCGTTACTCTTGTGGCCAGACGGTACATATCTTCAAATTTGTGGGTGATAAAAATGATGGAAACCCCGTCATCCCTCAACCGTTCCGCAATCAGGTACAGCTGCTCGCATTCCGTTTTTGTTAAGGATGCCGTCGGTTCATCCATAATCAATATCCTGGCATCCCTGGACAGTGCCTTTGCAATTTCCACCAGCTGCTGCTGTGCTACACTTAATGTCCCCATGGGCTTCATTACGTCAATTTCTTTGCTTAACGGTTCTATTAATTCTTTCGCACGCTGATTCATCAGCTTCCAATTGTACAGCCCTGCCTTATTTTTCAGTTCCTGCCCCATAAATATATTTTCTGTTACCGTCAGGTCCGGAAATGCGGTAACATGCTGATAAATGGCCGCAATCCCAAGCTTGGCTGAATCCGCTGTAGACCGAAGCACGATTCTCTCCCCTTCCAGAAGCATAACACCGCTGTCCGGCTGGTGCACTCCGGTAATGACTTTGATAAATGTGGATTTGCCTGCTCCGTTTTCTCCCATAAGAGCATGGATCTCTCCCCTTTTTAACTGAAAGTGGACGCCGTTTAAAGCCGTAACACCGCTGAAAGTCTTTACAACCTCTTTCAGTTCCAAGACATAATTACCCATCCTGTTATTTCTCCTTTCTGTTTTGCCTTTGTCCTGTATCCAGGTGCACTGTCGATACCGCAATCATATGCCCTGATTTTTCGTCTTGCAATATCAAATCTTGTTTTTTTGCTATCAAATCTTGTGATTTTGTATATAATTGATATTTTATCATCTTAATGATATAATATTTTTATATTTTTTTACATTAATTTGACCTGAAAACTAAAAATATCTCAAAAAAATATTAAAAAAACACTTTGTCAGGGGATCTTATACATGATAATGACCAAAAGGACTTTTCCTAAAATTCAGGAAAAAAAGACAAATATATTAAATAACCAAATTGAGAACCTGCCCTTTTATATAAAAGAATGCGGCTACAGTTCAGAAAAAAAATTAAAATTTGGAAGTGCAAACAACTATTCCGATTATTTACTTTTGTATTCCGTGGACGGGGTAATGCGTTTTACGAAAGCTTCCAGTACACAATATATAGCAAAAGATAATATCGTTGTTACCTCCTGCAATACACCTCTTACCTTTACAAGGACCAGCAGGGAATGGACTTATTTCTATATTATTATTAGAGGCAGTCATGCAAAGTTTTATTACAATATGATACGGAACAATTCCTGCATTTTTTCTGCGAACCGTCTGAGTAAGATGATCGATCTTTTTATTGAGATATTTGAACTGAATTACGATAATTTATTTGATCAGATTAAATCCAGCCTGTTAATACATTCCCTTCTGTTTGAACTGTACAATGTATCAAATAACGTACAAAATACAAAGAATATCACTCCGGTCCAGGAAACCGTAATTAACAATGCCTTAAAATATATTGCAAAGAACTATAAAAACGATCTGAATATTGATACGATCTGCAATGAAGTGAGTTTTTCCAAATATTATTTCTGTAAAATTTTTAAAGAGCATATGGGAGTTACAATCCATCAGTATGTGAACGAATTCCGGATCAATAAATCAAAGGATTTACTGACCTATTCCAAGCTTTCCATCAATGCCATTGCCACCAGTGCAGGTTTTAAAAATACCCTTACCTACAGCCGGTGCTTTGAACGCTCCATGCACATGACCCCTACGGATTACCGGAAATATTTCTGACCGGATTATCTTAAGAACCGGACTCCGGTGCTCACACCCTGTTACCTGGTGTACCGACAGCTGATATCTGTATCAATTACTAACCCGTATTCCCATACGCAATTAGGAAAAACATCAACTTTTCGCCACACCATAATTCAAGCAGTATCGGCAGTGCACCCGGACACAGGGCAAGGGCAAAACGGAAAGAAGATATAAAAGGAACTGCCGCACGAAACAGTTTTTTCCTATATAGCACTTCATTAAATCCGGATTGCTATATATCCATAAAACATTTCGTACGGCAGCTACTTATTTCACTCTGCAACTTTAATTTCTGCAACTTTAATTTCTAAAAATTATAAAAACCGGTACGGCCTTCTTTCTTACCAGCCGACTCTTATGATAAGACCTTTGGGGTCTCCTACTTCCAGATAGGAAGCCTGTCCGTTCACATCATCATAACAGAAGCCGTAAGCCAATCCGTCGATACTGTGGTCATGCCAGAATTTTGCATAATAGTTGGCAGGTGCTGCCTTATAATACTTGCTAACGTTATTCCAGTCAGCCTGATTTCCATAGACATGCCTGTTAAGTGCGGCACAGGTAGCGGCATTGCTGGCTCCGTTAATACCCAGTAATATGTCCCTGGTTGGGATACTGGAATAACTGCTAAAGTAATTTGCATAAGCTCCGCCGGTATTAAAAGGTCCGCTGATGGGGCACACGATCCGGTAAGGCGCCTGTAATGTGCCCAGGGATTTAAATTCAGCCGGGACTTCGTTCTGATATTTTGTAAATAAGCCCGCACGTGTTTCCGATTCAAGTTCACCTACGGTACGGTCGTAATTTCCAGCTTTATTTACCAGCCTGTGCTGAATCGGAAATCCAAACTGGTCAACCCTTGTCGTGTTGCCGTGGTATCCGGTGGCGTCTACCGTAAATTCTACAAAATCAAAATAAATATTTCTGTTCGGGTCTGTCGGATTATTAATATCCGGACCGGCAAAACCGTCATCATAAGTCTTTATGTAACAGGGAGAGCCTGCACTTAAGAACATTCTTCCTGAGGTTATTTTAGGGAGGTTAACCCAGGAGGTATCACTCACTTTATGATAGATATTTGCATAGTTGACACCGTTTTTCGTTAAGTGGCCGGAAGCATCGTTTAAGGCGTTTGAAATCGGTATCAGGTTGCCGGACAGGTCCAGATAGCTCCAAGCTCCGTTAGCCGGGTTCTTACCGATAACGCCCCAATAGATTTCATTGTCCTTATAAGCCCCGTTGGTACCGTTCATAACCTTTACACTGACTCCACCACCGCTCGGATTCGGTATGGTAGCAGGATCTATGGAGTAAATGGAGCCTGAGGACGGATTATTGGTATCGGAAACTATGGTAAATGACCAACGCTGGGCATCGGTCCCGTTGTCGGTATACTGCTGCACTGCGGCACCATCGGCAGTCGAAGAACTGCGTACATCCAGTGCAAGGCCGCTCACCTTTGATACTACTTTGTAATATCCGTTTCCTTCATCTGTTATTTTCCACCTTTGGGCATCTGTGCCGTTATCAGTCCACTGTTGGAGCTGGACACCGCTGTCCTTCGAACTGTTCGGTACATCCAGGGCCAGGGCGCTGTGTCTGGCTGTTATCTTATAATAGCCGTCGGACTGTAATTCTACTTTAAACTTCTGGTTGGCAGCATTATTATTGGTCCACTGCTGCACTTTGGCACCGGCTGCGGTAGAATTATCCGCTACCTCCAACACCTTGCCGCTGACTTTACTGGTAATTCTGTAAATTCCGTTGTCAATCCCGGCAGCCTGTCCCTTAAAGGTAAAAACAGAGGTATCATAAGCCGGGGTTCCGTTATTGTAGGTAAAAGAATATTCGATGACGGCACCGGCGGCAGAGTCAACTTTCTGTTCATACCTTGCCGCACCGGAGTTATATGTCATCCTTAAATTTTGCTGATCACCCGAATTTACCTTATAATGAACATCTACCCATGTTGTATTTACCGTTGACTTAAACCAAATGGTTGCAGTATTTCCGGACAAGCTTACTCCCTGCGTATAGTCGGCTGCTGAAGCTTTTACAGAGAATAGTAAAATAAACATCAAAAACAAAACCATACCACGTCTGAAAAATTTCTTTGTCATAATATATCCTCCCTTTCTTAATTTTTTGAATGTAGATAGTTTCTACATTTTACATTAACTGGTTTTTGATTCAATTTGGCATCACCGGGGTAAGTTTGCCTTCCAGGAATTGTATGTTTATAATATAATATACGTTAAAATATTACAATACTTTATGTTTATTCTACATATTTTTTGTCTATTTTACAGTTTTGGGGAAAATAATAGTTGTAATACCTTATCTCTTTTGATAGATTTGGTATATTCACCATAGCACTACTCACATATATTGTTACGGCCACATCAAAGAATGACAGCATACCTGTAAATAAAGTAACCGGCGTAGAATTCAGAAGACCTGAACCAATACGCCGGTAACCTTTATTTCATCGGTTTTATAAATATTGCCGATAAATCCTTATTTATTCTGGAGGCCGGGTGTTGCAGGCAGCACCCACATCTATTAATCATGCGGAAAAATGGACAAGAAATGAATTCATGCTTATGCAGCGGCTTTTCTAATAACTTCTACGTGTATTATTCACCTGGAATGCGTACTGAAATGAACTTTCTTTGCTTCCCTTATATACTTTTAAATAATAAGTGCCTTTTGAATATGTCTTTCCGGCCCAATACACGTAATAGCCTTCCTTTATATTAAACTCTTTCTTGCTGTCAAACACTATTTTCCCTTTGGCATCAAAAATCTGGAATACAACTTTTCCGTCCGCTTTGTAGACAAAATCTAGATTTGTATACTGGGAGGAGGGAACCGTGAACTTATACCAGGCGGCTTTAGTGGTTTTATCCGAAACGGTAAAATAACCTTCTACTGTCTTGCCGCCTATTTTTATGGATTTTGCGTTGGATTTTTTTGTACCGGCCTGGTTGGCATTTTTGTAATATGCGCCTGTTAATTCATATAAGCTGGAATCAGAATCCACCTGGAGATAATAAGTTCCCTTTGTTACCGTATAATATTTCTCTGTCGGATCATAGGTTCCGTCATCATTCCGGTAACTCTCGGCATAGCTGTTTTTTGTCAGGACCTTTTTATTTTTATCCAGCAATCGAAAATGGGCACTTCCACCTTTTGAATTATCGTAGGGGGTCAGAGAAAAAATAAGACTGCCCGTATTTTTTACGCTTATTTTGTAAGTAATCTTTTTATCATCCGATGCCTGATAGGCCACGGCCGTTTTACCAATTGCCAGATCTCTGGATTCTCCGCCCACCACATAAAGTTTTACTTTGAAAACGGACAGGCCGACAGGTGCTTCACTTTGCAGAGTAAATTTTATATAATAGGTTCCCTTGGCAGGAATCGTTTTTATTATGTTTTTCACTTTATCCCAGGCTTTTAATGAAAAACTCTCTCCAACCGGCTTCGTACATTCCTTATCTTTATATATCCTTCCTTCTAAGCCTTCATAAACTCCGCTCTTCTCTGCCAGAGAGATAAGCAGCCCTCCTGCCTTGTTTGCAGTGAAAGGAATAATTAAGTCCATATCTTTATCGCCGAACTGGATTTCTTCATAATCCTTATCGTTTATATCCTTAAGAGAAGTAATGGCACGGGTCTTTAATTCCGGTATATTATCCGCAGCCGTGGGAAGGATTTCTACCTGGCAGCCTAAGAAAAGTGCGGTATCCGTCAGATCCCCGGTATCATTATGTAATTCAAAATATAAATAATATTGGCCTGCTTTTAAATCAATTTCCATATCTTTAATTCCATTTGAACTGGTTATTCCGGTTATTTCTTTTAATTTTTCCGAATCTTTGGAATAGCCGGTCTGGATTGCAAAGGTTAAACTGCCCGGAATGTCATCTCTATCCTGGACATTGAGGTTTAACTTTACTTTTCCATCTTTGGGCATAAGAAAGTCAACGCTCATGGAGTCTATATAGTTATCCAGGGTTATATTTGTGGAACTGTCGTTATAGGCCAGTGCCTCCTTATGTCCGAAAGTGAATACGAGCAGAAAAAGCAGAACACAGACCAATACTTTGTTTAAATTTTTCTTCATGTACCTTCTCCTTATGTTATAGTATAGTGAATTCTGTTACATTATACCACTGATTGGTTTTATCCTCAATCATTATTATACTGATCTCAGGGCTGCCTCAAAACAATTTCTTCAAACTTTTCACCTTTTTTTAGACAAACTCTTCTCTCCTCTCCGTTATAATACAACATGGTATCATAATCGGACAGGGCTGTTATAGCCAGACCGGTCACTTTTCCTTCTGCCCAGGTGATATCATACACCGCACCGCCTCTGGCACGGATTCCTTTTACACTGCCGTCTTTTAACTGCCTTGGCAGGGCAGGCAGAAGTACGGCCCTGCCTCCGTTGGACTGAAGGAGCATTTCACCAATGGCCGCTATGGAACCGAAATTACCGTCGATCTGAAAGGGCGGATGGCTGTCGAACAGATTATCCGAAGTCGAGTGTTCAAAAAGCTTAATTAAATTATCATAAGCCTTATCGCCTCTTAACCATTATGCTCACAAGCAAAAGTCTGCTGCTTTGCAAACTGTATAGCCATGGATATTAAGAAGCTCCATAAATACACTAATTAATCAATGATAAAATAAGAACCGGCAGAATAGTTCTAATGGGTCTATTCCGCCGGTTCTTATTTTTGCCTTTAAAAGCAGTCCTATATACAATATATTAAACAATACTGGTGTTAATTAACGTTTAATAATTTCATCCCTGCCAGGTCCGTTGGAAACCAGGGTAATCGGGACTTCTATTTCTTTTTCGATGAACTCGATGTACTTTCTGCAGTTTTCCGGAAGTTCTTCATACTTCGTGATACCGCGGATTTCCTGCTTCCAGCCCGGCAGTACTTCATATACCGGTTTTGCTTTCGCTAACTTAACCGTAGTCGGGAAGTCTTTTGTGACAACACCGTCAATTTCATAACCGACACATACCGGCAGTTCCTCCAGATATCCTAAAACATCCAGGACGGTTAAAGCTGCTTCCGTTGCACCCTGCATCCGGCAGCCGTATCTGGTAGCTACGGCATCAAACCAGCCCATACGTCTCGGTCTTCCGGTGGTTGCACCGTATTCACCGCCGTCGCCGCCGCGTCTTCTTAATTCATCTGCTTCCTCACCAAAGATTTCACTGACAAATTCCCCTGCTCCGACGGCACTGGAATAAGCCTTGGCAACCGCAATAATATCCTTTATTTCATAGGCCGGAATACCTGCGCCGATTGCTCCGTAAGCGGCTAAAGTCGAGGAAGAGGTAACCATGGGATAGATACCGAAATCCGGATCTTTTAATGCACCCAACTGGCCTTCCAGCAGGATTTTTTTGCCTTCTTTGATTGCCTGGTGCAGATAGGCGGCCACATCACATACATAAGGCTCAACCATTTTCTTATAATCCAATAATAAATTATATAATTCGTCCGGGTTGATTAACGGTTTATGGTACATATGTTCCAAAATGATATTTTTCATTTCACATACACGGTCAACTTTTTCCCTTAGCGCCTGTGCATCGAAAAGTTCAGATACCTGGAAACCGATTTTGGCATATTTATCGGAATAAAACGGTGCGATACCGGATTTGGTCGAACCGAACGATTTTCCGCCAAGTCTCTCTTCTTCATATTGATCAAAAAGAATGTGGTATGGCATCATGATCTGTGCCCGGTCGGATACTAAAATCTTAGGCATTGGAACACCCCTGTCAACGATGGATTTAACCTCGTTAAACAAATATGGAATATTAAGGGCCACGCCATTGCCGATAATGCTTGTAGTGTGGTCATAAAAAACGCCGGAAGGCAGTAAATGCAACGCAAATTTTCCGTATTTATTAATAATCGTATGACCTGCATTACTTCCACCCTGGAATCTTACAATGATGTCAGCTTCCTGCCCTAACATATCTGTAATTTTGCCTTTTCCTTCGTCGCCCCAGTTAGCGCCAACAATTGCTTTTACCATACCAAATTCCTCCTGTTTTCTTTCAGTCTTAAGAATATTACATACAAAGTATTTTCTCTAACCTGCTGCAATATACCTGATTTTTAAAAATGGCACTGTAACAAAACTTGCTACAATGCCTTATTACTTTCTTATTATAGTCCATAGTCAAGCATAAGTAAAATCAATATTATTTATGAGGTCCATAATATATGCTTATATCTTCTCAACACAAATGCATCTAAATTTCAATATTACGCTTATACTATATTTCCATTTCCGTCATTACCTTAATATCATTTTCCGCCAGCTTTGCGGCAGTAACCCCATTCCCGTCGGTAAGATTTCCTTCAAATGTGCCGTCATAGATTTTGCCGTAACCGCAGGAAGGGCTGTTGCTTTTTAAAATTGCTGTGGTACAGTCCAGGAGTTTGGCTATTTTTAATGTCTCTTCCGCCCCTTTTTCAAACTGGGCGGTGTAATCGTTGTGTTCTTTGTCTACTGCCTGTCCATTTACCAGTTCTACCGGATTACGGGGGGTAGTCAGACCTCCTAACTGTTCCGGGCAGACCGGTATTAAATTATGGTTATTTTTTAATTTATAAACCGCCTCGTTAAACAAACCGGTACCGCAATATCTGCAGTCAACGCCTAAGAGGCAGGCACTTACCAATATATTCATGCATATTTCTTATATAATAAACAGGATGCTGTCTTATTATACATTTTCCTTCCCTATTATTTTATTTAAAATTAAATAAATCCGTTAATTCCTCCAGATTATGAATAATATGATCCGGCATATAATCTTTCGATTTTGGAATCTGCATTCCGCCAAAACCCTGTTTAATCCAGACCGTTGCCATTCCGGCTCTTTTAGCCGGGAATATGTCATTGTCCAGCCGGTCGCCGATCATAACCGCTTCTGCCGCCTTACAGCCGCTTTTTTGCAAAGCCCTTTCATAAATACGGATATCCGGTTTTTCCACTCCTTCTTCTGCAGAAGACATAACCAGATCGATATGCTCCAACAGTCCGAATTCCGTTAATCTTTTCGCTGTCCCCGCAGTCTGGTTTGCTATAATACCGATTTGGTATAACTTATGGAGGCTATCCAGGACCGGTTTCGCATTGTCATAGGGGAATTCCAGTTCCTTCACATAAGGCTCATAATAATCAATGCCAAAAGACATAAGTGCCGTTACGTAGGGCTGTTTATAATCCATGGAGGCCTGTAGCATTGCCTTATATAAGCTCTCATAAGTAAGATTTTTATTACTGTCTTTAAACCGCCTGACGGTATCCATGATCCGTTTTTCATGGCATTTGTCTTCATTGACAAGAGTGTATCCGACATCAAAAAATAGCCACTTGATGTTATCCATAGATTGCATTATCCTTTCAGCTCAGAGTAAAATTTAACATTAGTTTTGTATTATCCAATATTATTATAATAATATATCTTTTTCAAACAATCAATCAAAAGCCTCCCTGGAAAACACAAATAGGAGGAATTACCCAATAAGCCGGCCGAAAATATTTAAGATGCATATTCAAATAATTATTTTTATTTTCTTATATTTTACAGTAATATATATCTGAACACTCCATAATATAATATATTTAAGTGATATAATTTTAGGAGCTACCGTGTATATACATATCGTTCAGCCGTCAGATAATATTGATTCAATCGCTATAAATTATGGGGTAACCGTCACCAGCCTGATTCAGAATAATGGTCTTATCAATCCCTATGACCTGGTTCCCGGACAAACAATCGTGGTCCTGTATCCGGAACAGGTCCATACGGTTGCGGAGGGAGATAGCCTGGCCGGAATTGCAGACGCCTACGGTGTATCACTGATGCAACTGCTCCGGAACAACTCCTATCTCTCAGACCGGGAATATTTATCCCCGGGAGAGACAATCGTAATCAGCTACCAGACCGGCAGGCAGATTACTACAAACGGTATTGCCTATCCGTATATCAGCCGTGACGCTCTAAGAAAGACCTTGCCCTATCTGACTTATCTGTCCATTTATAATTACAGGGTTACCGGACAGGGCGAAATAGCCAGTTATTATGACGATTCGGAAGTAATTCAGATGGCAAAGGAATACGGAACCGTCCCACTTATGCTGGTAACAACCCTGACAACACAGGGCGAACCTAACCCTGAAATTGCATATGATATACTGACAACCGAAGAGTACCAGAATACGTTTATTGAGGATATGCTTGATATTATCAGGGCAAAGGGCTTTTATGGTATCAATATATTTTATTACTCTATGGATGCTGCGAATAAAGAAATATATGAGAATTTTTCCTTAAAGGTTTCGGAAAGGCTAATCAGTGAAGGGTATTTATTCTTTATGACCATAAACCCTAATATTTACGGCAATGTAGACAGCAGGATCATTGGGGCAGTCGACTATTCAACCATCAGTAAGAATGTAAATAATATAGCATTTCTCCACTTAATATGGGGCACTAATTACGGTCCTCCTGCTCCGGTTATTTCCATCAATAATGTAAGACAGTTCTTAAATTATACCGTTCCTGGCGTAACACCAGGCCTGATTGACCTGGGGATACCTATCATTGGATATGATTGGGAGCTTCCTTTTATTGCCGGTATCTCGGAAGCCAATTCCCTTACTTTAAATGCTGCCCTGATCCTGGCCGATGATTACACTGCCGAGATACAATTTGATGAGAATTCCCAGACTCCCTTTTTTACCTATGTCCGGTACATTAATGATTTCCCGGTGCAGCATATAGTAAGGTTTATAGATGCCAGAACCATAAACTCCCTGGTTAGTTTAATACCGGAATATGGGCTTAACGGTGTGGGTATCTGGAATATCATGATTTTTAATGAACAACTGTGGGCGGTTATTATTTCCCAATATGAAATTATAAAAGTGATTACTGATAGTTTATCAGGATAACTTTATCAGGTTATTTTATCATAAGAAAGAGTCCGGACTGGCAAACTCTCACGCTTGGCGCAGCCAGCAAAATCGTCATGTTTCTCTGCGCACCAGTGTGACTCCGGCCGGGCTTTTTAATTTTTATTTTCCTATAAAAGAAAAAATAAGCGCAATCACTATCTGGCCTTCCGATTGGTGACTGCACTTATGTATCTATAATTTCCTGTACAGCATATAGAAATTAAAGATTAAAACCCTTTTTCTCTTTGGCACTTTGCGGTAAATGTACAAGAAATGCAAAATAACAGGGAATTATTATTTTGAAGTACTGCCGAACCCGCCGTTTCTCGTTTCTTCCACTTCATCGTCTACAGTTATACCGTACTCCACAAAGATTCCCTGCATGAAGCCGGTACCGGCCTGGATTTCGACGGTTTTGCCTTCCTTTGTGTCATTGGTAATCTTGGCAAAAATATGGCCTTCATTGTCGGAATAAAAATAATCACTGTCAATTATTCCAACTGTATTATTCATCTGAAGGCGGTATTTAAACCCAAGACCGCTTCTCGGATAACACTTTAACACCCATCCGTCTACCATTTCCGCCCGGATTCCCGTAGGGATTTTAATTGTCCCGCCCGGAGCCAGGGAAATGGCCAGAGGGGTGTAGAAATCATAACCTGCTGAACCTGTGGTAGCACGTTTTGGCAGTTTTATCCCGTCATAGATTTCTTTTATGGTTTTCTCCTCCGAACCTGGGAAAGTATCAGCCCAGCCTTTTAAAAATTCCTCAAAACTTACTTTATGAAATTTTGCTATACGTTTCATGTTTTCACCTATTTAAGGGGCTGCGGCTCTCAGTGAATTTATCATTTTGCAGCAGTCCCCCGCCACTGCATAAAAATGTCAGACAGATTTACCGTGGCATTCCTTTCTCTCATTGTATTTCACACCGTTTACAGTTGTATGCTAAAGCCTTCAAATGTAAAAATACCGCTGCCGGCTTTAATAAACCCTGTTTTTTAATTAACTCAAATCCGGCTTGTACTTTCCGGACGAAATCCGGTTTAAGATTAAAATCATTATGGGCAGGTAATATTTTTCTTACATTCTCCAGGTTACTTATTTTATCAACAGATTGCTTAAATTGCAAGGGGGCGGTATTCGCTGATGGCATAAGTAGCCTCATCTATTTTTTCTGCGGTAAACCAATCGCCCATTTCGGCTCCCCCTTATTTCATCATATTTAATAATTCCCTTGCGGCAGTGGAGACGGGGTTTTTATCACTGGTAATAACGCAAAAATTCCTTGCGGGGATCTGCTTTCTAAACTTAAGTTCAAATAATTCCCCGGAAGCCATGAATTTCTCCGCGAATTCCTGTACCACGGAACCAATACCTAAATTCCTTAAGGTAAACTGCACGATCATGTCGCTGGTAGCCAGCTCAAATTCCGGTTTTAGCACAACCCCGTTATTTTTTAATACTTCATCCACATACATTCTGGTACTGGTATTGTGCTCCAGGCAGATAATCGGAAGCTTTTCCAAATCCGAATATTCTAACGTCTTATCTTTTAAGGACAGGAACCGGCTTCCGGCAACAAATACATCCCTTATCTCTTTCACTTCCCTCGATATAATTTCCGATTTGGCAAAAAAAGGGGCACTTACGACCCCAAAATCTATTTTGCTTTCATAAAGATATTCCAGAGTTTCCGGTGTCGGTGCATTGGTTACCGTGACTTTAATTCCGGGATATTTCATATGGAAAGCTTCCAGATAGGAAAGCAGGTAAAACTGCAGTGTCATGTCACTGGCACCAATGCGGATTTCACCATTTTCCAGGTCGATCATTTTTTTAAATTTGGATTCTCCCAAAAGGATGGTTTCATAGCCCCGTTCTATGTAGGAGTATAAAACCTCGCCCTCCGGCGTAAGTTTAACTCCTTTCTGGGTACGTATAAACAGATCACTGCCCAGATTCGTTTCCAATAATTTAATTCCCTGGCTGACCGCCGGCTGTGATATACATAATTCTTCCGCCGCTCCCGTAAAACTTCCGGATCTGGCGACATAATAGAATATTTTATAATATTCAAGATTCACATTCATGTATTAAACCCAGCCCTTCCAGATATCCGGCTGATATCCCACCGTAGCCTGTTTCCCGTTTCTGACGATGGGCGTCTGAAACATTCCCGGATGTTCTAAGAGTTTTTCTTCCTTATCCGCATCCTCGGACAGGTACTTTATAAAATTTTCTTCATATTCCCTGGATTTTTCGTTCATCAGCTTTTTCATGCCGCCCACGGCAGCTTTCACGCTCTTATATTCCCCCAGACTCATTCCGTATTTCGCCAGATCAATAAGCTGATATTTAATTCTTCTTTCTTTAAAATAACGTTCTGCTTTTTTTGTGTCAAAGCATTTCGACTTTCCAAATATTTGTATATTCATAACTGCTCCTGTTTCATGAGTTGCCACAGTATCCCCAGCATTACCTGTCCAATATAAGATCCCTGTATTGTTTATTTTTCTCAAACCACAAAATTGCATAAGAACAGGTTAAACGCGCTTTCTTATTCTCCGCTTTCAGACGTTTTACAACCTCTTCCATAAGCTTGCCTGCAATTCCCTGTCCCCTTAAGGAATTATCCACAAAGGTATGGTTAATATTCACAACATTCTCTGCGACATCCGGAAAGGTTACCTCTGCAATCATTTTGCCCTCCTCATTCTCCAGATAGATCCGGTTACCGTCATGTTTAAATTCCATAAATCTCCTTTCTGCAAAAACCTCCACACCGGGCTTTTGACTTACCTTTTTTCGTTCATCTGAATTAATAATTTCCTTCTATATATTCTTTAAAATCCTTATCTGATATATCTATCTTATTAACCGCATGAGTCCAAATATACATCCCAGACTTTTATTTTAAGAAAAAGCGGATCAGTTTTTCTTTCTCCTTGTTATATGGATGATACCGCATAGGCAGATCGATCCAATTTGCTTTCTTTATGATGCTTTTCTTATGGCTGAAGGTATCAAAGCTGAATTTGCCATGATAACCTCCCATACCGCTCTCTCCCACTCCCCCAAACCCCATATAGGGAGTGGCCAGGTGGATAATAGTATCATTAATGCACCCGCCGCCGAAAGACAGGTTCTTCAGGATATAGTTTTCCATCTTTTTATCCGTCGTAAACAGGTATAAAGCCAAAGGCTTCGGCCTGCCGCTTACATACCCTGTAACTTCCGATATATGTTTAAAGGTCATAAGCGGAAGGACCGGTCCGAATATCTCCTCCTGCATGATCCTGGAAGACGGCGTAACCCCGTCGATTATGGTAGGGGCAATCCGGTAATTAACCCTACTGCCATTCCCGGCACTGCTATTGGTGTCATCGCTGCTATCCCGTCCATAACCGCCTGCCAGTATTGTTTCCCCTTCTATAAGTCCCATAATTCGGATATAATGTTTTTCATTTATGATTTTTGGATAATCCGGATTCTCCAAGGGATCCTCTCCAAAGAATTCTTTTATATATTTCTTTAGATACTCTACCAGTTCTTCTTTTACCTCTTCCTGTACATACAAATAATCCGGTGCCACACAGGTCTGTCCGGAATTTAAAAACTTGCCGAAAGCAATTCTTTTGGCAGCCAGTAAAAGATCCGCGGTTTTATCAACAATACAGGGACTTTTCCCGCCAAGTTCCAGGCTGACCGGAGTTAAATATTTTGCCGCTTTCTCCATAACCAGTTTTCCCACTTCCACACCGCCGGTAAAGAAAATATAATCGAATTTCTGTTCCAGCAATTCCTGGTTTTCCTGCCTGCCGCCCTGTACTGCCGCTATATACTTTGCCGGAAAACACGCTGTAAGGATCTCTTCCATTACCTGTGAGACATTTGGCGCATAAGCGGAAGGTTTTAGGATAACACAGTTTCCCGCCGCCATGGCTCCGACCAGGGGTGCCATGCTTAACTGAAAAGGATAATTCCAGGGTGACATGACTAACACCACGCCGTAAGGCTCCGGAAGGATAAAACTCCGGCTGTGAAATTGGGCAATCGGAGTCCTGACATACTTAGCCGCCGCCCATTTTGGCGTATGTTTGATCAATGTCTTAATTTCCTCTAATACCATGCCGATTTCTGTCATGTAACTTTCGAATTCCGACTTGTTTAAATCATTCTTAAGAGCCGCCGCAATTCTGGTTTCATTGGTAATAATCTCTTTTCTTAATTTCTTTAGTGCGTTTAAACGAAAAGTAACGGACCTGGTTGCTCCGGTATTAAAATATTCCCTTTGTTTATTAATAATTTCTTGAACCTTCATGGAATCAGCCTCCTTCCTATATTATTTTAAGATGATAATTGCAGAAATGCAAGGCAATATTATAATAATCTCCAAAAAAATCCATAAGTTATACATCAGAATAAAAAACAGTGTTATGAATTACCAAACCTACCTGAAAAAAGACATGTCTGCCTTTATGGCTTCCGACAATTCGAAATAAATAACATATAATATGACATCTTGTTGTCATATTATTTCCTGTATACTTATCACTATTACCAATTAGAGTAAGAATAAAAAAAGAACCATAGAATTCATATCCAAATGGTTCTTTCCAATTACTCCAATCCTCTTATTTTGTACCTTCCCGATCCTGCCGAATCCCATACATGAAAAGTACGGATGATTCAATTATCAGCCAGCCAGTCAATCAGGTTGAGCTGCCGAATACCGTCGTAATTTGCTCCCGCTCCGATTTCATCCAGAGTCAGGAGATATTTGGGATGATGATCAGAAATCCGCTGCAGCGGCTCCAGCTCACGCTTTAACGTATTTTCATCCAGCACAGAGGCGGATACCTGATAATAGGTGACTCCGTCCCCGTCCTTTTCTTTTACATTATTTATACGCTTTTTGGGCAAATCTATGTTCCCAAAATCGCGACGCAGTATACCACAAAGTGGAGCGTTCAGAACGGTGCAATGAATTTTCAGACACACCTTAGCCAATTATCTTTATCTAGGCCATCTATCCTCCTTACACATCAGTTCGGGGAACTTGCTGTGAGGTTCGGTCTGATACCAGTAGGCTACGGAAGCCACATCATCCTGGCGTTCGAAATTACCTTTATGGCAAGTCCCGATCTGCTGGATGGTAACCTTTAAATCCTCCTCAAAAAGTATGGGGTCCATAATATGAAAACGGTAAAAACCTCTCTGGGCAGACGTATCGTCGTTGTGATAGGGATTAAACACCTCCGTATCATGATGGGAATAATAGGGATATCCCATAAAAGGCGTGGAATAAGTTTTCTCAATCATCCTGCCCTGTGCATCAATTCCGCCGAAGCTCCAGGCACCGCCGAAGTAATCCTCCGTTCCGGTTCCGCAGATGGTGGGATAATCTTCATCCCCGTCCAGATAAAATTTAATTTCGCCTTCTCCCCACCAGTACCGTTCCAGGGCGGTAAGTGCCATATAGGTTCCTACATAATGTCCTTTTCCCTTAATGCCGTCTACGATTGTATAGTCTTCCTGCTTCTTTGTAAGCCGCTCCCTTCTCCACTGTGCGTGAAAATATGTGATATCCTCCGGCAATTCATCATATAAGCAATAATCCACCTGATAAAAAAAAGCCGGAACTTCTGCCTCATGCTGATTTTCTACCGTGATTTTAGCCTTTTTCCGAAAGGGCATCTGAAAATAGGAATTCATGGCCCGTTTGGGATTTACCGCAATGGGTAACGAATTTACCTCACATCCTCTTGCAAAACCGCAGCAGAAGAAATCCCCCAAAGGAACCTCCACGGACGGTTCCTTTTCGTCGTCCCAATACATGCGGAGCACCAGGTCCCGCAGTACATAATAATCTTTATCGGTCCTGTCCGTAACGGTTACCCAGATATGCTGTATTATGCCGGGACCTTCCATTTCAGCCAGGGTAGTTATACTCCCCGGTGCCAGCCCCCTGATGCAGGGGGAACCCTTTCTGGAAGGCCCCAGCTTACTTGGTGCCATTCCCCCCTTACCTTTCTCCCCATAGGGATTTTCCGCATTGATTGCCCTGCTTCTTCCGTGCTTTGCCAGGGGCAGTGAACCGAGACCTCCTAAAATATGCTGCATAATAAATCTCCTTTCAATTTATTTTTTTAATATTTTAGATGCTGCCCAAAAATGTGAATCCCATTTTCGTGCTATTAAAAGTTTGTTTTTACGCATACCGTCTGAGCGAAGTGAATGGAAGGCGAGTAAAGACATATATTTAATAGACAGAAAATATTCTCAGTTTCATTTCAGCCTCTAAAATATCTCTGGAAATTCATATTGAATCGCCTTAAGCCTTAACCCCGCCGGCCATAATACCGTCCATAATCTGTTTTTCAAAGATTGCCACAAATACAATGATTGGAATAAGAATAACACATCCCATGGCACTGACCAGATCCCAGGGTACGGAATACATGTTATCCCTTAAAGGCAGCTGTACGATTGCCACGGATAATACCTGAATCCCGTTGGAATAGAATAAGGGGGTAAAGAAATTATTTAAACAGGATACAAAATTAATAATACATACGGTCGCCACTGCCGGTCTCATAAGGGGCAGGGTCACATAAAAGATTCTTTTTATAAAAGTCGCACCGTCAATGGCTGCTGCTTCTTCCAGGGAAATTGGTATCTCTGCCACAAAATTCTTTAAAATCAATACGGTAAAGGGAAGAATGGAACTTACATATAAAACGATCAATCCGGGATAGGTATCATACAGTTCTACCTTTTGCATAAATTCATAAAGAGGTCTGGCCGTAACGACTTCCGGTATTAACATGGTCGCAATAATAAAGGCAAAGGCAATGTTTATCCCCCTGGTATTGAATCTGGAAAACCCATAGGCCGCCATAACACTGAACAGGGTGCTGATTACCAGGGCGCTTCCCACAATAACAATGGTATTGCCCACTTTACTTAAAAGCCCTACATTCCGTATCAGAAAACTGTAGCTTTCCAGGGTAGGATGATCCGGCAGGTAATCAATTGGGATATTAAATAATTCTCCGGACGGCGTAATGGATGACATGAAAATCCAATACATCGGGAACAGAATCAGAAAGCTTACTGTAATGACGGACAGCCATTTTATAAGGGCTGCAACGGTTTTTAATAATTTTTGTTTGGTATTCATTGGCTCCCCTCCTAATTTGTGGTTTTGCCCGAAAGCTTTATATTAACCGCGCTGAAGATTGCCATGGCAGCAAACAGAAGGACAGCCATAGCAGATGAATAGCCTACGTTTAAGTTTGTAAATGCCTCCGTCGTTATCCGGTAAGCAATGAGTGCAGTATCTTCACCGGGTCCTCCCGAGGTCATGGAATACACCAGATCAAAGGTGGTTAATCTCCATAAAGTAAATGGGATACATAAGGTTAACACATTGCGTAAAATCAACGGCAGGGTAATTCTTAAAAACGTTTGTACAGCATTGGCACCATCTACTTTTGAAGCTTCATATATATCACTGGAAATGAATTGCAGCCCGGATAAGACAAGAATCGCAAAGAAAGGAAGATCCTTCCACAAATCCATCGCAATTACCGCAGCTCTGGCGGAGTCCGTATTAACAAGCCAGTTTAATTGAAAATCCGGTAAAAACCGGCGCAGGAAATCATTTACCAGGCCATAGTCGTTATTAAAAGCCCATTTGGCTGCCATACCGGTAACAGCGGCGGGCATAGCCCAGGGAATCAGTACTATTGTCCTTAAGAAACGGCGGCCCTTAAATTTCATATTTAATATAACGGCCAGCATAACACCGAGAATCACATGAAAAAACATGGAACATACCACAAAAATTGCGGTAAATTCTACGGAGGTCAAAAACTTCTCATCGGAAAATACATTAAAATAATTCTTCAGACCATAAAATTCATTGGTTCCTTTCAGAATACGTATATTGAAAAGGCTGTTCTTAAAGGTTACAAATATGGGGTATATGGTGGTAAATCCTCTGATCAGCAGTACCGGCAAAACCAGGAGCCAGGCTGCCCACATCAAAGACTTCTTTTTTGTCATAGTCATCTTCCTTTCATAACTTGAAAGTATTGATATTTGTGATTTTTATGTTGGAAAGGTTCCCTTTTGGCACTGAAACTACAGAAATTCTTCTTTCTTCATACTTTCTTGCAGTTTCAGTCCAGAGGGGCCTGATCACCTGCCGCATTTTAGCCTAGTAATTAGGTATATCCGCGTAATAGGTTATGAACAGATTGCAAAACGGAATGGGAATGTCCGCCTTGACCAAACTTACTGCATAAATTCTTGCTTTTTTATTTGCACTTTTCCACAGATTTCTGTGCTTTTTCACAAAATTCATCCAGAGTTATCTTATCCTGTATATAGTCCTGGTATATGGTTCCGATATCGGATATGAACTCCATGGTCTGGGATAACATAGGACGTCCTCTGACCTCGGATTCCTTTGCGTAAACGGAATACATCTCTTTCACCGGACTGTCATCCGGTACTACGGATGCCGCTACGTCACTTCTGGCCGGATACCGGTCAAAATTATTCCAGGAAGCTTTCATACCGCCTTCATTTGCCATATAGGTCAGGAACTTGACTGCCGCATCTTTATGCTCTGAGGATGCATTTAATACATAACTCCAGGAATCCGTAAAGATACTGTTTTTTGTAAAGGCCGGCATTTTGGCCATATGAATTTTATCCGTTCCCAGCATACCTGCGGCATCATAATCGGAGCCGGTACCCCACATAAACAAGCAGCCGTATTTGCCGTCGATGAATTTCTGGTTCATCTGCTCATACTTATCCGCTATCTGGTCAACCGGCGTTACTTTCCAGGTATTGACCATATCATACATAAATTGCAGTGCTTCCCTGTTGCCTTCATTTGTCCAGTCAAAATAATCCCCGCCGAACAGATTGACAAATTGGGCAATTTCATTAAATACATAGGTCTTTTCCCAGGACCCGCCATAGCCGTATCTTCCGTCTCCGGTAGCCGCCGTAATGTATTTTTTGAAATCCTCCAGTGTATTAATTTCGGTCATTCCCACTTCATCCATGATCTGCTGGTTGACCCAGAAAGCCAGGTATCCGGAATAACCGGGTACACCAATGATACCTCCCTCACCGGATGTAATCATGTCGGAAATGTAGCCGGTGGCAAAATTATTTAAAATACCCTCCGTCATGACCGTATCATTGAGAGGTTCCAGCCAGCCGGAATTTTTAAAGGTAGTGGCCATTTCATCATTAATTTCGAATATATCCACGCTTTTGTCACCGGTCGATAACATGGTGGTAATTTTCTGCTGACGGGTATCGGAATCGGTCGGTGCTGCTATTACATTGATTTTTAATCCGGTAGCTTCCTCACAATCGGATAACCAGGTATTAAAATCCGCATCGGTCGTAAGAATGCTGTATAAAGTCAAGTCATATTCCCCGGTTCCCCCTGTTTTGCCAGTTTCACCGCCGGTGGATCCCTCTGCTGTCGTTCCTTCTTTCGTATCACCTGCCGGTTTTTGACCGCTCCGGCATCCGGTAAGCATTCCTGTTATCATGACAGCCGCCAGTATCACACTTATAATTTTTTTCATATATCCTTCTCCTTCCTTTCTGCTCCTCCTCATGTTGCTAACACCCTTGTGACGATTTCATTTTAAACAAAAGTGTCAACAAAGAGAATATGATTTTTTACGTATTATTTATAATATTTATTGTTTCCTTTCCATTCCATTGAAATTTTTTATAAATTTATTTATAATAAAACCAGTTAAGAGAAAGGATTTTCCGTCATTTTACCCAATTCCATATAGTTGCCGCGGTTTTGGCAGACAGCAAAAAGAATTGCGGTTTATCCGGTCCGGCCAGGGAGGAAAGGGGGCTACCCTATGCATTTTCATAAATCCGTTATAAAGCATCCCTTGATCCGCTGCATACGCAAGCTGTTTCACAGTTTTCGTACACGGCTGATCACATTTTTTTTACTCTGTTCCATAATTCCTTTTATTATTATCGGTGCCATCAGCTACCGGACCACTTATACCCTGGCCCGCGAGAAAATCCTAAGATCCGTTTTTGTTTCCAATACCCAATTGGTGCAGCAGCTCAACAGCCGTTTTTCACAGATGGAAAGCGTGGCTGATTCGGTCAACAATTATATTTATACTTTAACCTGGAAACCGGACAGTTCCTTTTCGGAATATATGGATTATTTCAGTAATGCACGCAGCAACATTAATGCACTGAACAATAACTTCAATTTATTCCAGACCTGCATCTTTATGCCGGACAGCTCCCTTGTCAGCAGAGAGGGGCTGATGTTTTACAGCATCAATAATTTAACGGATTTTAAAATTGATCCTGTGGAACTCTTAAGTATCGGAGTAAATAATAAATGGCTTTACCGCAGCAGCCTGGTCTTTCCGGTTATTTTAAGCCCCAACGACCGGAGCATTGATTCCATTCTGTGCTGCCAGTCCCTCACCAGGGATAATAATCTGATTTACGCCCTGTTTACAAGCATCAAATCCGATGAGCTTTCCTTATTACTGTCGGAATCCTTTCTGGATACACCCATTATCAGTTACATCTGTACCCCGGACAGGCAGATCGTAGCCCATAATAACAGCAGTCCGGTCGGTTCTTTCCTGAAGACGGAGAAATTTAACCGTATCATGGAACAGGTTAATCAGGATGCCTTTACCTGGGAGGATAAGAATTATCTGGTTCAGTCCCTGGACAACGGTTTTTATCTCATTACGGAAGTTCCTATAAGCTACATAACCAAAAACATCAAATCCGTTATCGGTACCATATTTACTTCCCTGTTAATTATGGTGCCCGTAATAACAGGAATTACCGTATTTATTTCTCTCAATTTAACCAAGAAATTAAGCCGCCTGGCAAAGGTTGTCCGTTCCACGAACATAAGGAGCAATAAAATTACGGCAAAAGACTTCGGCCACCGGTTTAACATTAACTCGGAATACGGGGATGAAATAGACAATCTGGCTTCCACCTACCAGGAAATGCTTACTACCATTGACCATAACCTGGCCAACATCCTTAAGCTCTCCGTTCAGGAAGAGAAATTAAAGTATCAGCTGCTCCAGTCCCAGATCAATCCCCATTTCCTCTACAATATTCTTGGAACCATTAAGACCTGCCTGACCATCGGAAAACCGGATATTGCCCATCAGATGATAGACGCCCTGTCCAGATTTTACCGTATCACACTGCGCAAGAACAATGACCTGATTACCATACGGGATGAACTGGAGATAGCCGCCCTCTATCTGGAACTGGAACATCTTTGCCGTGACGAGGGTTTCACCTGGGAAATTGACTGTGAGGACGGAATCGAAAATTTCATGATCTGTAAATTCACTTTACAGCCCTTTTTGGAAAATTGCCTGCTCCACGGTATCAAACGGAGCAGCCAGCCCATCCATATCCTCATAAGCCTCCGGTACGGGGAGGATACCATCCGTATCACCATACAGGATAACGGTGCCGGAATTCCGGAGAAATACCTGGACAGCCTTAAACATACCCTGGATGAACATATTGTAGATTACAGCAAAAACTTTGGCATAGGCAATGTCAATGCCCGCATAGCAAGTTCCCTGTATGGTTCCGGACGGATACAAATAAAAAGCGAGGAAGGACAGGGAACCACAGTAACCATAGAGTTCCAACAGATGCTGGATAATGAATGAAAAAAGGAGGTCCTGTATGAAAAAAGTTATGATCGTTGACGATAACCATATTTCCGTAGAAGGAATCTTAAAAAACATAGATTGGGCATCCCTTGGTGCCGAGGTGACACAAATGCAGTATGATGGGGCTGCTGCCCTGGAGATCCTGGATTCTGCTTCCATTGACCTGATTATTTCGGATATCGTCATGCCCGGTTTTTCCGGCCTGGATTTGGCCGATAAAGCTTTAAAGAAAAATCCTTTTGTAAAAATAATTTTAATCAGTGCATTTGATAAATTTGAATATGCCAAACAGGCCATACGCATCGGTGCTTATGATTATGTGGAAAAGCCTCTGGATTATAATTATTTAAGTGAAAAAATCCGCAATGCAATAACTCTGATTGAAAGAGAGCGGACCAATCTGGAAATTCTGGAGAACAGCCGTCCTGCAATGATTGACAGTTTCTTCACCAGCTTAATCCACAGCTACAGCGACGAAGCCCGCTATCACCTGAGTAACTATCCCAATTACCTGCATTTGGATTTAAACTGTCATTTCTATGCGGTAATTGCTATCGATATCGAAAACGCTGCTGCCGTTAAATCCACTCTGGGAATCCAGAAATACCATTTGGAACTGACCAATCTGCATAATTACCTGAACGATTTGTTTAACCCTCTGAATCTTCATTACATCCTGAAGGATCTGCACGGATTGACCTGTATTTTAGGACACAATTATTCGAACCAGGTACATTTTCAGAAATTGCTTTATAATGTCATAACCGATGTAGAACAGCATTACCAGGATCATCTGCTGTCTGTCAATATCGGAATCGGTAATATTATTAAATATCTCTGGGATATGAATCTGTCTTACAACAGTGCCAGGCGGGCTTTGGAATACCGTTTTTTCTTTCCGCAGCAGCATATCTTTGATGCCAGGGATACCATGGGTTCAAATCTGTCTGCCAAGCTTTTTTCAAATGATAAGGAAGAACAGCTCATACATTTAATCTGTAAAAAAGATACCGGTGAAATTAATAATTGGATCAAACTGCTTTCGGAAGAAATATTGGAGAATTATCAGACCAAAAACTTTCTTTTTATCCGTATCTATTCCATTCTGGGACGGATTTTAAAGTTTTTGTATGAAATGGACCTAGACAGTGCCGATATTGAAAAGGATGTCATATCGGTATACTCCGGAATGGAATCCTATACCACCAGCGAGGAAATCTTTCACTGGCTGTATACGATCTGCCTGAAAGTCTGCACCAAACTGTCGGATTCCGTTCAGACTTACCATAAACAGGTGTGTGATTCCGTATTAAAATATATTAAACAGCACTATGTTAAAAATGAGCTTTGTCTGGGCGACATAGCCGATTATGTAAATATCAGCCCTTCCCACTTAAGCGTATTATATAAGAAAAGCACCGGCCAGAACATATCCGATACAATTACCGCCGTCCGCATCGACGCGGCCTGCCAGATGCTGTTACACTCCGGGCTGTCCTTAAAAGAAATCAGTGAAAAGACCGGCTATACCAACCAGTATTACTTCAGTTCCTGCTTTAAAAAGAAAACAGGGCAGTCACCCTCGGAATACCGCAGCAAGATCAAGGCTTAATGGGGTCAGGTTAAATAAAGTATTCGATGGATTTATCCGGAGTCCTTCTGGTATTGGTATTGAACAAAAGCATGATTTCTCTTTTTTCCATAGTACCAAGGGTATAATAGCCTTTCTCCTCCCCGTTCATAAGCTCCATCCTTACTTTGCGGTTCATTTTCCCGGGGCTGCCCTCCACTTTCAGGACGCTTTCCCCGTCAACCGGTTTCTCCCATTCATAGGGGTCAAAGATGCAGATATAATCCTCCTTATCGACATCCGTCAGAAGGATATAGTGTTCACAATTCCCCAGCCATACACGGGCAACCGCAGCGCCTCCCTGGAAGAGGCATTCCGCTATTTTGCTGTTTTTATTTACCCGCACACTGTCCCCCATGAGGATTTCCGTATAAACGGGAAAATTTTTCGTTTTGCCGAAATGATTGAACCAGTTGGATAAGAACTGCATAGCCATGCGGGAGGTCCCGCTTTTTCCATATTCCCCTTCACTGTTATATTCATCCAGTGTATACAGGTATATTGTTTTTATGATTTCCGGCAGAATATCTTCCCGCTCAAACAAATAACGGAATGCATTTATTAATGTAGTCGGCCCGCAATCGTATTCCGATGTCTGAAAGCATAATTGATTCTTCATGTTAAACTCCCATCTGTGCGCTTTGGCGCACGTATGTTAATTGCCGGAAGGGTCAAATGCGTCCCTGAGGGCATCGCCGATAAAATTAATGCTGATTACCAATAATACAATTAACAGACCGGCAGGTATCCACAGCCATGGCTTCGTAGTAAGGACGGAGAGGGACTGGGCACCGTTTAACATATTCCCAAGACTTGCCTGGGGCGGCTGGATCCCCATGCCCAAAAAGCTGAGGGCCGCTTCATCCAGCATGGAAAGTGCTATGACGGAAGTGGCATAAACTAAAATCGGCGCCACCGTGTTGGGCAGGATTTCCGAAAAAAGAATAAACCGTGTCGGCATGCCTGCCACAAAGTCCGCCTGTATATAATTCGTTTCCCGTATGGAAAGCACATTGCCCCTGACCAGTCTTGCGATACCCGGCCAGTCCACAAATCCAAGTATCAGTATAATATTCCACAGCCCCGGCTTAAAGATTGCCGCCGAAACCAAAACCAGAAGAATATAGGGAAAGGACATGACCATATCCGTAAAACGCATGATGGCCATATCAATCCATCCTCCGAAATACCCCGATATCAGGCCTAATACCACTCCTGCCACAGTGGAAACTGCCGTTGCCGCCAAACCGACAAAAAGGGAAATCCTCGTTGCATAAAACAACCTGCTTAAGACATCCCTGCCGACCTGGTCCGTTCCCAGAAGAAATTTAGCAGAAGGAGCTTCACTGAAACCGCCGACTATTTTATTGGGATCATGGGGCGCCAGTATTGGTGCAAACAGGGCGCATATTATAACAAATAATAAAAATGCCAGGCTGGCTACTGCCAGCTTATGTCTTAAAAAACGCTTAATCACCCTGCTGCCGGTTTTTTGTTCCCCATTTCCGGAGCTTCTTTTCTGTCTCTTCATAATTACCCCCATTGCAAATCGCAAGCTGGCTTGCGGTATTACTGAAATAAGAATGTGTAAAAAAATGTTTTTATATTTTTCACACTCCAAACATGATGCCTTTTCTTCATACTAACACCCATGCATATCGCAAGCTGGCTTGCGATACTGCCTAACATAATACATTCGTTTTGAATGTCATTGTTTAATCAGGGTGTGAATTATTGAAAAGCATAATTCACACTAACGACCATGCTTGCCCAGCATAAATCAAGAAGAATGGCTGCTTTTGCTATTCTTCTAATGGCTCGCATGCCTTTCGCATGACCGTTCACACTAACGCAATATGGTCACCTTGTGACCGCAAATGCTGTATGATAATGCGGAAAATATAATAATAAATCTTAATATTTTATGGTAGGGTCCACAACCGCATATAAAATATCGGTCAGCAGATTAGCCGCCATTACCACTATGGCCGACATCAGGCATACCCCCATGATAACCGGGTAATCCCGGTTGATAATCGCACTCATGGTCATAAGGCCAAGCCCCGGCCAGCTGAAAATCTGTTCAATAATAATGGCACCCCCGAAAAGGACCGGAATCTCCATGCCAAATACGGTTATGATCGGCAGCATCGCATTTCTTAAGGCATGTTTGTTAATCACCAGAAAACGTCCGATTCCTTTTGCCTTTGCCGTACGGAGATAATCCTTTTGTAAAATCTCCAGCATGGCACTGCGGATATAGCGGATATTGGTGCCTGCCATGGAAGTTGCCAGGACAATGACCGGCATGATCATATGCTTTATGACATCCCCCGCAGTTTTTTCTGCTCCTAAAGTGAACATTCCGCTGGATGGCAGCCATCCGAGCTTTATGGTAAAGATATAGATCAAAATCAGAGAAAGGAAGAATCCGGGAATGCTGCTTCCCAAAAAGGATAAGGTCACCACCGTATAATCTCCCGGGGAATACTGGCGCACCGCACTGTAAATTCCTGCCGGAGCTGCTATTACCATACTCACGGCTAAGGTCGTGGCCATAAGCAAAAGGGTAGGACCGATATAAGTTCCTATCATCTGGCTCACCGGCTGGTAATTTTTAATAGAATATCCCAAATTACCCTGGAGCAGTTCCTTCAGCCAGGTAAAATACTGTATATAAACGGGCTGGTCAAGCCCTAAGGCAATCTTCTTTACTTCCAGGGCTTCTTTGGAAACACGGGCTCCCTGGATCATTTCCAAAGGGCTTCCCGCAAGACCCATAATAAAATAATCAATAATGGTGATTCCCAATAATACGGGTATCGCAATCAGGATACGCCTTACAATATATTTAAGCATAAGCGTCCTCCTTCCCGTGCAGGTATTCCAGAATAACCGGACAGGCTGCCAGATGGGAACTTCCGGGACTGACAGGTACGAGCCCGGGTTCCGTTAACTTACAGGCTTCTGTTGCATAGGGACACCGGGGATGAAACCGGCAGCCGGAAGGTATGGCACTGTTTGAAGGGATTTCTCCCTGCAAAATCGTTCTCTCCCTGTTCCGTTCCTCCGGATCCGGTATGGGAGCCGCATTACATAAAGCTTTGGTATAAGGATGCACCGGATTTGCAAACAGTTCTTTTGCTTCGGATATTTCCACGATTTTTCCAAGATACATAACTGCAATACGGCTGCTGACGTAATTCACGGCGTCCAGTCCGTGGCCGATAAAGAGGTAGGTAAGGTTGAATTCAGCCTGAAGGCTCTTAAGCAGGTTTAATATCTGTGCCTGGATAGAAACATCCAGTGCACTGACGGGTTCATCGCAGATAATCAGCCGGGGATTTAAGGACAGTGCCCTCGCAATCCCGATCCGCTGCCTCTGGCCTCCCGAAAATTCATGGGGAAACCGTTCCTTACTGTTCTTAGGCAGTCCCACAAGCTCCAGAAGACGGTCAACTCCTGCTTCTGCATCCTGCCTGGTACAGACACCATGATACAGCATTGGTGCTGAAATAATATCGGCGATTCTTTTCCTTGGATTTAAGGAGGAATAAGGGTCCTGGAATACCATCTGGATCTGAGTACGGATTTTTCTCATTTCCCTGCCTGATATGGCATTTAACCGGTACCCGTCATAAACGATCTGCCCGTCCGTAGGTTTCTCCAGGGCTGCTATCTGACGGCCGATGGTAGTCTTTCCGCAACCGGATTCTCCCACCAGGCCCAGGGTCTCCCCTGTATAAATACTTAAATCAACACCATCCACGGCATGGATCTTTCCAATAGCATGGGGTATAATGCCTCCCATTACCGGATAGTGCTTTATCAATCCTTTTATTTCAATAAGAGGTACTTTATCACTTTCCACCAGCTGATTCCTCCTGTTTACCCTGTTCTTCTCCTGCAGAAACCGAATCATGAAAGATCTCCGTCCTCCAGCAGCGTTTTAAATGCCCATCTTCTGTTCCGGTTAATTTCTGTTCCATACTGCAATCCGGATGGACATAGAGGCAGCGGTTGGCAAAACGGCAGCCCCTGATCTCCTGGTACTGTTCCGGAACCGTACCTTTAATGGAAATAAGCTCCCTGCTGTCATCATCCCGGATACTTGGCACCGATTGCAAAAGAGCCCGGGTATAAGGATGCCCCGGCGCTTTAAAAAGGCTGCCCACTTCTGCTTCCTCCACGATCTGCCCGGCATACATAACCAGTACCCGGTCTGCCATTTCCGCCACCAGTCCCATGTCATGGGTAATCAGGATAATGGACATATTAAATTCCTGATTCAGTTTCCGCAGCAGTTCCATAATCTGCGCCTGGATGGTCACATCCAGGGCAGTGGTCGGTTCATCGGCAATTAAAAGCTTTGGATTACAGGCCAGGGCCATGGCAATCATGACCCTCTGCCTCATGCCCCCCGAAAGGGTATGAGGGTATTTTTTCATGACAGCGGCAGGATCCGGCAGGCCAACCTTTTGCAGCAATCCCATGGCCCTTACCCTGGCTTCCTTTTTATTAATTTTTAAATGGATAACCATGATTTCCGTTAGCTGTGTCCCAACGGTAAAGACCGGATTTAAACTGGTTAAGGCATCCTGGAATATCATGGTCAGTTCGCTGCCCCGTATTTTATCCATCTCTTTTTCCGACTTAGCCGGTAAATTTTCACCGCCGAAAGTTATGGCTCCGCCGGTAATTTTACCGTTCTTTCCCAGAAGTCCCATTACCGAAAGGGCAGTTACACTTTTGCCGGAGCCTGATTCCCCTACGATACAGAGGATTTCCCCGGGGCTAACCAGAAAGCTCACCTTATCAATGCGGGTAATTTCCTTTTTATCCGCTGAAAATGCCACCTCTAAGTCTTTTACCTCTAGTAAAGGATTCATTGTGTCACATCCCACTCCTGAATATTAATAAAGGATCCGTAAACATCCGGCGTAGCATTTACCAGACGCTTATTTACCGCACCCAAAGCACTTATGACATAAGCAGAAATCATCGGTACTTCCCTTTGTACAATCTGATCAATGACCAGATACTGTTCCCTGATTTTTGCTACATCGCTGGTAGCCTGGGTAGCAGCCAGTGCCTGGGCTACCTGGTCGTTTGCAAACCCGGTCCATCCATCGGCGGATAAAAGCCAGTTCACATCCGGATAAGGATCTACCGGCGCATAGGTATACTGTACCGCCATGATATCAAACTCTTTATTGCCGGCCGTGGTCATAAGGGTTGCCAGGTCTACGGTTTTAACCTGCACCTTGATGCCGATTTCCGCAAGCTGGGCGGTGATGTAATCCGCTGCCTGGGTAAATGTGGTATCCCCGCTGTTTACATAGAAATTTAATACCCTGGAGGAATCCCAGCCGTCGCTTTCCGCTTCTTTAACCAGGGCTTTGGCTTTTTCCGGATCATAGGCTGACACAGTTAAACCGGGATCATAAAAAGGCCCCGCACTGGATAAGAATCCGTCTACGATCTCGCCTTTTCCGCCCAGGAGCCCGTTTAAAATGGACTGACGGTCAATACCGTATAAAACAGCCTGACGGATCCTTACATCCGTTACACTGGAGGTATTAAAAAAGATGGACTGGTTCGTAACCGGGGAACCGTAGTTAACGGTAACATTATCAAGGGCTTCCACTCCTGCATAGTCTTCCTGGAGGATATTGCCCGTAGTCTGCTGTACGAAATCAATTTCACCCGACTGGAGGCTGGTAAGCAGCTGGGCGGCAGGCAGGATTTTAATATTCAGTTTATTAATCTTAGGCGCCCCTTTCCAGTACTTATCATTGGCAGCATAGGATACATAATGCTGGAGGTCTACATCTGTCACTTTATAGGGTCCGTTAACGACCGCCGGTGCATTGAACCAGTCATAAGCTGCCAGGTCTTCTTCCGGCACATCCTTTAATATATGTTCCGGAACGGTCAGGATATAACGGCCATAGGTATTTTCAAAGGTGGTGAGGGCCATTTCATACTTGGTGGTAAATTCCACCGTCTTTTCATCTATGGCTTTTACTCCCGCTATTTCCGTTGCCCCTTCTTCTACATAACCGTCATCCCCAACACCTTCAAAGGCATATAACGCCATACTGACATTGGCAAGTTTCGGGCTGGCCAGTCTTAAGACCGTAAATACCACATCGTCTGCCGTTACCGGTTCGCCGTCGGACCATACTGCGTCCTTGTCAATATTGACGGTGAAATGGATGTTATCTTCCGTTGTGATGGAGGAGGCCAGCATTCCGACAAATTCCAGGTCACTGTTCAATTCCACCAGGGGCAGAAATTCTAAAGCTGTAGAGTACTTAAGGATTTCAGTTGCATCCATTAACAGGGGATTTATATTGGGTAAAGTATCCGTCATCCCGATATTTACAATTTTATCTCCCGCCGCAGCCGTTTCGTCCCCGCTGCTGCCTGTGGTATTCTCTCCTCCTGCCGTACTTGTATTATTCCCGTTCCCGGCAGTGTTCCCGCTGCCGTCAGATTCCTTTTTACCTCCACATGCCGTCAGAGACAGCACCATAAGCAGAGACAGTAACAAGGCGGTAATCTTCTTCCATTTTCTTTTTTTCATCTTATCATCCTCTCCTTTTGCTTCCATATCCTGATTTGTCGTTAATACTTCCTCCAACGGTTGGATCCTGCCAGAGAAACCTGGTAATTATGGCATTCATATATTCCTATCGATTTAGTATGTATTAATTGAAGTAATTGTACTACCGAAACTTTTATATGTCAACTCCAATCTGTGCTCCGTACTCATATTTCAGGAATTGAACGCGATTTTGTTTCCAATATATAACTTTTCGGAAGTAGCTTTTCAAACTTCCGATAAAAGGCGGTGCCTTTCCGCCGTGCATCTGACTATAGGAACAGGATTTTTGTTCCTATAGTATAACTTATCAGAAGTTGCTTTCCAAACTTCTGATAAAAGGCGGTGCTCTTTACCGCCGTGCATCTGACTATAGGAACATGCTTTTAGTTCCTATAGTATAACTTATCAGAAGTTGCTTTCCAAACTTCTGATAAAAGGCGGTGCTCTTTACCGCCGTGCATCTGACTATAGGAACATGCTTTTAGTTCCTATAGTATAACTTATCGGAAATTACTTTTCAAATTTCCGATAGTAGCGTGTCTTTACCGCCATGTATACGACTATAGGATCATTTTTATGTTCCTATAGTATTATTCATTTTACCATAATTATATAAAAAATAAAGGGTATTACAAAAATTAGGAAATATTATTCCATTCTGCAAATAATCCTTTATTTTAAACACCTGTCAAAATTATCCGTTTAGTGCGTTTACCATCCGATAGGGACTGTTTCAGTGCACATTTACCTGTTTTACTTCCTGGTATTCCTCCAGGCCGTATCATCCATGCTCTCTTCCGCAACCGCTTATCTTATAACCTCCCCAGGACGCTTCATTAAAGGCAGGCTGACAGCAGTTAATCCACATGATTTCCTCGGGTAAACCAACGGCAGCCCCATTTATTTTTCCAGCTTGACCGTCCAGTCCTGCCCAAAATCCACGTGATAGGTATCCCGGAAATTTCCCATGCTGACGGCGATTGCAACTTTCATCAGTTCATTGGTATAAGCTACCGTTTCTCCCGGTTTTACATATCCAAAGGATTTGGCAAAAGGTACTTTTTCCTGATAGACGGTATTATTGCCGCGGCAGATTGTCACCCTTAAGACATCCCCATACAAAAAGCCATTCCCAAGGAATTCCTCCACCGGTATATTGCTCCACAGATTTCCGAAGTTCGGGTCGCAGATTTCAAATATTCCTTCCGCCCTCCCCCATTCAATTACCGGCTCATGGATTTTATGAACCACAATTTCCTCCACAGGATAAGAAGGTCCTACCTCTTCATAGGTTATGATTCCGCCGGCCAACCTGGCAGCGCAGTAGCCGAACAAATCCCGGCCGTGGAATACACTGGTTCCCACCGTTGATTTCAGCCGGTTTACGGTTTCATCGATTTCCCTCACTTCTTTAATTCCGATATACTCCTTAATGTGGGTTAAGGCACCGTTATCCGGGGTCACTACATAATATCCGTCCCTGGTTTTGGCAACACAGGCCCTTCTTGCGGTTCCCACTCCCGGATCCACAACGGACACGAAAACCGTTCCTTTGGGCCAGAACCCCATGGACTGAAACAGCCGGTAGGAGGCACTCCAGGTATCAAAGTGGGGTATTTCATGGGTTCCGTCAAAGATTTCCAAGGTACGGTCTACGGATTTTACCACGCCGTACATAGAGCAGACTGCTCCTTCTTTATAAGTAAAGTCCGTTTGAAACACTAATATAGGTTTTTCCTTCATTATGAAGCCTTTCCTTTCCTGTGTCAATTTTATGCTGCCTGATTAATGCATATTATCCGTTAATTACCTAAATTTTATAAAACCGCACATATCATATTTTTTTAGACTTTATCCGCTAAAACAGGTTTCCCAAAATCCCGGCTGACATGCCGCAAAGTGGAGCATCCAGTCCGGCACAAACATTTTTCAAACACACTCTAGGAAAACGGATACCACATTCTAGAAGGCCGGGGCATAATGTTCTGTGTAATTATCCAATAGATACAGAATACCAGAAGCAGGCAGTATATCATTTTCATAAACCGGTCCGCCTTCTGTTCCTCCCTTTCGCTGTAATAAGTACGGGTTTTACCTTTGCCGTATCCCCTTAAGTCCATGGCATTGGCGATATTTCCGACCCGGTCAAAGGAGGTAATAATAAGGGGTACAAGAATTAATACATTCTGTTTTAAACGGGTCATAAGGGATGCTTTCTTCGGGTCCAGTTCAATTCCCCTCACCTGCATGGATACCTTGATATTTTCAAAGTCCCTTCCTATGTCCGGGATGTAGCGGAAAGCTATGGAAAATATGGTACAGATCTTATAAGGCACCTTCACGGAATACAGACCTGCCGCCAGCTCCGACGGTGTGATGGATAAAATAAAAGCCATGGATACCACCAGGGAGGTCATCATCTTAAAAAACCGGATGGACAGATACCAGATACTTTCGGCAGAAATAAAATACCTCTGTGTAAACCGTATTAAAACCGTATTGCTGCCGCCGCACCAGTCACTTCCGCAGTAGGGCTTTACCAGCCAGTACATAAGGATATTAATGAAATTCATTACAAAAGCTATGAGGAAGATATATTTCAGGGTTTTCCAGTTCGGTTTTAAGGAAATGAGACCGGTCAGGCTGATCAGGAATAAGGGCAGCAGCAGCCGGATATCAAAGGACATGATAATATAAACCAGAAGAATAATAAAAGTACGTACTTTGGTTTTTCCGGTCAATTTATGAAGCCAGGTGTCTCCCGGGATAAGATTGATCAGCAATTGGTTATTCATGCCCTTTCATCATCCTTTCACAGGCAATAAAATGTTCGATGTATTCCTCCGGGTTAAATTCCAGACGTTTTGCCAGGGTATAAAGGGAGGTCTGTTTCAGGTTCGCTTTCTCTATGACCTCATTGTCCGAGAGCACCTTATATACTGAATCGTCCGCAACCACCTCCCTTTCCGAAAAAACCACTGCACGGTCCGTATATTGGATGGCCAGGTGCATATCGTGGGTTATAAAAATAATGGTAATTCCGTATTTTTTATTTAACTCCTCCAAAAAATTCATGATTTCCGTATAGTGGAAGTAATCCTGCCCGGCCGTCGGTTCATCCAGGATAATGATTTCCGGCTGCAGTACCAGAATGGAAGCGATGGTGATCCGCTTCCGCTGACCGTAGCTGACTGCCGACACCGGCCAGTTCCTCATGCCATAGAGTCCGCACATTTTAAGGGTTTTCTCTACAGCTTCATTGGTTTCCGCCCTGCTTTTCCCACGAAGGACCAGTGCCAGTTCCACCTCTTCCCGGATAAGGCTTTTTACTAGCATCTGGTTGGGATTCTGCATGACATAACCGATTCTTTCACCGATTTCTTTTATGGAAAATGCAAGATAATCCCGGTCCTTAATATAAACCCTGCCTTTGGAAGGCCTGATGATACCACAGATCAGTTTTGCCATGGTACTTTTGCCGGCACCGTTTTTTCCTACGAAAGCAACCTTTTCCCCCGTCCTTACGGAAAAGGAAATGTCTTTTAATACCTCCTGGTCCCCATAGGAAAAAGAAACACTTTCTGCCTTTAGGATTTCCTTTCCCACACAGGGGAGGTATTTCTTCCACTCCAGCTTCTGCTGCATGACCAGCTTCTCTTTAAAAGGTTCCAGGTCCATTTTATAAATATCGGACAGGTTCTGTTCTTCCCTTAATTCACAGCCCGCATATTTCATGGCCATGATATAAAGTGGTTCCCGGATTCCGTATTCTTTCAATAAACCGGAAGCCAGTAACCGGTCCGGTACACCGTCAAACACAAGCCTGCCCTCATTCATAAGGACAATCCGGTCTATATGGCGGTAAAGTACGTCCTCCAGCCGGTGTTCTATTATCAGCACCGTCTTCTTTTGCTCCTTATGGATACGGTCAATTAAATCCACCGCATACATCCCCATCTTAGGGTCAAGGGCTGCCAAAGGTTCGTCAAAAATCAGTAAATCCACATCATCATGAATAACTCCGGCCAGGGCAACTTTCTGCTTCTGCCCTCCCGACAATTCATAGGGGACATGGAGGAGATAGTCCTCCATTCCCACAATTTCACTTGCTTTTTGTACTTTGGGAATCATAACTTTACGGGGTACGCTGTCATTTTCCAGGGCAAAGGCAATATCTTCCCCCACCGACAGGCCTACAAACTGTGCATCGGAATCCTGCAGGACCGTTCCTGTCACTTTGCTTAAAGCAAAAATGCTGGCATCTTTTGTTTCCATGCCAGCAATTTTTAAGGAACCCGTTATGGTTCCCTCATAGGAAAAAGGATTTAATCCGTTCATACAATTTACCAGGGTTGATTTTCCGCTTCCGCTGGGGCCTAATAACAGTACCTTTTCCCCCTGGAAAATGGTAAGATTAATATTATGCAATGTAGCTTTCGTCTGTGATTTGTATTGAAATCCAAAATTTTTAAATTCAACTATTGGTTTTTTCATTTTATGAAACTACGCTTTCTATTCCAGTGTCAAATTACTGTTACGGGCATTGCGCTTTGATAAGGCTGTCAGAATCGGGATACCGATTACGGTCAGCACAAGGGTATTGGCTATACCGCCGGTTAAAGACTGTACAAAAGTCACTTCCAGCTCGCCGCCGTAAAATAAAGTGGTAAAGACAGGGGTTATGATACCGAAAGCAAATGCATTGCCGATTACACAGGTAATTACATAAATAACCGCATGCCCTACTTTAAAAATACCGTCATTGATCCTGGCACCGTATAGCGGCAGAAGCCCTACAATAAATCCTAAAACCCCGTTGCCGATGGACCAGTCAAACCAGTAACCCCATCCACCGATTAAGTCTGCGATAGTATTCCCTGCCAGGCAGGTTACAAATGCAGGTACGGGTCCGAACATTGCGCCTACGATTACCGGTATGATCATGGCTGTCGTTAATTTGGTGTTCGTAAAGATGGTTATCCCCCCGATATTCATCAGCACGCCGAACAATGCCGCACCGACGGCAATTACCACCACTGTCCTGGTATTCCATACGCCAAGAATTGTTTTTAAGATACCTTTGTCTTTCATGAGCACTTTCCTCCATTTTTATATTTTATTTTATTCCTTTAAAAATAAAAATTTCTCAGAAAACCGGATGAAATTCTAAAAGAGGCTATTTACTGTCAACGAACAAATATCCTATTATTCATATTAATTTTATATGATTTTAATTATTGGTAGTATATTCCTTTCTTTTTGCTTTGTCAACACAATTTCATTTATCAGCTATAATAAAAAGGTCCTTTTTCAAACTCTTGCGTGATTCTATATCTGCTTGGAAAAGAAATGATAAATAACAAAAACTGAAAGCACCGGTTTCATTCCAGATTGCTTTCGGTTTAAGCCGTAAGAAAAGAACTTCCCTATTATGAATTCACCCCTTAACCGCTCCGGTTGTAATTCCGCTTTGAAAGCTGCTTTGGAACATGATATAGATGATAATTACAGGTATGATCGAAATCATCATCCCGGCAGCCAGTAAAGGTCACTTTAATATCGGCTTTCACTTCATGGGATAAGAAGGTCCTAGCTCTTCATAGGTTATGATCCCGCCGGCAAACCTGGCAGGATAAACTCGAAACAGGCAGACTGCCATATTGACAGACTGCCTGAATGTTAAACTCCTTCCAGCTCCTACTCCAACTTTTCTACTCTCCGCCTGAAATCTTTATCTGAGGAAAATTCAGCTTTCAAAAAAACTTCAATCAGTTCCGCAGCAACGGTATGCCCGATAATTTGTGCTCCTAAACACATAATCTGAACATCATCATGTTCTACACACTGATGTGCCGTATAAATATCGTGGCATATACTTGCCCGGATACCCGGTATTTTGTTACATGCAATACCCGCACCTGCACCGGTTCCGCAAATCATGATTCCTCTCTTTGCTTTCCCTTCTAAAACATTGAGGCATACCTGTTTGGCAATATCAGGGAAATCTACCGGCTCACCGCTAAAGCAGCCAAGATCCGTTACTTCATGACCAAGTTTTTCAATATCTTCCAGAAGCTTTACCTTCAATTCATAACCTGCATGATCACTACCAACTGCCAGTTTCAACAGCCCTCACACCTCCTTTATTTTAGGCCTATTCAATATCCATTAATTCCACAAATGATTTTTCAGCCTTTAAACGGGATTTAAATGCATTGTATACTTCATCTGAATTTTCTTTTATGGTGCGTTTCGAATTCGTATGCGGATTAATTGATGTAGCATAGTCCAATTGAGTAATCCAGTGCTCCGGCAGGGAAGCCGTTCCGGACAATGCTCCGGCAATCCCTCCGGCAACTGCAGCTACACAATCCGTATCCCGTCCCATATTTACTCCTGCGAGAATTGCATCTTTTGTATTGCCATTAACCATCTTAACGATTGTAATACCTTTGGTTACGACTTCATTTGCATAACTGAACGGATACGGCATACCAAATCCGTTATATACACTGTCATAGTATGTTCTCAATTCCGTAATATCCTTGTAATCCCGGGTCTTCTTCAATTGTTCATCAATTTCTTTTACCACCATATCCGGATCACAATTATCATAAATTGCCGCTATTATGCTATCCACCGTTGCTCCCGGAACCGTTGCCGCCGCAATTGATACACCGGTAACACAGGCCCATTTTAATCCCCTGCTGTTAGCGGTTTGATAAAGCTGTCCGACCTCTAAAATATCCTCCAATGCTGTCCGGACATTGCCGGCATTGATCAGGCCAATTGGATGGCAGGCTCTGGCCATACTGTTTAAGCCTGCATAATCACAATATCTTCCTAAATCCCTGGCAGGAATTCCAGACTTTGCCATCTGCAACAGAATACCTTCAAAAGGCTCTGACACCCAGCCGCCTGCATTGGGATTGGCATGTTTTACCCATGCCTTACGTACATCTTCCGCACTGACTCTTCCCTGTTTTTCCATAATTGCGGTAATCATCAGCCGCTGGCGCTCCACCCCATCTTCTGTTGTCCCTGGTTCACGGTTCCAGCCATTGCTGTAATGCTGATATGGCAGGTATTCATCTACGAACCCATACTTATCTTCAATTTTTTCATGAGGCATTCCTTCCACCGGTGCACCCATAGCTGAACCAATATGGCAACCGGCAATACATCCATAAAATTTATCCCGTAATGTTATTTCCATAATTATACCCATAATATATCACAAATCTGCTTGCGATACTGCCACAAATAAGAAACCGAAGAACGTATAGTGGCATTCCTTTCTTAAAATAATAATATTTTATAAATCCTGATCCTCTGATTGATACTTAAGTTTTACATCTCCTGATTTGCTATTGGTTTTTATCCTGATATACTTTATTAATTTCTTTTATCCATTCTGCTCCGCCTCTGGATTCCCATTCCTTAACAAAATAATCCCAGTCTTTCAAATCACTTTTTCCGGTAATGAACTTAGTGTAAGCTTCGGTGGCAAATGTAGTTAAATCTGCTGAATACTGCTTTTCTGCATCAGTAATCATACCGTCACCCGCATTGGTAATTACATTCCAGTTGAAGGCATCACGTCTTGACTGTACCAGGGGTGTTTCCACCTGTAACAGCGGCCATTCATTTTCAAATGCAAAATACCATTGAATCCACTTCTGGTCCTGATCAAATTGCGGAAGAGTTTTATATTTACCCTCGCTGTTTTTTTCCCAATGAATGCCTTCTACTCCTGAATATTGCGTCATCATACCCTGTTCGCTGTGCATATAGTCAATCAGACGCATGCAGGCTTCCGGATTTTTTGCCCCTCTTAACATAATAACACAGCCATTGATCAGGCCGACACCCCGGACACCGGATTCACCGTCAGGTCCTATTGGAGGAGCAAGTCTTGCAAATTTCACATTAGTATCTACTTTTTGCATTTCCATCTCAATCTTAGGTTCCCAGGTCCACCACCGGTATGTCATACCAAACTGATTTTTCATAGCTTTTTCATTTAATTCGGAATCATTTTTGATAACAATAAATTCAGGGTCAATGATTCCTTCCGAATACCACTGCCTTAATACGGTCAAAGCTTCTTTTGCCTTTGGATTGGTTACCTGAGGTTTTAACTGTCCGTCTTCCTCATACCAATAAGTTCCCACACCGCTCATAACCGGACCGGATATGCCAAATGCACCAAAAATCGGTTCAAGTCCTTCGATACTTGCTCCTGTATAACCATAGGTATCATCTTTCCCATTCTTATCGGGATCGTTCTTTGTAAAAGCGGTTAAAACTTCATGATATTCCTCTAAGGTTTTCGGCACTTCCAATCCCAGATTATCCAGCCAGTCCTGACGTATAATCGTATTCATGCGGTGCGGACTGCTGAATATAGGTATGGCATATAATTTTCCGTCAATCGTACAGCGGTCCAGAGCATCCTGCGGTATATTGTCTAATATATTGGGACAATTCTTAACCAGCTCCGATAAATCCATTAATGCACCTTGCTCCGCATAACTGTATAAATCATTGAACATATTGCCCTGTAATTTTACTAAATCCGGCAAATCCTCATCTCTCCCGGCTAAAATAACATTTACTTTCTCTATATAATTTGCTGCCGGAGGAGCAATATGATTCAGTTTAATGTTAGCATTTTTCTCCATCTCCTGCTTGATAATGTCATTATCCGGAACGCCTTCAAATCCTCCCTTCGTAAATACAAACGTTACTTCATTATTTTCCTCTTTATCTTCCGGTTCCTTTTCTGCGGCAACTTCATTTTCTTTTTTATTATTGCAGCCGGTAAAAATAACTGTCCCCATAACCATAAATAGAACTAATGCCAATAATCTTTTTTTAATCATTGTTTTCCTCCCAAATTTTACTTGTACTTGTAAAATGTAATTTTTACACTTTCATAAATGAACTCTCAACCTTTGACCGAACCGATCATCACACCTTTCACAAAGTATTTTTGAAGAAAGGGATATACACAAATAATCGGAATTGTCGATATCATAATCGTGGCTGCAATTATTGCGTTGGACGGCGGAGTGGCATCTGACATAATATTTCCAAGCTGTAATTCACTGACGCTTGTGCTTAAAAGAATTTCCCTCAGTAATGTTTGTAACGGCCAGAGATTCCGGTCGGTCACATAAAGAATGGTGTCAAAAAACGCATTCCAGTGAGCTACTGCATAAAACAATCCGATTGAAGCCATAACCGGCATAGAGATGGGCAGTATAATACGGATCAGTAATCTCCAGTCTGAACACCCGTCGATTTTGGCAGCTTCCTCCAACTCCGCAGGAAGTCCCATAAAAAAAGTTCTCATGATTATCATATTGTATACATTTAAAAGACATGGAAGAATAAATGCCCATAAGGTATCCGTAAGTCCCAGAGAACGTACGACCAGATAAGTTGGAATCATCCCTCCGTTGAAGATCATGGTAAAGAAGAAAATCTTCATTAAAATATTTCTTCCCGGTAAAAACTTTTTTGATAGAGGATAGGCGGTTAAAACAGTCACAGCCATGCTCAGGAAAGTACCTGCACAGGTACGGAAAATAGTTATTAACAATGCCCGGACAATTGCTTTGTCACCCTTTAATATATAGATATAATGACTCAAAGTCGGATGTTTGGGAACGGATATAAGCCTTTTTGCATTTTTAACGATTTCCTCCGTAGGTGTAACGGAAGTTAAAACCACATCTAAAAAGGGAAACAAAGTCGCGGCCGCGGCAATTATTAATATGATGTAGATTAAGTAGGTAAAAATCCGGTCTCCAAGGGAACCAGTAATCTTGTTGTAATTTGTTTTCATGATATTACCTCTTCTCTAAAATAATCCTTCCTGTCCGCTTTTTCGGGTCAGCCAGTTGCAGGAAACCACCATAATGCACGCAATTACAGATTTAAACAATCCTGCGGCTGCTGAAAAACCATATTGGGTATTTACTATACCAATTCTGTATACATAAGTATCAATAATATCAGCAACCTCATATACCGCGGGATTATACAGGGTAAAAACCTGTTCAAAGCCGGCATTTAAAATCCCGCCCATGCGAAGCAACAGCATTATAACAATGGTCGGCGTGATACTTGGTATTGTTATGTATAAAATCTTCTGTATTTTGCTTGCACCGTCAATTGCGGCTGCTTCATACATATCAACAGGTACTCCTGCTAAAGCTGCCAGGTAAATAATTGCTGCCCATCCCATCTCTTTCCATATATCCGTAATAACAAGAACGCCACGGAAATATTTCGGATCACCTAAAAAGAATATGGGGTCTCTTCCCATCAGCACCAGTAAATTATTTAAAAATCCATCATTTGGTGACAGTAACGTAGCAGCAAGTGATGCCAAAACTACCCAGGAAATAAAATGCGGCAGGTAAACAATTGTCTGTACGGCTTTTTTAAATGGAACACAACGGACTTCATTTAATAAAAGTGCAAATAAAATTGGTATTGGAAATCCAATTAATATTTTGTAGATGCTGATTATTAAAGTATTCTTTAAAATACGGTAAAAATCACTGTTTTGGAATAATCTCCTGAAATTATCAAGTCCATTCCACGGGCTTTCCACAGGTCCTAAGAAAATTTTATAATCCTTAAATGCAATAAAGTTAAATACAATCGGCAGATAAAGAAATATAATAACAAAAATCAAACCGGGTAATAACATAAGATAATAATTTTTGTATTTTTTCAATACGGTATAAGCTTTCCTATTCTGCAGACGGTTTTCAGCCGCTGACCTTTTCTTTTGCATTACTCTTACCTCCTTCCTTCATTTGTTGCTCCCATACTAACGCCTCTTTTGGTTAATGTATATATGCAATAATAAAACCACCATTTATTTTTATATACTTTTTTATTTTATTTTCCTTGTTTTCTTTTTGTATATGTAAATTATACAACCTTTATATTATAATCAAAGTACAGATGTAACATTTAGACAAAACCATTCACAAAAACAGGAAAGAGGAAGTATTATGAAATATTATTTATTTTATAAAAATTCAGACTACGGTTATTATTCAAAATTGGTAAAAAATTTTTTAAAAGCTGCCTTCAGCAGCACCATGCTGTTTCTTTTAATCGCCAGTATCTTTTTCCTTATTAAAATAAATAGAACTACTACTCAGTATAACCAGGCAATTCTTAAAAACACACAGGTAGAAATTCAGAAAACCGTGGAAAATGCAGAGAATTTAACACGGCAAATCAGTATGAACCAGCAAGTAATTCAATATTTAAGCCCGATCAGAAAGACCGATTATATAGAAATTAATGATATTAATCTGTTGCTTATGAATTTTGTAAGTAACAATAGTTATATCGACTCTGTTTATGTTGTGTATCCTGACCGGAATATGGTAATTACTTCTTATGGGCTTTATTCACTGGATTATTTTCCGGACAAAGCCTGGTTAGCTGACGATTCCAAACAAACACAAAAAAATAAAATTGTCTGGTATGGGAAAAGGAGTGTAAAAAGGAATCGCTTTACAAATGCAAATACAAATGTCATCACTATATCCATTAATATTGTAAAAAATGGCAGCAGCGGTTATGTAATTATGAATATTAATGAAAAATATATTGCCGATATATTAGTTCATATGCAGACAAAAAAGGGGATTTTATTTGTACAGGGTGAAGACGGAGCCCTTATCTCCTGTTCACAGGACATAACACAATATACCTTTGCCAAAAACTTTTTTACACGTATTAATAACCGGAACCGTCCTTATTTAAATTTAATTCATATTGAAAACAGTACTAATATTATAAACGAGGTGATATCCGAGTATAACGGATGGAACTATATCGCCTGCACACCGATTAATACTTTAATTACAGAGTATTCAAGCTTTTTTAGCTTTTACATATTTTTTATTATTATCGTAATTATCATCTCTTATTTATTTGCACTGCATTTTGGCAAAAACACGTATCAGCCAATCAGGAATTTTATTAACACCATACTGGATGCGGAAAATGCAGCAATTACGGATGAGTATCCTGAATTCAAAAGATGCAGTGCAAATATAAGTTCCATAAAAAAAGAAAAAGATGAACTTTCAAAACAGATATCATTAATGCGTCCCTCCTTAACAGAGAAGCTTTTCCATGAACTTCTGAACGGCCATTTTGGGGATGAGAAGAAGTATAGTGAATATTGGGACTTTTTACATATACCATACAGGCAGTATAAAAATTATACGGTTGCTTCCTTATTTATTCATGAATATGACCGGCAGAAAAATGTATTGTCACATGAAAAGATTATTATATACAGGCTTTCCATACAGAATTTTATGAATGAAATCTGTAAAGATAAACACATATTTATACAATTTGTTGAGCAGGACTTCAAAACTTTCTCATTCGTATTAGGTTTTTCTGAGTATACCAATAATACCGATATGGAACATATCATGAATGCTACTATGGATTTCGTTAGCAGAAACTTCGGCATTCCCATAACAGTGGGAGTGGGTTCTCCGGTTGAAGAACTGATCTCCCTGTTTATATCCTATAATCAGTCCATGGAAGCACTAAATCAAAATATACTGTACGGCAGCAATGACGTAATTTATTTTGATAATATTGACCATGAGTTCATCGGATGTTATATTAACCCATTAATTTATGAAAAGCAACTTACCAGTGCAATCCGTAATTTTAACAGCGAAGATGTCAGCCAGATCCTTAGAGATATCCAGTCTCTAATTACCATGAACCGATATGACATCCGACTTACGAGGCACTTTTACCTGAGTGTGCTGAATATGGTATTTTTTATCGAACAGGATATATTTGAACAGCCGGAAGCCATAAATGTACAGTTAAATGTTTTGACCGGTGAAATATATCAGGAACAATCAATGAACGGAATTCATGAGATTGTTAAAGATGCCTGCTTAAATATCTGCAAGCGGGTAGAACAGCAAACTTTTGAAAACAGAAAGCAAACAATACACGCCATTGTACATTACCTGGAAACAAATTACCGGTCAGATATCGGCCTAAACGATGTGGCTGAATATATATCTTATACTCCGACCTATATCAATAGGATATTAAAAGATAGTCTTCATAAAACATTTTATGATATCCTGACTGATATCCGTATTAATAAAGCAAAGGAATTGCTGCTTCATACGGATTTACAGATTTATCAGATTGCAGAAATGATAGGTTATACCAATGTGCAAAGCTTTATACGTGTTTTTAAAAAAGTACTTACCGTAACTCCTGGTAAATACCGTGAAGGTAAATCGGGTGAAACTGATTACTTTTATAAAAACTGCACTTAAGCCTATCTGTTCAGTCAATGAACATGCTGTGAATTATCCCCCCAATTAATCTACAATTTGAAATGGGGGCTTCTGTGAAGTAGCTGTAGTTAAGTTTCCATCTGGCTGCTGAGCCAGGCAGCCCTTAACTTCACTGGGTTGTCCACACACCCCTTATCCCTCGCTGATGTTATCAGTCTGGGAATACATGTTTGAATCTCTTTTGCAGCAAGGTATTTTCTTAAGATATAAAAAAGGAACTGTGCTATAAAAACGGCAGTTCCTTCAATATTATTTCCATCTGTTTCATTTTTATCCGGGATATAAAATATATACTGTTCTTCCACCCTGGTGTGTATCTGAAAACTCATTGCACCATTCTTTACAGTCTGTTACCCTGAAGTCACATATATGTCATTTGCCAGCTGAAAGATCTGTTACATTCAGCATTAAGCGGATAAAGCTCCCAGTTTTACGAATTACCGGCTTTTTGACCGGAATATAAGTTCAACGTGCTTTAATAATCATACTTTGATATCCGCTTTTAAACCCAATAGTACCTTATTTTCATCCAATATAGGCTTAATAATCTCAGCAATAAACTCTTCCACCTGCTGTTCGGATCGACCCGTATATTTTGACGGATCCATAGTTTTCTTTAATTCCTCCAGAGACATATTAAAGGCAGGGTCGGCTGCGATCAATTCCAGAAGGTTATTTTCCAAGCCTTTCTCCTTTACATTTCTGCCCGCTTCCATGGATAAGGTCCTGATGCGTTCATGAAGCTCCTGCCTGTCTCCGCCCAGTTTTACGGCATCCATCATAATATTTTCCGTTGCCATAAATGGAAGCTCAGCCATCAGGTGCTTTTCAATCACTTTCGGATAAACGACAAGGCCGTCTACCACATTCAGATATAAATCCAGGATACCGTCCACTGCAAGAAAGGCTTCCGGTATGCTGATACGCTTGTTGGCGGAATCGTCCAGAGTTCTCTCAAACCACTGGGTAGCAGAAGTAATCGCAGGATTCATGACATCTGACATAACGTAATTGGCAAGAGATGCAATACGTTCACTTCTCATGGGATTGCGTTTATAAGCCATTGCAGAAGAACCGATCTGATTTTTCTCAAATGGTTCTTCGATTTCTTTCAAATGCTGCAGTAAACGGATGTCGTTGGAAAATTTATGGGCACTGGCAGCAATTCCGGCAAGAAGGTTAACCACTTTGGTATCTACCTTACGGGAATACGTCTGTCCGGACACGGGATAGCACTCCAAGTAACCCATTTTTTCCGCAATTAACTTATCCAGCCGTTTTATCCGTTCATGATCTCCGTCAAATAATTCCAGAAAACTCGCCTGGGTCCCGGTAGTTCCCTTAGAACCCAGCAGCTTCATACCGCCAATTATATATTCAAGATCGTCATAATCCAACTTTAATTCCATCAGCCAAAGGGCAGCCCTTTTGCCGACGGTAGTGGGCTGTGCCGGTTGAAAGTGGGTGAAAGCAAGAGTTGGGAGTCCTTTATACTTCATGGCAAACTTAGAAAGTTCATCCATCACATTAAGAAGCTTCTTCTTTATCAGCTTTAAAGCTTCCGTCATTACGATTATATCCGTATTATCCCCGACATAACAGGAAGTTGCACCCAAATGGATGATCCCTTTTGCACCAGGGCACTGTACGCCATAGGCATAGACATGGGACATTACATCATGGCGCACCAGGGCTTCCCTTTCCTTTGCCACTTCATAATTAATATCCTCCTGGTATTTCTTTAACTCGTCAATCTGCTCCTGCGTAATATTTAAACCCAGCTCTTTTTCGGCTTCTGCCAACGCGATCCACAACTTTCTCCAGGTCTTAAATTTCATGTCCGGTGAAAAAATGTACTGCATTTCCCTGCTGGCATAACGCTCGGATAAAGGGCTGGCATATTTATCGTAACTCATAGAATCCTCCTGTATATTCCCGGTATCCGGAATTCAAAGCTTATTTCGGATACTTTCTTCAAATATTTTATCAATTAATATCTCTTATTATAATCCGAAAAGATTTTATCATCAACAAAAACCGGACAAACCTCTGCTTTTAACAATTAAATTTGCGATTCCTTCATAAGTTATTCTATCTTTCGTATTCTCCGCGGATATCTTCTTTGGGAGGTTCTATGGGATAATTCCCGGAAAAACATGCATCACAATAGCCGGTGTCCCCATTGATCAACTCACTTAAACGGTCTACGGACAGATATCCCAGCGAATCGGCCCCGATCACATCCCGTATCTGTTCCACCGTATTATTATGGGCGATTAACTGGTCGTCGGAGGGAACATCGGTTCCAAAATAACAGGGATATAAAAAGGGCGGGGAGCTGATCCTTACATGGACTTCTGTAGCACCTGCATTTTTAAGCATCCGTACAATTCTTTCACAGGTCGTTCCCCGGACAATGGAGTCGTCGATCATGATAACCCGTTTGCCTTTTACCACATCCTTTAATACGTTTAATTTAATACGGACACTGGATTCCCTCATGGACTGCCTGGGTTTGATAAAGGTACGCCCCACGTAGCTGTTCTTTACAAAAGCAGTGGCAAACTGTATGCCGGATTCAAAGGAATAACCCATAGCCGCCGCATTGCCGGAATCGGGAACCCCCACTACCAGATCCGCATCCACCGGATAGGTCTGGGCTAATATTCTTCCCGCCATAATTCTGGAATTATATACGCTTACCGTATCCAGGCAGCTGTCAGGTCTTGCAAAATAAATATATTCAAAGATGCACTTGGAGATTTTAGGCTGTACCATGGAAGTATCGGAATGGATGCCGTCCTGATTGATCATAACCACTTCTCCCGGCAGCACATCCCGGATAAATTCTGCGTCTACCGCATCCAGAGCGGAGCTTTCGGATGCCAGTACATAGGCATTATCCCTTTTGCCGATACATAAAGGACGGAATCCGAAGGGATCTCTGGCCCCGATCAATTTTCTCGGACTCATGATAACCAGGGAATAGGCACCGCTTAATTTCAGCATGGCTTTTCCTACCGCTTCTTCCACGCTCCGAGTCTGTAGCCGCTCCCTGGCAATCAGGTATGCGATTACTTCGGAGTCTATGGTGGTCTGGAAGATGGCCCCGGTATAAGCCAGTTCATCCTTTAACTCCCAGGCATTGATTAAATTCCCGTTATGGGCAAGGGCAAGGGTGCCCTTTACATAATTCAAAACCAGGGGCTGTGTATTTTCCCTGTTGCTTGCGCCTGCCGTAGAATAACGTACATGTCCCACACCGATATTACCCTTTAAACTGTCAAAACTCTCCGGCGTAAAGACTTCATTTACCAGGCCCATGCCTTTGCAGGATTTTACACTTCCCTTGGGTCCGTTGGTATCGCTTACCGCAATACCGCAGCTTTCCTGGCCTCTGTGCTGGAGCGCAAATAAACCGTAATAAATGGAGGACGCCACGTCTTTGCCTTCCAGGTCATAAATACCAAAGACACCGCATTCCTCATGTATTTCATCCGAAATATAGTTACTGACATTATTACTATTATCCATCTTAAATTCCTTTCTATTATATAGGAGAAATTCCGATTTGTTACTAGGGTGTGGCTGAAAAATGGACAACTAGTTATACTATTGTCCATTTTTCGTTAACCGGACCGCCTTATAAGATCAGGCGGCACCGCTTGCTATTTTGAAAGACCAAGACGTTTTAAAACTTCCTGATAGGCATCTTCCACATTGCCTAAGTCCCTTCTGAAACGGTCTTTGTCTAATTTTTCATGAGTTTTGATATCCCAGAGCCTGCAGGTATCCGGGGATATTTCATCCGCTAAGATAACTTCCCCTTTGCATCTGCCGAATTCTATTTTAAAATCGATTAATTCGATTCCGCATTCTGCGAAATATTTGCAAAGTACTTCATTTACCTTAAACGTAAGTTCCGAAATCCGGTCAATTTCCTCTCTGGTGGCTGCACCGATGGCTATGGCATAATAGTCATTGATCATGGGATCGCCTAAGTCGTCGTTTTTATAGCTGAATTCCAAAGTAGGGCATAATAACTTAATACCTTCTTCCATGCCGAGCTTTTTCGCAAAACTTCCGGCGGAAACATTACGTACGATTACTTCCAGGGGTACAATTTCAACCTTTTTCACAGCAGTTTCCCTGTCACTTAACTCCTCTATAAAATGGGTGGGTACTCCTTCTTTTTCAAGCAGCTGGAATATGTGGTTGGACATTCTGTTATTGATCACGCCTTTTCCAACGATGGTTCCCTTTTTTAAGCCGTTAAATGCTGTCGCATCATCCTTATAATCAACGATATATATATCTTCGTTATCTGTTTTAAATACCTTCTTGGCTTTTCCCTCATAAAGCATGTCTAATTTATTCATGTTTGGCTCCTATCTGCGTGTCCTTCACGCCACATCCTGAGACTGCGATACTGCTCTGTTTGAAAAATAAATTCTATAGCTTTAACACTGTGAAGTATGGTAGACTTTCTACGGACTTTACACTTCTATTATATCGAACCTTTCAAGTTTCGCAATATCTTTTTATCAGATTATGGGGAATCACCCTTATTTTCTCCTAATCCTGTTCATAAGCAATGCTTATAAACAGGTATGCAGCTATTATTTATACATATAAACAATATGCAAAAATCCACTTTTTCTGCAATTTTATATCCATACTGACCGGAGAGATTCTGCAGGGCAACACAACGTTCGAAACGGTATCAGTAACAAATATGCTGCGTAGAGTGAGTCTGACACAGTAGAATAATAAAACAGGAAAATACGATTTATCTAATTACAAGCCAGACAATATCTAGTCAGTCACAGCTGCTCTGACAAACTAACGCATACCTGCGGCATGCTCACAAAATAACCCTGCCGTTAAACGGTATTTATGAATTCCAAGCACTTTATTTACTTTTCTTAAGTATGGACTCCAATTCTTCAATGGAAAAATGGTATTTGGTATTACAGAAATGGCAATTAACCTCAATGGGTTCATTATCCTCAATCATTTCCTGTATATCCTTCTTTCCTATGCTGATGATTGCCTTTTCCACCCTGTCCTTGGAACAGTTGCAGGTAAAGGCCGTCGGCATGGTATCCAGTATTTCAAGTTTGAAGTCACCCAGAATATGCTCGAGTATCATCTCCGGTGTAAGTCCGTCATCCAGCAGTTTTGTTATGGAAGAGATTTCACCGATCTTTTTCTCCAGTTTATTGATTACTTCCTCCTCTGCAAAGGGCATAAGCTGGATGATAAAACCGCCGGACCGTTTCACCGTATTTTCTTTATTCATTAAAACCCCCAGGGCAACGGAAGAAGGCACCTGCTCCGAGGTTGCATAATAATAGGTGATGTCCTCGGCAATTTCACCGGAAACCAGCTCCGTCTGCCCCACATAGGGATCTTTTAGTCCCATATCCTTAATTACGCTTAAAACACCGGTGCCCAAAGCGCCGCCTACATCCAGTTTGCCTAAAGGGCTTGGCGGCAGCATGACCGCAGGATCATAGACGTAGCCCTTTACATTGGCCTCCCCGTCCGCAGTTACCGTCAGCCCCTGAATGGGCCCGCTGCACTTGATCTGGAGGGTCAGAAGGTCATCCTTCCCTTTCATCATGCTTCCCATCATGGCTCCTGCCGTTAATAATCTTCCCAGGGCTGCCGTAGCAACCGGGCTTGTATTGTGAACGCTCCTTGCATACTCCGCCATTTCCCTGGTGGTTGCCGCAAAGGCCCGTATCTGGTTATCTGCAGCCGTAGCTCTTACTATATAATCTGACATAACAATTCTCCTTTTCGTATTAGGATGTGTCTAAACCTCATTGCACGTTCTGAACGCTCCGCATTGCAGTATACTGCGTCGTGATTTTGGGAAACGTTAGATATATTTCTTGTTCTCCTGGTATTTTTCCCTGGCAATAAAATATACCCTTTCACTGGTATCCCCCGGCAGATTCCGGGTAAATGCATCATAAACCGCTACAAACTCCAGCCCTGCCCGTTCCATTAACTGCTTTACTTTCCCGGTGGAATACGCTTTCTGGTAATGGGTTTCCATAAACCGCTCAAACAGCCGGGTCAGGTCAGGATAGCCGTACCGTTCTTCCCGGAGGGCATCTTCTTCCATATCATCTGCCTCTATATCATCTTGCTCTATGTTATCTTCTTCTATGTCATCTTCCTCTATATCATCTTTTTCTATTTTAACGAATATGGTTACGTTATATTCATTGATCTGTTTTACTTCATCATAATTGTTTTCCCATATGAAGCTGCAGTCTTCCCGATTCTCCGCTATGGTACTGTCCCCAAGGACATGCTTATATTTATACTCCGTATTCATATCGAATATAAAGATGCCGCCGGGATCCAGATAATTATTAACCAGCCGGAATACCTTTAATAAATCCTCTTCCGAGGTAATATAATTCATGCTGTCACATATACTTACAACGGCACCGACGGTTCCGTATAATTCAAACTCCCGCATATCCTGCTGCAGATAAAGTATCCGGCTTCTTTTGTCCAAATCCGGCTGCTCTGTGCCCATCTCGCTTCCGGTTACGAAACTGTCCCTGTCTTTTGCCGCTTCCGAAGTAAAGTCCCCTGAAGAATCCGGTTCCGGAATATCCTCACCGTCAAATTCCAAGGCCTCATCATATTCCTTCTCCCTGGCGATTTCCAGCATTTCTTCGGAAATATCAACTCCTATCATATCATAGCCTTTTGCCGCCAGCCGCCTGGTAATTTTCCCCGTACCGCAGCCCAGTTCCAACACCAGGCCCTCCCTCACACCGTATTCCTGTAAAAGCCCGGCAAGATAACCGGTCCATTCGTCATAAGGGACATTGTCCATAAATATATCATAAACCTGTGCAAATCCGGTATAAGCCTGCATATTAACCCGCTTTCCGGCAGCTTCTTTCACTATCCCAGCTGCCTTATTACTTCCGTATATTTCATGGGGCCGCCAAATAAATCCAGGGCACTTCCAATGGTAACATCCAGTCTATCCTGCCCCAATTCCCTTAATAGCCTCAAATCTTCAAAACTCCCCACCCCACCCGCATAGGTAATTGGTATTTTACTCCAGCTCCCTAAAAGAACCGCCAATTCCCCTTCGATGCCCGAAGCCTTTCCTTCCACATCCACTGCGTGGACCAGGAACTCGTCGCAATACACAGATAAAGCCTCCAGCGTATTTTCATTCACGGCAACCTCCGTAAACTTCTGCCACCGGTCGGTAACTATATAATATTCCCCGTTTCTGATACGGCAGCTTAAATCCAGTACCAGCCTCTCTTTTCCAACGGTATTTACCAGATTCTCAAGATTGCCATAGTGGATGGTTCCGTCTTTAAATACATGGGAGGTTACAATCACATGGGAGGCTCCCGCCTCCAGAAAAGAAAGGGCATTCCCGTCCGTGATCCCGCCGCCGATCATAAGTCCGCCGGGATATTCCTTAAGTGCTTTTTCCGCCTGGATGCAATCCTGTTTGTAATACTCCGTCCCAATCGGATTAAGTAAAATGATATGTCCGCCTTTGATCCGGTCCTTTTTATAAAGGGCGGCATAAAAGGCCGCATCCTGTTCCGATACAAAATTTTCGACAGCCTTACTGTCCCTGTCCGAAAGGCTGCCGCCGACAATCTGCTTTACCTTTCCGTTATGGATATCGATACACGGTCTGAATTTCATGATATCTCCTGCCTTACACCAAAATATTGAATTATATCTTATCATACTTAATCCGTATACGCAAGGCGTGCCGCGGGATTGCTTTTTGCTCTCCATAATAAATTTTATCAAAACAAAAAGAACCAATTGGACTGTGATGAAACAGCCAATGGTTCTTTTTATTTTAGTCTTCTAAAGCAAGCAATACGTCCAATTCCGTTTGTATATCAAACTTCTGCACATCCACACAACCGCACAGCCGGGTAAGTACTTGTGAGCTATACATTTCCCCTGATTTGGCAGAGTATTTCTTCCAGTACTCGCTTGCCGCACTTAAAATGGAAGCCGCTTCCTCCTGTAAAGTTTTTTTGCCTGTGAAGCGGTACATACACAAAGAAACTGCGGCTTTTATTTTCAAGGAATAATAAAAGCCTAAATAACTAAGGGCCTCCATATCATCCAGGGTATATTTAAGTTCCCGGTTGGCTCCTCTGCTTTTTTCAAGCTTCTTTAACCCTTTCATGGCTTTATCCGCATGATTCCAGATGGAATCAGCCATGGTAAGGGGATCAATTCCCGCCGTACTTCCATTATTAACTGCTGCCCGGCAGTAATCAGACACGGAAACATATTCACCTCCCGGAACACTAATGCAGGATATAAATTCGTTAATGTCAGCAAAAACCAGCTTATCTGTTTCCGGCTCGTACATGCAGCACCCTTCCGGATACCACTGGAAGTCATAGTCATGCCAATGGGTACAGTTTACTTCGGGAATAATTTCGGAGGCATGCTTCCAGGTTTCATACAAAAGGTCATTCTCTTCCGATTTAAAATGCAGTTTTAATTCATCTTTAAAAAAAGTTTCCTGAAGGCCGATATTATAGGATAATTGTCCCCAAATAAAAAACATATACCACATTTTATCCACAAACAGCGGATGGGACAGGTCTCTTTTATCCATATAGTCCTGTCCCCAGGTAAAGCCATCGGCTCCCATATAATAACCGGTCATAGTATCCGCAGGCATCTGGCGTAAGTACTCTCCGGCAAAAACAGGATCACCCCAACGGTACATATAAAAATCGTCATTACGGACCGTCAGCCAAATTTTAATATCCGGTTTCTTTTCTATCAGAAAATCCCTTATAAATGCAGGTTTTGTATTAGAATACATATGGGCCTGGGAATATTTAAAACTTATTTCAAACGGACATGGAAATTCTTCAAATTCTGATATAATGCTGTCATAACGGGTCATCTGCATTCTGTGGATGAAACGGAATTCCCTGCCCTTTTGTTCTTTTAATACGTCTTTTACACCCCTGCCATAGGTTTCTGCTAAAAAAGGAACATCCGTATCATCCCCAAACATATGCTCCCCGGCAGTCACCCCAAGGCCTGCCAGCAACGGATAAGTCCTTAATAAAGCCTTGGTGCCGCAATATACATAATCTTTCGTAACGGGATTATCCTGTTCGCTGGTAATACCATAAGGACTTTTCTCCGTTCCGTAGGTAAACAAATTCCAGGTAAATAAATAAATTTTAATACAGCGGTTTTTCGCGTATTCCATAACGGACTGCCAAAAGGCTATCTTTTCATCCATAGAGATTTTTTTAACAGTCACAAGGCTGTTATCAAAATCATCAGCATAAATCCCCCATCCGCTTAATTTTGCTTTAAATGGCCTGGTAGTCCGTTTTACATCTTCCAGGGCAGTCAGCGGATACTCCGGAATCCGTACCAGAGACGGAAAAGGTGATAAAGTCCATAAAGACAATACATTATATTTATTTAAAGCCATCCGGTCCAAAAATTCCGTCCAAAAGTTAAAATCCCACATATTCTTTATATTATGGGAAGCGGAATCCGCTGAATCAGAATAACTGGGTGTCCTGGCATCCAGGGGAATATTAAACTTTATTCCCCTGTTCTTAAGATAAGGGGTCACTTCCGTTAAAGTAATGCCCTCTATACTTTTTTCATGACTGATATACTTTGCCAGATCCAGTATACCATACATAACTCCGGCTTCATCTGCGCCGGTAATTGTTATTACATTGCCGGTGCGGTTTAACCGGTATCCCTGGAAAGCAATCGTCCCATCTATATCAAGTTCCAGCATTGCTGACGTTTTCCCTTTTAAACAGCCATCCATTTTATGTAATTCTTCCAAAGCAAACTTAATCGCTTCGGTTAGCTTAAATTTACTCTTAGCCTGTATCATATAAAACCTCCATTATACTAAATCGATGGAAACCATATCCCAAACTTCCAATTTATCAACAGATACATCAACTCTTTGGCCACTTATCTTATAAGATACCTTTTCTTCTCCGATAACGGAACGGACATTTTTCACTTTTTGGGAATGATCAAGTTTTACACTGAAAGATAATCCATGGAAAGGTATATTTTCCATTAAAGGCCTCTGGCCGATTTCATTTACAAAGTGGACTAAAATCTGCTTTTCTTTCGTATACATGGAAACCTGTACGGCGGACGGTACGCTTACTTCCAAATCTCTTCTTCTGCCCAGCATAAAATCAAAAGCATTGGAAATCATTTTGTAATGATCCGACATCTTATATTCGGTAACCAGCATATTTAAGGAGAAGGGGAGAAACATAACTTTTCCTTTTCCGAACTCATTTAATATACACAGAGGAATATCCGTATGGGGTGTTGGGATAGAAGAACGTTCCGGGGGAGCGCCTGTCACTTCCAAAGGTGCAAACGGCGGTACTAAGGTTGCCAGGATTTTTGTTCCATCCTTTGGAGTACAATAGCTTACAACTCCGCGGAAAGCTGCCTTATCCGTATCCATACCTGCTTTCAGCACCCCTCCTTCTTCTTCAAAGCGCAGATAACTGGCATAAAGAAATTCTCCCACATTAATATCTTTTTTTACACCAAGTAGATCACTGTTATTTAGAATACTGTTAAAATCCGTATTTTCTGCAATTAAACTTCCTCCATCCGATACATATTCCTTTATCATATCAGACACACCCTCGTATTCCAGAAAACCTTCCGGAGCGATCACTACCGGATATTTCTTCATAAGCTCTTTATTCATCCGGTACTCAAACATTAAATCAAACTGGATATGAGATTTGACAAGTGCCTCGGCCCAACCTCTGGTTGCTGCCGTTCCATTGCTTAACAGTAATACTTCAGCCTTACTGACAGCTCCTTTCATATCCTTCTCAGCCTTTTTAATCATGTTGTCTACCGTAGTTACTGCGCGGATAATACGCTTATCGGTAATCGTATCATTATAACCCGTAAGGGAATGCCAGATAACCCCGCGGGAAGCCGGAACCTGACACATCCATGGCAGATATTCCGCTTCCGGAAGTCCTACATGCCTCCAGTCCATCCCCGGACAGGAGTGTATAATACCAAAAGGCAGCAGTTCACCGTCTTCTGTCTGTCCTGATTTCATGGCAACGATGGGATGTATGGTATCCGGGATTCCATTTACTCCTTTGGATAAAACATCTTGGGATTCCGTACAGATTAAGTCGGCTGTTTCATACCTGTCGTAGATACTGTCACGGTCAAACCGCCCAAAGGATTTTGATATAACAGAATTCGGATGATAATATAAAATCATTGGCACATCCGCTCTCTTTGCCTTGATCGCTTTATAAATCACTGCAATATTATCTTTGGTACACTGGGATAACCAGTCGTTTTCAAATTCTGCATCGCTGTCCGGCATTGGCTTACCGTATTTTTTTATATATTTTTCCTGGCATCTTTCACAGAAGCAGGCAGAGGCAGAAGGTGCATTAAAAAAGATTCCATCTATGTCGTAATTGTCAAGGACTTCGTTTATAACCGGGACAGCAACTTCCTCATTGCGGTATCCTCCCGTTGCACAGGTATTTAAGAACAAAGACCAGTCTCCCATACGTTTCTCACCCCTGTAATAAGGTGACTTATCCCTATGTCTTGCAAACCACTGTGGTTTTTCCAGATAAGTGGTGTCATCCGTGATACTAAAATCAAAACGGGCAACAAACCTGATATTTCTTTTGTGAAATTCTTTAATTAATTCTTTTAGCAAATCCCGGTTCTTAGGTAAATACTCATTGATATGGTGATACTTCACCTTACTTTCATACCAGGCATAAATTCCGCCCACATTCATAACGACTACATTGGCGGCCATCTCTTCTGTTTCCCATGCAATTTTGGCAGGATTCATTCCGGGGGTATCCTTTACCTGCAAGTTAAACTGTATCACACGCATCGGTTCTTTCCACCATAGTGTATCACTCATTTTTAAACCTACCCAATACCGCAACCAGTTTACGGTACTGCCACAATTAAAACAGGTTGAAACAATCTCTGTGTGGCATCCTTTCATTTTTTATATTTTCTTTCAGCCTATACTCTAAAATTAATTTCTTATACTTATCAATCCATAATTTTGAAGTTAAACCACATTGCTTATCGTCGGAAGCTAACCCTTTACAGCCCCCGCTGCAACACCTTTTATAATATTCTTCTGCATGATAAAATAGAGAATAAGTATGGGGAGAATCGTAAGCAGATATGCTGCAAATGCCAGTTCCCACTTATTGCCGTACTCACCGGTAAAGTAGAATTGGGAAAGGGCTATGGTACGCAGATTTGATTTGGTTAACATAAGACGCGGAAATAAAAAGTCGTTCCATATATGTAATGCATCTAATATTATAATTGTCGTTGTTATCGGTTTTAATATAGGGAACAGAACCCTCCAATAAAGTTTCCATATATTTGCGCCGTCAATTTTACCGGCTTCTAAAATTTCCCCGGATACTCCGCGGATAAAACCTACATATAGAAATACCGCCATAGGTATATTTCTGCCGGAGTAATAAAGAATCATACCAAAAATAGAATTTGTCATTTTTATATCCGACATTAATTTAACTAAAGGGACTAATGCAGTATAAAAAGGAATCATGATCCCTAAAAGGAAAAACACATACATAAAATTATAAAATTTCTTATGTTTTGACCATGCAATAATATAGCCGGCCAGGCCTGATAATATTACAATTCCCAATAAACTAAAGGCTGTAATCAAGAAAGTATTTACAAACACCCTGTCATAATTCATGATTTCCCAGGCTTTTGGGAAATTCTCAAAATGAAATTCAGAGGGGAGTGAATTGGGGTTTAAAAGTGCTTCTTTTGTAGACTTTAATGAAACAAAAATCATAATTAAAAACGGATATAAAATGATACAGGCCACCAGAATCATAACCAGTTCCATAATAAAATCTTTTATTTTACGACGGCTTAAATTTTTCATTTTAGTAGTTGATGTCATTTTCCCGCCTCCGTAATACGAACATTTGAAATAGAGTAATTGCCAGGATAATTAAGAATAAGATCACTCCTAACGCAGAACCGTATCCCGCTCGTTTATTGGTAAAGGATTCCCCATAAATAGTCAGTGAAATCAATTCACTGGACCCGCCGGGACCTCCTCCTGTTAATGCAAACATAAGGTCATATTCCTTAAATGCCCTTTCCACGGAAAGTATCATATTAATCGTAAAGGCCGGGGCAATTAATGGGAAAGTTACATAACGGAACTTTTTCCAGCCTGTAGCACCATCAATATCTGCTGCTTCATATAAAGACTGGTCAATATTCTGAAGACCCGCAATGTATATGACCATATACCAGCCTGCCATTTTCCAGGCACCTACTAAAACACCCATGTATAAAGAAAATTGTTTGCTTCCCAGTAAATTATTCGCCATGACCTCAATTCCCAGGGTTTTTCCAAGTAATGATACCGGTTCTGAAAAAATAAAACTGAAGATATAACCAACCACCAGGGAGCTTAATACCGCAGGAACAAAAAACAAGGCACGGAATACATTTTTTCCTTTGGCAATACGGTCTAAGCCAACCGCCAGTGCCAGTCCCAGAACATTTAATAAAATCATGGACAGAAAAGCATATATAAATGTATTCTTTAAAGGTTCGATAACATACTTATCACCGGCTAAAGTAAAATAATTCTTCAATCCGATAAAATTAAAGGTTGCGTCAACACCATTCCAGTCAGTAAAGCTGTAATATATTCCCCCGAATAGCGGATAAATTACAAATACAAAATAAAAAATGAGTGCCGGCAAGACAATCAGAAACTCTAAATATGTATTTTTTAATCTATGTGGTTTCATCATCTTCCTCCAAATATGTTCGGGTTGTGTGAAACCCGTTCTCACAACCCGAATCTTCTTTCTATAGAATTATCCGATATCCTTACTTATCTACATAATTAGCCAGGAAATCTTTCACCCATTCCGGATCGGCTTCTACCAGACGGTTATGTTCTTCCTGAATCTGGTCTGCTACTGATTTGGGATCTTGACCGGCAAACCAGTTCTGCTGTCCGTCTTTCATAATTTCCTTGATACCCGGAATCCATTCACGGGAAAGGATACGGCTGTTCGGAAGTTTATTGTTGGCAGAAATATCAGAAATCAGATCATAAGCAGGATCCAGTTTTGCTTTGTTATCTTTTGTAGTCGGCAGATATTTGGTAGATTCACTAAAAATGGTAGAACCCTGTTCTGAAGTTAAGAAATCTAAAAAGTCTAAACAAAGTTCTTTATTTTTGGTTTTACTTGTAATACTGGCACCGGCACCAAAACTTGAAATAAGCGTCTGATCTTTCGGATCGTCCGTAAAGCAGGATGGAAGAACCATAATTTCAACATCCGGGTCTAACTCTTTAATACTTCCCACCACCATGGCTGTCTGGAATATAATCGGTGTTTCCCCGGTTATGAAGCTCTTTCTCATACTGTCTTTGTCGGCTCCCAGCGCATTATCGGGAATAAAGGGCTTCATTTGTTCATATTTATCAAACATACCTAAATATAAATCATCATTCCAAGCCGCTTTACCTCTTAAAATATCCGCATACCAGTTATGATTTTTACCGTAAATAGACTGATACACATACTGGAAGGTCCATGCGGTTACTTCCGAGGTATCTTTTCCGGCTATGCCTAAAGGTTTTTTTATTCCGGCTGCTGCACATTTATCCAACAGGCTCAAAAATTCCGGCCAGCTCTTCGGATAATTATCATTGTTAAGATCAATTCCGGCTGCAGTTAAAGCACCTTTATTTACAATTACGGCTGAAACTTCCAAGGTCATAGGGAAAGCATATAAATCTCCGTTATAAGATAATAAGTCTAAATCCCCGTCTACCAATCTGTCCTTAAAACCGGTATCGGTTAAAGGCAGTAAATATCCGCTTTTTGCATAACCCTGCTCTGTCGCACCGTTCTGTTGAATATACATATCCGGCAAGGAATCGGATGCGATCCAGCTCGTCATCATTGTTTCAAAATCCGTTACTGTCTGGGTAACAACGGTGTCTATTTTTACGTCCGGATTCGTCTTCTGGTATTCTTTTAAAACTTCACTGATTGCCGTTGCTTCCAATGGACCGCAGGCAATGGTTATTGTTCCTGAGTATGGAACTTTTCCGTTTGAATCTGTTGCTGCTGAACCTGCTCCGGAACTGCTGCCGGATTTGGCAGCCCCATTATCCGAAGACGCATCTTCTTTTTTACCGCCTGCGCATGCTGTTAAACTTATTACCATAACAAATGTAAGGATGAAAGATAAAATTTTCTTCATAATACAGTTTCCTTTCTTTCTGGCTTAAATTTTTTTACTGGTTCCGATGATACCGGCACTTATGTATCCCCCATAGTGTACTCATTTTCGCACCGCTTAAGGATTTACCACATTAATTGGTTTTCCGTCCTTAAATGCCTTAAGATCCTCAACTGCGATATCCATAAGACGCTGTCTGCTCTCTTTAGGTGCCCAGGCAATATGCGGTGTCAAGATACTGTTATAACAGCCGAGTAAGGGATTATCCTCCAAAATAGGTTCCGTTGAAACTACATCACAAGCCGCAGCATAAACCTTTTTCGACCGTAATGCTTCCGCCAGATCCTTTTCCACAATCAAAGGCCCCCTGCTCGTATTTATAATAATTACACCCCCTTTCATCTTAGCTATATTTGTTTTATTAATAATGCCCTCCGTAGACGGCAGCAATGGACAATGTAATGAAATAACGTCGGAGTCTTTTAAAAGCCTGTCCAAAGAAACATATTCTCCTATTTTTTTTCCTTCTTCATTCTGAAACTCATCGTATGCCAATACTTTCATACCAAAGGCTGAAGCAATTTTACCCACGGCCTGTCCAATCCGCCCAAACCCGATAATACCTATATTTTTACCTGCCAGCTCAATAAGCGGGTAATTCCAGAAACACCAGTCTGCATTTTTACTCCAATCACCGTTTTTAACGGCCATAGAATGTGCTCCAACATGGTGGCATACTTCAAACAGTAAGGCGAAGGTCATCTGGGCTACCGAAGCGGTTCCGTAAGTAGGAATATTGGAAACAATAATTCCCCGTTTTTTTGCTTCTGCAACATCTACAACGTTATATCCCGTTGCCAGGACCCCCACATACTTTATGGAAGGGCAGGCAGCAAATATCTCCGCACCGATCGGTGTTTTATTTGTAATAACTGCTTTTGCATCCTGAATCCGTTCTATGATTTTATCAGACGGTGTACGGTCATACACTGTTAAATCACCCAGTTTCTCAAATCCTTCCCAGCTTAAATCCCCGGGATTTTCAGTGAATCCGTCTAAAATAACTATTTTCATATTAACCTCTATTCTTGCGCACGCTCTTTGTGCATATCAAGTTTGTGGTGCGCAAGCACAAACTTACGGTTAAAAAATTTATTTTTCAACCTAACTCCTATCTGTGCGCTTTGGCGCACGTACACATCCAAAGGCCGCAAATGCTCATCACTTTTTCCTGATTAATCTTCCAGCAGTGCCCATGCTCTGTTAATTACCCTTTTGGTACCAGCTAAAATCAAATCTCCGTCTTCTTCTTTCCAGGGTTTTACTTCAAATGACAGTACATAGGGATTTTCCGCATTTAAGAACCCTTCTTCTTTCAGAACCCGGAAGAAATCCAGCAATTCCGGTATATCATTGGCACTATCCGGGAAACCAAATCTCGGATGCTGGTCCCCATAAGCTTCACATCCCTTTTTAATAACCGCATTTCCAATATGGAAATGATTGATATAAGGTCTTAAAGTCTGAATAACAAACTTTGAAGTCTCATAGGTAGTTGGAAAATGGGAAAGGTCCACCATAAGTCCGAAATTATTGCAAACCGTTCTCATATCCGCGGCAAACTTAGCGGCAAGGGGGGCCGGTCCGATTAAAGCGGCTTTATCCATATCAAAATCAAAGACTTCCAGGTTTACCGTCATTCCTTTTTCAGCTGCATAATCACATACATTTTTAGTCGTCTTTATAAGCTGCCTGTATGCCTGTTCTTTTGTGGCTTCTTCCCATCTGCCCGCCAGAAAGGCAATTCCTTTGGCTCCTAAATAATCCGCCTCATCTACGGCTTCTATTAAAGTTGCTTCTGCTTTTTTTCTGCCTTCTTCATCCGTATCATTGGGATTAAGCCCTGGACCTAACAGCCTTGGCTGTGCCCCATAGCAGACTTTCATGTGTGCCTGTTCCAGTATAGCTTTTGCCTTTATACGTTTCTCTTCTTCCTTAAACTGTGTCACTTCAATTGCATCAAAAAAATCATCACAGGATATCCGTTTTATGGAATCCAAAATTTCATAATTTACCGGCGGATGACTCATCCATTGGATTGTACCGATTTGAAAATACTTATGTATGGAATCTTTCATATTAACCTCTATTCTTGCGCACGCTCTTTGTGCATATCAAGTTTGTGGTGCACAAGCACAAACTTGCGGTTGAAAAATTTATTTTTCAACCTAAACTCCTATCTGTGCGCTTTGGCGCACGTATAAATCAGGATGTTGAAAAAAGTTCATATTTTCAACCTAACCTCTATTCTTGCGCACGCTCTTTGTGCATATCAAGTTTGTGGTGCGCAAGCACAAACTTGCGGTTGAAAAGTTTATTTATCAACCTACTCACTTCTCCTTTTTGTTTTTTATTTTGCCATTTTGTAATTTTATTTACACAGCACTACCGTCACATCATTGACATTAGTGCCTGTCGTCCCGGTAATAACCAGCCCTCCGGCTTTTTTAAGGGCATGATAGGAATCGTTGTCTTTTAGTGTCATTTCACAGTTAACTCCCATATTCTCCAGGATGTTCACCGTATTTCCGTCAACGATTCCTCCGTCTGCATCGGTAGGACCGTCCGTTCCATCAGAACTGACGGAAAATAGGATGACATCGTCCATATCTTTTATTCCAATCGCTCCGCTTAGTGCGATTTCCTGGTTTCTTCCTCCAAGGCCGTTTCCCTCCACCCTTACCACCGTTTCTCCTCCGGCTATAATTGCACAGGGCGGTTTTATCCGGTAACTGCCTCCTTCCTTTACCATTCGGGCAATGGATGCCATGAATTTACCAGCTTCTCTTGCTTCACAATCTAAGGATGTGGATATGATATATGGCTCATAACCAAGCTGTTTGGCATGTTTCGCAGCTGCCATGCAAAATTCGCTTACACTTCCGGTAACAAAGGTTTCCACATTGTTTATCTCTCTGGGTGTCTCATTCTTTAAAGCTCCCAGGATGCGGCTGCCAAAATTCAAATTATATTTATTTATGATATTAAATACATCCGTACAGGATGAAGTGTCCTGATAAGACGGCCCGGAAGCTATCATATCTAATTTTCCGCCCAGTACATCCGAAAGGATAATGGAACAAATTTTTGCCGGTGCACAGTACCTGGCAAATTTTCCTCCCTTTACGTCGGAAAGACGTTTCCGTAACGTGTTGATTTCAGTAATACCGGCACCGCACTTTAAAAGCTTTTCCGTCACTTCCTGTACGTCCTTTAATGTTATTCCTGCTACCGGTTTTTCAAATAAAGCTGAGCCGCCGCCGGATAATAAGAAAAGCACTTCATCCTCTTGCCCCAGTCCCTGTACCATGTCAATTGCTTTTTGCGTCCCTATTAAGGAATTATCATCCGGTACCGGATGACCTGCTTCTATAATTTCGAAGTTTTCAATTTCACCTTTTGCATGACCGTATTTTGTAATAATCAGACCTTTTCGAACCTGATTACCCAATCGTTCTTTTACAGTTTTTGCCATGAGCCATGCCGCTTTGCCTACCGCAATAACATAGACCCCTCTTAAAAACTTTCTGTTCTTAAGTACTGCTAAAACTGCACGGTCCGGCAAAACATCCCTGATCGAATTCTCAATGATTATGTTTGCATCTTTATGCATGTTTTCTACTCCTATTTAAGTACTTTTTAGCAAATTAAATATTTTATTTGATTCGATTATAATGTAACCGATGCCAATCGGGTACCTTTACAGTGACGAAAATCTAACCGCTTTTTGTACTTTGAGTACAAAAAAACCGCTGCGCAGACATTTCATGCGCAGCCCCTCTCTGAATGAAGCAGGTAAGTCCACCGTTTACCCTTTGCAAACAGTGGACTTACCTGTAAAGTTAGAGACTTATATTTCTGGTTTTTGATAAGTAATAATATAATTCCGTCATAAACTCCCTTTCCTGATGTTTTGTTAAAGGATTTATACCCAGAATTTCCTTTAACTTATCCAGCCGGTAAACCATGGTATTTCTATGGATATGTATCAGCTTACTTCCTTCAAATAAATTATAGTCCGTAGAATTCAGTGCATTTACAATTTCCAAATAATTATCAATAAATTTTTTATCAAATTGATCTTTAAATACACTAAATACACCATCCAATTCCGTAAGCGGCAAAAGTGCGTGAAAATATTCGTCCAGGTAATCATAGAAAAAATAACTGTTTTTTTCCGCTTTTATATTATCAAATATCCATCTGCAATGCAGAAAGCTCATCCGATAGTGCGCAAAGTTGTTTTGAAATGTACCAAAATATAACTTATAATCAATATCATTTGTTTTCAGATACTGCAATATCTGGCTGATACTTTCTCCTATAAAAAGCTTGTAGGTCTGCATTAATTCTAATAATTCACCTTTAAAATGTTTAAAGATAATAATACAGTTATTCCTGGTAACACTCATAATGTCTTGTTTAGAGGCAAATTGGTTTTCCCTTATACCTGACAGGATTTTTTCCGCTAAATTCGATTTTTTCCCAAAACTGATAAGAATCGGAATTCGTATTAATTCTTCCTGCAGGTTCAACTGTTTTGCATAATCTTTCAGCTCTTCTTCCATAATATTTTCCCCATAAAGTATATGGTTTAAAAACTGCTCTTTCATGTTTCGTCTTCGATATCTTTCTTCTTTATAAATTTCATATTCCAGCATGGTTTCCATAGACATGCGGACGATCAATGAAATCGGATGTACTATCGAAGGTTCACCGGTGATACCGATCACTCCCATCTTCTTATTTTTATAGCAAAAAGCCACATTTACCCCTTCTTTCACTCCTACATATTGATTGCTTTTATTTACTATCACCTCATCTTCGTCGCTGTGAATAATCCGGTATGCAATTTCGTGAAAAGTCCCAATTCTGCTTTCTGTCCTGCTGGCGATTATTATTCCCTTCTCGTCCATAATATTAATATTATAGTCCGTATATTTCTTAACTTTTTCTATGAACTGATTAGCCAATACCGGATCCAACATAATACTACCCCCAATCCGTAATTATTATTTTAATAATCAAGTACTGCAATTCATGTCATAAGTTCATTATATTTAGCCTGCTCCAATCATACTACTCATATTTTGACAAAATTCTCTCTTATTTTTGTATCTTGCATACAAAAACAGCATTCCTGTAGAGCATAGAATTTGATAATGAAGGAAATTTTACGAATATCTGAAGACAAGGGAAATAATCCGTTAAAGAAGTCACAGGATAAGGAGGTTCCTCCGTAAGCCAATGAGGCAGCAAAAAAGCAAAGCCCCATTACAACGTTCCATTGAAAATATGGAGGAATACCTTGATAAATTAAAAAACACAACAGAAAATACATATCTGTGAAGAACGTAACAGATATTCAAAGACGGATATGATGCCACATTCATGAGGATGAAGAAGGAATATGCCATGAGGAACGGTCAGCTGAAGGCTGGTTACAATGTATAGCATGGAGTTGATTCAGAATAATGTGTTTCCTGAAGTAAATAGTCAGTTAACTTTTATCAAGTCATCCAACTATGAAATGTCAAAGACGGGAAAGTGCCAGAATGATACTAGTACAGCGTTCTGTAAATACCTGTGCATAGTTCTGGCCTGATTTTCCTTAGAACTATGTATAGTATTTAGTGAACGCTGTACTAGCCGTATAGAATATATCTAAGGTTTCTTGGGTGATGCCCCTTTCAACCGGAGTTCATACTAAGTTTATTCTCCGGTTGAAAGTCAAGTCCGGGACCCTCGGCTTAGGCTTACGCTTGCGCTTTGCAAGCGAGGGACTCTTGCAATTTTATAATGCAGCATCCTGTTCCAGTAATTTTACTTGCAGCTCTTCTACCTTTAATTCCGATACCTTTACCTTCTGCTGCCTGCAAAGGCACGCTGCGGCTCCGGCTGCCTGGCCCAGGGCAAAGGCACTGGGCGTCAGTCTTATTGCCGCCTGGGCTTCAAAAGCAGCCGACACACATCTGCCGGTAACGAGCAGATTGTCTATTTCCCTGCAGTACAGTACCTCAAAGGGTATTTCATAATAAGTACCGGGCTCTGACAAAAAGGCACTTACCGTACCTGCGCCACCCGGATTGTGAATATCAATGGGATAAGCACTCTGGCAGACCTTGGACGGAAATTTCCTGCAGGATAAGATATCCTCGGCCGTTAAGGTATAAGCTCCTTTAAGCTGTCTGGAACTCCTGGCTCCGATTTTAGGCCCGGTAAATTCCAATAGGGAGGCTTCAAACCCCGGAATCTCCCGGCGTAAGAATAAGTCCAGTTCCCGGCACTGTTTTCGGCCCAGGGCTTCAGCCTTACTGAGGTCTTCGGCATTTGTCGGGTCCAGCCCGATAATGCGGGTGGTATTTATAATCACTTCCCCGGGTACATTGGTTTCGAACAGCAACAGTTCTTCCCTTGGAAATGAAAGATCCTTTCTGTCAATAGCAGCTTTCATTTCTTTGGCAAAGCCCGCCACTGCAATGGGAGCAGAAGAACGAATTAATTCTTCTTTGCCCTTTAGCCTTGGGAATTCATCAATATGATCTAAAATATGGCTTTTTAAACGCTTTATATTCACGTTACAATATTTTACGTTCATGGTCATTGGCTGCATTTTATGATCACTTTCCCGGCCTTTTGTCATAGGTGCCCCGGACATGGCAGCCAGATCCCCGTCACCGGTTGCGTCAATGTAGATACCGGCCTGAACCTTTGCCAGTCCCTCACAATTACATATGGTGATTTCTTCTATTTTCCCATCTTTTTGCTCCGCCCCCGCCACTGAGGTATGAAATAAAACCTTTACCCCTGCTTCTTCCATCATTTCATCCAGAACCAACTTAAGCATTTCACTGGAAAAGGGTGTAAGGAAACTCACAAATTTGGTAGTGTCCTCCATATGACCGCAACTGCCGCTCTTTTGTATCAGGCGGTCTACGATTTCCTGCCCTATCCCCTTAATGATCTGCTTTTCTCCGGAGAAAAAAGTCATCATGGGCCCAACGCCGCATAAGGTCAGGCTTCCCCCAAGATAACCGCTTTCTTCAATCAACAGTGTCCCTGCTCCGTTCCTTGCGGAGGCGATAGCCGCAGCACAGCCTGATACCCCGCCTCCCGCTATACATACATCCGTTATCTGATTCATATTAACTCCCATCTGTGCGCCTTGCGCACGTACAAATCAGGATGTTGAAAAACTGCTTTTGTTTTTTCAACCTACTCACTCCTGTCTGTGTCAGCCCGGCACATTCTTTAGTCTGTCAGGGAATTTGAGCTGCTGCAAAATAATAAATTTACCGGGCCCTGGTACGGCAACAGCCCTTTAAGCTTAACTTTTCAGTTGAGGCCGGGACCTCCAAGCTATCCTAACTTTATATAAGCCTGCAATTCTTTCTCAATTCCAAATTTAACGAAATTCCAGCTCTCTTTTAAGGTTTTTTTCGGAAAGCGGACCGGGTCGGCAAAATTCTTAATGCCCTCATACTGGTCCGGTGAAATAATCTTATAATCCCCGCCCAGGTAATGATGGGGCCCATAAGTATTGTATGTACTGGGATAACAGGTGACTTCCAGCTCATGGTGCCCGGGGCCGATCTCAAAAGGAATGCTCCAATCGCTGCCATGGATAAAGGCACATTTATCATCTACCCTTACTTTCAGCATATCCGCAGAAACCCCGCTTACTTTTAAGCAGTCCGGTAACAATACCTCCGTATTGGTAAATTCTTTTGAAATTGTGACTTCCGTACCGGTAAACGGAAAGCCGCTTTCAATAAAATTTTCGCATTTCACTTTTTCGACCGCGCCGGAGAGGTAAAAGGGACCGCTTGTGACAAGTTCCCGCCTGCCTTTTGTTTCATAGGTTCCGGTGCTGTATACCAGGAACCTGCCTCTGATATACAAGAAAGGCTGTTTTTCTTCCGATCCGGATACATCGATCTGAATTTCCCATAAAGGGGTCCTGGCTAATTCATCCGGAATCCGGCAGGCGAATCCTTCCGTATCTTTATGTACCTTAAGCGGCTGCCCGTTAAAGAAAAGTCCGTCTATGGGGTCACTGATGCATAGATAAATATCTTTTAGTTCACTTTCCTGTTTAACCTGCAGGAAACATTCATATCTATTGTCTTTGTACTTATTAAAGGGAAGCAGGATCTGGTTTTCCCCGCTGCTCCTGTATTGCCAGGGTGTCTGTGCCAGGGAAAGCTTTTTATGCCTGCGGTTTTCTTCTTTCCGGTAATTCCTCTGCTTCAAACTCTCCCTTGCCATAAGAAATTCGTTCTTTTTTATGGTATTTAAGATTTCTTTTTTCTCCCATAAGCAGCCGTTTGATAAAATCACTTTTTCATAAGTCACGCTGCCAATCCGGATACCGTTTGGAACCACTTCGGCAAAATCCTCTATTATTTTCTCTTCCGTAACATCAAAACGGATACCCAGGTCATTGCATTGCTCCACAAACTCCATGAATTCCCCGGAGATCCTTCCTCCGGGGCTGTCCGGGACATTACTTCCGTCGTGGATATTAACCTCCCTGGAATCCGCCGGACGGAAACCGGCCATCACTCCCCTTGTCGGTGCCACAATTAAAAAAAGAGGTTTCTTCTCCTCCTCTTCATGAAATTCCTTTTCCCATTGCCGGATTTCCTTTATAATACCCGCAAAACCTTTCCTCCAGGTCATATGCAGCGGCAGCGACGGCGGCCAGTCCCGGATTGCTTTCCCTTTTAAGTCAAACTGCTGCAAATGCAGGACAAAGGTATTTATGCCGCACGGTATCAGCCATTTCATATATCGAATGAAATCTTCCGGATTCAGGCCCCACCCGCTGCCTATGGCCGCTTCACATAAACTTTCCCCATGGTAAAACTGTTTTGCAACGGAACTTGCAATTCTGGGATAATAACCATTACCGGGATGTCTTTCCAGAGCATCCACTGCCGGCACCGATACATTTCTTAAAACCTGATAGCAGGAACTGCTTATGGACACCTGAAAAAAAGGATTTTCTTCCCCTCCCGCATGGGCGGTATATTTCTTGTCATATCGGCTGCACCATTCATGGACCGGCCGGTAAAAACTGTCCACCAGAATTTCGTTCAAGGTTTCCCAATATTGGTACCTTACCTTTTGGCAGCCTTCCCCGTCTTCAAATAACAGCTCCAGGGAATCTTCAATCCGTTCCTTATATTTTTTCTCATAAATTGGGGATATCTGTTCACACCAGGGTACGCCCCCCAAAGTGATGGACACGCCTTGCCCGTCCAGATAACCTGCTTCATCACTGAAAAAACCCTCAATATAACGGAAAGCTTCTTTCGTCAAGCCTTTCCGGTATCTCTCAAAAGTCTCTTCCAGAAACAATTTTCCGGCATAAGGATTCAGCGAACTGATTTCATTTTTGGATTTTACAGTTATTCCTTTTGCAGTTTTCATTAAATAATAACATTTTGCTTCCTGATACTTTTTGGGAATGAGTCCTCCGGTTCTTCCTGATTCCCATCTGTTTTCACCATAGAGCCAGAAACTCATATTGATTGACTTGGCATACAGAATCAGTTCCGACAGGGCGTCCATGTATTCCCTGCTTAAATATTCCGGGTTACCGGGATAATTTCTGGGCTGGAAAATGACGCCGTCAAGACCGTATTCCTTAATCTGCAGAAGCTGATGTTTTAATCTGTCCGGGTTAAGGCCGTCATTGATTGCCCAGAAACTTAAAAATTTTAATTTCTCCTCATTCATCCCAATTCTCCCCTTGATATGAGTCATGCAGTATTGCATTCCTTACTGCTTATATTTATTTTCAATTCCGTACTTTTTGATATAACGCCATAAAGTAGTCGTACTGATATGCAGTTCTTTTGCAGCCATAATCCGGTTACCCCGGTGCTTTTCCAATGCCTTGATAATGGGAAATGCCCTAGGGTCCTGCAATTCTTCCAGTATGGTATAATTATCCTTTTTCCTGGTGCCTGAGTACATCTGATTCAAAAGTTTACGGATTACCTGTTCATCCAGTTTTCTCTGATTTGTGGTCAGGATCAGCCGTTCGCAGAAACTTTCAAGCTGTATGAGATTACCGCTCCAGTTAAAATTTTTAATTGTTTTTTTCCCTTCTTCCGTTAATACATAAAACCTGGAATACCAGTTCATAAATTCTTTCATATAACGGACCGCATACAGTTCAATATCTTCTTTCCGCTCAGAGAGGGGCGGAATCGAAAGATGTAAGCCGGAGAGACAGTAAAATAAGTCCTCGCGGAACAGATTCTCTTTCATTTTAGCAAAAATATCCTCACTGCCGGATACGATCATCCTCACGTCCAGCATGGTGATTTTTTCCGCACCTTCCTTTACCAGCGCTTTATTCTGTATTGCCTGATATAACAATACCTGATTATGAAGGCTTAACTGGTCTATCTCCTGTATGAATACGGTTCCCCGGTAACCGGTTACTAGGGCTCCCGGATGATCCTGATCCGTTCCGAAAAACATTTTAGCCTGCTCCGCTTCGGTGAGGCCGCCGCAGTTTACGGTAATAAAGGGTCCGCTTTTCCGGATACTGTTATTATGAATGCAGGCGGCCAGCTTATCTTTCTCCGTACCGGTTTCACCCGTAATTAAAACCGGGTTACCAGACTGGGAAAATACTTTTGCCAGCCTGGTAACCTCCTCCATCTGGGGCGAGGCATATACAAAATCTTCAAACCTGGCTTTCGCCACATAGCCTTTTAAATACATCTCCTGGAGTTTATCATTTTCTATTCTTGTAGTACCGGATAACCTGTGGCAGTAAAGAATGGCCCCGTCAACGGCTCCATTTACCTTAATGGGCACAAGGGTAATGGAAAGGTTCTGGTTGTTCTGCTGGATTAAAGTTGAGTAATCCTCCCTTTTACTTAGGAGGACATTTAAGATTTTTTCACGGTCGGCATCCGGTATTATCTCCCATAGATAACGCTGCAGCACCTTGTTTTTATTGATCCCCAGCAATTCCTCCATAACCGGGTTCATCATGACAATCTGTCCCTCCAGGTTCAGCTTTACAATACCGTTAAATGAATATTCGGTGAGGACTTCAATATTGGCATTGCTTCTTTTTTCCACTTCCTGTGCATATTTCATTTGTATAGCTGTTTCTATGGCCACCTGAATGGAGTCTTCGGTGGAACTCAGAAACATACAGGGTATCTGGGACATTTCTGCTTCCAGGCATGCCATATCCCCTCCGATCAGGATATCCGGCCTTGCCTCCACGGCACGGCGTATGACCTGGTGAAAATCTCCTTCCCTGTCTGCAAGAAAATATAACAGTTCAACATCAAAAATTTGTCCGAAATAAGTCATGTCACAAAACATATTTTTCATACCCACAATTCCGATTCTGGGATCGGGCTTTTTCACCCGTTTTTTTGCCTCAACAATCAGCAGGGCAACTTCCTGCCCTGTCAAGGTAATTTCGACTACGGGAATTTTCGTAAAATTCTTGATCAATTGTGCCTGAATGCCCCTGGCAATAATGATACCTGCTCCGTTTGACAGTACGCGGTAAGCTTCATTGACCACATCTTTAGACTGTACGTAAGTAACCTCATCTATCTCATAGTCTTTTTTTTCCAACAGATGCTCCACATCCAGCAGCATTTTTTCCTGGGGTACAAAAATTACAATTCCTGACATGATTCTTCCTCCTAATTATGTACATTTACCGGAAGATATAGACATCTTCCGCCAAGTAATATTGAGTTTAACCATTATATCAATTATTCAGAAGATTCGCTATTATTTTGACAATTCGGATTTTACACTGTTCAGCAGCCCTTTCATGTAACCGAAGGAATAAGCAAAGGCGGAATATTTTCCTCCGCAGCTTTCCACAAAATCAGGAACGTGATCCACATGAATCGTTCCGTCATAATCACAGGATACCAGTTGTTTCATAACTTTATGCATATCCATGTAACCATCCTCCAGTAAAGTTTCTTCAAAATACGGGATGGTACTGCTGACATTCCTGAAATGTACCGCAAACACTTTTTTACGGCCCACAAATTCCTTAATATCCGATAACAGATCCCCGAATGCATCCCCGCCTTCCAGCCAGCAGCCGGTACACAGCTTCATTCCCAGATACGGACTGTCCCCTGCCAGCTCAAAAGCTTTCCGGTAGCATTCACTGTTATGGATCAAATTATGGATTCCCACCAGTGAAGGTACGGGCGGATCATTGGGGTGAAGGGCTATTTTTACATTGGTTTCTTTGCAGACCGGAAGCACACAATCTAAAAAGTATTTAAAATTGCCCCAGATTTCGTCTTCGGAAAATTCCCTTCCATGGGTAAAGGCGCGTTTTTCCATTTCATGGATATCCACAATTCTTCCGACAGCCATTCTTGTATGCTCGCCTACATCAAACCTGGTCGTCAGAACCTGATTGGGCTCCCAGGTCATATAACCTACCGGAATGTCTGCTTTCCCTAAAATATGCATAAAGGAAATATAACGTTCGATATGATAATCCCTGTCCTCTAATCCTAAATGAATGGATGGATTCTTATAATTATTCATATTTCCGGCATCTGTAATGGTAAGTCCGATTTTACCGGTACGTTCCTTAAAGCGCATTACCGAATCATAATCAATATGATTATCCCGGAATATAACATATACGTAATCGATACCCATCTGTTTAATAAATTTTAACTGATCATCTGAATAATCAGAATTAATGCCATATTGTACTTTCATCCTGTTCTTTCCTTCTCTTATTAATATTGTGCCAAGGGATGCTGCAAAAATTCAAAAACGATTCCAGATCCAAGCCGGTAAATTTTATCATTATGCAAACAGCCCTTGGAAGCTTACCTGACAGCCTGACTGATTCCACCGAAAGAGGCTGCTGCAAAATTCATAACGTAAGTCCAATCATTTGAGATTTTGCTGCGGCCTCTTTTTAGGGTTTGTAATGGCTTATGCGGCAGCCCTGCCGGCAAGTTTTTTTCCGGTTTAGTTACCTACTTTATAAGCTGCTTCCGGCGTCCACTGGGATGCGGATACCTGGAAGAAATTCGTATCATATACATTGGCCTGTATAAAGTTATTATTATAAATTATGGATACGGGGAATAACAGGCAGTAATCCTGAACCAGCATTTTAGCTGCCTTTTGCAGTAATACTTTCTTCTCATCAAGGGTTTTAGCCGCTCTTGCCCCAAAAAGCGCATCCTCATAATCTTTCGGGAAATCCATGATACCTAAGTTCTTAATACCTTCTGAGGAATATAAACGGATATAGTTATTGGTAAAGTCCATCTGGCTGCTGCCGTTACCCATAATAAACCCTTCTATATTATCCGCCTTTTGTTTTGCTGTTATTTCCGAGGAATCCATTACATTAATATTAGCAGTAATACCGATTTCCTGCAGGCAGGCCTGGAAAGCAACTGCTATATCCTGATTTCCCGCAATGGTATTGATCACTGTTTCAAATCCATCTGGATAGCCCGCATCCGCTAACATTTGTTTTGCAAGCTCCGGATTATATTCATAGAATTCTGCTTCCGAACTAAAAGCCCAGGAATCTTCTGTTCCAAATACAGGGGAAGCTACACCGTATCCGCCGGAAAGGGCTTTGGCTATATTCTCCCAATCCACACTGTGCATAACAGCCTGGCGTACTTCCAGTTTTCCCAGAGGCTTTTCTTTATCCTTGCTGTTAAATAATACGTATTTTAAATTTGCCAGATTTGCATTTTTCTTTGCAATATTCGTATATCCCTGCTGGGTTAAAGTATCTGTTACAATCGGATCGTAAGAGGTAATGGTGTCAATTTCTCCGTTCTGGAAAGCGGATACCTGTGTATTGGGATCCGGAATTACCACAAATTCCACAGAATCCAGATAAGGCTGCCCTTCCAGACGGTATTCGTCATTTCTTACGAATTTCAGTGAATTATCCTGTGTATAAGATTCAAATTTAAACGGGCCTGTTCCGACAACATGGGTTTTACACCACTCTTCTCCATTTTTCTCATAGGCTTCTTTTGATATAATACGTATCGCACCGATAACCGTATCCCAGTTATTTGCCCAAGTATCGTATTTGATTACAACTGTTAAATCATCCGTTGTTTCCACGGATACCGGATTGCAAAGCTCTGCTGCTTTTCCGTTTTCAATCATGGAGTCCAAATTCCATTTTACGGCTTCCGCGTCACACAAGGATCCGTCATGGAATTTAACACCCTCTTTTAATTTAATGGTATAGGTCAGGTTATCCGGATCTGTAATTAATTCCTCCGCAAGCCAGGGTGATACCGTACCATCCGCATTTAATCTTCCTAATTCTTCCGCAGCCGGGGATACATAATAGGGAACCCCCGTATCGGCTGCCTGGGGCGGGAACAGGGTCGTAGGGCTTGCAACTGCAACAATTTTTAAATTGCCGCCATATTTACCGCCGCTTTTTGTTTTTGTTTTATCCTTCGTTTGTTCTGTTTGGGCGGAACCATCCGCCGCCTTTTTACCATCCGGACTGCTGCCGCAGCCGCTTAATAGTCCCCCAACCAGTACTACGGACATTATTAGAGCTAAAAATCTTTTTTTCATTCTAACACTTCTCCTTTTTAATTAAATTATTTATATTTGATCAGAACGTTGAATACGCTCTGTTCCGGGCTGAATATTTACCACACTGCGCGAAATTATGCAGAATGCATAAATTTCTGTGCATAAATGATGCAATGAAGCCTTAAGGCTGAATAGTAACATTATTTTGTATCATATAAAAAACATGCAACCTGATGACTGCCGTTAACGTTTTTCAGTACCGGAACTTCTGTTTTACACCTGTCGGTAACATGAGGGCACCGGTTATGGAAAGGGCAGCCCTTTGGCCGGTTCCTTAAACTTGGAACTTCCCCCTTGATTTCGATCCGGTCCCTTGCAGCTTCCACATCCGGGTCCGCTACCGGTACCGCAGATAACAGTGCCTTTGTGTAAGGATGCAGCGTATTATCATACAGATCCAGACAGTCCGCGATCTCCACGATCCGTCCCAGGTACATAACCAAAACACGGTCGCTGATATGTTTTACAACTGCCAGATCATGAGCGATGAACAGATAGGAAATGCCAAGGTTTGCCTGAAGTTCTTCCAGCAGATTAATAATCTGTGCCTGTATGGATACATCCAGGGCAGAAATCGGTTCATCACATATAATCATGGACGGATTGGAGGAAATGGCTCTGGCAATTCCGATTCTCTGTCTCTGTCCGCCGGAAAATTCGTGGGCAACCCGGTCTTTTAATGCCGGATCCAATCCCACAATGCGGAATAATTCATCCACCCTGGCGTCATACTCGTCCCTGTTTTTTACCAGCTTATGCACCAGAAGGGATTCCCCTACCACAGAGCCAGCTGTTTGCCTTGGATCCAGGGAAGAAAACGGGTCCTGGAAGATCATCGCCATCTGCGGCCTGACGGGTTTTAACTTTTTATCCGTATATCCGGCTATATCTGTCCCATTAAACAGGATCTGTCCTCCGTCCGGTTTATACATTCTCATAATACTTCTGGCAAGGGTTGTTTTACCGCATCCGCTTTCCCCTACGATTCCCAGTGTTTCACCCTTTTTAAGTGTAAAGGTTATATCTTCAATCGCTTTGATATCCCCAACCTTTTTATGTAAAACACCTTCATAGATGGCAAAAAATTTATTTACCTGTTTTACATCCAGACATAATTCATTTTTAATATTTTTTGCGGGAGCGGAATGGACTTTCTTATTCCTTATCTCAATTTCTTTCTGGGCCAGCTCCTCCTCACTGAGGCAACAGGAGGTGAAATGATCCGGTTCCGCTTCGGTCAGTTTCGGTTTGCCGATTTTAATGCATTTATCCATCCGGTATTCGCACCGATCATAAAAAGGACAGTAGTCCGGTCTGGTAGCCGGATTGGGAGGTAGTCCGTCTATGGGTATCAGTACACGGTCCTTCGGATCATTTAACCTGGGAATTGCCCTTAACAGGCTTCTTGTATAGGGATGCTTCGGATTTTTAAAAGTTCTTATGGTATCCGTGGTTTCAACAACACTGCCGGAATACATAACATAAATTCTTTCCGCATAACGTGCTACAATACCTAAATTGTGGGTAACAATGATCACTGCGGTATTGGTTTTCTTGGCTACGTCACGGATCATCTCCAGAAGCTGGCCTTGCGTAGTTACATCTAAAGCGGTCGTTGCTTCATCCGCTATCAAAACATCCGGTTCCGACGACATTGCCATTGCTATCATAATTCTTTGGCGCATGCCTCCCGAAAACTGCTGTGGATAATAATCAAATCTTTCCTCCGCGTCGGGGATATTCACCATTTTTAACATCCGGACGGCTCTTTTTCTGGCTTCCTCTTTATCTAACCTCAGATGAAGTATGATATTTTCCTGAATCTGATAACCGATGGTAAGTACCGGATTAAGGGAAGTCATGGGCTCCTGGAAAATCATACTGATTTTGCCGCCCCGGATCTGACGCATCTGGGGGCTGCCTGCAGAGTACTTCAGAAAATCACCTTCTACCCCTTCCATATATACTTCACCGCCTGCCACCCTTCCGGGTGAGGAGATAAGCTGAAGCATGCTTAACATGGTAACGGATTTTCCGCTGCCGGATTCGCCGACTATACCGATTATTTCACCCCGTTTTAAATGCATCGATACACCGTCAACCGCACGTACATCTTTTCCGTCCATGCGAAAACAGGCCTGAATATTTTTCAGTTCCAACAGATTTTCCATTTCAAACTTTACCTCCTGCCATTATAATTCACCTCTGAGTCTTGGGTCCAAGGCATCCCGGATACCGTCGCCAAACATATTCAAACAGATTACCAATAAAGCAACACAAATACCGGGGGCTAAAGAAATAACCGGATTATTCAGCAGATAATTTCTGCCTTCACTGACCATGGTTCCCCAGGAGGCCGTAGGAGCACTGATACCCAGCCCTAAAAAGCTCAGTCCGGCTTCCGACAGGATCGTTCCGCCGACCTGCTGTGTCATAAGAACTATGATTGGGGAAATACAGTTCGGCAACAGGTGTTTGAACATAATCCCCAGATTGCTTACCCCCTGTAGCTTACTGGCCATAATATAATCCGACTGTTTAATCGAATAGACCTGTCCTCTCATCATTCGGATATAGGCAGCTACATTGGAAATACCAAGGATAATGGCAATATTGCGGATACCGCTTCCGAATACGGCCGTTAAAGCCATGGCCAGGATAATCGGGGGGATTGCACGGATCGCTTCCGTCAGTCTGGTAATAATATCATCAATTATCCCTCCGAAAAAACCTGCAACCATACCAAGGACGGAGCCGATGGCACAGGCAATGATAACTGCCAGAAAACCGATAACCAGCGAAACCCTGGTTCCATATATGATTCTGGAAAGAATATCTCTTCCGTGCATATCCGTTCCAAGCAGATGCTGTAAGGATGGGTCTGTCAAAGATGCCCCAAAATCAACTTTATTTGGATCATGAGGTGCAAAAATGGGTGCTCCGATTGCAAGCAGTATAAATAATACGGTTCCGATTACTCCAATTACAACCACTTTTCGTTTCATTAATAAACGCATAAATTTTATAAATTTATTTATTCTATTATTTTTTTCTTTCGCTTCCATCAAGTCACCTCCTATTCAAATTTAATTCTCGGGTCAACAACCGCATATAATATGTCTGTTATTAAATTAACCATACAGGAGATGAATGCCGTAACCAGTACGCAGGCCTGTACCACCGGTATATCCCTTGAGGTAATTGCTTTTACGAAGAGGGAACCCATTCCCGGAATAGCAAATACGGTTTCCATAAACATGGAGCCGCCGATTAAAAGACCGAGCCTCATGCCAAAAAGAGTGATAACCGGAATTAAAGCATTTTTTAAGGCATGTATGAAAATAATCTTTTTCTCTTTCAGTCCTTTTGACCTTGCGGTACGGATATAATCCTGCCGGATCACCTCCAGCATACTGGAGCGGGTCTGCCTTGCAACCGAGGATATACCGCCGATCGCCAGGCAGAATAGAGGCATTATTGTGGACTGCATGCTTTTTCCAAAGTCCTGCCACGGCCAGACAAAACCAAAGGACGGCAGCCATGCAAGCTTCATGGCAAATATGTATAGCAATAAAATCCCGATCCAGAATTGGGGCAGGCAAGCCGTGATATTGGCAATTAAAGTTACTATGGTATCAATTGCTTTTCCTCTGTATACGGCACTTAAAACACCCAGCAAAACACCTACCGGAATACTGATAAAAAAGGATAAGAACGTAAAATATAATGTCACCGGCATACGTTCTGCCAATAAATCCATCGTCGGCATATGAAACTGGGTAGATTGTCCGAAATCACCGGTAAGTGCATTACCCAGCCAGGTAAAATAACGGTAAATTACCGGTTTGTCTAAATGAAGCTCCTGGTAGACTTTATTGTACATCTCCGGTGAAACTTCCTCACCCAGCATTGCATATACCGGATCGCCCGGAATAAATGATATGAGCATAAATATGAAAATTGATATCAGGAATAAGATCAGAACCATCTGAGCAATCCGCTTTACCACATATCTTCCCATGAAATCTTTCTCCCTTCTTCCATTTAAATATAAAGCAGCCAGGCGGCTTAATTATACCCTGCTTTCAGGCCTATTCCGGATAAAAAACCGGGGTGCCTGAGCCAGGCTGAATATCTTTTGCATTTACTTTTAAGCCAGCTGTTCCTGTCAATTTTTCTATATTAATTTAAGAATTTTTAACTGATCTTTTAATTTTTGTTTTTGTTCCGGTTTCAGTTCCTGAATCGGTTCCAGACATTTACCCACATCCAGGCCCTGCATCACAAGTCCTTCTTTAATGACTGCCGGAAAGGTTCCCATATTGCAGAGAATCCTTAAAGGAGCAAGTTCATACTGTGCTTCCAGGGCTCCTTTTAAGTCCCCGGCCATAAATTTATCGTATATGTCTGCCGTTAATTTAGGCGCTATATTGGCACAGGAAGCTATGGCTCCTACCGCACCGTAACATAATCCCGCATAGATCAGGGTATCCCTTCCGACCAGAACACCGAAATTATCCTGATTTCTGGTAAGTCGTATATATTCTTCCGTATTGGTCATATCTCCCGTGCTGTCTTTCACACCGACAATATTCTCGATCTCCGCTAATTTTGCTATGGTTTCCGGTGCTACGTTAATATTGGTTTTGGGTGTGTTATTATATATAATAATAGGCAGATCCGTACTCTCCGCTATGGATTTGTAATACTGGTATAACTCTTCCTGGGTCTGGGAGATAAACATTGGTGTTAATACGGAAACCGCATCCACTTTGGCTTCCTCTGCAAGTTTTAAATATTCAATTACACCTCTTGTGGTAATGTGGTTTGCTCCGGCATAAACCGGAACTCTTCCATTCGTTTCTTCCACTACGGTAAATAAAATTCTTCTCATTTCATCTTCCGTAAATGCATAGAATTCTCCCGTTGTTCCCAGGGGAAACAGGCCATGGACCCCATTCTCGATAAATCTGTTTACCAACTGCCTTAAAACTTTTTCATTTACTCTGCCTTCCTGGGTCATTGGAGTAATAATGGGAGGAATAACTCCATAGGGTCTAAATGCCATCGTTTGACTCCTTCTTTTTCTCTATTTTTACATTAGAGATTTTTTCATAATATTTTAAAAGACTGCTATGGTCTTCTTTCTCATATCCGTCTGCTTTTAAAGACTGCATGAATTCCATGACCTCTGCTGTCAGGGGCAGGGATGCATTTACCATATGGGATGCATTTAACGCATTGTTTAAGTCTTTGATATGTAATTCAATCCGAAAGCCCGGTTTAAAGTTACGTTCCAGCATCATGGGAACCTTTGCATCCATAACGGTTGAACCTGCCAGTCCGCCCCTGATTGCCTGATAAACCAGTTCCGGATCTGCTCCCGCTTTTACAGCCAGGGTTAATGCTTCGGATACCGCCGCAATGTTTAATGCAACTATAATCTGATTCGCCAGCTTTGTTATGTTTCCGGAACCAAGTTCACCTACATAAACAACGGAGCCTGCCATGGCTTTTAACAGTTCGTAGTATTTATCAAAGCTTTCTTTTTTACCGCCGACCATAACAGAAATCGTTCCGTCAATAGCTTTGGGTTCCCCTCCGCTTACCGGGGCATCCATTAGTTCAATTTCTCTTTTCTCCAGTTCCGCGCCGATGGAACGTGATTCCATCGGATCGATGGAACTCATATCTATAATTATGGTTCCCGGTTTTGCTGTTTCTGCTATTCCCTTTTCCCCTAAAACTGCTGCTCTTACATGGGGGGAATTCGGCAGCATGGTAATAATTACCTCACAATTTTCTGCAACTTTTGCACCGCTTGCTGCTGCCTTAGCTCCACAGACTGTGACCTCTTTCACCGCGTCAACGTTAAAATCAAAAACCATCAAATCATAACCGGCTTTCAATAAATTCTTACTCATTGGTTTTCCCATGATTCCTAATCCAATAAATCCTACCAATTTTTTCACCCTTTCAATTTCTGTCTTTGTGTATTCCTAAATGCAAACCAAGTATAACATGTGTAAATTGCTATATCAATTCATAGAAACGACATTATTTTTTGTCTAATTTGTGCACTAGGCCATAAATTGCAAATGTTGAAATGCCTTTTACGTTTCTTTCACCGCAACATTTCATTTCTGAAATATTCCTTGCTCATAATTACAGGCATTTAGCAATATTCACATGAAAATTTTTTTAAATTTTAATCTTAGGGTAAGGCTTTCACTTTATGGCATGGTACCATTTGACTTTTAGTAACAAAGGCAGAGCTATCATGAAACAGGATGAAATTTCCAATGGCATAAGAAAAGGCTATTGCAATAGAAATTTAAAACCTGCATATTTTGTGCAGGTAATAATTTTCCTCTATGCAATAGCCAGATATATTATATCACTATAAGATTATTTACCTTATTCCATTTATTATACCGCTACCCCACATTATACAGTGCGGAATCCATTTACCTTTCAGAGCCGTATTTTCGGAACGACCTTAAGTTAATCCTGGTTTTGTTGCTTTTTAAACCTCTTTTTAATAAAAATAAAAGCCCCTATCGCCACCCCAGCGCCAATAACGATTACTGCGGCTTTCGTATATATATCGGTACCGGCTACAATTTTCTCCCAGGATGCTCCTGCTGCAACACCAAGATAAACCAATACCACATTCCAAATCAGGGAACCGATTGTAGTCATAAGGAAAAAAACGCCCAGTTTCATTTTAGACATACCTGCCGGAATAGAAATTAAGCTTCGGATCACCGGTATGCAGCGGCAAAACAAAACGGTACTTTTGCCTTTATGATTAAACCAGTCACAAGCTTTAAAAACATCTTCCGATTTAAAATGCAGAACCTGTCCAAGCTTTCCATCCAGAATGATGCCCAGCCGTTCCGGTGACAGAAACCGGCCCACACCATATAGGACAATTGCACCAAGTAAGGAACCAATTGTAGCGGAGATAATAACCCCCCAGATTTGTAAGCCGGTATACGTAGTCATAAATCCTCCAAAAGTCAGAATAACTTCTGACGGTATGGGCGGAAATATATTTTCCACCGCAATTAATAATGTAATTCCTATATATCCAAACTGATTCATAATATCGATTATCCAATTTTGCATATTTTTATATCTCCTGTTCTGATTGCTGTCCTATTCTTTTAATATGTTCTTATTAAACCGGCACAGACGAAAAAGCTGTAGCTTTAGGCGCTTTATTCCTTTTACCTGACCTGGAACCGATAACCCGCCCCCCATACGGTCTCAATATACTCGGGATTTGAGGTGTCCTCTTCTATCTTTTCTCTGAGCCTGTTAATATGCACGATTACCGTAGTAGTGTCCCCAACAGCATCCATTCCCCAGATCCTGTCAAACAATGTTTCTTTCGAGAAAACAATATTCGGATTTTTAGCTAAAAATAACAGTAATTCAAATTCCTTATTTGCCAGTATAACTTCCTGATCCTTAACATAAACACGCCTGGAAAGCGGAAGTATTCTGACATGTTTTATTTTTATTTCATTACCGTTTTTTAAAAGATTATCACTTCTTTTTAGTAACCGCTCATGAATACTCATATGGGCCTTTACCCTGGCTACAAGTTCAGAGGGACTAAAGGGCTTAACAATATAATCATCTGCCCCAAGTCCTAAACCCCTGATTTTATCAATATCCTCACCCTTAGCGGTTACCATAACAATCGGAATATCCATATCTTTACGAAGTTCCCTGCATAGATCCAACCCGCTTATACCCGGGAGCATTACATCTAAAAGAATCAGGTCATATTCTTTTTCTTTGGCATATTTCATACCGAGTGTTCCGTTTGTTACTACTTCCGTATCATAATTACTGGCTTCTAAATAGTCCTTCTCCAACTCGGCAATTAATTCGTCATCCTCAACAATTAATATTTTCTTCATATTCATAACCTTAAATACCGCGGGCCTGCCCACGATACTGACACTCCTTTCCGTATATCCTTATCGAGGTTATTCGCATAACGGTATCCATATCGTTATTGACAATCCTCCTCTGTTCTCTGCTTTTAACTTTCCATTATGGCCTTCAACTATCTGCTTCACTATACTTAACCCCAGTCCGCTGCCGTCACCGGGTCTTGTCCTGGAAGCGTCACCGCGATAAAAACATTCAAAAATATGCTGCAAATCCTCTGAATTTACTCCGGGACCGTCATCCATAATCCGCATTATGGCATAGCCGTCATTTTGCCCTGTTTCTACTTTAATAAAAGAATTCTCTTTAATCCGGTACTTAATACTATTTGAAAATATATTCAGAATGACCCGGTGCAATTTCTGATCATCTATTCTTACCGGCAATTTTTTTTCTGTAAAATCACATTGTATTTTAACTTTATTACTTACGGAGTCGATTTGATATTCCCGGATAACTTTATCCAAATAGTCATTCAGTTCAAGGCATTTAAAATCATAATGGTCCTGTCCGTTTTCTAAATGTGTATAGGTGCTTAGATTATCTACTAATCCTTCCATGTCGTTTGCTCTTGTGTGAATTGCATTATAATAACGTTTCTGTTTATCCGGTGTATCTGCTATTCCATCTATTAACCCTTCTATATATCCCTTTATCGAAGTAAGAGGTGTTCTTAAATCATGGGATATTCCGGATAATAGTTCTGTCCTGTATTTTTCATATCTCAGCCTTTCTTCCACGGAAACTTTTAAATGCCCCCGCATCTCGTCAAAATCCCTGCACAGAGTGCCGAATTCATCTGATTTATTGTAGTCTACTTTAAAATCCAGCTCACCATCCTTAATTTTGCGGCTGCCGATCCTTAATTTTTTAAGAGGAATCAGAATGCTCCTTGAAATCCACCAGGTCAGAAACGTATTCATTACAATGATAACGGCTAACACACATACTATTAACACGATTACATATCTCAAAATATACTTTCTCAAATACGACCGGTTGCCCTTACTCACCTTAATGTCAGCTGTATGGATTGCAGATATTTCAAATTTGTAATTACCCTTATAAAAAGAATAATTAACAATTGATGTTTCACCAGAGGTCATAGTCAGGCTGTCGGTTTTATCAAGAGTGTCCTGTAAAAGTTCCGCCATCCGTCTATATTCCGGTTCAGATATATTGCTGAATAAAAAACCTTCATTAAATTGAATCGAATAGTGATAACCCAAAAAGGTCAGTTCCTGATTAAGTTCTCTGATTTTCTTTGTTTCCAGGACTTTAATCCGATCAGATTCATTTCTGTCTTCAACTGCCGCCGCATATTCTTTTGCCCCCTGTTTCATAAGCTCTTCTTTATACGCAAAAACAATACTCTGGGCAGAGTACAGCCCATTTTTATCATTAAACATATGCTCCATTGTTTCCCCATATTTATTACCCACACCCTCCAGCAGGATTCCAGATACGGCAATTGCCGCAATCACGGGGATAAAAATCATCAATATATTGGAAAACACCAGTTTTTTTCTTATTGTCATAAATCTCCGCCATTCTATCATCCAGACAGTTTTGTATTCTATTATAATAGGTTACCTGAATATCATAAACAACCTATAACTAAAAAATAAAATTTATATAAATTTATTTTTTCCAACTGCCATTTATATATCCATACTGCGCTTACATATCTATACTGTTGCTTACGTATCCATACTGTTGCCCCATATCTATTCCCGGATCGGAAGTATATAACCCGGTAGATCCTAACAATCCGGCGTTTAGAAAAAGTTAATATGTTGTTTAGAAGCAGGTTAGAAAAGTTCTTTATTCTATAATCAGAAAATCGATTTCTAACAACTTATAACCTTTAATCTGTTACTTTAATGGAGGAATATAATGATACAGACAAAATCACTTGAAATGACTTATCCTAACGGTTTTAAGGCGGTAAACGGTTTAGACCTCACAGTTGGCGAAAGAGATATCTTTGGTTTTTTAGGGCCAAACGGAGCCGGAAAGACCACTACCCTGCGTATGCTGACCGGACTTTTAAAACCCACTCACGGCTCTGTAAGTATAGACAGCATTGATCCGCAGAAGGCTCCCCTGGAAGTAAAAAAGAAAATTGGAATCCTTCCGGAATCCCACGGGTTTTATAATTCCATGAATGCGATTGAATATTTAACTTATTTTGCAAAATTATATCAGATACCAAAGAAAGAATATGTTTCTTACATCCGGGATTTATTAAACAAGGTCGGTCTGTCTGAAAAAACAGGAGTTCCAATCGGACAATATTCCAGGGGTATGCGGCAGCGATTGGGAATAGCCAAAACTCTTATCCATAAACCTCAGATAATTTTTTTAGACGAGCCGACTTTAGGTCTTGATCCTATCGACCAAAGGGATATTCATGAATTAATACTTGAAATTAACCGTGAAATGAATGTCACGGTGCTTATAACCTCTCATTTACTGAAAGATATCGAGATTTTATGTAACAAGGTATGTATTGTTAAATCCGGCATTTTACTGGAACAGGGAAGTATTAATGATTTAAAAGATAAATATAAAGCGAAACTGGGCATGGAAACTATATCAATAGAAGATATTTTCTTCCATCTGACCGAAGACAAGGAGGTAAAACGATGACGATTTTTATGAAAGAATTAAAAGAAACTCTGATCGCCATGAAAGGCATCCTTCTATTTGCTGTAGCTTCACTGCTTTTTTCTGTATTTTGCTTTGCAATTGTTTCGGTTAAGGAGCTAAGTTTGCTGACACAAAATGAAGTAATCCTTAATTTTTCAAAAATAGTAATGGAACTTACAATCTTAATCAGCATTATTTTAGCCGCTGTAGGTTTCTCCCATGAACGGGAATCCGAGACATTGGAGTCCTTATTGCTTGCACCGGGAAGACTACAGTGCGGACAAACCTATTACAATTAATTCGTTGCTGCCAGGTGAAACGGCAGCTGTAAAGCTTCCAATCCGCCTCGTATATGTAGACCATTTCTATCTATACGTGACCTCTGCTTCTCCTAATCTGGACCGCATTTATTCCAGCAAACCGATTCCCATCGAGATCATCGGGAATACACTGGTCAGTAAACCCATGGTACAGGCGATTGCTGCCAGTATGCCCATTGCCGTTATACTTATAATAACCTTTTTCCTTTTAAATTATAGATATAAGCGTGCCTATGTACTTCACCATAATGTATGATGTATTATTTAAAATTAAATGAATTTTCGCGGAATCATTCAACATTACAGCTTTAATCGGTATAGAAGACAGAAAGGAACTGCTATGACCAAAGATAAATTAAAAGATGACAAGCTAAGGCAGTTAAAGCAGCAGAAGAAGGATATGGAGAAAGAAATTGCTTCTTTGCACGAAGATGGAATAGGAAACAAGTTAAAAGGTGTTCTCATATTTTTTATGGTAATCCTTTTATTTCTAGGACTGTTAGCAGGTATGATAAAAGCAGATATAGGCGGATTTGGATCGGGAGTATTAGCACCGGCAATTGGTAATATCAACGGACTTAACAAAATATTACCGGCTAAAAGCCTTGCTGCCGCCGGTGCTACTACTTCTGCAGCGGGCACGGGTGAAGCTGACAGCTCTTTTGCTGAAAGATTGTGGAGGGTTTTCTCACTTAACTACATTAAAATGGCATCAATAATAAGTAACGGGGGGGCATATTTATGAAATTATTTAATTTATACTTGCTAATTTCTACAAATAAAATTATAATTTTTTATAAATACTATTTTTATGGGGGAATTATACTTTGGATGACGAATTAGAACGAATCGCGAGAATACCAGGTAGTGTAATCTTTTTAAATTTTTTTCTGTTTTTTTTCACTGCAGTATATCTTCAATACAGAAAAAGTTCATATCCAAGAGACTATATTGGTAATAGTAAAGGAATGAAAGTCTGCGGCTGGATACTTATAATATTTGCAATACTGCTTACTATTTCTAAAATTCCTGATACAAATATACAAAATTATATAGCAATTTGGGGATTGTGGGGTCTAGCCGGTTATTATACGATATTCCGTGCAAAAAGAATGCTAAAGAAAGGCAATAAATATCTTAATCTTTATAACCGACCTGTTGTTAGAAACATAATAGATTATGACTTAGATATAAACATACATAATGAATATAATTGTAATCATGCTCATGATTCTAATATTAAACCAAAAGCGGCACCACAGTATAAGGTTGTTACCTGTCCTAACTGCGGGGCAAAAATGAAAATTAAAGCAGGAAGCGTTATAAAATGCGAATACTGCGATACGCCTTTGGAATATCAATAATTGTTCTTTTTTCTTTAATGGAAATAACTAAGGGACTGCTGCAAAATTCAGGGTCTTGTTTTAGTCTGCATTTAATTCCGTATTATAATTTATTATTTACTCCATTATGAAAGAAATTAGAAAGCTTACAGCCATCATACAATCCGGCCAAACAACTTAAAGAGCTGTACTCCATGTTACTGATATCTGTCCATAATAAAAGTTCTTCCATGGTTTCCCGTTGTTCTTTTGAAAGTTCCAGATCAAGATAGCCTCTTTCGGCCATATTCTGTTTTTCACACGCTTCTTGATAAATCTGGTTCATTATTTAATAGATTATTAAGGGTTTTCTCGCTTAATTAAATCAAAGTTCTTTTAACTTATTGTTAAAATCAATTCCATCCATTTTTCTCCTCTTTTGGTTCCTATACGTGAACCATTATAACACGATTAAAAGTGTATAATCAATAAAAATGTACCCAAATAGGAACCAGGAGGAGAAAATTATGATGATATTAAGAAGCACAGGATTTTCGGATAATTTATTAAGACTAAGAAAAGCAAGCGGTTTATCCCAATATGAATTAGTTGCAAAGATGCATTTGCTAGGCAGTACTACATCCAGGTCTACCTATGCAAAAATTGAACTTGGCGACAGAAACATAAAAGCTACAGACATTGTAACATTACAGAAAATATATAACGTGGATTATTCGGAATTCTTTAAGGGAGTCGGGGTATATTAGGAAAGTTTATTCGTTATTAAGGGAGAGTTAAAAACAAAGGTATACAACTCTATAAAGCTGGCTACGTGACCGCAATAAAAAAAATACGCTCATCCCATTCTGAATAATAGCCTTGGATACAGCCAACGAAAGTGCTTGCACCTTCGTTGATTTTGCCTGTACTTGGTATTACCATCTTAAAAATATTGATATTAGGCAAATATGTAATGTATAATAATACCATGCTGATGGTTTGCAATAGTATACTGATGCGAATATTTACTTTAGGCTTTAATATATTGTAAAGAGTAGATTCCATAGGTGAAGTCATGAAGCATAGTAAAAAATGGCAATTTATCGTCATACTAATTTTATCGTGTATATTACTCCTTGAAATGGTCTTTTATTTACAAAAAAATCACAACATACCAACATTTAGTGTCAAGTCAACTACCGAGTCTGAAATAAAAGATGAATTAATCATTGCCTTATTTATGGACAATATCATTGCCGATAGCAGTAAATTTTATGATAATTATTTTCCAGATACGTATCCAATAGAATATTTTAATTATGAATTTAAAATTAAAGATATTAAAAAAGAGGGCGAACCAGTAAATGTTTACATTACATTTGAGACAACACCAGTTATCGGTCCACATATTCCAGTAGGTGATGATGAAATCACTTATAAAGTAGATGCACTCGGTAATAAAACACTTGAGAATTTTATTCATAAAAAATCATACGAAATTCCCGAAAGGTTAAAACCTAATATGATTAAGCCTTACCCCGAAACAAAGGATTAATATATTAATAATAAAATTTGATTGAGGCCTTTTTAATTCGAATTTAGGATTAGCAAAAAATAGAAAATATAATAGTCGGAAAATAATACCAATTAACTCACAATATTTCACAATTGTAACTTAAAAGGAGGAAAAATTATATCCTTCCTTCAATTATATCCTTATACCAATATTATTTATCTAACAGATTTAATAAATATAAAGACTGTATCAGCACTTAAACTATAAAGTTTTGGTATAAGTTTTAATATATATACCAAATCTTAAGCCCTTTATTTTAAAGGGCTTAAGATTATTTGGCATATAAATTACCTATAATGATCTTTACGTCCTCTCTTTTTTAATTTCTCACTCACGGTACTCGCCGCGGCACACGCGAAGACCCGTATCGCTGCTCCTGCTATTCGCATTCCATCTGTCCCGGAAAGACGCTTCGCAGCAGTAGGAGTCGCCGAGCCAGCCGCCGCCCCTGAAAACCCGAAAAGAGCCGCTGTTACTATCCGGGTCTTCAAACCAGTCGAAACACCATTCCCTTACGTTGCCTGACATATCGTATAGCCCTAACTCATTGGGTTTCTTTTCACCGACCGGTTTTGTTTTATTATTATTGTTTTCTATCGCAGGCCAGTTCCAAAATCCTGATAATTTAACATCTCCGGAATTTTCCCAATACCATGCAACTTCTTCCGCCTGATTGCTTCCGCTGTATGTGTAGTTCTTGCTCATCTGACCTCCGCCTGCAGCATATTCCCATTCCGCTTCCGTCGGCAATCGGTAACCATTCGCACCCTCATTCATCGTTACCGTCCATTTTATATCATCGTTTTCATCCGTATTCTCCGGATCTTTTTTATCCTTGTCTATATTGTAATACGGTTCCAAGCCCTCTTTTATACTCCTTTTATTACAGTACTCAACACTGTCATACCAGCTTACCATTTCTACCGGCAAATTACCGCCTTTAAATTCGGAAGGATTACTTGCATATTCTACCTTAAAATTTTTGTCTTTGAATTCGGCGGGATTGCTTCCCATTACCTCAACCCACTCTTTTTGGGTTACCTCATATTTGCCGATATAAAAGTCAGGTATGTTTGCACTTTCTCCGTAATAACCGGACTTTGTGTTCCTAAAAGTACCGCCTTTGACTAATACAAACTCCTCAGTCTTTACCTGTTTAACAGGTTCTTCTTGCGAACAGGCGCTGACAGCAGCCATTACTGCTATTAAAAGGAAAATCGATCGTTTTCTCATAGATATATCTCCTTTAAACTGATAAGAAAAGTTATAGACCATAACAGCCTGTAATCCGCCTCCGTCAACGCCGCAGACCATTCGTTTTGCAAAAAACGATAAGCTAAAAACCTGCTTACGTACGGAAGCGGTCCGGCCCGCGCTCCTTCTTCTGAAAGGTAATATTCAAGTAGTATGTAGGTAAGTGCCATTTTTTTATATACCGGCTGCCCCGTTATATCACCGTCAGCCGTTTTCATTATCAAAAGCGGTTTTCACTCATACGAAAACCAAAACTACCTTTGATAAGGAATTTAGTTAACTGTTACATCAGCATTACCACTACTGCCACCCCATCCTTCTGTCGCTACGATACAATAGTTTGTACTGCCAACGGACTGCCCAAGATTTCTCCAGCCGTTAAAGTGTTCCCCAAGATTTATACCACTACTGCCATTCCCGCTGCAATTGTACTGGGTAAAAGTTGTATATCCCTGGATGGAAGGTCCGGTTACCGATTGTGTGTATAAAGTGTATGTGCCTTTACTGGTATTATAGGTACCTCGGTTAGTGCCGCCGCCGCGACCGATATAATATTCTACGAGCGGTCCCGTAAGCCAGCCATAAACACCAAAATATTGAGCACCACTGGCGTAGCCTGACCAGGTCATGGTTCTGTTTCCCGAAGGATTATAACCTTTACCTGCAACAAAATTCCCGACATTACTCCAGTTAACCCTGTAGCGTCCGCCAGCTAAATTCTCGTAGTTTACTGTCCCCTGACCGTTTGTCCAACTTTGCGAGTAGTTTGTGGCTGACGCGGGTACTGCAAACAACATGGTAAAACAAGCTGTAATTGTCAGCAATGCAATTAAACTTTTCTTATTAAACTTAAACATAAATACCTTTACCTCCCTAATAATTCTATCTGGCACTATTACCTACACACTATTTGAATATTACCTCTTACATATCACTCCCTTTCCTGACTTGCTGGTTTTCTTGCCACCAGCAGATTTTGTTGTTTTATTATTGTTGTTTTCTATCCCAGGCCAGTTCCAATCTCCCGATGAGTATTCCTTTACAGTGTTTTTATAAATTGCCTGCAAATTTACATACTAGTGTACCACTTGATCCGTAATGTTACTTAAGGCTGTATGTAAACCGCTTCATTTTATAGTAGTTTCTTATTAATGCGACTCATATGGGATGATGAATTCTTTCTGTGACTGAGAATTAGCAGAATACAGTTTAATAGTATTGCAAAAATATCTTATAACTAGAAAACACTTTGCAGATAAAATTACTTTTATGAATTGGAAAGAATATAAATGCTAAAAAATAACATGCGGACAAAAATCTTATATATTATATCAGTGCAGCTGATATAATATATAAAAATTTTCTTTTCTCCCCCTACCTGGTAAATAAAAAATTTAAATGATTCTTTTCTTAAATAAATACGTCTGTTTCAATATCCTTCTATATGGAATATTTATTAATCTACCTTAGATATTATCATACAACTAATTACCATTTTTATCCTTTCATAAATTGCTATTTATTAATCAATAATTGCTATTGCTGTCTTCTATCCGTCAATACCCTAACTCATTCAAAAGGGACTGCTGCAAAATCTTAAACTTATAAAACTTACACTCTTCCGTAAGTAATATAACTAAGACTTTTGCAGCAATCCCTTAATATATAAATATATATAATTACTCGGCCATGCGGTCAAACATATTCTTTAAGCTTGGATATAAATCCTTGAATACGTCGTATTTCTTGTTATACAATGCAACGATTTCCGGATCCTGTTCCGTAGTTTCGATTACCGTGATCAGCTTTCCGGCGGCTTCTTCCACGGTTGCATATTTACCGCAGCCTACGGCAGCTAAGATAGCTGCACCAAAGGCAGGTCCTTCTTCGCTGTTGATTTTATCAACTTTTACATTAAGAACATTGGCAATGATCTTGCACCATAAAGGACTCTTTGCACCGCCGCCGTTAATACGGATCCGTTCAATTGAAACCCCTAACTTCTTGGTGATTTCAAAAGAATCACGGAGTGCAAAGGCTACGCCTTCCAGTACGGCCTGGGTCATATCGGCGCGGCTGGTATCCATCGTCATACCGATAAAGGTACCTCTTGCATTTGGGTTATTGTGAGGTGTTCTCTCACCCATAAGGTAAGGAAGGAAGTATACGTTATTTTCCCCAAGTTTCTTAATATCAGCCTGTTCCTTTCCGTATTCCCTGGTTCCGATAATTTCGTCCATCCACCACTTGTTGGATGCTGCTGCGGAAAGCATAACTCCCATAAAATGATATTTACCGTCTGCATGGGCAAATACGTGAAGGGCGTTCTTATCTACTTCTGCATATTCTTTGCTGGCAATAAATACAACGCCGGAGGTTCCGAGGGAAACATTGCACATGCCATGTCCCACGGTGCCGGTGCCGACTGCGGCAACCGCCTGGTCTCCGCCGCCTGCAATTACTTTAACCGTTTCCGGAAGTCCCAGCTCACTTGCAACCTCTTTCTTTAAGGTACCGACCACCTGGTAGCTTTCAAATATCTTTGCTAACTGTTCTTCCTTTAAACCGATAATCTCAAGCATTTCCTTAGACCAGCATTTATACTTCACATCCAGTAACAACATACCGGAGGCATCGGATACGTCCGTGCAGTGAACACCGGATAAACAGTACGCTGCATAGTCTTTAGGAAGCATAACCTTTTTGATCCGGGCAAAATTGTCCGGTTCCTGATTTTTTACCCATAACAGCTTAGGTGCCGTAAATCCGGTCAGGGCCATATTGCCGGTATAGGCTGATATTTTATCCCTGCCGATTTCATTATTCAAATAATCACATTCTGCCTGGGTACGTCCGTCATTCCACAGGATTGCAGGGCGTATTACCTTGTCGTTTTCATCCAGGATAACCATACCGTGCATCTGCCCGCTGAAGCTGATACCGTCTACTGTGGTTTTGTCACAATCCTTCGTCAGTTCCTTAATGCCATCCATCAAGGCAAAATACCAGTCCTCAGGATTTTGTTCCGACCAGCCCGGCTGGGGGAAATATAACGGATATTCCCTTGTTACGATACTTTTAATGTTACCGCCTTCGTCCATTAACAATAGTTTTACAGAAGATGTTCCTAAATCTACACCAATATATAACATAATTAATACCCTCTGATTAACACATCCGTAAGTTGATGTGTTACTGCCACATACGATAGAATGCGGACCTGATATGCATTCTATTGCCAAAAATGAAAAGACTGAAAGAATCTATATGTGGCATCCCTTTCTTTTATTATATTTTCTTTGAAAACCAGCTCCCATACATATCTCAGTATAGTATGCAGCAAAGCGGAATGAGAAAATCCGTTTTGAATTGTCCGTATACCGCCGCCGCGGCATAACAAACATAGTTATCCGTTATACCGCCTTGGCCGGCCATCTATTGTTACGGAATATTATCATGTTTCGATAATATATTGATTTAATATGGACTCCAGCAGCTCCTGCCTTCCGGACACATTGGGAGTGGTGCCATTTTTCAGGGCATAAGCTTCCAATTCCTTAAAGCCGGCTTTGCCGTCCACAATATCCTTGCCGATCCCTTCCGTATAGCTTGCGTAACGGTTCACTATGAAGTTTTCAAACACTTTATCTTCAATTAATTTTGCGGCTACTTGTAAGCCCCTTGCAAAAGCATCCATTCCGGCAATATAAGCATAGAATAAATCTGCTTCTTCAAATGAAGCACGTCTGACCTTGGAGTCAAAGTTAAGTCCGCCTTTTGTCAAGCCTCCGGCTAACAGGATCTCATACATGGCTAAAGTCGTGTCATAAATATTGGTGGGGAACTGGTCTGTATCCCAGCCAAGATTACTGTCACCCTGGTTGGCATCCACACTTCCCAATACACCGTTAATACGGCTTGTGTTTAATTCATGCTGGAAGGTATGCATGGCAAGTGTAGCATGGTTGGCTTCAATATTTAATTTAAATTTATCAATTAAATTGTACTTTCTAAGGAAAGCAAGAACCGTAGCAGCATCCGTATCATATTGATGTTTGGTTGGTTCCTTCGGTTTTGGTTCGATTAAGAATTGGCCCGTAAATCCGATTTCCTGTGCATAATCGCAGGCCAATTTCAGTAGCCGGGCGAAATTGTCAAGTTCCAGCGAGGTATCCGTGTTAAGCAGGGTCTCATAACCTTCCCTTCCGCCCCAGAATACATAATTTTCACCGCCAAGTTCCTTGGTGATCTCCATAGCCTTTTTAATCTGTGCCGCAGCATAGGCGAATACCGTTGCATTGCAGGAAGTTCCTGCTCCGTGAACAAAACGGGGATTGCTAAACGCATTGGTTGTACCCCATAAGCATTTTATTCCGGTACGTACCATTTCTTCTTTGATAACCGCAACAATCTCATCAAGTCTTGCATTGGTTTCTGCCAGGTCTTTTCCTTCCGGAGCAATATCCCTGTCGTGGAAACAGAAGAAAGGAATCTGCATTTTTTCCATAAATTCAAAAGCGGCATGTACTCTTTCTTTCGCTACTTCCATAGGACAATCCGCATTGTCCCAGGGACGGAACATGGTACCTACGCCAAATGGGTCATTGCCCATATAAGTAAATGTATGCCAGTAGGACATGGCAAATCTTAACTGCTCTTTCATGGTTTTTCCCATTACAACCTCATCCGGATTGTAATACTTAAAAGCCAGCGGATTCTTGCTTCCCGGGCCTTCATAATTAATCTTTCCTATCCCTTCAAAATAAGCCATATACAACAACCTCCTATATAGTTTTTTCACTGAACTAATGTTGATACTATCAATATATCAAGATTTCACTACTTTGTCAAGGCGTATCTCCTGTTTTCACCTTGTACTTCATGCGTTCGTCGTGCCGCGTACTTTCTTCCCTCTTTTCAATAAATTATTTTTATGTTATGATTAATGTAATATGAACATAACTATTCAGTCTCCGTTACTGTGAAGGTTCTGAATCTGTAGGAGCATGCAGCAAAGCGAAATGTGATATCCGCTTTGACTGCCCGGAACTTTCAGGAGGAACGGCTGGGTAGTTACTGTTTTTTACTAAATTATGGCAGTTTCCTTACTGTCATAGATTGGATGGGTAACATGATAACAGGAAGCAAGGAACTTATTCGTGATATAAACAGTACTTTGGTGTTGGAAACTATCATAAACTCAAAGCCGATTTCAAGGGCTGCCATATCAAAAAAGCTGGGTCTTACGAAAGCTACCATTTCTACAATTGTGCAGGATCTGATTAACAAAGACCTGGTAATCGAAATAGGGAGTGACGACACGGACCTTGGCAGGAAGCCGATTTTACTCAGTTTCAATAAGAAAGCCGGCTATGTAATCAGCATTGATATCGGTGTTGAAACCATTTCGGCATTACTGACGGATTTAGTGGGTGAAGACTGCAGCCTGAAACAAATCAAAACACCAAAGGCCAACGAGAACATTGTTTACGTCTTAAGCCATTTGATCGAATCCATGAAACCGGCTGATTCCGTAACGACTTACGGTCTGACCGGGATATCCTTAGGCATTCACGGTGTCGTGTATCAGAATAAAGTTTCCTTTACACCTTATTATGATTTAACCGGAATCGACCTGGCAGGTGAACTGGAACAACATTTTCATACACCTGTTTTTCTGGAAAATGAAGCAAACCTGTCCGTATTAGGTGAGAAAACCTTTATGTTTGATTATCCCAACATAGCCAATATCAGTGTCCATTCCGGTATAGGACTCGGGTTACTGATTAACAATACACTCTATACCGGTTATAACGGCCGGGCCGGGGAATTCGGCCATACCATCGTGGAAGTTGACGGAAAGGCATGTCCCTGCGGCAACCATGGCTGTCTGGAACAATATGTGTCCGAACGGGCATTACTTAAGGATTTTGCAGAGAAAAAGGGATTAACTGATCTGGATTTTGAAATCCTCTCCTCCATGTATCAGACCGGAGACAGGGATGCCATTGATATTATGGACAGATTTATAAAATATATGTCTGTCTGTATTAATAACGTTTTAAATGCTTATAACCCAGACATAGTTATCATAAACAGTTCCTTTACCAGTTTTTTCCCCGGAATTACCAAACTGATCGAACAATCCTTAAACAGCAGGATGAACAGTGTGACCCATATAGTCCCGTCCGCACTGCAGGATTCTTCCATTCTGCTTGGCGGCATCAGTGTGGTTGTAAAGAATTTTCTTGCCATCAGTACATTAAAATTGCAGAATAATGAACTATTCTGATATACCGAAAATACCTGTAATTTTTACAATTCTTACTATATGTATTTAAATAACTTTAATAAAAAACAGCAGTATGGAAATCAAATTTTCATACTGCTGTTTTTTATTAAAGTTATTTAAACTGCCACTTCTTCTTTATTCCGGATTATCTTGACAGCCTTGTTTATATTGACGATATTTACCGTCTGGAACTCACCGCCGAATTCGCCGTCTATGGACCAGGGTACCATTTCCTCCGAGGTTAGAAGGATTTCCTTTACAGGGAAGGAAAAGATATGGTCACTGTTTAAATTACCTTTTAACAGGTCGTTAATAATCCCCTGAAAATCCAGTACATTCTGGGGCATCTTAATAAAGATCCCTTCAAACAGGCCGTCATCCAACAATACATCTTTTCCGGTCAGTCCTTTGATCCCTCCTACGGATATGGAATTTGCCACCATTCCATAAATAAAATTATCGGTAATGACTCTGTCTGCGCAGGTTATTTCCATATGATAGGACTTCCAATTGGGTAATCGCTTTACACCTTCAAGAATATAAGCCAGTTTTCCCAGCATGTTTTTCGTAGTCTGGGGCGTTTCATAAGAGGCATCGGTAAAAAGTCCGAAGGCAGCCGTATATGTAAAGTATTCCCCATTAATTAAACCGACATCGCATGGAAATGCTTCTCCACTTAAAACTACATTAGCTGCTTTCGGAAGGTTTTTAGGCAGTTTCAGATTATAAGCAAAATCATTGGTAGTTCCTGAAGGAATGTAACCAATACACGGTTTCTGCTCACTGTGCATAATTCCGCCAATTACTTCATTTAAGGTTCCATCCCCGCCGGAGCATACAATCAGTTCATATTCTTCACGGCTTAAACAATCCATCACTATTTTCTTTGCATCCTTCTTGCCGGCAGTTGCATATATAACAACCTCATAATCGCTTTTCACAAAATATTCGATGATACTTGACAGCCAGTTTTTTATTTTACTCTTTCCGGCAAGAGGATTATAGATAAACAAAAGTTTTTTTTTCATATTTACCTCTCATTTCGCCGCCAGGCGGCACAGAATCCGGTGAAAGAAGCCGGCTGGCGGATTCTATACACCTATATACGGCAGACAGGTCTGCAATATTGCCACAACCTAAAAATGTGAAAGGATCTAGCTCCCATTGCATATCCGAAACTCCAGTTTCGGATACTGCCATAAATCAGGGTGTGAATTATGCTTTTCAATAATTCACACTAAGCATCCTTTCTTCCCTCTTGTTTGTTTAAATTCCCCATCTGCATTTGCTTCTTCCTTCTTGTCATGATTCCGCCGATCCGTCCGGTTTCCTTAGCAGATAATGACTTCCATCCGCTATTTAATACCTTATCTAAAAGTCCAAGCTCCGATGCTATTTCATATTTTAATTTTTCATCTGCTTTTAACTCATTTAAATTTACTGCTTCTGCTTTTTTTGTACTCATATTATTATTATACACCCTTTCTAGATTTTAACAAGGGACTGTTTTCATTACAATTTATCTCTTGTAGTGAAACAGTCCCTGTTTTATTTCTATATAAAGTGTAGCCTTGATATATTTATTTCATACCTTTGGCATAAAACTTATTTAATTTATTTTAAATAATTGTATTGCCTGTTCTAACTTCTTGGCATCGCTGGCAAGTTCCAAAGCGGACTCACTTAAGTTTTCAACGGAACCGATCTGGCTGATGGCCGTTGCACTTACCTCTTCGGAGGAAGCTGCCGTCTGCTGTGCTACTGCGGAAATACTGCGGATTGCATCCATGCTGACTTCTTTTGCACTTTCAATGCCCTTGATACCGATAGAAATATTATCCAGGTTTGTAACAAGGTTTCCGACATGTTTATTAATATCTTCAAATACCTTGATGGTTTTATTTAAGGATTCCGTCTGGGATTCTACAATGTTTTCCGCCTGTTTTGCAGATACTACCGTGCCCTGTGTCTTATTCTGGATTTCCCTTACAATACCCTGGATCTGGCTGGCTGCCTTCATGGACTGGTCGGCTAACTTACGGATTTCATCCGCTACTACCGCAAAGCCCCTGCCTGCGTCACCTGCCCTGGCTGCTTCAATGGAAGCATTTAAGGAAAGCAGATTGGTTTGGGCGGCAATTTCATTGATGATACCTACAAAATTACCGATATTACGTGACTGTAATTCCAAGGCTTCGATATCCTTAATTACTATCTGGGTAACATTTGTTGTCGCTTTGGACTTATCATTTAATTCATCAATAATGACTAAACCGTCACCGACAATCCCTTTTGTATTCGTAGCGATACGTTCAATTTCATATGTACTGCTGTATACCTGGTTGATTTTTTCCGACAGATTGGCCATCTGTCCCAGACAGTGTTCCGTATCTTCCGCCTGCTGTACCACACCTTTTTCGATTTCGTCAATGGTGAAGGAAATATCCTTGGTCGCTCCCAGTATCTTCTCTGAAGTAACCGAGAGTAAATCTGCCGATTCCGTTACCTTCGTACCTACACCCGCGACTTCACCGATTAAGTTGCTCATACCTGCCGTCATATCAGACAGTCCGTCCGATAGTATCAGGAATTCATCTTTTCGTTTCGTATTGAACTTGGCCGTCAAATCTCCTTTTGCCGCCAGGGAAATAGATTTAACAAGTTGAGAAATTGCACTGCCGATTCCGCCTGCAATGATGGTACCTAATACGATCGCTATGATACATGCAACTGTTATGAATATAATACTTAAATTCCGGATAGCACTGGGCTGTTTTAATATTTCTGCCTTTGGAACCAAAGCACACACCATAGCTCCGGTGTTGCCGACTTTACTGTACAGGTAAAGATATTCCTCATCGTCATAGGTCTGATAGGAAAAACCATTTTCATCTTCACTTTCAACGGCACTCTTATAAAATTCACGTTCCGTAAACACATCCAATAACTCAGGGTTTGTCAGGGATTCTCTGCCGTCCGCGGTTACAAAGCCAATTATACTTCCATTGCCGGTGTCAAGCTCATTCAGTACATTCATGATTTCTTCCAGAGATACATCCATTACAATCAATCCGTTGCTGTAGGAAAGTTTGCTTATCAAAGCCATTGCATAGTCGGATTTATCCATCTTCATCGGTCCGTCAATGCCATCATGGGTACCTACCCAGACATTACGAGACGGATTATCCATAATTTTTTTTGCTTCATCGGTTTCGGTAAACTGGGTAAATATATCCTTGGGGGCTGTTCCGAAAGTGGATACGGGACTTCCTACGTCAGCCATAATATGGATAGCTTCCACAAAGGTATTGGTTTCCCTTATGACGATAGTCTCTTCCTGTAGCTGTCTTAATGCCGTTACGTTATCAAGGGTATCTTCCTTATTGACTCTTCTGTAATAATTTTCAACCGTATTACTGAGCGAAAATTCAATTGCCTTATCCGCAACGGAACTTAAACCCAGTCCCAGATATTTGCTGACCGCATTCAGCGTATCGGTTGTACTCTTCTCATAATTTGTAATGATTGCTTCCGAAGATGTCTGATAGGATACCACACCGAAAACTGCCAGTAAAATTACAGGAATGGAAAAAGCAGCAAGAATTTTGACCCGAATCCCATTAAATCGATCCAGAATCTTTAACCTTTCCCTGACCTCTTCCTTTACTTTCTCCTTCTTATCTTTTACTTCTTTTGATTTGAAATCCAGCCTCTTCTTTTCCTTATCAAGCCTTTCCTGTGCTTTCGCCTCCATGGCTTCTTTCTTTTTCTCCGCTTTTAAAAACTCCGTTAATTTTTTCGCATTATCATTCCCCATCAATGAATCAAAAAATTTTTTCATTCTCAGTTGATCCTCCTGCATCCCCTTAGTAGGTCATATTTTTTAAACTTTTGTAAAATAATCACATCTTAGTTGCTCCTGAAGCAACTTAAAATACGAAAACAAAACATGTTTTACAAAAATATATACCCCTTTTTATGTAATTTGTCCATCTTGCATACAATTATATCACATAAACTTGCAAAATAAAATGTTTTTCTACAAATTATCACATTTTTGTCAAAATCTACAAATATTTTAAGATAATGCCAGATTTTACATAATAGTGCTTAATGGGGGCTGCATGCAGGATTCGGGCATTATTTCACCTTGAATTCGGTCATGTATATATTCGCTTTCTTTATGCATACTGTCAGTCTTTCGAATCTTTTTATACTTTTATTTCTTTATTCAAACCGAAAGAATAAATAATCCTTTCCTTCACGTTTATACCTGTTAATTGTTCCAGTGCTTTCTGGTAATAATCCAGCTGTACCCGGTAACGCCTGGCCAACCGTTCTTCTCCGTCCGTTCCGTTCACGGCATCCGTCTTATAATCCAGCAAAATCCACTTCCCCTCTTCTTCAAAATACACATCGATGATCCCCTGTATTAATACCGTTTCCTCACTTTTTAAACTGCTGTTGATTTCGCGGGCTTTCATTCCCATGACAAACTGGCGTTCTTTATAAAGCCCTCCATGCTCCGCGGCTTTTCGCATCCGTCCGGCAATGGGACTTTTGGTAAATTTATATAATTTTTCCGCATCCAGGGCATTTAAATCAGTATCACTTATTTTGCCCCTGTCCGCCAGTGCGGATAAGAGCGTCTCCACATCCTCCTGTGCCTGAATACCGGACAAATCCATTGATTCCAGTACGGTATGATACAGGGTTCCCAGATCGGCTCCGGCAACCGTATCCGCTGCCTTTGCAAATCCGGGAGTCGGATATTCCGCTGCTTTTTTTTCAATTGCTTTAATGGGTACTCCAAAATCTTCGGCTTCATACTGCCCGAGCCTCTTTAATTCCGATACGGTAAGTTTCGTATGGATATTGGTTTCCGTCCGGTAGGGATATTCATACTCCATATAAGACTTAATTTCCTTCCGGATTTCTTCATTGTAGACTAAATCCGTATTCCAGTCTTTAAAATCCTCCCGGTTTACTTTTTTAAACAGCTGTTCCATATATTCCCGTTCCGCCGCTTCTTCATAGGAACACTGCTTTATTGTTATTTCGGCAGGGGCTGTGTACAGAGGGCTTCCCACATCCTGCCTGATACCGTATTCTTTCAGGATTTCCTCAAAACCGCGGTAACGCATAAGGGCCGGGATAATCCAGTCCAGACAGGTTGCGGCATTGCTTAGCTGGTAATACAAAAGCTGCCTGCCCTTTTGCCTTAAGATGCTGCCCCACCTGGTAAGGATTTTTCCCATATCTTTTACTCCCCCGGTTAATATCAGCTTTTCCTTTGCCCTTGTCAGGGCAACATAAAGCACCCTCAGTTCTTCCCCCAGGTTTTCCAGGACAAGTTCTTTCTGAAGTACTTTTTTTACCAGTGTCGGGGCTTTGATCCGTGACTGGTGGTCGATATAATCGATACCGATTCCCAGATCCGGATGGATTAACAGGCTGCTTCTGGAGTCCTGGTTATTAAAGTTTTTTCCCAGGCCCGCCACAAATACAATGGGGAACTCCAGACCTTTGCTTTTATGTATGCTCATGATCTTAACGGTGTTGTCATTTTCACCGGCTATCTTGGCTTCGCCGAAATCGATGTCATACTTGTGGAGCTTTTCAATATATCGTACAAAATGGAACAGGCCGCTGTAACTGCTGCTTTCAAATCGGATTGCCCGCTGGATGAGCATATCGATATTAGCCTTTCGCTTCTCCCCGGCCGGCATGGCAGCCGCATAATTATAATAGCCCGTATCCTCTAAAACTTTTAAAATCAGTTCATGTATGGATAAATGATGGACCATATTACGGTACCGGTCTAATTTTTCTAAAAATTTGTGCAATTTTACCGAAATTTCGTCCGTATTTTCCTTAACGTATTCCTGTGCAGCTTCATACATAGGGGTACGCCTTCTCGGTATTCTGACCAGCGCCAGCTCATTGCTGGTTAAATCCACAATGGGAGAGCGCAATACCGCTGTAAAGGGAATATCCTGTCTGGGATTGTCTATGATTCGCAGTAAATTAAGTACCGTCCGGATCTCTAAAGTCGAAAAATATCCGGACTGTGTTTCTGTGTGGGAAGATATCCCTTCCGCTGCCAGGGTATCGGCAAAAATTTCAGCCCAGTCACTCATGGTCCGAAGAAGTATTACCATATCCCCATAACAGGCTTTCCGGTAAACTTTTTCCCCTTTATCGAAGACCAGCAGCCCGTTCACCGGGTCTGCCAACTCCTTCATACGTTTGGCAATGGTCCTGGCTTCTATTTCTTTGGCGGTATATTCATTTTCCTCAGCCTCATTCTCTTCACCCGGCACCTTTTCCACCGTATAATCTTCGCTTTCTTCCTTCTTAGGAGAAGGTGCTGTGGAAACCAGAATTACCTCCGTATCCGCAGAAATACCCTCTGTCTGCGTTCCGAAGTCCGCGCCGGCATAGAGGGCAGCCTGTTCGTCGTATAAAATATTGCCAAGTTTCCTGGTCATAATCTGTTCAAAAATAAAGTTGATGCTGTCAAGCACCACCGGCCTGCTTCGGAAATTCTTATGTAGATCGATCCTTTGGTGACGGCTATCCTCCAGGTCATAAGTATCGTATTTTTCCATGAAAATCTCCGGCCTGGCAAGGCGGAACCGGTAAATGCTCTGTTTAACATCACCCACCATGAACAGGTTGGGACTGCCGAACCGCTCTCTGCTGATACTGGTCAAAATGGTCTCCTGAACCAGGTTGCTGTCCTGATATTCATCTATCATGATTTCCGCATAATGCTCACATAGTTCGTCCGCCGCCGGGGTAGGTAACATGATACTGTTCTTTTTTTGCACCAGTATATTCAGGGCAAAATGTTCCAGGTCGTTAAAATCCACTATATTTTTTTCGGATTTCTTTTTCGCATAGGCGCCGGCAAAGTCTTTACACAGGCTTATCAATACCTCCACAGGCTGTTTCATAGCCGTCATATCGGCAAGCATTTCCTCAGGGGACTGAAAAAAATAATTCTTACTTAAGTCATTTACGGCCTTCTTAATTTCTTCCCGGATTGCCTTTACCTGGTTTTTCTTCTCCTCACTTACCCCTTCTTCCTTTTTGCCGGATAGCCTGGCAAAGGAAAAACTATAGAGGAAATTCCCGTAATCCTCATAATCCTCCAATCCGGATAACTGAAGCAGCAGGGCCTCATCACTCTTTAAAGCCCCAAGATAAGCCCCAGGCCCGTCCGCCTCTTCACAAATCCCGATGGCCTCCCTGCATCTGGCCAGTAAATCCCCGGTCACGTTCTTAAGGTAATCAAGCAAAGCCCACATCCAGTCGGAAGCTTTCATCTCCTCCAGAGTGGCAACGGAAAAGGTATTCTTTTTTTCTTCCAGCCATTCTTCGGGCCAGGGATAACTCATGGAGAAATTGTAAAGCCGCAGAATCAATTCTTCTACCGCCCCGTCGGACTTGCCGGATGAAAAGGTTTCTATAAAATCCAGAAACTCTTCCTTCCCGTCTTCATAATAACCCTCCAGCAGTTCACTGATAACATCCGATTTTAACAGGGTTAATTCCGCTTCCTCCGCGATACGGAAGGAGGGGTCCAGATCAATGGTATTAAAATGATTCCGGATTACATTCAGGCAGAAACTGTGTATGGTCGTAATCTGGGCGCTGTGTACCAGTGTCACCTGTTTTTGCAGGTGAAGGTTCTCCGGCATTTGTGCAATCTTTTTTTCGATTGCCTCTCCGATTCTCTCCCGCATCTCCGCCGCGGCCGCGTTGGTAAAGGTAACAATTAACAAACGGTCAATGTCAATGGGATGGTCCCCCTCCGTAATCAGGGAAATAATCCGTTCCACCAGTACGGCCGTCTTGCCGGAGCCGGCGGCGGCGGAAACCAGGATATTCCGCTCCCTTAAATCAATCACTTTCTGTTGTTCATCCGTCCACTTCATCGGAATTCCCTCCTTCCTTTAGGGATTTTTCCTGCTTTAAGATCCTGTCCCAGACCTCCTCCTTGGACAAGGCGGCAAGGTTTCGGTATGCGTACCCCTCCAATTTGGTATCAAAGCCGCATACGCTTTTATAGATACAATAATCGCAGGCACTTGCTTTACCCATCTGGTAAGGCCTGATATCGGTTTTCCCTTCCAGTATCTTCAATCCGTATTGATATACGGTATCTTTCACAAACCCTTCCATGGCTTTTAACCGGTTTATATCGGCTATGCTGGAGCGTTTGGTAGGATAGCCGTCTTTATTGCTTTCCACCGGTATGATATCTGATTTTACGGAGGGCCTGATTTCTTCCCCTGCACTGTAAAAGCTCTTATCCAGATGTTTAATTACCTCCGGGCTGCTGTTTACAATGCCGTTCATCCTTAGTTCCTTCAGGATGCTTTCTTCCACATGGCCGCTTTTCTCCACAAAGGGATCATCTATATTATAATATAGGATTCCTGCCGGAATGACCGCTTTGCCCGGATGCTCCCGCTCCATTAATTCCATGGCCGCATTCATATAAACAGCCAGCTGTATCTGTAATCCGTAATAAACCAATAAAAGGTCAAAGGATGTGTTACCGGATTTGTAATCAATTACCTTGACCATAAGCCTGTCATCCTCTTCATAAATATCCAGCCGGTCAATCCTGCCTAAAAGGCGGATACCTTCTTCTTCCGACAAGTCAATCTTTAAGCTGTTAAGCTGGTTTTCACCGGAGAAAAACAGCTCAAAACCTATGGGTTCAAAATCCCCCTTCTTGATCTGCTCACATAAAGCCCATAAAGTCCTTTTTGTAATCCGCTCTACACGTTTTACAATATACTGGTATCTTTTGGTACTGCCAAAGATGGCATTTCCGTAACCTTCCGCCGCTTCCATTACACACTGGCTGCCCCATTCGTCCCGAAGGCCGTCGGGAATGGTATGCCAGTTATACTCACTGGAGGCCATCTTTCTGGAAAACAGTTCAATGGCATTATGAAACAAATTCCCTATATCCGGTACCGCCAGCCGGTATTCCTGCCGTTCCATCAGCTCCAGCCCATAGCTGATATAATGGGCAAAGGCGCAGGCCGCATATTTTTCAAACCGGGTTACGCTTCCGGTCAGGGAATTCCCGTACAGTTCCCTTGCTATCTGTTTTGACAGTCCCCTTTCCTTGTTTACATAAAAAGCCGCCTGAACCAAGCTTTGTACGGAAGTTTCATATTCCTCCCCGGAAGAATAATAGCTGAATAATTCTTTCCACAAATCCGTGGTTTCTTCATAGGGATACTTTCTCAAACCTTCAATCAGGTAATCCATACCCCCGTTACTACCGATAATATGGGATAAATCTTCCTTCCGTATATCCTCATCCCAAACCTTAAGTTCCGGGAACAGCTTCTTCACCGTTTCGATCAGATAGGATGGCCTTACGGCTTTGCCGTCCCCGTCCAGTTTACTGTAGGTAATATAGAGCCTGTCCTGGGGTTTTGTCATATTTAAATACAAATAAAATTTTTCCGTATAAGCGGCCTGCCGTATAGTCGGCGCCATTTCCATATCATGGTCGGCCAGCACCTGTCTTTCCATATCGGTAAGGATCCCGCCGCTGCCGCTGCTTTTGGGAATGATGCCGTCATTGACTCCTACAAAGAAAAGGACTTTAATATCCTTAAGCCTTGTCCTTTCTATATCCCCCACCATGACCTGGTCCAGGCCCGGCGGTATCAGCCCCACTTTCGCTTCTGTCAGGCCTGCTTCCAGTACTTCTATGTATTCCCTTAAGGAGATGACCTCATCCCCTAAAAGTTCCGCCAGCTTTTCATATAAATCCATGACAATGCCATAGATCTGTTCATATTCCCTGGCTGTCCCCAAAAGGTTCTCTTCACGGAAGGTATCCGAAAATGCCTCCAGCTTGCAGGCAGCATCCATCCTGACCCCAAACCCGTAAAGGGCAGCGGTATAATCCTTGACACTTTTCGTCCGGTCCGACAGAACATCATATAACGGTGCAATCTCTTCGAAAAAAGCCTGCCTTATTTCGTTAATCCTTGTCAGTTCCCCTTCTTTCTGTCCCCGATAGGTCCTGGTCCAGTTATTCTCCCATTTGTGATATCCCCGTATCCCCAGAGCGATTACATAATTCTCAAGGATATCCACATCTTCCCGGGCTGTGCCTGCAAGGCCGCAGCGCAGATAACGGAATACACTTTCGTAATCGAAATTATTCCGGATAATGTCCAGGGCCGAGCGAATCAGTTCAACAAAGGGATTGGACAGTATGTCCCTCTTATTATCAATAAAGCAGGCAATTCCTGCTTTATCAAACTCCCTGCCCAGTTCCCTGCCATAGGAAGCGATATCCCCTGTGACCACCGCAATATCCTGGTACCGGTATTGTTTATTCCGGATGAGTTCCTTAATCTCCTGAATGACAAAACCCACCTCCTGCCTGATATCCCTTGCAGCATGAATGCTGATGTTATCCTGGTCCTTATTATAAGTTTTAGCCGGGTAACGGAAAATATTGGCCTCTAAAGCGGCCAGGGCCTGGCTGCTTTTATAACGATAAGGCACCTTTAGGGGTGCCAGGTCTTCCATAAAGAAAGGCGGATCCACCAAAATGTTTTCTTCTGCCGCAAGATCCGTCAGTTTTCGGATGGTTTTTTTACTTAAATGGAACAACTGGAATTCCGCATCCGGAATATCCAGCTCTTTCTTATCTATGGTCACGGTGATAAGGACTTTTTTTGCTTTTTTCATTAACAGAGTCAGTAATTTATACTGTGCCGGGGTAAATCCGGTAAATCCGTCCAGGCAGATAATACTGCCCTCAATCAGAACGGATTTTTCGATTACTTCGCAGAGTACGTCCAGGATTTCTTCTGCCGTGATATAATTTTTGTCCAGATATTCCTTAAAAGTTTTATATATCAGGATAATGTCGTGGAGTTTACTCGAAAGCAGCGGCTTATTTTCCATGAGGGCCTGCATTTCTTCCAGCATGGGAATACTGATGCTGTATTGGTATATTTCAGATATCAGAGATTTTAATTCATCAATAAACCCCTGCTTCTGTACATCATGGTTAAATAACTCCAGTTCCTTTTTCTTACGGGCTACGATTTTACGTAACACCATGCTTTTTCCCGTATCTTCCAGCACAGGCCTGTCGTTTCCCCCAACCTCATCAAAAATCCGGTAGGCAAGGCGCATAAAGCTTAATATATCAATATTCATGGTTCCCTGCCTGGGATGCAGGGAAACAATGTCTTTTTGTGTCTGGAGGGTAAACTGCTCCGGAACCAGGACATAATAATTTGTATTATCGTTATGTATGGATTTTTCAATAATTTCTTTATATAGATGATAAGATTTTCCTGACCCGGATCTTCCCATTACCAACTGTAAGGACATGCCGTTTTCCTCCTTAGTTATTCCATTTTGCTGCGGCTCTGACCTATTACGCAGCTATGCAGCTATTACAGCGAAGGCTCAGTCCTACTGAAAAGTTAAGCCTGACTTCCGCCGGCCAGACGGGAGACTTCCTTGATAGGTTATAGTAAAGCCCGCCTGCAATTCCTCAATGCGCTTTCATTATATCATGTCCGCAAGCTCCCATGATATGCGGTACTTCGTACCGTTGATGCGCACTCACTGTGTTCGGCGCTGATATAATGTCTACCGACATTATATCATGTCCGCAAGCTACCATGATATGCGGTACTTCGTACCGTTGATGCGCACTCACTGTGTTCGGCGCTGATATAATGTCTACCGACATTATATCATAATAATGCATGATTGGTAAGATAAATATAAGTCATGTCCGGATATCGGGAGAAGTAAAAAATACTGCCAGGGATATCATTTGCATATCTCCCGGCAGTACATAGCTGATGAATCTCAGAAAACTGTATTACATATACGAACCGCCGGATACCACAATACATTCCCCGGTCACGAAACTGGAATCTTCGCTGCTTAAAAATGCCGCAACTGCCGCCAGCTCTTCCGGTTCCCCTAAACGGTTCATGGGAATGGCTTCCAGAAACTTCTGCATGACGTTTTCCGGAACTGCCTGAAGCATTTCGGTATTGACATAACTGGGTGCGATACAGTTCACGGTACAGTTATTACGGGCAATTTCTTTAGCAAGGCATTTTGTAAAACCGATCACACCGCCTTTGGAAGCTCCGTAATTGGTCTGCCCGATATTGCCGAAAGCGGAAACGGAAGCCAAATTAACAATCTTGCCGTATTTTCTCTCCCGCATCCCCGGTACCACTGCCTTGCAGCAGTTAAAGATACCTTTTAAATTCACATCCATAACCGTATCCCATTGTTCCTCTTCCATCTTATGGAACATGGCATCCCTGGTGATGCCCGCATTATTTACCAGAATGTCTGTTTTACCGAACCTGGCTTCTATTACACCGAATACTTGGTCAACCTGGTTCCTTTCAGCTACATTGCAGACAAACCCCACTGCTTTTTCGCCGGTACCGTCTAATTTGGCAGCCGCTGCCTTTACTTTTTCCTCACCCATATCCAGTAAAACAACAACCGCTCCTTCTGCATACAAACGTTTTGCAATCGCAGCACCGATTCCCTGGGCGGCACCTGTTACAACCGCTACTTTATTTTCAAACCGCATCTTTTAACTCCTTTCCGGGTATTGAATAATCTTGAAATTGCTTGTACCTGTCATTCCGGCAGATATGCTATTTTGTCAAAGCAGATATGAGTAATCCGCTCTGCTGCATACTCATATCTGCAACAATTTATTTACAGCCTCAAGAAGCGCTGTGTCACTTCCTACATTTCCGGGAAAAATAACATATGGCATACCCGGAAATTTACTTTCCGCACCGGTCAGCCAAACCGGAATGCCGGGTAATATCTGCCCCAAGACCAGAGCCTTCCGGACCGAAAGCCCCCTGGTTCCTACATCACTGGAGGTAATTCCGCCTTTTGCGATAATAAAATCCGGCCGGATGGTTAACGAACGAATAATACAGGTGACCCCATCCGATATTTTAACCGACAGCTTCAGATCATCCTCCCGGCTGCCCGTATTTAAATCCAAACGTTCCCTTCTGGTATAAACTGCAACGGCAGTTCCTGCTGCCATGGATTCTTCCGTTTCTTTTCTGACCCGCTTAAGTTCTTCTTGGAATTTAATATCATCAAGAACCAGGTGTACGTTAAATTCTATGAATTTTACCTGTCCATTGCTTTTTAACTCTTCTAATTGCCTGGTGGTTTTATTTACATGGGAACCTACAATTATAAGCCCGCCATTGCGGTTTCCGGAATTTTTATATTTTGAATTATAACCGCAGAGTTCTCCGCTGCTTAGCAATTCTTTATCCGTTATTCCGCCCAGTATCTTTGTAAATGCAGCTGCCGTGCGGAAAATAAAATTTTTCCCCTGATTCATACAACGTATCAGAGCAGTTACAAATACTTTGATATCCTCATAGGAAACGGCATTTACCACCACTTTGCCGAAAGCCTTTGTTCCCATAAGCCTGGACTGGATTGTTTTATAATCCAGTGCCCTTAATTCCTCCAGGGATATGGAGGTAACAGCTTCTTTTTTAAACTCACCTTCGCTTTTTTCTTCCACCCATTCCTTTAAATCGGAGCTTATGTACCCAAAGGTACGGTCTTTGGCAAATTCCGTATTTCCCGCCGGAACCAATGTTTTTCCTTCCGCGACATAATGCACGTCATTTAAGGTATAACGGCCGCCTTCCTTAAAAAAAGGGCAGAGGATCTCACCATGGACGACTTCCCCTGAACCGGCTTCAAACGCCTCTTTCAAGCTCTTTGTTTCAAGCGGATAATGTCCCCGCAGAGTGGAGTCCCCCCGGCTTACCAGTACGAATTCTTTCTTCAGTTCCAGAGATACCGACAATACATTTTCTCCAATCTCTTTATGCAGTTTCCCTGTTTCCTCCGCTGTCAGCCCCCTGGAATTAGTCAGGATAAAAAATATTTTATTGTCATCCAGAAATCCGGAACGGATGCTTTCTTTATCCCAGGCCGTATAGACATATACACCATGTACCGTCTGTACTCCGGTAGGGTCATCATCCAAAACAATAATTTTACGGTTTAAATTCTCTATTTCCTTTCGGTAATTCTCATTTACCGTCCTCATATCGTAATCCCGGTATTCGGACAAAACATCAATTGTACGCTTCGTTTCATTCATATTCTGCACTCCTGCAATTATAAGGCCACCTGCAATACTTCCTCTGGTAAAAGGATCCTGACAGGTCAAACACCTTCAAACAACACGCTTAATCCCTGCCCGCCGCCGATGCAAAGAGTGGAAATACCGTATCTTACTCCTCTTCTTTTCATTTCGTGGAGCAGTTTTACCGATATAACCGCACCCGTTGCACCAATGGGGTGCCCCAGTGAGATACCGCTTCCATTTACATTAACAATGTCCGGGTTTAACTTAAGCTCCCGTATACAGGCAATGGCCTGGGTTGCAAACGCCTCATTTAACTCTACCAGGCCGATATCCTTAAAGGACATATTTACTTTTTCCATCAGTTTAACCGTAGCAGCAACCGGCCCCATGCCCATATAGTCCGGCTCCACCCCGGCGGCGGCATAATCCAGTATTCTGGCTATGGGCTGACACCCCAGCCTATCTGCTTTTTCACCGGTAGTAATGACCATGGCTGCTGCCCCGTCATTTATACCGGATGCATTGCCCGGTGTTACCACCCCGTCTTTCTTTAGTATGGTACGGAGTTTTGCAAGCGCTTCCCGGCTGGTTTCCCTTGGATGCTCATCCGTATCAAATATTCTGGTCTGTTTCCTGTCTTTTACTTCAACAGGTACAATTTCCTCCCTGAATCTGCCTGCTGCAATTGCAGCTTTTGCTTTCATCTGACCGGATAGTGCATAAGAATCTGCCTCTTCCCTTGTAATACCGTATTTAGCCGCAATATTTTCCGCAGTTGCCGCAATATGAATGTCCGTTCCTCCCATTCCGGCTACCGGTTCGCTAAGTGCCAAAGTAAGATCATCCACCAGTACGGAATTACCCATTCTTGCACCCCAACGGCTGCTATAGGAACTGTACGGGAAGCTGCTCATATTCTCCGAACCGCCTGCCACACAAACAGAAGCATCACCGTGATCCACAGTCATTGCCGCTGTGACTATAGCCTGAAGGCCCGAAGCACAAAGCCTGTTTACAGTCTGGCCTGAACTCTCTACGGAACAGCCGGCCTTAAGTCCAACAAGTCTGGCTAAAAACGGATTCAGTCCATATTGTCCCACACAGCCGATAACAATTTCCTCCACTTCTTTTGAATCAATTCCTGCCCTTGCAATTGCTTCTTTTACCGCAATCACTCCTAAATCTATGGTACTGATGTCTTTCAATGAACCGCCGAAACTGCCTACCGGTGTCCTTACTGCCGACAATACTACGATATCCTTAAACATTCTCACATCTCCTATTCACGATTCCTGTTACATTTTCATAAAGATTTTCTTAGGGTCAAATAAGTCTAACTCCTGCCGAGATAACAAGAGACTTCCTTTATAGGTTAAATAGCCGATTATTTCTTTACCCGCATTATCAGAAGCCGACTTTATCCATCCCCTTTAAGTAGAGCATTTCCCTGGCTTCTGCCGGACTGGCGGTTACATAATCCAGTGCTTCCAGGATATTTTTGATTTTGCTGACCTGGGCCGCATTATCAACTGCAAGCTCTCCGTCAGGTTTAATATAAAGGCCGTCTTCAAGGCCCACTCTTACGTTGCCGCCGTTTAAGGCGCAGAAAGTCTCGGTACGGAACATTCTTCTTCCCGCGCCGACACTGCAGAACTGAATATCATTGCCTAAAGTCTTTTTTGCCTGGTCTATCATAAACATCAGGCCTTCCATGCTGATGGGCATACCTCCCATGATTCCGGGTACAAACTGGAGGTAGATTGGCTGGGTAATTGTACCCTTTTTTTTGAAATAGGCCAGATTACTTAGCTGACCATAATCAAACACCTCATATTCCGGCAGGGTCTGGCACTTATTCATCATGTTGATACAGTATTCCATGTCTTTAAATGTATTTTTAAAAACATTATCATACGTCCTGGTAATAAAGGGGATTTCCCAGTCATATTCCGGATTGGGCATGGTATCTGCAAGTCTGCTGAAGCAGAAATTAATGGAACCGCCGTTAGCGGAAGCCATTTCAGGTTTAAACCGCTCAACTACCGCAAATCTTTCCTCAACCGTCATCCCCTGCGCTCCGCCGGTAGTAATGCCGATAACTACATCGCATTCTTTTTTAATGCTGGATAAAATATATTCGAACGTGTTATGATCCGCAGTAGGTTCCCCGTTTTCTTTTCTGGCATGCAGATGGACTATGGCTGCACCGGCTTTGCAGGCATCCACCGCATTTTTTATAATTTCATCGGGATTTTTGGGTAAGTACGGTGACATGGTCGGTGTATGTACGCCTCCTGTAATCGCTGCGGAAATTACAATTTTTTTTATTTTCTTTACCATAATATTTCCTCCTTACTGGGTGATGGCATTTTTAATAATATATAAAGACTTTTGCGCACTCTCTTTATGTACGGGCAGATCTACTTCCATACTGACGGCGCCGTTATATTCATTGTTATAAAGCTCCCTTATTCTTTTCCGGTGAATTTCTTTTTTTTCTTCCTTTAAAAAAAACCGGCGGTCCGGTCCCCCGTCATCATCCGAAATATGTGCATGAGCGACATAAGGAATATACTTTTTTATATTAATATCTGCTTCCTGCGTGTATTCCATATTGTAAAAGTCAAGAACTACCCGGATATTTTCCCAATTAATTTTTTTTACTAAGTCCACTGCTTCCTCGACCGTATTAATAAAATTGCAGTAACAGGGAGCAAGTGCCTCAAGACAAACCGTAATATTATATCTTCCAAATTCTTCTGCTGTAACCTTTAAAAATTCGGTCAGCTGGTCTTCTGCCTGATTCCTTAAAAAGCCCTCCGGCAGGTTCCTGGAGTTCGGTGATCCTATGCCAACGTATTTCACCCCAATAGCCCTTGCCCTCTCTGCACACTTCTTTGCATACTGATAAGCGGTATTTATGTTAAAATACGGACCTGCAATTACAATATCTTTGGGACAATATGCGTTTATTCCATGACAAAGTATTTCATTTTTGTCCATAATCCTTATCAACTTCCCATATTGCACCGCCGGTAAGGAAACCATGTATTTTCCCATAAATTCCACATAGTCATATCCGATTTCCCTTACCAACGGAATATCTTCTTCCGATATAAGTGCACATCCAACCTGCAAATACAATCCTCCTATAAGTAAACGTTTTCACACAGGTTTTAAAACTCCCCCTGCCAACGTGACAGGGGAAGCCAAAACCATTACACATGTTTTTTGCACCAAATTAATTACCGCTGTCCAATACAGACTGTGCTGCCTCCATGAATTGTGCCGCCGCATCGGCAGGTGATATTTCACCAAATTGCACTCCGGCTGCCGCATCACTGAATGCGGTGTTAATTTCCGTTGCACCTACCGGCGCATAAGTCCCTTCACCGGCAACCGGAATGGTTGCATTAACAAAATCAATTTCTTTCGTCATGGTTTCATCAAGTAAAGTCTTAATATACTCTGCCATCTCGCTGTTGACAGGAACTCCCTGTTCCATCTTAAATAATTCCATAGATTCTTTGGTATTTACAAAGAAGTCAATTAATTTGGCTGCTGCTTCCTTCTTTTCATCAGCAGATGTGCTATTAACCGCAAAATGCGCACCCTCTAAATATTCACCTCTGGCACCGTCATTGCCGATTGGATTTCTGGCAAGCGTCAAATTAAAATCAGGCATCTGCTGCTGGAATAAGTGTAACTGGTTAACAGGCGTACAAGCAAAAGCCACGGCACCTTTAGTAAAGAATTTCTGTTCTACCGGTGCGGAGGCATCTTCTGTTGAAGTTGCTGCATCCGGAATCAAGCCTTCCTCTCTTAAAGATTTCCAATAAGTAAACCATTGTTCCACCGTATCCTGAGTAAAATTAAGCTGGCCGTCTTCCGTATATAAGTCATTGCCGGCCTGTCTTGCCATATAACGGAACATGGTATACTGCGTTGAATTATCCCCGCACAGATAAACTTCTTCACCTGCTTCTTTTGCTTTTGAAACCAGTTGTACCCCCAAAGCTTTATATTCATCCCAGGTATAATCCGTATCATATTTAGGCACTTCTATCCCGTATTTTTCCAGAAGGGTCGCATTCACTAATTGATTTGTAAATGTAACCCCCTGGGATATCATACAAAAAGTTCCGTTATACTTGCCGCTGTTAACAACCGCTTCCGACATTTTGCTTACATCAATGATCTTATTATCCACATATGGCTGGATATCAGCCAGAACATCTCTCCCCGCATAGTCAGATACATACTGTACATGCATGCCGAAAACGTCCGGTGCATTATCACCGGCTACCTGAGTGGCTAACTTATCCCAGTAATCGTTCCAGGAGCTTGGCTCACGTACAACTTTAATACCGGGGTTAGCGGCTTCAAACCTGTCGCAGATTTCACTGTAAACTTCATTTCTCGCAGTGTCGCCCCACCAGGCAAAACGTATTTCAACCGTATCACCGGGCACTGCAGGCTGATCACCGGACCCGGTATCCGTCTGGGCAGTTTTAGCTTCTTCCGTACCGGCTTCACCGTTTGGCGAACTTTCCGAATCTTTATTTGAACCGCATCCGCCGAATGTAAAGATTGTTAAGGCCAGTATTAATAATAAACCCATAATTTTTCTACTCATAACAAGTTTCTCCTCCTTATTTTTTGACAGCTAGTAAACGATTACCGGTTACTTAAAAATAACTTTATATTTAATTATTAATCACGGAACTGTCTAAATCCCAGCCAAGCTTTTCATATTTTGCTCTTCTGGCATCCTTGTCTTTATGCAATTCCTGATGTGCATACCTGGCAACATCTTTTGCAATTTTCCTTGGCACAACGATAACCCCGTCACCATCGGCTACTATTACGTCACCAGGATGAACCGTCACGCCCCCGATCGCTACCGGTACATCCTTTGCATCAAATCTTGCCCTTACCTGATCCATCTTCTGTGATACAAAATAACTCCAGACAGGAATCTGCTGCATAATTACTTCGTCTGTATCCCTGATTCCGCCTCCGTTGGATACAAAACCCCTGACACCTTTCATCTTGGCGCCAAGACCGTTCTCAGACCCCATTAATCCTACGTCAATTCCCGACATATCAAGCGCAATGAAATCACCTTCTTCAATTTCATCAAACCAGGGATATGTACATACATTGCCGTAATACCAGTTGGACCATTTAGTATATTCGTCTCCAACTACTTTAGGATCCGGGCCTTCATAAGGCAAATACCTTGCGGTTCTTGCGATCCCTACCGCCTTCGTTCTGTAAAGCGGTCTGATCTTATAATCCATAGTACCGTAGTGGTGGTATCCCATCCAGTCCATTCCGTCACGAATATCAGCTACCCGTAAAGGTTCATAAAGTTTTAATAACTCTTCATTTTCTTTTTTCATTCCTTGCCTCCTTAGAAAAATACTCTTTTTCTGCTAGCCGCATTTTAATATGCGCTATATTAGTAATTATAGATAAATAATACTTTAATTCTACTCACTTTTTATCCAAAATACATTATTTTTTGTCAAGTAATCGTTTTCTTGAGTTTTTATAAAACATATTTATATATTTAGTCTTTTCCTTAATTCCCTTTTCAGGTAAGAAAAGTTACTATTCACAGCCTTGCCAAAAGCAGCAGTGTTGTGAACCATAACGCGCTTCGCGATGCACACAAAACGCAAAGACAGCGTTTTGGCGCGGCAATTCTCCGGTTTTCTGTGACTTTCGCTCCTCTTCACTCACAAAAAACACGTCGCGTGTACAAGCAGTGAACAGTAACTAAGATAAATCAACCTGTCAATTTGTTTTATTAAATATGTTTCCTTTATTTGTGTTATATGTTATACTTTTATCAGTCCATAATAATTGCGACTTTCAATTATTATAACCCATTTCGGAGGATTTAATAATTTTTCTATAAAATACCGCAGGCAAAATATAAATTGTAAACATCCCAATATACATATCACTATCGGAAAAACGATTTCTTACCCGGTTGGCAGGCAACTGCCGCTTTGTTGGCATAATAGAACGGAGCACTGTATGTCAGCAGAAATATGTTAATCTTAATTTATAAACTAAAACTGAAACAACATTCGATTGTACATATGGAGTCTGTAATTTTATTATTTTACCATACACTGAAATAATACGAATTATTTATCTATACAGGAGGGCATCCAATGCCAGGACAAAAAATAACTATAAAAAATGTGGCAGAGAGAAGCGGAGTATCTGTTGCCACGGTATCCCGTGTCCTAAATGATAACTACTTTGTGACATCCGATATTAAGCAAAAAGTTCTGAATGCAGTTGAAGAACTCGGTTATATTCCCAATTCAATAGCACGCAGTTTAAAACTTAATACCAGCGGCATAATCGGTTATATTACTTCAGACATCTCCAATGGATATCACATCATGATAGCAAAAGCAATTGAAGACGTTATAAAACCCAACAATTATAATTTGATCGTCTGCAGTACGGGAAATGATAAAGAAGTAGAAGAACGCTATTTAAAACTATTATTAGGCAAGAGTATTGACGCTCTGGTCCTTAACACCTGCGGTAAAAATGACACTTTTGTACTGCATGTCAATAAAACCCTACCCATGGTACTCGTTAACCGCCGTTTAAGTACACCTGGTTTTCATGGGGATTTCGCTGACTGTAACAACGACCTGGGAATGTATCTGCTGACCAAAGAGTTAACCGACCGCGGCCACCGTAAAATTTTATTGCTGGAAGGCCCCGCTAATCTGAGTAACACTAAAGAACGTTTTAATGGTTTTCAAAAAGCCATGGAGGAAATTGGTATTGATGTGGCAAAAAATTATCCCTTCCGCTTTGAAGGGGATTATTCTTTAAAATCCGGTTATGAAGGAATTAAATTTATGCAAAACCTTCCCACAGAACCCACTGCTGTGCTGGCGGCTAACAATACCATGACATTAGGTGCACTAAAGGCCCTAAAGGAATTTCAGATTCCGGTTCCCGACCAGATTTCCATAGCCGGTTTTAACGGAATTGATAATCTTGAATTAATGGCTGTACGCCCCACCGTAGCTGACTATGATCCCTATAAAATCGGCCTGGCTGCCGGAAAAGCCATATTAGAAAGAATTGAAGACAATACCATCGATAACCGGGAGTATATTTTCAGCCCTGCCATGATACACGGCAATGCAATCAAACCCATTTAGTTATTTACACAACAAACGCAGGAAAGAATATTTTGTAAATACTGCACGAACTTTTGGTGTCTCCTGCCGGCATACCATTCCAGAAAAAGAGCGCTTATGCCGGCAGTGCAAAAGGTAAGAGTTTATAAGATATTCCTTGATGCGTTTGTCATGGTTATTTTAAGTTAACACTTGAATTATAATACTGTATTTGATATACTGATAAAGTAAACGATTACTCTAAAGAATGGATACAGTCAGACAGCGGCTTATCCCAGTCAATATAAAAAGGAGTAATTATTATGAAAACATACACTACTGACAACTATGGCAGAACCGTAATCATACATCTGGGTAAAGGCGAGTTAATCCTGGAAAGCCTCCAAAAGGAAATAGACCGCTTAGGCATACGGTACGGAGTGCTTATATCTGCCATCGGTTCTTTACGAAAAGCTTCCTTGCATGTAATCACAAATACGGAGGATTTATCCGTCAACCGGTATATTACGGTCGAAAAGCCCATTGAACTGGGTTGTGCCCAGGGGATCATTATTGACGGTGAACCACATTTCCATCTCACCATATCCGAGCCCGGCAATATGTATACAGGCCATATGGAATCCGGCTGTGAGGTACAGTATCTTGCAGAGTTGGCTATTCTTGAACTGAAAGATTTAAACTTAACCAGGAAACTTGATGAGTTTGGAATATCCTATATTGATACCCTGTAAACCCATTAAGTGAGAAACACACCTGTCGGGACAGCACCACCTGATCCTGAAAAAACATCCCGGAAACCTTCGTCCGGGATGTTTTTTGATTAAGGATCTAGCCTTTGACACTTCCTGCGGTAATACCTTCAACCAGATAGTTCTGGAATATGACAAACATCATAAACAAAGGAACCAGGGACAGGATTGACATGGCAAACAAGCCGCCCCAGGAACTGTTGCCCATGGTATCGATAAACTGCCTGAGTGCCAGGGACACAGTATATTTTTTAACATTGCTGATGTAAATCATCTGACCGAAGAAATCATTCCATGTCCATAAAAATGTAAAAATGGAAGTAGTTATGATAGCCGGCACGGATAAGGGTACTACGATGCGGGCAAATAATTTAAATGAACCGCAGCCATCTACAATAGCAGCTTCATCAATTTCCCTGGGCAACGCCCTGATAAACTGGGTCATCAAAAAGATAAAGAAACCGTCTGTCGCAAGGTATTTCGGTATAATTAACGGCAGGTAGGTATTAACCCAGCCAAAGGAATTGTACATAATATACTGGGGTATTAATTTTACATGCATGGGAAGCATTAGGGTTACCAGCATGACGGAAAACCAAAAGCCCTTTAGGGGAAATTTTAATTTGCCAAAAGCATAGGCTGCCAATATACAGGAACATACATTGCCAATTACAGCAAACGCCACAAGGAAAAAGGAATTTTTAAAAAACTTAGCATAGGTAACTCCGGATATCCCTTTCCAGCCATCTATATAATTTGTAACCGTCCATTTCTGCGGCAGCAAGGATAAGCCTTTAAATATTTCGGCATTTGGCTTTAAAGAGCTGAACAGCATCCAGACTAACGGATACAGCATCCCCACACCGAATGCAATTAGAAATATATGATAAACAACCTCTTTGATGTGCCTCTTCTTCATAAATGTTATTCCTTTCTTATTCATCATAAAAAACCCACTTTTTCGCACTTAAGAATAATAAACCCGTAAATGCCCCTATAATTATTAACAATACCCAGGCCATTGCAGCAGCATATCCCATATTAAACTGTCCGAAAGCTTTCATATAAAGATATAAGGAATAGAACAAAGTGGAATTAAGGGGTGCACCGGTTCCGCCGCTGATAACATAGGCGGAAGTAAAGCTTTGGAATGCATTGATGAATGCCATGACAATATTAAAAAATACCATTGGTGTCAGAATGGGTAAGGTAACCCCAAAAAACTGCTTCAACTTACCGGCTCCGTCAATTCTGGCAGCTTCATAATAATCCTCCGGTATCTGTTTTAAGGCTGCCAGAAATATAACCATGGAAGCACCAAACTGCCAGATGGCTAAAACAATCAAAGTATTAAGTGCGGTTTTGGGGGTGGCGATCCAGTTGATTCCCTCAATACCAAAAAGGCCTATCAGCTTGTTGAACAGTCCCTCTTTATTAAATAACTGCTTCCACAGAATGGACACCGCTACGCTGCCGCCAAATAAAGAAGGTAAATAATAGACCGCCCTGTACACCCTGATTCCCCTGCGGTTTCTTTTAAGGAGCAGTGCAATGAATAAAGCAAACGCTAACTGTAACGGTACACTGATAAATACAAATTTCACCGTTACCTCTAAACTCTTAATCAATTTCGGATCAGAAAAAAGACTGATGTAATTACGGATTCCTATAAATTTCGGCTCTGTCAGCATATCGTATCTGCAAAGCGAAAAATAAAAGGAGGTCACCATGGGGAAAGCTGTCAATCCGAATAAACCAAAAAGCCATGGTGCCAGATACAAATACCCCACTAAAGATTTTCCACCCAAACTATGTTTCTTTTTCACTTTCAAAATTATCCTCCTTCCAAGTCCAATATGTGATGTAATCGTTTACTTTCAAAACCCATGTCATAGAAAACACTTCTGGAAAATTCTTCCCCGGTAAGAAATAATGTGTTTCTTTCTATACGCGATACAAGCTTACAATAGTAATTATATACAATTTTGTAATTAAATCATCTCATTTTTTATCCAATATATCATATTTTTTGTTGTGTAAACGTTTTCTGTATTCAGAAGGACTTACTCCGCACAGACTTTTAAACACCCTGTTAAAAGATTGGATGCTTGTAAATCCTGTCATGTATGCTATTTCCGTAACCGAAGTATCCGTGGTCCGAAGTATTTCTTCCGCTCTTAATATCCTTGCATTATTTAAATATTCAAGAAAATTCATCTTTGTTTTTTTCTTTATATATTTCGAGCAGTAACTCTCGCTGAATCCCAAGTGGGCTGCTATCTCTGTCAGTGTTATTTTTTCGCTCAGATGCTCCTCCAGATAACTGAGCATCCTTTCCATTATTTCAGAATCATTATTGGTTTTCGTCGCTACCCTGTTCTGTACCAGATTTGGATATTGGGTTAAAAATACCGTTAAATCAATTATTTTTGCTATTAACACGCTCTCTTTTATAATACTATCTCTCAATTCGGAGACAGCCTGTAATTTAGCGAAAATCTCATTTATTTCTTTATCTTTTTTTAAGTGAAGGACATCCTTATAAAAATTAACGTAATATTCTTTGCAGTACTTCGAAAAACCGGCTGTAAAATCCAATGGCAGTTTTACAATACATACCCTGCTTTTCCCTTCGGGTTCAACATAATAATGAATGGTACCTCTGCTGATGATTAAAGTTTCACCTTCCCTTATATCATGTAAAACGTCGTCAATATTAACAAAAAGTGAACCAGAAATAACATAAACTAATTCGAGTTCATTATGCCAATGCTTTTTGGATATATATTCATTCCTTACAACAACACTCCTGTTACTTCCTGTTTTGTTTTCACTCACAGCCTTCTCTCCTTTATGAAATCTGAACTAAGTCGGATATACTTCCCCTCTTACCCGTGCGGCCATTCTATTTCCAAAAACAGCAAACCTGAATTGATACTGTTATTTTACTATCTCACCAAAATTAATGCAACAAATAATATGACAGCCCTATAATAACCGGGAACCGAATGAACAATTATGAATGCAGCTTTCCTTTTCAGACATACCCTAACACGCTTACGGAAATTCAAAAAGTTTAGGGACTTTATACATTAAATAATCATAAATTTTAAAAAAAGATAATAAGATATATAAAGTATTCTTATGGAGGCAAATGTGTGAATTTTATTACCGGGCTTAAGAACGTATCAAATCCGCCTGTATAATATATGGGTTATGACTGGGCGGGGCCTTTTACTACGGCTATCTTAAGTTAAATCCACACATCTTTATTGAAATTGGTATGGTTCACGTAAGTTTCAGATTCTACTTAATACTTTAGAAAAGGTGAACATCTACCAGGAAAGGCATGGTGCACAAAATGTCAAAAAAAATTGTTGTTATTCACTTAAAAGAAATTATATATACGGCACTATTTGCAGGCCTGGGTATACTGTTGATTATTCTTCTGGTTATTATGTTCTTAAATAAGAAGGATGATTCCACAGCAACCATGACAGGCGTCCAATATACTCCCGGAGTCTGGAATTCAACGCTGGTATTAAATGACACTGCACTGAATCTGGAAGTGGTTCTGGATAAAGACCACATCAATTCGGTACGTATTGTCAACATTGACGATACAATTACCACAATGTATCCCCTGGTTGAACCCTCCTTAAATGATATTGCAGAACAATTAGTGAATGGAGTTGATATTGACTCTATCGAAGTATCTGAGGACAGTAAATATACCCAGACCTTGTTACTGGATGCAATTAAAGCTACCCTGGCCAAAGCAACTCCAAACCAGAGTGAATAATAAAAATGTTTTGGGAACAATCCTATTCCATGATCCGGACATTTTACCGGACAGTATCTGAAATTTCAGGAATGGCGGAAATCTATTACATAAAAAGGAGTTTGCCTGGCAAACTCTGGGCAAAAACCTGGTCCCTATGCGGCATAATGCCTATACAATTAATTTCAGGTTTGTTAAAAGAGCCTCCCCAACTTGTGTATACATACACAAAGATATGGGAGGCTGTTTTCGTTCCTTAATATGAAAGCAGTGCATCCTGTGACGGAATGTTGGTTAGTGTGAAAATACATTCTTTTCACACCTGATTTGTGAACAGATGAGTTATGAAACGGGAGCTTATATGAATGATAATTATTACTGCCTTTTCCATAAAACCTTTTTATACAATATAGGGTGATTTATCACTTAAAAATATAATTCCTATGATACCGGGGCCTGTATGTGCCCCGATTGCACAGCCGACAAAACTCTCGATAAAATTCCTGCAGCCATATTTTTCTATCAGCATTTCTCTTACCGCATGGATTGTCTCTTCATCATCCCCATGGACAAGGCCTATGGTCTGGTTAGCCAGGTCAACGCCCCGTTCGCCCACAATTTCCACCAATCTTTTTATGGAACGCATGCGTCCCCTGACCTTTTCAATGGCAACCAGAGCACCGTTATCATCGATTTCAATGATTGGCTTAATGTCTAAAAGTCCTCCGGCAATGGCAGAGGTTCTGCTGAGCCTTCCGCCTTTGTAAAGGTATTCCAGGGTTTCTACAGTAAAAATATGTTCCATATTATCACAATAAAATTGTATCGCTTCGATAATGGTTTGCTTTGGTATCTGCCTTTCCACCATCTGCAAAGCTTTTTCCACTACCAGGCCAAATCCGAGGGAAGCACATTTGGAATCAATGATCGTTAAATCAAACTCCGGGTATTCCTCCAGAAGCTCGGTTTTAGCAAGGTTTGCAGCATTAAACGTTCCTGCGATACCTGTTGAAAAGCAGATATAAATTAGATCATCACCATTTTTAGCATAGGGCTCAAAATTTTTGCGAAACATAAAAGCATTGATATGATAAGTCTTTACTTCCGTGCCGGACCGCAGTATATCATAAAACTCTTCCGGCATAATGGTTTCACCGTCAAAGTAATCCGTTTCGTTTATTACTACCGGTGTAGGTATTACGTGGAGTTTATACTTTTCCGCCAGCCATTTTGGCACATCGGAAGCTGAATCTGTAATAATTATTAAAGCCATTTTTATCCCCCTGTATCATTGAGTCTTGCCCATTTATCATCAGATATTTTCCAAGTCCTCCAGCCATAAGGATACACTGGCGTCACTTGGCATACGTAAATCACCTCTTGGTGATACTGCAACAGAACCCACCTTGGGTCCGTCCGGCAGGCAGGAACGTTTGAACTGCTGTGAAAAGAAACGGCGGTAAAATACCTTCAGCCATTTCAATATTATATCCTTTTCATAGGCACCATGAAAAGCAGTTGCCGCAAGCCGGTATATTTTGGACGGCGTAAACCCGTATCGTAAAATATAATACATAAAAAAATCATGCAGTTCATACGGTCCCACAATATCTTCCGTTTTCTGTGATATAACTCCTTCCACCGGAGGCAGCAGTTCCGGGCTGACAGGCGTATCCAATATATCGGATAAAACCTGTTTTAATCCGTCCTCTTTCGAAATTTCCGCAAAATAGGATACCAGAAACCTTACTAAAGTCTTGGGTACGGAAGAATTCACCCCGTACATGGACATATGGTCACCGTTATAGGTAGCCCAGCCCAGTGCCAGTTCCGACATATCCCCGGTTCCGATGACCAGCCCGTTATGTTTATTGGCCAGATCCATAATAATCTGGGTTCTCTCCCTTGCCTGGGAATTCTCATAGGTTATATCATGGGTATCCTTATCCTGGCCGATATCCTTAAAATGCAGCAATACGGCTTCCCGGATCGGAATTTCTTTCAGTGCAGTTTCAAGATGTTCTGCCAAAGACAGTGCATTCCGGTATGTCCGGTCCGTAGTCCCAAAGCATGGCATGGTAACGGTTATAATGCCCTTTCTCTCTAAATGAAGCAGATCAAAGGCCTTACAGGTAACCAGCAGTGCCAGGGTGGAATCCAGGCCTCCGGATATGGCAACGACCGCACATTTGGCTCCGGTATGTTCCAGCCTTTTCTTTAAACCATAAGCCTGGATATTAATAATTTCCTCACACCGCCTGTCCCTGTCTTCTTTTACTCCCGGTACAAACGGTGCCTTGTCGATGAAGCGGGCCAATACCGTTTCCGGCAAATCCTCTTTCATCCGGTATTTATATTCTATAATTTCATATTCCTGGAAGGAAGTAGGTGTAAATGTAGTCATCCTCCGGCGTTCATTCATTAATTTCTGAACATCTATTTCGGAATAAATCATTTCATTTTCAAAACGTTTGGACTGCTTTAACAGTATACCGTTCTCAGCAATCAGATTGTGGCCTGCAAATACCAGGTCCGTGGTAGACTCACCTTCCCCCGAATCGGCATACAGATAGCCGCATACCAGCCTGGCCGACTGCATTTTAACCAAATCACGGCGGTAGATATCTTTCCCCGTGGTCTCATTACTGGCGGAGGGATTTAAAATAAGAGTTGCTCCGGCCATAGCATGTTTCACGCTGGGCGGCAGGGGTACCCACAAATCCTCACAGATTTCAATGCCGATGGTTAAAGACGGAAGAGTTGCACAGCGGAATAGGATATTGGTTCCCAGAGGCACTTTTTTCCCTTTGATTGTAATATATTCCACCTTTTCATGTCCGGGATTAAAATATCTGGCTTCATAAAATTCCGAATAGTTGGGCAGGTTTTTCTTTGGCACAAAACCTAAGAGCCGGCCGTCCTGCACTACCGCAGCCGTATTATACAGCTTACCTTCCGTACTGACCGGTATTCCCAGAACGGTTAATACATCCTTGCCTAGAGTATATTCCACTATCCGGTCAAGCTGCTCCATTGCACTATTTAATAAAGTATCCTGTAAAAACAGCTCACCGCAGGTATAACCGGTCAGGCATAATTCGGGAAATACCAATACCTTAACCTGGTCCTTCTCTGCCATATCGATTAATTCCATGATTCTTTGTGCATTGTATTTGCACCCTGCTACCTGTATTTTGGGTGTGGCAGCCGCAACTTTTATAAATCCATGTATCATTTTAACTCCCATCTGTGCGCCCTGGTGCACATACAAATCAGGATGTTGAAAAAATGCTTTTGTTTTTCAACCTAACTCCCATCTCCTGCCTTTGCCAGCATAAAAAAGGCAGCTAAAGCTGCCCTTCATCTTTTGTTCATGTACCCGAAACGCCGTTTCCTGTATTTTGACTCCTAGCCAAGCTAGGTGGGTTTCCGCACATAAGCCTCTGCCTTCCACTGCATAATGGTGGCCTGACATAATCTTACGGATGTAGGAGTCCCTTTTTATATCATGTAGGTTCAAAATAACAGGAGTATCGCACATCCCAGGAACTTCTTGTGACTTTATTATACATTACAAGAATAATTTTTTCAAGTTTTTTATGACATAAATAGTCCTAAATGTTTAACTCTTCTACATATTCTTCCAAGCATTGGAAAGTAAAAACAAATTCCGTGCCGGTTCCAAGGGTACTTAAAACCTCCACATTTCCGTCGTGTTTTAAGGCAATCTGCCTGGCTATGGCCAGTCCAAGACCGGAACCCTGTTCATTTTGTTTCAATTTTGACTTGTAGAATTTGTCAAAAATACTTGGCAAATCTTCGGGCGAGATTCCTATCCCTTCATCTCTTATCGACAAGATTAGTTTGTCCACCTTGGTTAAATTTATGTGTATGGAAGAATTTTCCTTCGAGAACTTAATGGCATTATCCAATACAATGAGAAACATCTGCCTTAAACGGTCATAATCTCCCATCATCATAAAGGAAGGATGATTCTTCGTTATTTCAATTTCAATATTTTTTTCTTTACTTATGGCGTGTACGCTTCGAATTAAATCATCAAAAACCTGCAGGATATTAACAGGTTCCTTTTCTACAGCAAAATCAGGATTCTGCATTTTGGATAATAAAAGAAGATCTCCGACTAAACGTTCCATTCCTTTGCATTCCGTCAGTATTCTCTGGTAATACTGCTGCACTTTTTCTTCATCCGTAATGATTCCGTCAACCAATGACTCCGTAAAAGCCCGGATAACCGTTATGGGGGTACGGAGTTCATGGGATACATTGGCAAAGAAATCCACCCTGACCTGTTCTCTGTCCTGGCGTTCTAATTCATTCTCTTTCAGTTCATTGGCCAATATGTCAATGGTCCGGGCCAGATCCCCGATTTCATCCTTACGTTTTATATCTGTTTTGCTCTCATACCTGCCGTCAGCCAATTGTAGGGCCGTATTGCGCATTTTGGTTATGGGAGTTGACAGACCTTTAGCAAATACGATGGCTATTATAAAGGATATGAAAAGGGCAACCCCGACACTTAGAAAAATCAGATACATACTGCTTTGTACGATCTCTACCTGGTCCTTTATGTCAGACCACAGCAAAACAGCTCCTACCACTGCACCGTTAACAATTACCGGCATACCAAGGATTGCGGAGTCCCCGCCGAATTCTTCATAGTATCCGTCTGCATATAAGGTTTGCCCCTGAAATGCAGCCTCTATGACATCGACACAATCTGCCGACAATTTGACATCATCCAGATTCACATTTTCCAGTTTTCTATCCATGGGGGAAGCTGCATCGGGGTTTGAAATAGTCCAGCTATCCGTTTCATCCGCATCCAATTCATCTAAAATCTCCAGGTATTCCAAATAACTTTTATCATCACCGTCGACAATACGTTGAGCTAATTTATTCGATATGCTTGTAGCCTGCTTTAACAGCTTATTCTGGTAATTATCCATGGTCGTGGTTTCATACAGATTCATAAAGATCAGACCCACCAAAACTGCCAAAACGGTCAACATAATTGCGTTGTTTATATATACTTTTAAAAAAAGCCGGTTCCTTGTCCTAAGCTTATTCCTTTTATCCATTATTATACCCGCTACTGCATAACACATCCTCTTCACGGTGTGTTACTGCCACAAATTAATTGGTTGAAAGAATCCCGTGGCATTCTTCATCTAAAGTCTATTTTCTTTCAACCATCCCGACAGGATGCTACCTTATAGTATCCCTGATAAGAAAAATAAGTTCAAAATAAATCCCATGGAATAATATCCCGATATATAATCTTTATTCCGCAATCTCAAATTTATAGCCGACTCCCCAGATAGTTTTAATATTCCAATCCGGATGGTCAACCGTGTCCAGTTTCGCCCTGAGGCGCTTAATATGGGAATCCACCGTACGGCTGTCCCCAAAATAATCAAAGCCCCATAAACTGTCCAATAAATTATCCCGGGTAAATACCTTATTGGGATTTTTCGCTAATGTCCACATGGTCTCGATTTCTTTTTTTGTTAAAGACATCTTTGATCCATTAATATGTAGTGTATATTCATCTAAATTAATTAACAGATTGCATATGGAAATGACATTGCCGGACTTCACGTCTTTCTCCGTCCTTGTCATCCTTCTTAAAACTGCCCTGATACGGGCCATAACTTCACTTGGACTAAAAGGTTTTACAATATAATCATCCGCACCGATATCCAATCCCATAATGCGCTCAAAGTCTTCACCTCTGGCAGTTATTAAAATAACCGGTACATTGGATTTTGCCCGAATCTTTCGGCATACCTCATAACCATCCTCTTTTGGCATCATAACATCCAACAGTACTGCCGCCGGGTTATAGTGTTCAAACATCCGAAACGCTTCTTCACCATCCGAAGCTACAATCGGCTCCAGCCCTTCCTTCTTGGAATAAGCAGACAGTACATCTGTGATATCATGATTGTCATCAGCAATTAATATGTATTGCATGGTGTTTTCCTCCGATTAAATTAAACATTGAAATCTAAGTATAGGTTGTTTATATGTAACTATTCAGTCACCTATATTTTATAATTTTTTACATCCTTAATTATTATAGCCCATAACTCCGGTTAAACACAAGAGTAAATGGTACAATATATATTAAAATTCTTCTTAAATTCTTAAGTTTTTTTTAAGATTTTGCCACGTTTCTGACAAAAACTAGTATTATAGTAATTTTATGATAGGTGAGTGTGAAAAATTCTTATTTTGCTATTATGTCTGCATTTGCAGACAGCTTGGGGAAGAATGACTATTTGGAGGACAATGCCATGAAAAAATTTTTATTAAGAAAGTGTCTGTTGGCACTGGGCTTGTATTTATTCTTCACTGTAATCATACCAATTCCTATTGCCGGTAATAGCGTAATTGCCCAGGCCTCTTCCATAGAAGAGGAACAGAATCCGATCAAGCTGAATGTGGATAGCAAGTCCCTTGTGAAAGATACCACTTATGTCCTTAAAATCTATAACTTAAAGGACAGCTATAAAGTATCTTACAAATCCGACTCTACTTCCATCGCGGCGGTAGACGATAAGGGAACCATTACGGCAGTTGATTTCGGAACGGCAATTATTACTGTAACGGTCAAGGACGGATTTAAAACAATTGCTACTTTGGAATGCAAAGTAACCGTAGGTCCTCCGGCAATCAGCATTGTATTGACTAAAACTGAAGTAAATTTGTCAGTTGGAAGCAAAACTTCCTTAACTGCAATTTTAAAACCGAATAATACAGTGGAAGAAGCTAAATTCTCCAGTAATAATCCTACGGTTGCCAGTGTTAGTATCGGCGGAAGAATTACCGCGAAAACAGCGGGTATCACGTACATCTTTGCTTCCATCGGCAATGGTAAATATGATATGTGTAAAGTAACAGTAGTGGAAGAAAGTAATACTGCAAGTACCGATAAGGGTTCTGCGAATTAAAATTAATAAGGATTTTAAGAGACTGCCAGGTAGTTTAAACCTGGCAGTCTTTTGTTATTATAACCCCATCCTATGTTACTTCCCTGATAGGCTCAGCTGCTATGCTGCGGCTCTAACCTTTAGCTGCAACATGGCATTTCAGCCGGAACCTCACCTTGACTGATTGACGCAGCGCTGCCGACGGCTGGCATGGAGCGGAACCCCATGCCAGCCAGCTAAGTCCAGAATCCCCCGCTTATGCTTTAAGCGGGGGACTTATCTTTAAGGTTGAACTGTTTCTTCCTGTACCTGGGTCTGTTCCTCTTTTACTTCCTGTACTTCCTGTACTTCCGCCTGGGTAAGCTCCACTTCCTTGTTTTTTGTATCTTTTAAGTATTTTGATTTAATGGCATCCATGAAATTAAAGCCTGTCATTGCCTCAATGGTTTCCGGTAGCTGGCTGACTATATCCGTCACATATCCGGAAACTTTGGCGGCTCCTTTGGCATTGCCTTCACCGCTTCCGCCATTATCAATAATGACAATCTTTTCTGTTTTCGATAAGGGCTCTGCAATAGCAGAAGCTATTTCCGGCAGCCTTTCAATGATCATCTGGGTAACGGCCGCATCGTTATATTGCTTAAAGGCTTCCGCCTTTTTCTCCATGGTTTCGGCTTCTGCAGTACCTTTCGCCAGGATGGCCGCGGCTTCCGCCTCACCTTTAATCCGGATTGCTTCCGCTTCCGCTTCCGCCTTTACTTTCACTGACATACTGAAGGCTTCTGCTTCTTTTAATTCGGAATACTTCTGGGCATCGGCCTGTTTGCTGATTTTATACATATCTGCATCCGCCTGCTTGTTTACGGTAGCCAAAAGTTCTTTCTCACGGCGGTAGGCTTCTTTTTCCTGGATTTCCGTTTCTTTTTCCTTCTTGGTCAATTCTACCAGCATTGCAGTTTCGGTAACTTCTTTTGCAACTTTATTTTTCTCTATTTCATATGCCGAGTCTGCCCTTGCCTTAACCGTTTCCTGTTCCTCACGGTATGCCTGGATTTTTAATTCCTTCTCTTTATTGGCTTCTGCTACGTGGGTCTCCGCTACAATTTTTGCCTCTTCACCAAGTCTTTCGGCTTCGGAGACTTTTACTTTTGTTTCCTTTAAGGCGTCCGCCTCCGCAATGGCCGCATTCTTTTTCACCTCTGCGATTCTGGGTTTTCCAAGAGCCTCCAGGTACCCATTTTTATCGGAAATATCCCGGATGGTAAAAGCCTTTAGCTCCAGTCCCATGTTTGCTAACCCCATAGCCGCTACTTCCTGTACCTGGGAAGCAAATTTTTCCCGGTCTTTATAAATTTCTTCCACGGTCATTTTTGATATAATTTCACGTAATTTACCTTCCAGCACATCTTTGGCCGTATCTTTGATATTATCGATAGTCTGCTGTTCTTTGCCCGTATTAAACTGTTCTATCGCATTTAAAATACTTTCTTTATCGCTCTTGACTTTAATTACGGCCACACCGTCCGCACGGATGTCAACTCCCTGTTCGGTCCTTGCACCTTCCGTCCTTATCTCAATCTTCATATTTTCCAGCGATATCTTGTCAGAGCGTTCCAGTAAAGGTATAACAAAACCGCCGCCGCCGGAAATTACCCGCTTCTTAAGCCCGGTTACGACAACTGCCTTATCCTGGGGGACCCTTTTCCACATCGTTGTTATCATTAAAATAACAAGTATGATCCCTCCGACAATACTAGCTGCAATAATAATTGCTTCCATACTTCCATCCTCCTTAAATTATATATATCATACGCCGGCTTTAAAAGTCTACGTTCCGATATCGTCCAAACCGGCCACATAAAAGACATGATCCTCAATCCAGCAGATTGCCACGTCTTTTCCGGCCTTTATTTCACCGCCGTTGGTAGCTTTGGCGGGGGAAGAGAAACTGTTCCCGTGAATAACATAGCTGATTTCACCAAAACCTCCGGCATAAATGGTTTCAGTCACAGCAGCCCTTATTCCCACCAATTCTTCCGCATTGGGCGCACTGGTATTCTGCGCTTTCTTTAAAGGCTTTATAACCAGATGATGTACTAACATACTTACGATAATGCCAGCCGCTGTTGCTACGATTACTATGAAAAATAAAGGTAGTGACGGGTTTACATCCAGCAGAATCCATCCGATTCCACCAAAAACCATAATTAACAGCTCTGCCAAGATCGGGCTGACCGGTAAAAAAACTGAATTACCAAAAAAATCAATATCCAGGTCTAATCCGTCAATGCCGACAGCATCAAAAAAACTACCCAGTAGAAAAGATATTACAGTTAAGCCTATACCAACAAAAAAACAAACCTGAAAAACTATCAGCATACGGACCCCTCCTTTTAGTCAAAAATACCGATAATTGTAAACTGCCGTAATATTATACGGATATATGTTTATTTTACATGACCCTACTTAATTTTACAATATCTACTTATATCATATGTCTTATAAATTAAACCTGCTTTACATCTAAATTAAAATTTCATTAGAAAGAATAATTATGTAGAAAGATAATTATAAGCAAACGGCTGTCACCGGCAAAGCATGCTCCAACTCTATTTTATTCCAAAAAACATCAGGAAATTAGGAAATTTGTATAGGCTCCAAAGATTGACATTTAATACCTTTTGTGGTAAATTTAGTCTATCATTACTAATAATGGTGATGGATTAACTTATTTTATGAAAGCACTAGGAGGCAATTTATGAAAAAGGGTACAGTAAAATGGTTTAATGCGAAAAAGGGGTTTGGATTCCTGTCTGATGAAGAGGGCAATGATGTATTCGTGCATTTTTCGGCACTGAATATGGATGGTTTCAAGGTTTTGGAAGAAGGCCAGGCAGTGCAATTCGATGTTGTAAACGGAGAAAAAGGACCTCAGGCAGCTAATGTAACCAAGTTATAATTTAAAGCAATTAACCTTACTAAGTTATAATCAAACGCTATACGTTATAATCAAAAGACTGCATTTGTCTTTGGCATCTGCTTATGTTAATATAATTATAAATTAATTATTAATAGATTTGTGCGTAACAGGTTATAACTAAAAAGAGGATGAAGCACTGATTTGATATCAACGCCTGCCATCCTCTTTTTTATTATACTGCCTGTATTTAATATTTCCTGTATACAATCAGTAATATGTGGTTTTCTTTTATTTCCATAACCGGCATTGGTGCTGATCCGGTTCGGTAATAACAATCTGTTCTAATGTTTAAAATGCCTCATTCCGGTAAATATCATGGCGATTCCATAGTCGTTGCATTTCTTTATGGAATCCTCATCCCGGATGGAACCGCCCGGCTGTATAATTGCGGTAATTCCACCCTGATGGGCTGCTTCCACACAGTCATCAAACGGGAAAAAAGCATCGGAAGCCAGTACAGCTCCTTTCGTTGCCTCTGTATTAATTAATTCGGCCGCATGCTCCATACTCTGCCTTGTGGACCATACACGGTTCACCTGTCCCGGTCCGATCCCAATGCTCTGCTTATCTTTTGCCAGGGCGATACCGTTGGATTTAACGAATTTTACGACCTTCCAGGCAAATAACAGGTCTTCCATCTCCTTCTCTGTCGGTACACGGTCTGTCACAACCTTTAACTCCTCTTCAACCAGTAATTTACTGTCAATGGTCTGGACGATCAAACCGCCGTTTACTTTCTTTAAATCATATGCGTTTTCATCCTGGGGTACATGGATATCTTTTAATTCCAGCACACGGACATTTTTCTTGGCCTGTAATACGGCAAGGGCTTCTTTATCATATCCGGGAGCTACAATTACTTCCAGAAAGACATTTTTCATCTCCTCCGCCAGTTCCAAGGTAACCTCCCGGTTAACTACGACAATACCTCCGTATATGGATACCTTGTCCGCACAGAAAGCCTTCGTCCAGGCCTCCAAAATCGAATCCGCACTGCCGACCCCGCATGGATTGCCATGTTTGCAGGCCACTACCGTAGGTTCCGTAAATTCTTTTAATAATTCCAGGGCACCGTTGGTATCATTGATATTATTAAAGGAGAGTTCTTTTCCGTTTAACTGCACCGCATCCGTAATGGAGCCTTTTTTTCTGCCTATTTCACGGTAAAAAGCAGCTTTCTGGTGAGGATTTTCCCCATATCTCATGTCCTGTACCTTCTCATAGGTCAGGGTTAAGGTTTCCGGCAGTTCATGATCCTGTCTCTGCTTCTTCAAATAATCGGCAATCATGGTATCGTAGTTTGAAGTATGCATAAATACCTTCTGCATTAAGTAGAATTTCGTATCCAGGGAGACTTCTCCCTTATCCTTTAACTGCTTTAATACCCCGGCATAATCACCCGGATCTACAATGACTGCCACATCCTGATAATTTTTAGCGGCCGAGCGGAGCATGGTAGGCCCGCCGATATCGATATTTTCCACCGCTTCCTCTCTGGTGACATCCTCTTTTAATACGGTGGCTTTAAAAGGATATAAATTTACCACAACCATATCAATGGTTTCAATATTCAAATCTTTCAGCTGCTTCATATGTTCTGCCTTGCTCCTCATAGCCAGTAAACCCGCATGGACAACCGGATGCAGGGTCTTAACACGGCCGTCCAGGCATTCCGGAAAACCTGTCAGCTCCGAAATCTCTATGGCGGATACCCCTGCTTCTTTTAATTTGCCGTAGGTCCCTCCCGTAGAAATAATCTCAATGCCAAGGGCTGTTAATTCCTTTGCAAAATCCACAATTCCTGTTTTGTCCGACACACTGATCAACGCTCTCATGTTTAATCTCCTTTTCAACTATTGTTCATTACCAAGTTTTGATATGGTTTTCCACTCCGGTACAAATTATTCCAATTTCGGACCGGATATGGAATTACATAGAAAAACCGCCTGGGTAACCCGAGTTAAATCCCATATATTTTCATATATAAGGTTACTTCAGGCTGCCCAGGCGGTCGGCTTATTATCGGTTTTGTACTCCCCGTGGGTGAACTCCCACTTTCCGCCAGTCGTACAAATTCTGTTTCTAGTTTACTATACATTTCTTAGAATTTCAATTATTTTTTTTACCTGAATCACAAAGCAGACCCGGGAAGGGATAAAATATCTAAAAAAATTCTGAGGTTTCCAGGAATTATATCCCTTCCTGCATTTATCGTGGCCTGAATCGAAAGCAATAATAGTCTATTGCCTTTATACTTCCCAATACTGCTCTAATCATTATATTCCATATATTCCATGGCAGATTTTCTTAACTTTAATTCAACAGGCAGCATAATGTGCTTTGTTTCACTGGTTTTACGGCGTATTGCATCTATGATTGTCTCAACAGCCACGATACCTTTTTCATAAATGGGCTGATGGACTGACGTTAACCCCGGATTGTTATACTCACATCCTTTCGTATCATCAAAACCTACGATTGATAAATCTTTTGGTATCTGTTTCCCCTGGTCATAAAATGCCTTTATTATTCCAAATGCGACTGCATCTGCCACAGCAAAAACCGCACTTATTTTTTCCCTGCTTTTTAATATATTTAAGCCTGTGCGATATCCTCCTTCAAATGTCAGGGCATCCTGGAATATCCAATGCCCGTCGGCAGTAATTCCATACTCCGATAATGCACTTTTATAACCCAGGAACCGTCTGTATATGGCACCGTCGACCATTATATTGGAAGCGGCTATTGCTATATTGCGATGTCCCAGTTCCAATAAATACTTTGTTGCCAGATATCCGCCCTGCCTGTCATCAATCCCTATACTATGATGTAATTTCGTTCCGTCATCATAGGCGTCCATAAGTACAAGTTCACTGCCTAATTTTTTCATTTCTTCCGATATGACAACCGTATAGTTGCCGATAAAAATTGCCCCGTCCAGGTTTCTTTTTATAATCCAGTCCCGGCAGCTTTGTCCCGGTCTGACGCCTTTAATGAGAATATCATAGTCTAATTCCGTAGCCTTATACTCTGCTCCGCTGATCAGTTCTCCATAAAAAGGATTTTCTTTTAATAACAGGCTGGCATCTGAACCTGTTTCCGTTATAGGCAGCAGCAAACCAATCATATTGGAATATCTGTTTGTTAGACTTCTTGCTATGAGATTGGGCTTATAGTCCATTTCTTCCATCGTATTTAATATAAGTCTTTTTGTATCGTCCGATACTTTATTGATACCATTTATAACATTGGAAACCGTTGCTACGGATACGCCTGTTTTCTCTGCAATGTCTTTTATTGTCGCACGTTTTTTTATATCCTTCATTTTCGTAGTTATACCTCCTGGGTTATCTCTATCTTAACAAACAAATGGGATACAACTACTGTATACATCTGTTGTACATAACCGTATAATAACTTAATATTCCGTTTTCGTTCGATTAAAATCATTCTAAATACATTATACCATAGAAAAGCATTCAATCCAGTATTATTTATGGATTATACAGTGCCGTCCGGCCGGAAAGGCTGTTTCGGTTCGACCGGAGACGCCTTGGAAACAAGAACTGCTGCGATGTTTTTAGGTCTTTAAGGCTCTCATGAGAACAGACATCAGGAAAGCAAGACGGGGATTTCCCTGTCCGGTTAAAATACCGCCATGAGTCTTTTCTCATGGCGGTTTATCATCGGATTATTCACATATTCCAATCTGTCTTTTCGCAGTACGGTTCGTTTTAACTCCCATCTGTGCGCTAGAGCGCACCTATAAATCAGGATGTTGAAAAAATCTGCTTTTGCTTTTTCAACCTATCCGCCCGGTCTAATAAACCTGATTATACTTACTCCGTTTAATTCTGGCTCCAGGTATAGACCTTGGTATCCACAACTCCCGTACTGTCTGAACTGGAGGTAAATGCACGATTTGAAGAACTTTCCCAGGTGACATTTCCGTTGGCATCTTTTTTAATGAATTTAAATTCAAAAGCGGTACCTGCCGGTACACTGACAGGCAAATACCATTCCGGATATTTCGGGCAATGCATTGCTTCCGTGCTTTTGTCCGGATTCCAGGAACCCAATTCCGGGATGCTGCCAACTATATAAATATTTTCACCATAATTAGTCTGTGCATTCACATGGAAAATTACCTGATTCTGATCCGCTGTCAATACATTATATTTAAATACATTACTTGTTACCCCGTTATTTGTCACCGTAACATCATTCATACCGGCAGCCGCACCGCCCGGAACTACTGCAATTACTTCGGTATCCGCAGCTGAAAGTACCGTTGCCTGAACCTTACCAAAAGCTACCACCGGAGATCCGCCAAGTCCCTGGCCGGAAATATACACTTTCTGTCCGGCCCTGCCCATGGTATTAACTACATCACCAATACGCGGCGCACCGGCAGAATCATTTCCCGTATCATAGGACCATACATCAACTTCGCCTCCCTGTAACTCCAAACGGTTAATCATATTTCCTGCATTGGAAGTACCGACGTTTATACTGTCGCCATATAATAATCCGCCAAGCGTATCCGCGTAATCTCCGGCCGGAAGGCTGGTCTTTAAATCAGTTACCGTATAAGACTTGTCCGGTTGGCGGTTAACAGCGACAACTACATATTCATCAAAAAACTGGCGTTCAAAAATCAGCACGTCATTATTGCTGAATAAAATATTCGTTGTACCGAATGCTACCGCATTATTGGCCTGTCTTAATTCAGATAATTCACCTATTACCTTATATGCGGCAGTATTTTCATTGAAACCGGCAGAGGTCTGCATGAAAATCCGTCCGGCATCATTATTTGACGTACCGGGATTTACATATTGTTCCGTACCATAATATATATTGGGAATACCTCTTGATGTCAATAAAACAGCCAAAGCGGCATGATATGGTTTTTGGTTCGGCTGGATATAACCGAAACGGCTGACATCGTGATTATCCAGAAAGGTTACCGTCTGATTCTCATAATCATAATCAGCGGATGTATAGAGCAGCATATTCCCAAAATCACTCATTGTAGTCGAAAAGCTGCCAAAAGCAGAGGTAGCCGCGTTATAAAATTCAAAGTCGAGATTATTTACCCCGGTCCTTGTTGGAAAACTGATATATTCACTGTATTTTGCACTGGGACGTCCAATAAAAAATTCACCAAAGTTTGTGATTGTCGATATGCTGTTTGTTGCATCCATCAAACCACGGACAAAGGCCGGATTTAAATGTAATGTGGCATCATGGCGAATACCGTCAATGCCTAATCCGGTCCAATATGCCACCGCACTCTCAAGATAGGATACAACCTGAGCATTCTCCTGGGAGAAATCCGCCAGATTTGCCAAATCTTTATTCCGATAGCTGAAAACATCCGTCTCACTGTCGGCACGGTTACCAAGATGATGAAACCAGCCGTTATAATCATTATTCGGATCCGCTACCAGATTTTCGACAATACCGTCTCCGTTCGCATCATACGGCCTGCCTTCCGATCCAATGGCATATTTCCCATCCGCTGATTTATCCGGTTCGTATAATTTACCGTCTGCATGGGTATCGCTGGTATGATTTGTGACAAAATCAATTACAAGTTTTATACCGTTTGCATGAAGGGCATCTCTTAATTCTTTGAATTCATTCAGCGTTCCAAAGTGTTCGTTGGTAGCAAAATAATTACGTACATGATATCCATGATAGGCTACCCAGCTGCTGTTACCGCTAACGGTAGCTTCTTCACGGTTTTTATATGGTGCTGTAATCCAGACTGCCGTTATACCCATATTTTTTAGATATGGGATCTTATCCATAATGCCTTGCCAGTCGCCCCCCTGATAATGATTTAAGTTACTGCCGGTGCCGTCAAAATAGGCTGAATTAAAACCCTCCGGAATATTATTACCGGTATCTCCATCGTAAAAACGGTCGGTAATAATCTGATAAACTACATCCCTTGCGGTCACCGGTCCAAGATTCGCCGCATAACCCGATTCTGCCTGTACCGGCTGAAAGAAATGAGGTACGAAATTTGTAGCAACAAGAAGTGACACTGCTGTCATTGTTGAAAATATTACTTTGATCATTGAATAATTTTTCATCTTTCTCATAGGAACCTCCTGATAATTTATATTTTGTTTCCGTCACTAGTACAGCATTGCATAAATAATGCTTAATATCAGTGCCTGATATTTGTGTCGGGGCAAGGCGGAGGAAGGAGGCGCAGTGGTGTCTGCGCGTTCTTCCGACAACGCGGCACTGGCGCGAATAGCAGGTACTGAATTAAGTGTTATTTACACAATGCTGTACCAGGTTTCTAACGAACAGCGTACGCTTTCTCCTTTGTTTTGCGTGTCGATGGATTACACGCTTTTATATCAAACCACTTTTTACTCCATCCATAAAAAGCAGTTTAACATCCTGATTACTCAAGGTTTATATGCAGCAAATAACTTTGATGTGCCGGTACTGTAAATTTTAACCTTCCATTCTCTATGTTTGAATGGATCTCCTCACCAAAATAATCCTCTTTTACTGCCGCAGCTTCAATTCCAAAATATTCCATTGGCAATGAAACTTCCTGCGCTCCGGCACTCGTGGAACAGATGACAAAAATAACTTCTGTTTCCGTAAATCTTGCGTATGCGAATACATATTCTTCATCAAAAACCACAAAAAAGCCGCCGTCACTCAGAGCTTCCGAATTTTGCTTTAACCTTGCCAGTTTTTGATATAACAGATAATTATTTTGTGTTTCTCCATCCGGTTCCGGGCTCCAGTTCATAGGATAGCGGAACCCCTCATTATCCGTAATTCTTCCGTCCAGCAGTATTTCATCCCCGTAATATATATTCGGTGCACCCGGTAAGGTAAATAACATCATAACGGCACCGCGATATTCCTGCCTGTGAATCCGTTTGTTATTATATAATCTGGACATATCATGGCTGCCTAACAAATTAAATAACTGGTTACGGACGGAAAACGGAATTCCGGAATAAAATCCAAGTATCCGCTGCTTTAACTGCCTTGCTTTCATCCGCACGGGTACTGACCTCAGGATATCATTTCTTTCATGAAACAAATCCGTCTCCCCCAGAAATTCACGGATCGGCCTGGCACATCCAAAATAATTCATTACGGAATCCCATTCATCTCCCCGGAACATTTCCGAACAATCGGACCAGTCCTCTGCCAGGATCAAAAGGTCCGGGTTTTCCTTCTTTAATTCCCTGCGAAGTTCTCTCCATACTTCATGATAAAGATCGGCGGTATCATTACGCGCCATGCAATCTGCAACGTCAAATCTCCAGCCATCGATATGATACGGAGCATGGATCCACTTTTTTAAAACAGAATCGTAATTCTTATAAATCCTGTTTCTCAATTCTTTTGAGGTATAGTTTAACTTAGGCATTGTCTGAACGCCTGCCCAGGTATCGTAACGATTCTCACCGTCGAAAAAATAAAATTCCCGCTCTTTGGAATCCTTATTCTTGTATGCTCCCACATTTTCTCCGTAAAATTCATTATCACGGTTGAACCATTTACCTGCGGAACTTGTATGATTGACTGAGATATCCAAAAGCAGTTTCATATTTCTCTTATGCAGTTCCTCGGAAAGCCGCACCAGTGCTTCATCTCCGCCAAGGTGAGGATCTACATGAAAAAAATCGATACAGTCATATTTATGTACGGACGGGGATACAAAGATTGGGTTCAAATAGATTGCCGTAACTCCCAATTCCTGAAGATAATCCAATTTACTTAAGATCCCATACAGATCTCCGCCATAAAAATCCAGTCCATGTCCTTCTTCCCATTTCGCAGCAGGGGTATTCCAGTCTTTTACCCGGATCGTCTTATATCCCTGGTAGGTGTACTCCCCGTCTTTTACACTGAGCTCCGGTTTTCCGTTACAAAACCGTTCCGGGAAAATCTGATAAAATACGTTTTTATTCACCCAGTCCGGATTCTGATAATCGACTAATATTGTAAAATCCCTCGATTCATCCGGTATATAATCTGTGATCCGGTATTGGGTATAATAATAAATAGCCTCCTTTGCAACCAAATAGAATTGGTAATGCAGCCTAGCCTCTCTGACCGTTACATCACAAGTGAAATACATAAGCCCTTTCTCTTTTTTTAATATCTCCATCATATAAAGCCGTTCTGCCCCAAATTCTTTCGTTCTTAACAAAACATGGGTAATATCGGTATTATGAAGCATTCGCAACCGAAGGGATATTGTTTCGCCTTTCTTCGGAAAAGGATTGCTTACATAATATTTTGATCCATCCGAATATACACTGTCTAACCACTGATACAATTCATTACCTCCCTGCCATCCTGCGCCGGCACTTTCCTGTGTTTTTCTTTAGAATTTTTATTGCTTTTCAGTCACCTGAGCGTGTTTTTAAGCTCTTCTGAATAGTCACTAAATTTTTATTCTTTAATTGCTCCTACTACAAGACCAGTTGTAAAATACCTCTGCAATGCCGGATAAATAACCAGCAAAGGAATAACCGAAATGACGATTTTAGCAGAGTTAAGCGTTCGTGTCGAAACCGAAAGATATTGTTTCAGTTTCTCAATATCCGTTACTTCCGACAAATCAAAAGCAGCGGATATTAACTGAATATATGTCTGCAACGGATAATTGGAGGTTTTGGAAATGTATAAAATCCCGCTGAAATAATCGTTCCAATGTCCCACAATACAAAACAGGCAAATCGTGGCAAGACAGGGCTTCGATGCCGGTAAAAACACATGAGTCAAAACCTGTACCGGGTTCGCTCCGTCCATCTCGGCCGCTTCTTCCAGCGATTTTGGCACACTCCGGAAGAAATTCATCAGCAGGATCACATTCCCGACACCAACTGCTCCCGGAAACACCAATGACCAGATGGTATTCAGCAGCCCCAGTTTATTTACTACCATAAACAGCGGAACCATACCCCCGTTAAACAGCATGGCAAATAAAACAAATTTAATATAAATACCCTGTGCATAAAATTCTCTTCTGCTCTTTGATAAGGGGTAAGCCAGGGTAATAACCAACGAAAGATTAAGGGCAGTTCCCAATATCACACGTTCTACGGATATCAGAAACGATCTCCAGAACTGGTGGTCATCCAGAATTTTACGGTAAGCATTCAAGGTAAAATCTACCGGCAAAATGCCTACTTTACCCGCTGTTGCCGCAGCACTGCTGCTGAAGGAGGTTGCCGCTACATTCATCAGCGGAAGTAAGCACAGCAGCATCAGTAAAAATGTTACAAAATAGATGAGAATATCGGATATATGTAATCTTTTTCTTTTCAGGGTCTTCATTTTAACTCCCATCTGTGCGCTCTGGCGCACGTACAAATCAGGATGTTGAAAAAACTGCTTTTGTTTTTTCAACCTAACCTCTATTCTTGCGCACGCTCTTTGTGCATATCAAGTTTGTGGTGCACAAGCACAAACTTGCGGTTGAAAAATTTATTTTTCAACCTATCTCCCTTCCAACGTGAGCTTAATTGGTCTGCTCTACGGCTAAAACATCCTGCGGTCCGAGAAGGTGGTAACAAGTTTATTTGCAAATGCTATTAAAATCGCACCAACAACCGATTTGATCAAACCAACTGCCGTAGCAAGACTATATTGTCTTTGTAACATACCTACCCGGTAAATATATGTATCTATAATGTCTCCCGTTTCATATACCAATGGATTATACAGATTAAATATCTGGTCAAAACCTGCATTCAGTATATTCGGAAGGCTCATGGTTGTCATAATCAGAATAATCGGCAAAATGCCCGGTAACGTGATATGAAGCAAACGTTTTAAACGGTTTGCCCCGTCAATTGCCGCTGCTTCATATAACCCCGGATCGATCCCGGTTAAAGCTGCAAGATAAATAATCGATCCGTAACCGAACTCTTTCCAGGTTTCCGTAAGAATCATAATCGGCCGGAACCATTTATTACTTCCCATAAACATAATGGGATTTATATGCAATAAGGCCAGCACGGAATTGACCGGCCCATCATAAGAGAATATATATTGGACTACCGCGGCTAATACTACCCAGGATAAAAAATGCGGTAAATATACAATTGTCTGAACCGACTTCTTAAATATTTTTCCTCTGATTTCATTTAATAATAAAGCAAAGCAAACCGGAACGATTACTCCCAGTATCATCTTCCCTAAAGCAATTATAATTGTGTTAAGGAATACCTGCTTGCTGTCCGGTATCGTAAATATAAACTTAAAATAATCCCAGCCTGCCCATTTCGATTTCAGAATGCCTTTTGCCGGAATATAATTCTGGAATGCCATTACAATACCAAACATGGGCACAAAGGAGAAAACAGCCAAGAATATCATTCCAGGAAGCATCATGACATGATAATATAATTGTTTTTTTGACTTATGCATTTTATCTACCCGCCTTTTTTTAATATGGCATACAGAACTCAAGCGGATCCCTGTATGCCATCACTTTATATATTACGCCTGTTCCGCCACATGCCGGCTTAACATGACCAGGCACGCAAATCCATGAAAATCATGATTGGGTTTTATTTCAATGTTTCGTTAACTTCTTCCGTAATCTGCTTTCCGCCGGCTTTCATCCATTCCTCTGCAAAAGTATCAAAATAATCAACGCTTTTTTCATTTGTAAGGATTTTCAGCATGGTCTCTCTTTCCATTTTCTGCAGACTTGGCCAGGCCAGCGGCATAGAATCTGTCTGATCGAAAAATACAGGCTGTATTACGTTTACCGGAGTTTCATACATAAGTTTACTGGCAACCATACGGGCATTGTAGTTTAACCAATCGGTCGAATCCGGTTTTTCACCTTTTGCTATTGTATCCAGATACTTTTTACAGGATTGATATAATGTATTTTCATACATAATCATATTCTTCGGATCTCTTTTCCCTTCAATTGCTTCACTGATGTGTTCATAAGCTAATGCAGCGGCATTATAATAATCAAATCCTCCGATCGGATCTGTTCCATATGCATGGTTTACATAGTCCAGATATTCTTTCGCTATATCACTTGTGTCCGTATAGGAAGAAGTTCCCTGGTTATAATCCAAAGAAATATTAACTGCCTTAACCAACAATTCCGGGTGTTCGTATCCTTTTCTCACGACTTTATAATGCTGGTTCGGATTTCCTGCAAACATGGTTACTTTGCCGTCAGCCCCTGCCGGTATAATATACGCTCTCCAGACAGCATCCTTGTTTAAAGTATAAGAAGCCTCCAGTGTATATGGCGCCCACCAGCCGCAGAATAAAGCACCACATTGCCCTGAAGTTACCAAGGCAGTAATATCATCATAAGTTCTGACAGCGACCTGCTGATCGATCAAACCTTTCTTATACCAGTCGGCAAGTACCTGTAAGCCCTGCTTCATCTCCGGCTGTACCGATCCGTAAACAGCGTTTCCATCCTCATCCGTAATCCATTGTTCCGGATATGCTCCGAAATAGGTAAAAATATTATTTGCCTGGTAAGCCTGGGCATATCCGCCATAATAGATATCCGGATTAAGAACAAGACCTGCTGTCTTGCCGGCTCCGTTGTTACCCGGATCTTTGTCAACAAATTCCTGTAATATGTGTTCTATATCCTCGATGGTCTTTGGTTCCGGGAGGTTTAGTTTATCCATCCAATCTCCTCTTAACCATAACATTTCCTGCCCTGCCGATATTGAAGTTACAGGAATTGCATACAACTTACCGTCAAAAGTCGCCATATCAAGGGATTTATTATCATTGGAAGCGTAAATCTCCTTCATAAGATCACCGGCACAATTGTTATAGCTTTCTGTAAGATCTTCAATCATATCATTTGCAATTAATTCTTTTAAAGTTGCATAATCAACACTCATAATATCGGGAATCTCACCGGTCGTAATTGCCATGGATACTTTCTGGTCATAGTCATCGCCGTCGACAGCTTCAAATACGTTTTTGTTCTGAATGTTTAATTTGTCCTTATACAGTCTTGAATACCCGTTGTTTTCAGGGCTGTCATTACTGCCTTCCGGGTAAGAAACACTTGCATTTACCTGCAAGCCAATGTTGTAGATAACTTCTTCCGGATATGGCTCATAGGGTGTTGTTCCCGCCAATTCCCATTGGTCCGTTGAATCCGAGGCTGATTCTGAAACCGCAGCGTCCTGTGTATTATTAGCCTGCCGGACCGGTTGAGTACACCCTCCAAGTAATGCCAGCATCAAAGCTGCTGTTAATAATAAAGCCGTTTTCTTTCTCATAAATCCTCCTTTTAAAATTTTTAATGTATTTTAGTAAACTCATTGCCCCTTGCAACAGAATTTCTAATTTCGATTAGATACATTTTAAAATAGAATTTGAAACAGTATATATGTTATGCGTTTAACTAGATCATATATTATTTTTTCTCGCCTTAATTATCTATTATTACATCTTTTTGTTTAACATTTATATTTTATTTGTATATTATGTTTAACATAACATATGTTAACCGTTTAACTTAACAATAGTATAATATATAATATAAAATTTTGTCAAGAACAATTATGTATTTCTACTAATAATTTTAGAATCGGGTTTATGTTTTTAGTTATCTTTTAATGAAATGAAAGAATCAACCAACAGAATACATGCTGGCTACCTTTAAATTTTTTTAAATATACCGCCCTTTCTCCTTATAATGAAACAGGGCTCAAGGGTGGTATACAGGACAAACGTGCAAAGGAAATTATACAAAAAAAGACCAGCTTCCGGGTGTAGTTGTCCCGGGTGGTCGTGAAACAATTAATTGAATTAACAGCTGTGATGATATATAATGAATGACAAAATTAATTGATTGTAATAATAAGCATATGGTATAATGTCGGCAGACATTATACCGGCGCCGAACAAAGTGAGTTCACATTCTGGCACGAAGTGCCAATACCATGAGAGCTTGCGAACACGGTATATTAGTTACGGACACATTTTTGCAGTTGTCGAAGCGGACAGGTTAAAAAAATAACTATGGACAAGGAGTATTCTATGAAAAGGTTAAAAATAACGGATATTTTAATCGGTTTGGTATTTACATTATTATTTATTTCCATCGGCGTGATTGCAGCCGTTAATTTCAGGTTTATTTATTATTTTGATATATCCCATTTAAAAATTGCGGAAACTTCCGGTCTTGATAAACAGGTCATTGTTGATAATTACAATGCCCTCATTGATTATAATTCACCCTTTTTTAAAGGAGAGCTTAAGTTTCCGACTCTGCCTTCCTCTCCTTCCGGATTGCAGCATTTTTCTGAAGTAAAAAATATTTTTATTTCTTTTTATTATATCGGACTCCTTTCCCTGATCGCTGCCCTGATTATTATAATCTATAAGGAAAGAAAAAGGGACCGGAGCTACCTGCTCGTTTCCTCGGTTACGGTGTTGGTTATACCGGCAATCGCAGCCCTTGGATGTGCCGTTAATTTTGATGCCGTATTTGTCATATTCCATAAAATCTTCTTCCGTAATGATTACTGGTTATTTGACCCCATTACCGATCCGGTCATAACGATTCTGCCCGATACTTTTTTCCTCCATGCCCTGATTGTCATCATCGCTTTTGTTGTATTGGGCAGCCTTATTTTATATTTGTTTTCACGCAGGGGTAAGCTCCGCCGCTCATCCGGTATATAATATAGGCAGTAATTAACAGTGAATTACCCACCACTTAATCTACGATTTGAAGTGGAGGCTTCTGTGAAGTAGCTGTATTTAAGTTTCCACCTCGCTGCTGAGCTAGGCAACCCTTAACTTCACTGGGTTGTCCACACAACCCTTATCCCTCGCCGATGTTATCAGTCTGGGAATACATGTTTGAATCTCTTTTGTTGCAAGGTATCTTCTTAAGATATTTAGGCTCCCATTGATGTCCGCATTTATTGTTAGCCCTGCCTCGGAAAGGAACTGTCCCCGTTTGATTCGCCGGTTCTTATTATAGTACTCTCTGCTGACGGGCTCCATATCAAGGGCGGAGCATCCACTGGTGTATGCTTCGCTGACTGTTATAACTTTCATTCCAAGCAGTTTTGCTTTATAGGTAACCATATCCTTCAGCATACGAACCGGCAGCTGCACAAACAGCTTGTTGTAATCCATGGACTGCTTGATCTCCTTCAGATCTCCGATTACGATTGTACTGCAGC